>JAZRNB010000046.1:0-39461 GCA_045647985.1 Acutalibacteraceae bacterium
GTCTGCTCTTGTTACAAAGCTCAACAAGGCGTAAGTGCCTCTGATTTTTGCAGGCACTCCAGTTAACCCGCGGTGTTGCTCCGGAAAACACACGGATAAACGGACCGTGTTAAACCGTTTATCCCAATTTTGAAAGGACGGTAATATTATGAAAAAGGCTCTTAAGATAGTTGCTATCGTTATAGCTATTGCCGCTGCAATAGCAGGTATTTATGTAGTTGTAACAAAGTTTATCAACAAAAAGCAGAACACAACAGATGAAGAAAATTATGTATCCTGCTCTTGTGAAGAGGAATTTTCTTCCGAAACCATAGCATAAGGATATATAATTAAACGGCGGCTTCAATGCCGTCTTTTTTTTGTCTTTTTATTATATGAGTAAAGCCGCCTGCTGTGTGCAGACGGCTTTTTGATTTGCATTGCATTCAAATTCCTTGCTGTAGTGTAAAAATGATTTTATATCATGATCAACGGGCAGTAGTCTGCTGTCACGGATAAACTATCGGAAGTGTCCGACCAAGGTATATTGTGAGAATGGTTTTTCTGTTTATATGCAGATAAGCTGTTTTATTACATATTCTGCAATACGCAGACCTGCCTGAGAGGGGATAAAGCTGATGCTTGAGGGAGGAAGCCGTTTTTCGTCCTCGTTTTCGGGAATGAATTTCGGAGAAACGGGATTTTCGGGGGAATAAAGTACTGTAACCCTTTTAAGCCCCGCGTCACGGTATTTTTTTCTCATAACACGGCACAGGGGACAGTATTCGGTCTTGTTTATATCGGTAATCTTAAAAAACTCACCTGACATTTTAGCACCCGTGCCCATTGATGCAATGAGGGGAATTTCCTTTTCTTCGCACGTTACAGCAATTGCTGTTTTTGCCCCCGTGTCATCAATTGCATCAACACAGAAATCAAATTTTTCGGGGAAAAATGCTTTAATGTTTTCCCGTGTCACAAAGTCTGTGATAATCTTTATCTTACAATCGGGATTTATGTCAAGAATCCTCTCTCTTGCCACCTGAGTTTTATATTTGCCTACGGTTGAATGGAGTGCATACAGCTGTCGGTTTATGTTGGAAAGTGATATCCTGTCTCCGTCAACAAGCGTAAGCGCACCCACACCTGCACGGGCAAGAGCCTCAGCCGTATATGAGCCGACACCGCCTAAGCCGAAGATTATTACATTTGATCCGACAAGTCTTTCTACTGCCTTTTCACCTAAGAGCATAGCCGTTCTCGAATATTCTTCCTTCATAATACCTCCGGGGAGCTGTATTTCCGTATTACGGATATACTATATAATATAACTTTTTCTTGTTATATACAAGACTTACTTGCTTTTTGTTAAAAATAATAGTAAAATTATTATGATTATGTATACCAAGGGGGATTTTATGAAAACCATTAAATTGAAAAATTCTCTGGCAAGAGAAGTAAAGATTTACGGCAAGTATGATTCCGCAGTTCCCAAGGGGGCTTTTTCAGTGAAAAGCGGCGCTCCCGACCTTTCGGGCGTGCTTTATCCGCTGCCTTCCCGTAAGAAGGATTATACCTGCTTTGCAAAGAGCAAAAACGCTTTATGGCTGGGTGCTCCCAACGGGCTTACCCGTTATGAGGAAAACGCAGTCAATGATGTTGATAAGGTGCAGTTCTTTTCCGCTACACGCGATCTTCCCGATAACGACGTAAAGGCAATTTATGTTGAAGAGGGCGAAAAGGAAAGTGTATGGGTGTTGACTGCTACTGCAGTTACAAATATAGTGCTCAGTGAAATTACCTGTGAGGAAAAGGCTTTAATACTTACAGCCGAAACCGAAAAATATGTTTCCCGCCGCGGTATGTGTACACAGAGAACACTTACTGTACCGAGAGAGCTTGAGTCTGTTGTTCCTTACGGACACTCCGATAATTCGGGTAGCTTTACCTGTGCATATGCAGTAGGTGAGCTTTGTAAATACGATGTTTATAAGAAGAAGTACGGCGAAGCTGATGAAAGAACAGTTGCTGCAAAGGCAGCTGCAATAAGAGCTACCGAAGCATGTATGCTTCTTATGTATGTTGCAGGACGCGGTGACGGCTTTGTTGCAAGAACATATCTTGTGCCGACAGAGCCCCTGCCCGATGACGGACTTTTCTATAAGAAAATGGGTGATAAGGCTGTATGTCTTCCCACAACAGATGCGAAGAAGAGGGGAATTGCAGGCAAGGAAATTTATGCAGGCGCTCCCATCCCCGAAAGACTTTCCCATCTTTATACAGATCTCGGATATTCTCACGACGGTATTGTCTATAAGGGGGATACAAGCTCCGATGAAATCACACATCAGTATCTTCTTATGTATTTCTTCCACGAGATTATGGGAAATGAAGATCCCGAGCTTGATGAAATTGTAAAGAATGCCGCAAAGAATACAATGAAACACATTATTGACCACGGCTTCGAGCTTCACGAAACCACTACAGGTAAATCTACCACCTGGGCAAAGTGGAGCAAGTCATATTTTAATCAGATGCTTGGCTGGTCTGACGGCTGTCTTAATGCTGCAGAGCTTCTTATGTACCTTAAGGTTGTAATGAAAATTACGGGAGAAAAGGGTATCTGGGAAGAAACCTATAACACTCTTGTAAAAGAAGAGGGCTATGCAAGACTTACCTCTCTTCATAAGGAGCGATTCCACATTTCCGCACTTCTTGAGGGTGGTGAGGATGTAGAAGGTCTTATGTACGGAGACAATATGCTTGCAACCTGCTCATACTGGCTTCTTATTAATCTTGAAGAGGATGAGGAGCTTAAAAATCTTTACAAGAACGGCTACAGAGG
This sequence comes from Acutalibacteraceae bacterium, assembly GCA_045647985.1. Classification (GTDB taxonomy): domain Bacteria; phylum Bacillota; class Clostridia; order Oscillospirales; family Acutalibacteraceae; genus RUG806. The sequence continues at coordinate 2,825 of JAZRNB010000046.1, forward strand.
CTGGAACGGAACCTTCCGCCGTGAGCATAATCCTGCTTACGATATTCCTTATATGCTTTCCTGTCCTGAAGACGATATTGATACCGATGCACTTTCTGACTGGTTCAGACGTGTAGGTGTTACAAGACTTGTTACATCAGTCGGTGTATCTTCCCGTTATGACGTGCCCTGCCGCACAAGATACGGCGGTGAAAAGGAAACCTCATGGAGAATTTGCCCCGATGAATTCCCCATTTCAAAATATGACAGATGCCCCTATTCTTATAAGGATCACGAGGGCGGACGCGACTGCTATCAGATAGAAAGTGCTTATGTTTACACATTCGCATATTGGCTCGGCAGATACGCAGGACTTATAGAGGAGGAATAAAAATGGCTGATACATAAAGAGTACATCTTATAGGCAATGCCCATCTTGACACCATATGGCTCTGGCGCTGGCAGGAGGGCTGCGGCGAAGTGCTTCAGACCTTCAGAAGCGCACTTGACAGACTTAACGAGTATAACGATTTCGTGTTTACCTGCTCCTCTGCCGCTTATTACAAGTGGGTTGAAGAAATTGATCCCGATATGTTTGCTGAAATCACAGAACGCGTAAAGCAGGGCAGATGGGTACCCGTAAACGGCTGGTGGGTACAGCCCGACTGTAATATGCCCTCAGGCGAATCCTTTGCCCGTCAGGCACTTTATTCACAGCTTTATTATTATGAAAAATTCGGCAAAATCTGCACAACAGGCTACAATGTTGACTCCTTCGGTCACAATGCAATGATGCCTCAGCTGCTTTTCAAGGGCGGTATGACAAATTATGTTTTCCAGAGACCGACACCCAACGAAAATCCCGACATCCCCGTGACCTTCCTCTGGGAGAGTATGGACGGCTCAAGGGTGCTGACCTACCGTCTGCCTCACGGCTATGCCGATAACGGTCAGAGAGCCATTGATTCCGGACTTGAATGTGCCGAAAAATTCATAAACGAAACTGGCCACGGTATGATGCTTTTCTATGGTGTAGGAAATCACGGTGGCGGTCCCACAAAGGCAGATATCGAATATCTCAAAGAAAATATGGCACGCGAGGGCTGGCATAAGCTTCAGTTCTCCTCTCCCGATATGTACTTTAAGGCTCTGACACTTCAGTTACCCGACCTTCCCTTATGGAAGGATGAATTACAGCACCACGCAAGCGGCTGCTACAGTGCTACAAGTATGGTTAAAAAGCTTAACCGTCAGGCTGAAAATTCACTTTTTGCTTCCGAAGCATTCTCAACCGTTGCAAACAAGGAATATAAAATGGAAGCAAAGACAGAGGATTTCAAAACTGCCTGGAGAGAGGTATGCTTCAATCAGTTCCACGATATTCTCTGCGGCTGCTCCATTATGGAGGCTTACGATGATGTAAGAGATTCCATGGGACACGCAATGAATCTTTCCTCTAAGATTTATAATGAAGCTGTGCTTCGTATCGCAAGAAAGATTGACACCTGGGTAGAGGGCGTTTCCGATCCCGTATGCACCGAGGTAAGAAATCAGTCCTGCGGAAAATTCCCCCGTCCCGTTGTTGTGTTCAATCCCCATTCATTTGATATTGAAGTGTCAGTCCGTGCATACAATGCATCAAGCAAGGTAACAGACTCAGAGGGTAACGATGTGCCCTTCCAGAATGTCCGTTCATCCCGTTCAAATGATTCTCATATGGATACCTGCTTTATTGCAAAGGTTCCTGCTCTCGGCTACAGCACCTATTGGCTTACCTGGTGGAGAGAAGAGGATGAGGTAAAGAGCATAGCTTCCGATGTTGCAGCTGACGGTCTTACAATTGAAAATAAATATATCAAGACAACATTCTCCGGAAAAACAGGTGCAATTGTAAGCCTTGTAAACAAGGAAACAGGCTTTGATTATGCAAGTGAGGAAAAGGCTGTTGCCGTACCTACAGTAATTGACGATCACGAAACAGACACCTGGGCACACAATGTGTTTACCTTCCACAATGTAAAGGGTGTTATGGACTGCGAGAGCATTGAGCTGGTTGAAAATGGTCCTGCCCGTGCAGTAGTCCGTGTAAAGAGCAAATTCGGTGAATCCCACCTTACTCAGGACTTCATCCTTGCTTCCGACTCTAAGGTGCTTCGCGTTAAGTGTAAGGCTATCTGGCAGGAAAAGTTCACTATGCTTAAAATGTCCTTCCCCGTTGACGGAGAGAATGCAGAAAATACCTACGAAATTCCTGCAGGCTTTATAAGAAGACCTGTAAACGGCGAGGAAGAGCCCGCCCAGCGTTGGGGTGCAATATCCTTTGATAACGGTACAAGAAGAACTCTTGCAGTTCTTAATGACAGCAAGTATTCCTATGACTGTCCCGGAAATGACCTTCGCATAACCCTTATGAGAAATGTTATTTTCGCAGACCACTATTCACACCGTCCTGCAGCAGATTTTAACTTCACAGATGAAGGAAAGCAGACCTTTGAATATGGCATATTCCTTTGTGACGGTGCCCCCGAAATGAACGGCATTACAAAGGAAGCAGCACTCTTCAATGTCCGTCCCGTTCTCGTTCCCGAAAGCTATCATAAGGGCACAGAGCCTCAGACAAAGCGCTTTATCTACTGTGATAAAGAAAATGTTGTTATGACAGCATTCAAATTAGCAGAAGACGGTTCAGGCGATGTTGTTCTTCGTTTTGCTGAAACCTCAGGTAAGGAAACAAGAGCTGTTGTTGTATGCGATATGCTCGACTGCGGTTTCAAGGCAGACTTCCTTCCCTGTGAAATCAAAACCTTCCGCGTAAATGCAGAGGGCAGAGTTACCGAAGAGAATTTCCTTGAAGGAAATATAAAGTAATCCGAAAAATACTATTACAGGGGAGGGCATTTCCCTCCTGCAAATAAAAGAAAAAGTGCAGAAGCTTTATTACCGCTTCTGCACTTGAATTTTTTTGTATCAGGCTTTTATTTATTCCGCCCGGAGCTTCGGAGGCCTGAATTATTTGCTCCATGTTCCGTTTTCGAAAATCTTTACAGCCTTTCCGTCCTTATATCCCGTGATTTCCATATCATCGGCACCTATCATAAAGTCAACGTGTATCATACTGTCATTGATACCCAAAGCTCTGCACTCCTCGTTTGTCATATCAAGATGACCGTCAATTGTATCATTATATCCTGCTCCGAGAGCAATATGACAGCTTGCGTTTTCATCGAAAAGTGTTTCGTAGAACAGAATTCCGCTTTCGTTTATGGGACTGTTTTTCGGAATAAGTGCAAGCTCACCCAGCATACATGCGGTTTCGTCCATAGTGATCATCTTAGTAAGAAGCTCCTGTCCCTTTTCGGCTTCCCATTCCACAGCCTTGCCGTCCTTAAAGGTAATTGAGAAGTTTTCAATCAGCTGACCTTCATAGGAAAGAGGCTTAGTGGAGACAACCTTTCCCTCTGCCTTGCCGGCAATGGGGGATGTGAACACCTCTTCGGTGGGAAGATTGGGATTGAATTCAACTCCCTGCTTTGTAAGCTCACTTCCGCCGCACCAGTGTCCCTGAGGAATAAGCCATGCCTTGAAATCCGTGCCGTTTGCGCTCTTATAGTGAAGATAATCGAACTTATACTCATTAAGCCACTGACATTTCTCTCTGAGAGTTTTATTGTGCTGCTCCCAGATTGCCACGGGATCGTTGTCCTCAGAAACGTGTACAGTTTTAAGGATTTCCTCCCAGAGCTTATTATACGCCTGATTCTTTGTCAGCTCAGGGAAAACCTTCTTTGCCCACTGATATGAGGGAACTGCTGCAATTGTCCACTGATGGCGGTTTTCAATTGCATCTCTGTAGGGCTTGATTATGGGATAACGGGCAATGCGTGTTTTCTGCATTTTTTCCTGATTTACTCCCTTAAGACCGTCGGGATCATCACTTAAGATATAGATACGGCAGGGAAGCTCTTCTGTCATAAGCTTAAGCTTTTCCTCCTCCCACTTTTCAACCTTTGAAAGGGATTTAAGTGTTCTGTGACGGTAGTCAAGCTTTGTAAGAGGCTGATATTCCCACTCCATAGAAACCTTGCCTGCACCTGCCTTGTAGCATTCGTCAACAAGAATTGTCACGAATTCATACTGATCGACACTTGCATAGAGCTTAACAGCCTGTCCCTTCTGAATATTTGCACCGATTCTTGCAATAAGACGTGCATATTTTCTCTGTATTGTCTTTTTCATATTATCAACTCCGAATCTGTAATATAGAGAAATTCTAACATTTTCAGTATGTTTTTTCAATAGTGCCTGTATACAAAAATTACAAAAAGGATGTTAAATATTACATTAAGAGAAAATTAACTTTTTATGTGGTATGATATTTTTGAAAAATTATAAGGAGGAATGCTATGAATTTCAGTATTATTTATAACCCTATAGCAACACAGTTTTCCCAGGCAGCACTCGACCATCTTATTTTCAAGTTTGTTGAAAAAGGTCTCAAACTCAACACAGTAGCAAAAAGTGAGTATTCGGGTCATGTCATCAAGCTTATAAAGGAGCTTGATCCCGTATCAGATTATCTTATAACCTTCGGCGGTGACGGAACTGTTAACGAAGCCTTCCGTGCCTTTAATGATATAGAACAGCACAGTGTATATGCACACATTTCCGTTGGTACCACCAACGATATGGCAAACAACTTTAACCTTGTCAGAAAGGATGCAATCAAGAGCATTGATAAGCTGGCAGAGAAGGGCAAGGAAACACTTATGGACTCCATTATTGTAAACGGTGAGCCCGTATGCTATGTTTCCGCATTCGGTTATATTGCCGCGGTGCCTTATCTTGTAAATCCCACTCTTAAAAAGAAGCTCGGACATGCAGCTTATGTTGTTGCCGCTATGCCTCCTCTTCTTAAGGGACCTCAGAAGATAAAGGCTACATATACAGCTAACGGAATCACCAAGAATACAAACATTCTTCTCGGTCTTATTACCACCTCAAAGGGAATGGGCGGTATAACTCTTTATGATGACGTTGATCTTAACGACGGTAAGTTTGAGGTTTGTCTTATTCACGATTTTACTCCCGGAATGATAGCAAAAATTTTCGGTGAATACCTGACTGACAGCATCGACCTTTCAAAGTATCTTAAATATGCCGATGTTTTCACAACGGATGAGCTTCACATAAAGTTCACCGGAGTTCTGCCATATCATGACGTTGACAATGACGGAAATAAGGCAGAGTTCAGTCTCACGCTTCACGAAAACGAACTTCATTATACAATGGGTAAAAAGATTAAGATTTTAATGCCCGAATATTAATAAGCATCAGAGCTTCTGTCTGCAGGGAAATCTCCTTGCAGACAGTTTTTTTGTATATTTACATTGAAAGCCTTCTTCTTAGATTCTTCTGTCCGAGTCACATCTCTTCCCCTGAAAGTTTTGGCTGTATCCGATTGACAATATATACTAAAATTGATATCATATACTCAATATCTACTTACAAAGGAGAATTATTATGGCTGCAACCTTCAAGGCACTTATATCCTTTATGCAGGTCTTTTTCCTTTCCATCGGTCTTGCGCCTATGGATATGACGGTAAATTACGGCGGAGACGAGTATGTCGCTCCCGAGGTTAAAACTCCTGTTTATATTGTTGAAGACGGAGAAAGCGATTACTATATCGTAACAGCAGATACACACGATGAATGTATCGATACTGCTGCCGAAGAGCTACAGACATATATTGAAAAGATCAGCGGTGCAAAGCTCACTGTTGTTTCCGAATCGGCACTCCCTGCTGATGCGGATGCGATTTATCTTGGAGAAACAGCACTTTCTGATACAGTAGAATTCAATTATGCAACAATCGGTGAAGACGGATTCTTACTTTACTCGGACGGTGAAAACTTCATTATACGCGGAGAGGACAGCCGCGGAACACTGTATGGTGTATATACCTTCCTTGAGGAGTATCTCGGTGTGCGTTGGTTTACTCCCACCCTTGAAAGAGTACCCGAAAGTGAAGATGTTGTCATTGATAAGGCGCTGAACCGTGTTGTCGAGCCCTCTTTTGAAGTAAGAAGAAATGACACTATGGGTACAAATGAAGCACACCGTGCAAGAACAAAGATGAATGTGTCATTCCATAAGAACGCAACAAAGTACGGCGGAACACTTACATATTCTCTCTGGGATGCCACTCTTATTACCCTTGTTCCAAAGGCTCTTTTTGCCGAGCATCCCGAATATTTTGCAATGGATGAAAACGGGAAGCGCCATACAGACCACGTTTGTATGACAAATCCCGATGTTCTGGAGCTTGTTGTTGAAAACTGCAGAGAGATAATGACAAATGCCGAAAACGGTGCAAGGTTCATTCATATCGGTCAGGATGACAACATAAATTACTGTCATTGCGAAAGCTGTGAAGCACTTTATGAAAAGTACGGTGCAGTGTCTGCTCCCACTCTTATTTTTACAAATAAGCTTGCAGATATTTTAGGTCCCGAATTTCCCGATTACACATTCACATTCTATGCATATAACGAAACAGACCGTCCTCCCACGGACACAACCCTTCGTTGCCGTCCCAATGTTGCTCCGGTGCTTTGCGGACTTCATAAGGCTTGCCGCAGCCACTCTCTTTTAGAGTGCGGTGCTCAGGACGGAAACGAAACACTTATGAATCTCTACGGTGATAATGAACCCACAATTGCTGAGGATTTCCGCGTGTGGACTGAAATTGCCGACAGAACATATATCTACGATTATACAATCAATTTCCTCTACTCACAGCAGTTTTTCTCAAACTTTGAGTATATGCAGGAAACGATGAAGTATATGCACGATATCGGAATCACAGGATATATTTATAACTGCGGTGACGGTCATTCCGCAGCCTTCAACGAGCTTCGTAACTATCTTCTCTGTAAATTACAGTGGGACGTAAATGCTGATGTTGAATATCATATGGTTGATTTTATGACGGAATATTACGGTGAGGAAGCCGCTCCCTACATCAAGGAAATTCTTGATATACAGACTGCAAATGTCAGAGCTACAGCTCATGCCTTCGACTTTGACTGGCACTATCAGTCAGGCTATTATCCCATCCACACAATGATAAAGCTTGATATGCTATGGGAAAAGGCTCTTAAAGCAGAGGGTAACGAATCTCAGAAGGCAAATGTTGAGATTGCAAACTTAAGCTGGGAATTTTTCAAGGCAAATCAGATGCAGGGCGAATACTTTTTCCTGAATCCCATGAGACTTCAGGAGCAGGAATGGCTCTATGATAAATTCAAGGAGCATAATATCAACAGAGTATCATCCTTCTGGATTATCCCCGAAAAGGAAGATATAAACTTCATCTTAAGACCTTATAACTGGGAGAAAAAATAACAGATACCCTGTTATTTTTTGAAGTAAGAAGTAACAGTGAATAGTGAATAAGTAAGTAACATAAAGCTAAAAAAGGCTCAGGAACTAATCCTGAGCCTTTTTATCAGGTTATTTTGCTTTCTTCTTTTTCAGTCTTCTTACTATTATTATTCCTACAACAGCTGAAATTATCAAGACAGCACCTGCGGTTGTCTGTACTGTGCCGAGATGTATAAACGGTAGTTTTTCATTATAAAGAACAGAAATCAGCTTGTCACGGTTTTCCGTGCTTATAATATAGGCTTCTCTTTTTAATTTTTCGTGGTTTACTATCTCAATTTTTCCGTCGCTTGTCAGAGTAAGCTCATTGCCGTTTTCCGTGTAAATTGTCATAATCTCAAGCCGTTTGTCGACTGTTGTCTTCTGATCGGCGGGATAAATCACAATTTCATTGAAATTGTTGTAAAATCCTTTTTCTGTTATTTTATTATCCTTGGTTGATACCGTCCCAGTGCCGTCATTCCTGATACCGAGAATATCTGTCAGCTGTTTACCTGTCCCTGTTACCAGAAATTCATTGATTCTGTCAATTCTCAGGTTATCAGTGTCCTTATATCTGCCCGAATTAATTCTTTCCTCAACCTCATCATAAAAGGCGGAACGCTCGGACAAGTGAAGTGTTTCGGTATCGTAGCTGTCCGGGAAGAAAATATAGGTTTCTGATGGGGCGGCGAAGGAAGCAAAAATGTAAGTGTTGCCTGCAATAAGCGGCTGATATCCGATTTTAACAAGTTTAAGCTCATCGTTTATCGGAACATCCCCCTTTATAACCTTGACGGGCTTTACGGCAGCTTGCTGTTCGCCGTAAAAGACCTTTTTCACCTGACCGAAGTAAATTACTGCATCATCGTACTCGGCTAAATCATACGGAACCGAGCCTGCAAGGGCAGAAAAGGACATTGCGAAAAAAGTAATAAGAGTAAGTATTGCGCAAATAAATTTTTTCATATTCATCCCTCCTGGAAACATTTTTACATGTTCTTTATGTGTTGTAAAGCAACTTAAGGGAAAATTAAGAAATAATTAAGGTGATGTAAACAGGCCGTTGCTTACATCACCTTATTGTTTATCAATCTGCAATATTTTCTATTTCTTCTGCAGTTGCAGTACCCGTCATTCCGATTTTTTTAACGGTAACAGCTGAAGCAAGTCCTGCAAGGGCGGCTGCCTTTTCCATAGGTACACCTGCCGTAATTCCGAGAGAAAAAGCGGAAAGGGAAGTGTCCCCGGCACCGCAGATATCAAGCTCACCTGTAAGTGTCTTTGCGCCTACTCGTATTCCATCCTTACCGTCTGTAACAAATGAGCCCTTGTCACCTAAGGTGCAGAAAACCTTTGCATTGTTTTTAACAGCCAAAGCCTTTGCGGCTTCAAGAAATTCCTCCTCCGAGGCACCGATAAAGCCGTCATTGCCGTAAACCGCTCTCCAGCACTCAACCTCATTGGGCTTCAATATGCAGTCGGTGTATTTTCCGATGTTATAACGGCTGTCGCAGATGACCGTAAGCCCCTTCTTTGCAAGGGAAATTATTTCCTCTCTTACTCTGTCAGTTACAATACCGAAACGGAACTGGTCGGCAACACAAAGCACCTGGACCTTTTCTGCCAGCTTCCGAAGATATTCAATGACCTTGTTTTCAGTATCTTCATTTATGGGGCATCTGTTTTCAAAATCAAGTCTCGGATCCTCATATACGGTAGCCGAAATGCCGTGGCGCATAGGCTTGCAGTAGGCATTTGTGAAGCGGTTTTCGGTTTCAATTATATACTCATCTGAAATACCGCTTTTCTTTATAAGTGAGCGCAGAAGCATACCTCTCCAGTCATCGCCTATAAGAGAAATTGCATAGATTTTTTCAGGGCAAAGAGCTGCTAAATTTGAAGCAACATTTCCCCCTGCTCCCATAGAGGTCTTTTCAGCCGTTACGGGTAGGGGATAATGGGGAGTTTCACGGGAAAGCTCGGAAAGGGTCATGTCAGCGTGCCAGTAGATGTCCACGCAGAAGTCACCTATAATACCTATTTTGCATCCTTTTATTTTCTCGGCTATTTCTTTTACTTCTTTTTTTGTCAGCATAAGTCAATATTGTTCCTTTAATTTGTCGTAAAGAGTGGGGATTGTAATCTGATGGTCACCTACAAAATGCCATCCCATACCGCCCATGCAGGTGGGACGGTTTACGATATTCTTTCTCGGTCTGTAGTAATAATTGGGATCCTCATAGCCTATCTTACAGCGGAAATTGCCGAGATTTATAAGGTCAAAGTTGGCAGTTGTGATATTGAATGTGGGATAACCCTGATTTCTTGCAATTGAGAGAGTCTTGAGGAAAACCTCGGGACCGATAACGGATGAGCCGAAGTTGAGAAAAACACCGCCGTCAAGCTGAGAAACGGAATAAGCCATTTTCTTGAAATCTATGCCTGAGCATCTGCCGATATTTGCCATATCGCAGGTGGGGTGCTGATGAATAATGTCTGTGCCGAGAGCTATATGATATGTGGCGGGAATGTCAAGCTTATAAGCCTGCCATAATATGCAGTCCTCACGGTTTGGGAATTTCTCGGGATGCTCGTCTATGTATTTTCCGAGAGCCTCACCGTAACCAAGATTCAATGCCGCCCCCTCATTTATGGCTTCATTCATCCAGGCGCCTGTTTCCTCCCACATACCGAAGGAGCCGTCCTCCATTGCCGTGGGGACATCCTCGGATGTTCCTCCCAGATAGCAGAGCTCAAAATCGTGAATACTTGTAGCACCGTTAGCGGCAATGTGGGTGATGATGCCCATCTTCATAAGCTCGATTATGTATCTTGAAAGATGGTTTTTTATTACGTGTGCGCCCATGCTCCATATAACGGGTCTGCCGTTTTTTCTTGCTTTGATTATTCTTTCAATAAGCTCATCAAAGCCGTCATAGGTATACTCATCGTGGGGAGTAACACCGGGTGTCATAAGCTTTTCAATTGTTACAAGATTAATTCTGTCATTTGCTGAAAATGTTTTAATGCCCGAAAAATCGAGCTGTTGCTGTCTTCTCATAATAAATTTCCTTTACATAAAAAGTATTGTGCTTGCAATTACAAACTGTGCAATATAGTATGTAACGTGATTTGTAATGATATCAACGGGTCTGTCCTTGCCTTCACCGAAGTATGTGCCTGAAAGGATAATATCGGAAATAATGAAAAATACTCCGCCGATGAAGAATGCCATAAGGTGAAGATTATCCTTGACACCTGCAAGAACTGAGTTATTGAATGCAAATGCAGTCACAAAGAAAAGAAGTGCGCCGTAGAGTGCGGAGATAATCTTATAGTTGCCGTGGTATTTAAGCTTCATAATTTTATCACCGAAGTAAATAACAAGACCGGCAATAACGCTTACTACCAAAGACATAGGAATTGAAACAGCCTTAAACTGAGTTACACCTGCAATTATTGCTGCAATGTAAAAGAAGTGTCCGCAGGCAAATGAAAGAAATCCTGCCTTGGTGAGAAAATCCTCGTCCTGACGGTACATAAACTTCATATCAAGCCATATGTCGCCGAGTATTCCGCAGACAAGACCTCCGATAATGAGTCCTGCGTAAAGAGAGGGCTTTCCGATGGCAAGAAATACACCCGTCAGAATGAACATTACACTGGTAACGGACTTTAGCATAAGTGATTTTACATCAGTTTTTTTCACTCTCAGGAACAAAAATGCCGTGAGGCTTAATAATCCGATAAGAACAGTACAGGTATAGAGAATAAGTGAAAGATCCATAATATATCTCCTTTATTTTTGATTAACCTTATAATATCACACATCTTATCCGTTTTCCACACTTTTTTCAAAAAACGGATTGAATAAATATACATTTTGTGATAAATTAAAATCAAGAGATAAGAAGGAGTGTGTACATATGAAAATAATGAGTTTTAATGTGCTTTGTGCAGGTCACGACGGCAGAGAATGGGAAAATCGTATTCCCCGTGTTGTCGCCGCAATAAAAGAAGCAGATCCCGATTCATTAGGAGTTCAGGAGGCACACATCGGCTGGATGAGAGCATTGAGTGAGAAGCTTCCCGACTATGATTTTGTTGGAGTCGGCAGAGATGACGGTCGTGAGAAGGGCGAATTTTCCGCAGTTTTCTATAAAAAGGACAAGTTCACACCCGGTGAAAAGGGTAATTTCTGGCTCAGCGAAACTCCCGATGAGCCCGGCTACGGCTGGGATGCAGCCTGCATCAGAATCTGTTCTTATGTAATGCTCACAGAAAAAGATACAGGTAAAAAATTCTGTCATTTCAATACTCATCTTGACCATGTAGGACTTGTTGCAATGCAGAAGGGAGCAGAGCTTGTTGCCGCAAAGGCTGCCGAAATATGCACCGACTGTCCCGCTGTGTTTACGGGAGATTTCAATGTTACGCCCGACTCTGCACCCTGTAAGGCTGTAAAGGACGGAGGCTTTGTTGATGCGAGAGATGTGGCAGAAATCACCGATAAGGACATCACCTTCCACGCATGGCTCGGTGAAGAAAAATACCGCTCCGTTATCGACTACGTTTTCGTAAAGGGAGATGTGAGGGTAAAGAAGCTGTGGGTTGACAGAAACGAGTATCTCGGTGATGTTCCCTCAGACCATTATCCCGTAATTGCAGAGCTGGATTTCTGAGATGCACGGTGATATTTTTAATATTCAGCGATTTTCAATAAATGACGGGCAGGGGATACGCACCGCCGTATTTTTCAAGGGCTGTCCCTTAAGGTGTCAGTGGTGTCACAATCCCGAATCCCAAAAAATTACCCCCGAATTGCTTTATTCGGGGGATAAGTGTGTTTCCTGCAGAAAATGTGAGTTGGTCTGTGAAAACGGTGTGCATATTTTTGGGGAAAAGCATATACTTGTCCGTGAAAACTGCGTTTTCTGCAAAAAATGTGTGTCTGTTTGCCCCGTGAGTGCCCTTGATATTGCAGGGAAAACCATATCCTCCGATGAGGTTATAAAAACTGTTTTAAGGGACAAAATCTTTTTTGATGAGTCTGGCGGCGGAATCACACTCTCAGGAGGAGAGCCCTTTTTACAGTTTGATTTTATGCTTGAAATCCTTAAAAAAGCAAAGGAAAATTCTCTTGATACCGCCGTTGAAACCTGCGGCTTTACAGAAACGGAAAAAATGCTTGAGGCAGCAGAATATATTGATACCTTCCTTTTTGATTATAAGCTGACAGACCCCGTTCTTCATAAGAAATATACAGGTGCCGATAATAAAAAAATACTTGAAAATCTCAAGGCACTGAACGAAAGAGGAAGCAGAATAATTCTTCGCTGTCCCGTAATTCCCGGGGTAAATGACACAGACGAGCATTTCAGGGGGATTGCTGAAACGGCAGAGGCTGCGGAGAATATTACAGCTGTTGAAATTGCCCCCTATCACGAATTGGGGCTTTCAAAGCTTTCCCGTATGGGAAAGAAAAACGAAAATCCCTTTACAGTTCCTGAAAAGGCTACCGTGCAGGGGTATATTGAAGAAATAAAAAAGCATACCGGAAAGTCGGTAAAGCTGATGTGATTTATTTCACAGGAGATGGGTTTTATCCCTCTTGTTTTTGTATTATATAAAAAAGGGCACACACCATTTTTTTTGGTGTGTGCCTCAATTTATGCTTTTGTTTATTTGCCCGGATTTACGAGATTGCCCAGCATTGCAAAAATTTCACAAGCTATGTTTATGAGAATTGCATAGGAAACTGGCATTTTGAAATCAAGCCCCTCAGTGCTGATAACGGGTTCTGTGTTTTCACCGAGACCAAGCTCATAAAGAACATTAAGAACCTCAACAGCAATTGCTTCATTGCCCTTCTTGGAGGGATGAATCTTGTCATCTGCAAAGTTTTCAGGGGTACCGTTCAATGCTTCAGCAACCTCGACTATTACAATTTCACCGGGATGCTCCTCTTCATATTTTCTCATCATAGCATTAAGACGGGTACCGCCCTCAAGATATACCTCACCTGCAGCACCGTCCTGAGGATTGTAGATTGTCTGTAACAGCACAACCGCATCGGGATTCAGCTCATTGATTCTATCCATAATTGCACTGAGCTCTTCATAGTAAGCCTCTGCAATTTCATCAAATTTTGACATATCCTTTTTTGTAAGACAGTCGAAGGCAAGACCTATTATGTTGTCTGTAAGGAAGTTGTTTCCGCCGATTGAAATGCTGATGATATCTGCATCTGCAACGCTTGCACGGATTTTTTCACCGTCTGTGAGCATTGTAAGCAGCACACCCGAGGTAATTCCGGGAATGGAGTGATTAGCATAGGTGTAGCCGTTTGTTTCTGCAACAATTTTGCTGTAGCAGGCATCAACGGAGTTGATCATACCCGAACCGTAAGCAATTGAGTCGCCGAGCACCACATAATCAAGAGGCTTTTCTTCCTCTGCAAAGGAGATAACCGAGAAGCAGGAAAGTGCCGTAATAACCGCGAGAATCAATGAAACTATCTTTTTCATACAAATTCCTCTTTTCTTGTTTATGGAAAAATTATACACCTGTTTTTTTTATATGTAAAGAGAAAAAAATCCTGTTTTTATGCTTCTGAAGCCGTGAGATCAATTATGAAATCTGTTTTTCAGGTAATTGATTGCCTCGATATATCCGTCAAGCCCCTTTCCTGCAATCTGCTTTTCGGCATAAAGGGAAACGAAGGAAAATTTCCTGAATTCCTCACGGGAATTTATATCCGAAATATGCACCTCGACGGTGGGGATACCTACCGCCTTCAGTGCATCTAAAATTGCAACACTTGTATGAGTATAGGCGGCGGGATTTATAACAATACCGTCAGTATCGGGGTAGGCTGCCTGAATTTTATCTACAATATCACCCTCGTGATTTGATTGGAAAATTTCAAAATCAATGTCCTCGCAGGCCTTTTCTATCATTGAGCAAAGGGCACTGTAATCCTGTTTTCCGTAAATCTCGGGCTCTCTGAGGCCCAGTAAATTGAGATTCGGTCCGTTTATTATAAGAAGCTTCATTTTACATTCTCCTTATTGCTTCCAGTATTGCTTCTGCCGTTTCCTCTGCATTTTCACTGACATTTATGCAGATATCGGCAAAATCCTCATAAAGGGGAGCTCTTTTTTCGTAAAGCTCGGATAAATTGTTTTTCAGGGATATCGGTCTTCCGTCAACGGGCAGAAGAGATAGATCTCTTTTCAGCCACACCGTAACGGAATTCTGCTTCAGGGAATAACGGTTTTCGGCTCTTGTGACAGCTCCGCCCCCCGTTGCTATTACAGCACCCGAGCTTTTACCCGCTTCGGCAATAGCCGCAGCTTCAATTTTTCTGAATTCCTCTTCTGAGTAACGGGAAAATATTTCGGGGATGGACATTCCTGCCTTTTCCTCAATAAGAGTATCGGTATCAATAAATCTTCTTCCGAGGATTTTTGCCGAAAGTCTTCCTGCGGTAGATTTTCCCGAGCCCGGCATACCTATAAGAACAATATTCCGTGTATTTTCTTCAATCGCACTTATTACAGCTTCAATTTCCTCGTCGGGAATTATTTTGCCGAGGAAAATTTCTGCTGCTTTTTTTCCTTGTGCAACGAGCATTGAAAGTCCGTTGATGTGCGGAATGCCGAGTTCTTCAGCCTCATATAAAAATTTTGTTTTTGCGGGGTTGTAGATTAAATCAAGAGCTCCCGAAAGCTTGCAGAACATCCGGAGCTTTACGGGACTTGAGCCGTTATCGGGAAACATCCCTACAGGTGTGGTATTTACAATCACATCGGCGTCACAGTGCTTTTCAATGTTTTCGTAATTATTTTCACCGTTTCTTGAAATTACAACAATTTCACCGGCGCCCATATCGGAAAGCACCGCATTTACCGTTACGGATGCTCCTCCCGAGCCGAGAATCAGAATTTTTTTGTTTCTGATCTCAATACCGCTTTTTTTAACCATATACGAAAAGCCGTAATAGTCGGTATTGTAGCCGTAAAGTCCGTTTTCCCTTTTTACAACAGTATTTACCGAGCCTATTTTTTTTGCCTCGTCAGAGATGAAATCAAGAAACGGCATAACGGTTTTCTTATAAGGAATTGTTACATTCATTGCATCAAGGGGACAGCTCTTCAGAAAAGCTCCAACCTCATCCTCTTCCATCTCGTAAAGGCGGTATTCGTAGTCGGCAAGCCTTGAATGAATTTCGGGAGAAAAGCTGTGTCCCAGCTTATGTCCGATAAGTCCTGCCCTGAAATTTTCACAGTGTATCATATAACGGCACCCTCTTAAGGTTTATCTGTAATTGTTTTCTGGTATTCTTTTGAAAGAGAGAGTATTTCCGAATAGAGCCTTTCGGTGTATTCCGAAAAACCGTCCTGGGACAAGCTTCGGATTTTTTCAAGAAGCTCACTTTCTCTTCCGGGTACATACAGCTCAAGTCCGTGTTCCTTTTTGTATTGTCCCACCTGACCTGATACCCTCATTCTTTCACCGAAAAGACGGACTATTTCCCTGTCAATCTCATCGATTCTGCCTCTTGAAGCTTCAATAGGAGGTGTTTGTCCGTCAAGCATCATATCGAGAATTGCAATTGCCGCCGCAGCTTCAATTACGGGTACTGCTCTCGGGATTATGCACGGATCGTGTCTTCCGTGTATAGTATATTTTATGTTTTCACCTGTTTCAAGATTTACGGTATTCTGCTCCATTCCGATTGACGGAGTTGGCTTTATTGCCGCACGGAAAATAAGAGGCATTCCGTTTGTCATTCCGCCGAGAATACCGCCGCAGTTATTGGTTTTTGTTTTTACGGTGTCGGAGTCAAAATAAAATTCATCATTATTCTCACTGCCCGAAAGCTTTGCCGATGCAAAGCCCTTACCGAATTCAATGCCCTTAACGGCAGGCACAGAGAAAACGGCAGATGAGATTACACCCTCCGCACCCTTGAAAAGATGCTCTCCCAGCCCTACGGGAAGACCTGTTACGGCACATTCTATCACACCGCCCACAGAGTCAAGGCTTTCCTTTGCATTTTTTATTACCTTCTTCATTTCTTCCCCTGCATTTTCATCGTTTACGGGGAAGTCATTACAGATAAAAACGGGATTTATACTGTCAAAGGGCTTATCCGTTACATTTCCTATTGAATAAATATGCGCTACGATTTCTATGTTTTTTTCCTTAAGCCACTGAATTGCAAGGGCACCTGCAATGCATAAAAGGGAGGTAAGCCTTCCCGAAAAATGACCGCCGCCTCTCAGATCAACATTTTTTCCGTATTTTATAATTGCAGGGTAGTCTGCGTGTGAGGGGCGAGGTATTATTCCTGCATCAGAGTAGTCCTTTGAATGCTGATTGCTGTTATAGATTACGGCTTTTATCGTTCCTCCTGTGGTGATTCCGTTTTCAATTCCCGAAAGAAAGACAGGCTTGTCTGCTTCCCGTCTCGGAGTTGACCACGCATTCTGTCCGGGAGCGCGTCTTTTCATAAAGGAGCTTAAATGATTTTCGTCGATTCTCAGCCCTCGGGGGAAGCCGCTGAGAGTCATCTCTATTTTTTCATCATGGCTGCCGCCGTCAATATAAAGCTTTATGTTGTTACCGTAAGGAAAGCTCATTGTGTCACCTGATTTCATCCCAGAATGCGGGATAAGATTTTTTTACCGCCTCGGCTCCCTTTATTGTCACGGGAGCATCCGCGCCGAATGCAGCCACAGCACCGCTCATTGCTATTCTGTGGTCGTTTACCGCATCAACCTCTCCGCCCGTAAGGGGAGAGCCTTCAATAATTATATCGTCATTCTCTACGGTGATTTTGCCGCCGAGATTTTTTATCATATTATAAACTGCTTCAATCCTGTCGCTTTCCTTAAGCCGTAGTCTTGAGCAGTTTTTTATTACCGTAGTTCCTCTTGCATTTGCAGCAGCAACACATAACACGGGAACCAGGTCGGGAATATCCTTGGCATCAATATTTACAGCGTGAAGGGAGGACGGCTTTGCCGTAATTGTGTCACCGTCTGAAATAATGCTTCCTCCGAACTTGCGAAGGATGTCTGCGATTCTGCTGTCGCCCTGCAGTGAATTCAGCTTCAGCCCTTCAAGGGTGATTTCTTCTTTTCCGATAATTCCTGCAGTAAGAAAAAATGCCGCACCTGACCAGTCACCGCCTGCTGCGGCATTTCCGGGGGAAATAAGGGGATTGACTTCAGGTACCTTTATTATATTTCCGTTAAACTCTGCATCGCAGCCGAAAAGCCTCAGAGCATCAAGTGTCATTTCTATGTAGGGACGGCTTTCGATTGTTCCCGTAATTTCAATTTCACCGCCTGTTTTTGTCAGCATAAACAAAAGCCCCGAAATAAACTGTGAGGAAACATTGCCTGCAATTGAAAAAAATTCTCCCGTGCATTTTCCCGCAACGGTTATTGCATTGCCGTTTTTTATGAAGTCCGCACCCTTTTCCTCCAGTGCCTCCTTAAGTGGCGAAAGGGGTCTGTCACCCAGCCTGCCCTCAGTTACAAATACGGAATTATTACCGTAAAATGCAGTAATGGGCAGTAAAAAACGAAGAGTAGAGCCCGATTCCCTGCAGAAAAGCTTCGGTGAAGCAGGCGCATCCTTTACGGGATTTACCGTGAAAATGCCGTTATCAAAGGAAATATCTGCACCGAGGGAATTAAGACAGCTGACTGTTGCTTCAATATCGTCATTGGTGCCGTCACAGTGTATTGTTGTTTCCTTATCAGCGAGGGCAGCACAGATAAGAAGACGGTGCACCTCGGATTTTGATGGCGGGATTTTTATTGTTTCTGCCGTTTTCGGAGAAAAAACTGTTTTTATCATTCTGAATAAGCCTCCGAAATGAAAGAATAAAGCTCACTTACGGGATATTTCTTTAATATGCAGCTTCCTGTTTTTGCGGGGATAACAAGGGTTATTTCATCTCCCGATCTCTTTTTGTCACCGAGAGAAGCTTCTGCAATTTCTTCAGCGGAAAAAACGAGAGCCTCAGGCAGAGAGAATTTACGAAGAAGAGTAAGAAGTGTGTCAAGTGCTTCCTCCGGGCACAGCCCCAGTCTGATTGCCGCCCTTGTCATTATTACCATTCCTATGGCTACCGCCGAGCCGTGGGATATTGTAAATTCCGAGAGAAGCTCAATGCCGTGTGCAGGTGTGTGGCCGAAGTTAAGAAGCTGTCTGAGCCCCGTATCCTTTTCGTCAACCGCTACAATATCTCTCTTTGCAGCTACACATATTTCGATTACATCATTTATATCGTATTCACCCTGAAGAATTGTCAGAAGAGAGGGTGTGTTTATCATTCCGTATTTTATAACCTCTGCCATCCCGTCATTGAAAATGCTTCGGGGGAGTGTGGAAAGGGTATCGGGATCGATAATTACAAGAGAGGGCTGATAAAATGCACCTGCAAGGTTTTTGCCGTTCTTAAGATCTACTGCGGTCTTTCCGCCAACGGAGGAATCCACCATTGAAAGAAGTGTAGTGGGAATATTTACATACCTTATGCCGCGTAAGAAGGTCGCAGCCGCAAAGCCTGTAAGATCCCCCGTAACACCGCCGCCCAAAGCTACAAGAGCATCGGAACGGGTTACCTTGTTTTCTGCTAAAAATTCCCACAGCCGTATAAGGGTTTCTGTACTTTTGCTTTCTTCCCCTGCTTCAAAAACAAAGGAAATTACCGAAAAGCCCTCCGACTCAAGAGATTTTTTTACAGCATCGCCATAAAGGGGGAAAACATTGCTGTCGGATACAATTACCGCAGTATTTCCCTTTGCAGTCTCTTTAACAAGCTGACCTGCTCTGCCGAGTATTCCGTTTTCAATCAGCACCTCGTAATTCTTTGAGGCCTCAACCCTGACTTTTTTCATTTTTATACCTTCTTCTGTGTATTTCCGTCTATCTTTTCCTTTATGAGCCTTCCTTCTTTAAGAAGCTCACAAAGGGTATTCTTATCATTGCTTTCAAGAGCTTTTTTGTATTCGACCAAGGAATTTATTATAAAATCAAGCTCATTTATCAGGTTATCCGAGTTTTCGGCAAAAAGCTCAGTCCACATATTTTCGTTAAGCCAGGCAACTCTTGTCATATCCTTATATGAGCCTGCAGAGAATCCGCCGTGATTTTTTGCCGTTTCGCTTTTGATGTAGGCATTTGAAACTATGTGAGCGAGCTGTGATGTGAAAGCAATCATTTCATCATGCTTTTCGGCTGTGGTTACCGATATACTGCCGAAGCTCATAGGTGAGAGTATATTTTTTATTCTGTCAAAAAGCCCGATATCATCGTATCTCGGAGGAACAATTACCATAGGGGCACCCTTGAAAAGATCTTTACGGGAGTATTTTATTCCCGAAAACTGGGTACCTGCCATAGGATGAGCTCCGATAAAGGTAAAGCCGTATTCTCCTGCAAGTGAGAAGCCCCTTTCGCAGATTCTTCTTTTTGTGCCGCAAAGGTCGAAAACAATTGTCTCCTTGGCTATAAGGGGCGCTGTCTGCTCAAGATAACTTGCAGCGGCTTCGGGGTAAAGGGCAATGAAAATAACATCGCAGGAATTTATATTCCCTTCTGTCAGCTCTTCGTCAATTATTCCCGACAGCAGAGCATAGCCGAGAGTACTCTTGTCGGTGTCAGCACCGAGAACCCGGTGGGAGCCGCTTTTGTAAGCACGGGCAGCAGAACCGCCTATAAGCCCTAAACCAACAACACCTACAGTCATTATAAAGCCTCCCTTAATGCGTTTCTTATGATATTTACCGACTTCATCATATCGGCGAACTGTTCGGGAGTAAGAGACTGTGCGCCGTCACACAGTGCGTGCAGGGGATCGGAGTGTACCTCTGTCATAAGTCCGTCCGCACCGGCAGCCACTGCAGCTAATGCCATGCTTTTTACATATTTCGATGAGCCCGTTGCGTGTGAGGGATCAATTATAACGGGTAAGTGTGTAAGCTCTTTAAGGACAGGCACAGCCGAAAGATCAAGACAGTTTCTTGTGTACTGGCTGTCAAAGGTTCTGATTCCTCTTTCACAAAGCATAACCTTTTCATTTCCTCCTGCCATAATATACTCAGCAGACATAAGCCATTCTTTTATTGTACTCGAAAGTCCGCGTTTAAGCAAGACGGGTTTGTCAGTTTTTCCCAGCTCCTTGAGTAATTCAAAGTTCTGCATATTCCGTGCACCCACCTGAATTACATCAACATCCTCAAAAAGAGGCAGATGATGTGCATCCATAATTTCCGTTACTATGGGAAGCCCCGTTTCTTTTTTTGCTTTCAGAAGAATCTCTATACCCTCAGCCTTCAGCCCCTGGAAATCGTAAGGGGAGGTTCTGGGCTTGAATGCTCCTCCTCTGAGCATATTGCTTCCTGCATTTTTTACATTGACGGCAATTCCCGTTAATTGCTCCTCCGATTCAACGGAGCAGGGACCTGCAATTACCGCAAAGGCACCGCCGCCTACCTTTACGCCCGAGCAGTCAATTACACTGTCATCAGGGTGGAATTTTCTGTTTGCGCTCTTGAAGGGATCTGAAACTCTTCTTACCGCTTCCACCATACTGAGGCTTGCTATAAGGTCTGCATCAAGCTTTGTGGTATCGCCGATAAGTCCGATTACGGTCTGGAATTCACCCTTTGAAATATGAACATCAAGACCGAAGCCCTTAAGCCAGGATGTGAAATTCAGCATTTGTTCATCTGTTGTGCCGTGCTTTAATATTGCAATCATTTTTTTTACCTCACTTTTTTCTTCAGAAAAAATTTAATGCACCCGATTTTCACCGGGTGCACTGAAATAACATTTATGCCGTTACCTTTGCAGACAAGCGAAAATCATTACCTTTTCTCAGATGAAAAAAAGCAATAATAATATTCTGCTGCAAAGAACTTTTTCATAAATATTCCCTTTCTGTTTTGCTTGATGAGGACAGTTTAGCACTTTATAGCATTAAAGTCAATAGCTTTTTCTGAAAAATTTTTTTGTATCGTAGTTTACGGAACAAGCATATTTCTGAGGGGAACGGAGAATGAATATGTAAGGATACTGCGGGAAACAAGACTCCGGCTGAGGTATCGGTTTTTTGTAATACGGAGAATACAGCATTGATTATGACAAATAAAAAAAGACAACCTTCAGAAGAAGATTGTCTTTTTTTTGGCGGAGCAGGAGAGACTCGAACTCTCGCGCCGGGGTTTAGCCGACCTACGCCCTTAGCAGGGGCGCCTCGTCACCAACTTGAGTACTGCTCCGTATGGTAATCGTGATTATATAAAAAAATGGCGGAGAGAGTGGGATTCGAACCCACGGTACCCGTAAGAGTACGACGGTTTTCAAGACCGTTCCGTTATGACCGCTTCGGTATCTCTCCAATTAGCACTTGATATCTTAGCACAATACTTTTTAGTTGTCAAGCCCTTTATTTGTATTGTTTAAGTAAATTTTTTTGATTTTAACTTTGGTTGTGTATTTTAACCAACAATTATGTCTTAAAAGTGTATGTAAATTATTTTTGGGGTTGTTTTTATCGAAAAAAAGTGATAAACTTTACTCAGTTCATAAATTGTTAATAAATGATGGGGTTTTTTATGTTCAGAAGGAAAACAGTACAGAATAAAAAGCTTTATAGTATTATCCCCTCGCAGAATGCGATGTATCTTATGCACAGATTCAGTCTGCATAAGCAGCAGGCACAGATTCCCACCTCGCTGACTGTTGATGAGGAACTTGATTTCAATGTGCTTCAGAAGGCATTTCTCATTGAAATAGAGAGAAATGACAGTCTGCGACTTAAGTTTATAAAGGATAAAACGGGAGTAAAGCAGTATTTCGGCGAGCCATACTCTTATACCGTACCCGTGAAGCATTTTGCATCCGAAAAAGAGCAGCAGGAATTCTTCCGTAAAGAATCTTCCTTACCCGTTAAATTTATGAAGGGTGAAAACTTCAGAATATACTTCTATAAAACTGACGGCTTCGGATGGGGCATATATACGAATTTCTCACATCTTGTTATGGATGCCGCAGGCATTGTAATATTTTATCTTGATATGCTCGGTGTTTACGATGCTCTAATTAATGATGCTGAGCTTCCTGCCCCTATGCACAGATATGAGGATTATGTAGTAAAGATGCTTGAGGAGGAAAAAAACGAAAAGAAAAACGAGAAGCACGAGGCATTTTACAGGGAATACTTCGGCTTCGGCGGCGAGCCCTTCTATGCAGGTGCCCACGGAAGCGAATTCCTTGAAAAATTCCGCAAAAAAACGAAAAATCCCTCTGCCCGTGTACCTATGGCATATAATCCTCTTCACGATAAATGTGATATGGCTGTTTACGGTATTTCAAGGGAGGATATTGAAAAGATTATAGATTTCTGTACGGAAAAACAGCTAAGCCCCGAAAACCTGTTCCAGATGGGGCTTCGTACCTACTGCTCCGCGATAAATTACAGAACAGACGATGTCTGTATGATGAGTGTCTGCGCAAACCGTGCAAATTTCAAGGAGAAAAATATGTCGGGCTGTATGGCTCAGCCTCTCATTTTCCGCACAATAATCAAGGAGGACAACACCTTCCTCGGAGCACTTCAGGAAATTGCCGATGTGAGAATGAAGCTATACCGTCACAGTACATATCCTTATACAAAAGCTCGTGATATGTTCCTGAAAATGTTTGATTTCGGTCCCATACAGGGGGCTAATAATATGATGTTCTCCTGGATCCCTCTTCCCGTGGGTATGCAGCTTCCCTTCAGTATTGACTTCAGGACTTATAACCTCGGAAGATACTTTACGCCTCTTTATACCATAGTTACTCCCGATACAAAATCAATGGGGGTAAATGTTTACTATATGTACCGCACACATCTTTTCACAAGGGAAAAAATTGAGAGGCTTCACCGCAATATGATGAAAATTATCCTTTCGGGAATTGAAAATCCCGAGATCTCAGTTGCTGAACTTCTTGATTCGGTATCATAAAGAAAAACAGTTTGACATATGTCGTATTTTATAATAAAATGTTAATGCATTGTAAATACACTGAAAAAACTTATTAATTCGCAGCAATTTTATTATGCGCATTACGGAGGAAATACTTATGAAAAAAATGATTTCTGTGCTTCTTTGTCTGACTCTTATTTTTGCGGTTATGGCACCTGTAGCTTTTGCATCACAGGATGAAAGACTTCCTACGGTTTACATCCGCGGTAACGGCGAAAAGCTTTATAATGCTGACGGTACCCGTCTTGCCACAGACTTCAGCGGTCTCAGCTTCGGCGGTGACGATGAGGGTGATGAGGACGATTCAACCGACAAGATAGTTGAGGCAGTTGTAAACATTCTCAAGCCCTTCGTTTTAGAGGGTATGCTCTTTGATAAGTGGGATAATTACGGCAGAGCTATCTACGAAGAGTTGGCACCTCTTTTCGGTGATGCAGGTCTTGATGAAAACGGAAATCCCAAGAACGGAACGGGTGTTTCACCTGAGGAGCTCAAGGCTTCTACTGAGCAGTCAAAGACTCCCGATCACTATATTTACAACCACGACTATAATTTCGTATATGACTGGAGACTTTCACCCTACGATCATGTTGACAGACTCCATCAGTATGTTCTTGATATTATGGATGCAACAGGCAAGACACAGATCTGTATGTATGCAAGATGCATCGGCGGCAGCCTTCTTATGGCTTATCTTGAAAAATACGGCCATCTCGGACACGTAAAGAATGCAATGTTTGTTGAAGTGCTTTCAAACGGAGCAACAGTTATTTCCAAGGCATTCAGCGGCAAGGTTGAGTTTGATTCACTCCTCATTGAAAAGTATCTCGGTCAGCTTGATTACTGCGGAAGAAATGATATAGGTACAGGCTTTGAATTCCCTGAGATTCTTAGTGAAATTGTTTTCAAGACAATGGATTTCTTCAATCAGGTGCATGCTACAGATGTGGCCCTCGGCGGTGTTGAGCTTCTTTATGAAAGACTCTACAAGGCTCTTATTCCTGCAATTCTTCATGCTTCAGGTATGGCTACCCAGGTAAACTTCTGGACCTGTGTAAGAGAAGAGGATATGAAAGAGGCTCTGAATCTTGTATTCGGTGAAGACGGCTCCGAGCTTCGCACAAAGTATAAGGGGCTCATTGATAAGATTCTTTACTACAGAGAACACATTTCTTCTGATCTTACAGGCTTCTATGACAGCCTTAAGCAGAAGGGTATCCACTTCGGCTTCACTGCAAAGTACGGTTTCCTCAATGCTCCCTTTACCCAGGATGCGGATATTCCTTCAGACTCACTTGTAAGCCTTAAGCACGCAACCTTCGGTGCAACAGCGGCAGATCTCGGAGAAACACTTTCCGATGAATATATCAATGCACGCATTGCTGATGGCAAGGGTAAGTATATTTCCGCTGATAAGGTTGTTGACCTTTCAACTGCATACTCTCCCGAAACAACATGGGTATTCAAGAATGCTCATCACGATTATCTTGCTCCCATTATGGATGTTATACGCGGTTTCCTTAACGGTACAAATGAAACTGTTGATACAGTAAGCGGCGGTGTTTACTTTATGTCCTTCAATGAGGAAGCAAAGGTAATGGAGCCTATGACGGAAGATAACTGCGGCGAGCTTGATTTTATGGAAATCGGTGAAGAAAACCCCACAATCATCACAGCCTTTAAGGCATTCATCGAATTTGTAAAGATGTTCTTCAATCTTATCGGTAAGCTTTTTTCAGGAGAGCTTGACCTTGGCAGTCTCTTCGGTTAATCAATCTTAATAAAAATTACTGAACTGCCCTGATTTGTACGGACAGTATAAAAATCCCCCTACTGTAGTATTCTGCAATAGGGGGATTTCCCTTGTTATCCGTTTTTGCGGACTTATTCATTATCCGTACATTTTACGAAGCTTTTCTCTGAAATCGGTAAATTTTTTGTTTTCCGAATAAAGATAAATCTCTTTGAGAAAGGGAAGTACCCGCATTGCAGGCTTCGAGATATTGAAAAGTATGCTGGGATTTATGATTTTTTTGCCTTTTTCAATGCCCCTTACGGTTTTTCTTGCTACGGTTTCTGGGGATTGTACGGGAAAGGGCTTTTCGAAAGATATCTTGTTTGCCCGTCTGAAAAATCCCGTGTCCGTGGCAACGGGATAAATGCAGGTCAGCTGAAGATTTACGGGCTTTTCAAATCTTATTGCCCTTGAAAAACCGCTTAATGCAAATTTTGTTGAGCTGTAAAGGGCAAAGCCCGGAATTGAAAGCAGGCCTATGACAGAATCGGTTATTACAAATATACCCTTCCTTCCGTCAAGATGCTTTATATATTTCTGATAGGAATAAAGGGGAGAGAAAACATTGGTTTCAAATATTCTTTCAATTCTGTCCCAGTCGGTATAGTTGATTTCCTCATAATAGCCGAAGCCTGCATTGGCAAAGAATATATCAATGTGACCGAAAAGCTTTTCCGCTTCAAGAAATATTTCATCTACCGCCTTTTCCGAGGAAACATCCCTTTTGAGAATAGTTATTTTTTCACTGCCGACGGCTTCAAGATTATCTGTGCCCGTGTCAATACAGAGAATATTGTTGCCGCCCCGTAAAAGCTGCTTCAGAATACAAAAGCCTATTCCGTTGTTGCAGCCTGTAATCACAATATTTTTATCGGTTATCATATGCTCCCTCCGGATAATTCTTTTTATGTAATTATTCTTTGCAAAAACCCCGTAATTATGAAAAATATAATGACAAAAAATTATCATACTACGGCAAATTTTCTTGACAGAGCAAAATCTTTTTTATATACTTAATATAATGGAAATTATGTGTTTTCAGGAAGAAAGGATGGGTTTTTATGGATAATAAGTATGATGCATTGTTTACCCCCTGGAAAATAGGCAATTGTGAAATCAAGAACAGAATTGTTATGTGTCCTATGGGCGGTACTTCACTTTTTGGTTGGTTTGAACTCGGCGGATGTCATTTTGATAAGGAAGCAGCAAAGCTTTTCATTGAAAGAGCTAATAATAATGTAGGTCTTATCATCCCCGGTATTGCACCTCTCAGAGATACATTCTGGGGCAAGTGGCTGTGGCAGAATCCCAAGATGTTTGAGGACCTGAAGGTTTTTATGGATGAAATCCATAAGACAGGTGCAAAGCTTTTCATTCAGTTGACTGCAGGTATGGGCAGAAGCTGGGCAATTACCGAGCTTATTGCACCTCTTCACAAGAATAAATTTACCCGTACACTTATAAAGCCTCTTATTGATACTTCACACGAGCTTGCCTCTCCCAGCCCCCAGCCTGCTCGTTGGGCTCCTGATATTATCTGTCCCGAAATGACAAAGGAACAGATCCACGAAATTATTGAAGCTTTCGCAAAGACTGCAAAGCTCTGCCGTGATGCAGGTGTTGACGGTGTTGAAGTTCACGCTGTTCATGAAGGCTACCTTCTTGACCAGTTTTCAATCGAATTCTTCAATAAGAGAAGCGACGAATACGGCGGAAGCTTCGAAAACAGATACCGTTTTGCAGCTGAGGTTGTTAAGGCTATCAAGGCTTCCTGCGGTAATGATTATCCTGTTTCTCTTCGTTACTCTGTAGAGTCCAAGATGAAGGGCTTCTGCGAAGGCGCAATGCCCGGCGAGGATTATGTTGAAGTAGGCAGAAATATGACCGAGTCCGAAAAGGCAGCAAAGTACCTTCAGGATGCAGGCTATGATATGCTCAATGCCGACAACGGTACATACGACTCCTGGTACTGGGCCCATCCCCCTATGTATATGCCTGAAAACTGCAACCTTGAGGATGTTACTCACATAAAGAAATTTGTTGATATTCCCGTAGTATGCGCAGGCCGTATGGATGCTGCAACTGCTTCCGCTGCTATCGCAGAGGGTAAGATTGACGGTGTGGGTATTGCACGTCAGTTCCTTGTTGACCCCGAATGGATCACAAAGATCATTGAAGACAGAATTGAGGATATCAAGCCCTGTATCTGCTGTCACAGTGGCTGCTTCAACTTCTCATCATCAAAGGGACACGCAAATACCCAGGATCTCTTCGACACAATGGGACTTGCCCGTTGCGCACTTAACCCCAAGACAATGCAGTCTAAGAAATATAAGATTGAAAAGGCCAAGAAGCAGAAGAAGATTGCTGTTATCGGCGGCGGTATCGGCGGTATGGAGGCTGCTATTGTTCTCGCACAGAGAGGCCATAAGGTTACTCTTTATGAAAAGACCGATAAGCTCGGCGGTGTATTCATTGCCGCTGCTGCTCCTTCCTTCAAAGAAAAGGACCGTGATCTTATAGCTTGGTACAGACGCGAAATCACAAGATATCCCATCGAAATCAAGTTCAACACAGAGGTAAAGAACATTGAAGCTCTCGGCGCAGACGAGGTAATCATTGCAACAGGTGCTGTTGCAAACAAGATCCCCGTTCCCGGTGCAGACAAGGCAATAGAGGCTTGCGAATACCTTCTCGGTGAAAAGACTGTAGGCGAGAATGTTGTTATCGTCGGCGGCGGTCTTACAGGCTGTGAAATCGCATACGATCTTTTCTTACAGGGTAAAAAGCCCGTTATTGTTGAAATGCAGGATGACCTTATCACCACTCCCGGTGTTGCACTTGCTAACACAAGCTTCCTTCGTGACTGCTTCAAGACCAATAAGGTTCCCGTATATCTCGAAACAAAGACAACAGAAATCCGTGCTGACGGTGTTACCGTTATGGATAAGAACGGAAAGAAGACAGACATTCCCTGTGACAATGTAATTCTTTCTGTCGGCTACAAGCCCGCTCCCGTTGCCCAGAAGGCTAAGAATGTTCACGTAATCGGTGATGCATTCAAGGTAGGAAATCTCCGTACCGTTATCTGGCAGGCATGGGATGTTGCAATGAAGCTGTAATATCTGAATAAATTTAAGGCTGAGCTTGATTTTCAGGCTCAGCTTTTTTCTTTTTAAATATCGGACAAAGGGCATATCGGGGGACAAGTGTGCATAGAATGTGACAGAAGGTGAAAATATGAGGGATATAATTTCTGAGGTTATGAAAATCTTTCCGTCTCGTCTTAAGATTCCCGTTTCCCGTGCGGTAAACGAAGCTGCGGGGATATATGAAATCCGTCTTGTGGCGGAGTCCTCGGTTTATCTTGTAACGGAAAAGGGTATATTTTTCGTAAGTGACGAAGGAATGCTCACACGGTTTTTTCCGTTAAGAGGTCTTAAGCCTTCCTTAACGGAGCTTGACGAAATAACAGACCGAAGTGTCGGATACTCAGGCTTTTTAAGGGAAAATGAACTGAAAAACGGCTATATTACATATTCACGCGGTGTCAGAATAGGCCTTTGCTGTGATAAGTCACCGGGCTCAGGAGGGGTAGGGAAAATAACCTCCCTTAATATCCGCATTCCCTATTGCGGTAAGGCAGATGACAGAATTGATTTCTCTGAAATTCTGTCTTTTTCCTCGGGACTTCTGATTGCAGGAGCCCCTTCAAGCGGAAAAACCACTCTGCTTCGTGAAATTGCGAAAAAGCTGTCCTCCGGCTTTTTTTGTGAATATAATAAAGTCACGGTAATTGACGAAAGAGGAGAGTTGTCTCAGGGGGGGAGTCTCGGTCCCTGTGCGGACATCATAAGAGGACAAAAAAAGTCGGAAGCAATACTTCACGCGGTAAGGCTTATGTCGCCAAGATTCATTATCTGTGATGAAATCGGCTCTGTAGATGAGACAAAAAGTATTCTTGAGGGACTAAATTCCGGAGTTTCTTTTATTGCTTCAATGCACGGGGAGGATATTTCAGCCCTTGCAAGGCGTGAGCAGCTGCGGCTTCTTATGAGAGAAAGCGTTTTTGATAAGGTTGTGCTTCTTTCGGAAATTTTTCCGGGGAAAATCAAAGAAATATATTCTTACGGGGAGATAATGTATGAAATTACCGGGGCTTATAAGTCTTTGCTCGGCAATTGCAATGACGGGGTTTTACCTTTTCCGGCTTCAGGACAGACGGATCAGATTCCTGAGAACGCTGCAAGCCTTTTTTGAAAGGCTCGGTGAGCTTTGCCGGGCAGGACTTCTTGATTTTTCAGACTGTATAAGGCAATTATCCTCGGATGAGCTGTATTTTACGGAAAATATTGTTGCCGAATACAGGGATGGGGAAAACCTGAAGGCAATATGGGAAAAAGCCGTCAGCAGCAACTGTCCTTTTTATGTAAGCGTAGAAGTAAAGACACTTCTTTTCTCATTTTCGGATGCTTTGGGAAAAATTCCGAGAGAGGAATTCTGTAATAAATGTGCCGATTTTTCTGCCGCTGTCGGAAAGACCTTGCTTGCGGAAGAAAAAAAACGGGAAAAAAACCGCAGCCTGCCCGTATATGCAGGGGTGCTTGCTGCCGCCGCTTTGTTTTTCATTTTCATTTAGGATACTTTCGTAAGGAGTGAAACGCTACGGATATCGAAATTATTTTCAAGGTTGCCGCCGTAGGGCTTATAGTCGCTGTTCTCAATCAGGTGCTTACCCGCTCGGGACGGGATGAATACACTATGATTACCACCCTTGCAGGGCTTATCATCGTCATTATGATGGTTCTTCCCTATGTAGGGACAATGTTTTCATATGTAAGGAGTGTGTTTGACCTTTGATGTTGAAAATCGCAGGAACAGTTATTGCACAGCTTCTTGTTTATTCTCTTTTAAGACAGTACAAGCCTGAGCTTGCCGTTTTTGCACAATTGGGCTTTTCTGCCGTGCTTGTTTTCCTGATAGGCGATCAGCTCAGAGAGACGCTTGGAATGTTTGAGGGACTTTTTTCGGCAGGGGCAGGTGCCTCGCTTTATGTCAGTGTGCTTATAAAGGTTCTGGGAATCACCCTTATTACTCAGGTGCTTTCCGATATGTGCCGTGACAGCGGAGAAACAGCCGCTGCAACAAAGCTTGAATTTGCAGGAAAGGTAATAATAACTGCGGTAAGCCTTCCCGTAATAAAGGGCTTTGTTTCATATGTTGCGGGTTTCGTAAACGGAATATGAAAAAGGCAGCCGTATTTATTATCTGTATTTTTCTTCTCTTCTTGTTTTCTTTTCCTGCTGCAGCAGGAGAGGAGATGTACGGAGAAATTTTTGATTTCTTTTCCGATGATGCTCTTTCGCTTCTTCGTGAATTCGGTATTTCTTCCGAAAATGAAGGAGAGCTTTTCGATATAACTCCCGAAAAAGCACTTTCTACCGTGTGTAGACTGTTTACAGACGGATTTTCGGATATTCTGTCCTCTGCTCTTATGTCAATTCTTCTGCTGATTGTAACTGCTGCTGTCAGCAGTTTTTTCCCTGAGGGCGGAGATCTTTTTCTTATGGGAAAGAGTGTTGCAATGATGACGGTTATGTTTTCCGTTGTCAGCTTTACGGGAGAGATTTTTTCGCAGTGTGCCTCGGCGCTTCTCGTTACAAGAGATTTTATGCTGACTCTTATTCCTGTTTTTACGGGAATTA
This sequence comes from Acutalibacteraceae bacterium, assembly GCA_045647985.1. Classification (GTDB taxonomy): domain Bacteria; phylum Bacillota; class Clostridia; order Oscillospirales; family Acutalibacteraceae; genus RUG806. The sequence continues at coordinate 33,790 of JAZRNB010000046.1, forward strand.
TTGCAGTTTCGGGAAATCCTGCCCTTGCAGTCAGCTTTAATTCAGTGGTTTTCGCATTCGGTGAGGGGGTGGCACTGTTTTTTGAGGGTGCAGTGCCTGTACTGGCATCCGTGCTGACAGCCGTGAGCTCTGCAGGTGCAATAAATCCTTATATGAAGCTTCAGGGGATAGGAAGAACACTTTCTAAGGCAATTACTCTTATTATGGCATTTGTGGCAGGTATTTTTGTTGCCGTACTGTCCGTGAGAGGGGTAATTGCAGGTGCAGCAGATTCCGTAACCATAAGAGGACTGAGATTTCTTATCGGAAATACCGTGCCGGTTGTAGGCTCTGCCATAGGTGAGGCACTCAACTCCCTTGCTGCGGGGATCGGGCTGATAAAAAGCACGGTGGGAATGCTTGGTATTGTGGGAATTACCGTAATAAATCTCCCTGTGCTTATAAACATAATTCTTTGGAAAGGAGCGCTTTATGTTACGGGTGTTGCTGCAGATATAACGGGATGCGAGGAAATAAAGATTTTTGCCGAAAACTTAAGCAGTGTAATTTCTCTTATTACGGGTGCATTGTGCTTTGTTTCCTTTGTGTTCATTATCAGCATCGCGATTATCCTGACAGTAAGCAAATCTTGAAATGGAGGATATCAGGAGCTGGGGGCTTATGCTTCTTTTTATAAGCGCAGGAAGTCTTATATATTGCTTTCTTCTGCCGTCAGGTGCAGTATCAAAAACTGCAAAATCCGTCATAAGCATAGTGTTGATGTCACTTATTTTTATGCCTTTGTTTTCCGTTGTCGCCTCTCTTTCAGAGGAGGATTTCAGCCTTTCCGGCTCATATGAAACAGAAAACTATAATTCTTACCTTGAAGAGAGTGTAAAGACGGTGACAAAGGAGGTAATAAGAGAAACCGTGCTGAAGTTTACAAATGTTCCCTATAAAACCGAAATATTCGTTAATAAAAATGAAAGCGGCAACATAAATATTGAATATGTGGGTATTACCTTCTCTGCAAAGCCGCAGTATGAAAAGGAAATGACCGAAGCACTCACAGCTGCTCTCGGAATAATACCTCATATAAGAGTGGAGCTGACAGATGAATAAACTGACAGAAAAAATAGCGGAAAGACTGAGGGCTGACAAAAAGCTGCTGTTTATTGTGATACTGGGCTTTTCGGGAATGGTATTTCTTCTTTTCTCGGGAAATGATAAATCCGAAAGCCTACCGAAGAAGACAGATACGGATATCACGGCGGTTGAGCAGGCGCTTGAGGAAAAGCTTATGTCTCTGATAAAAACTGTGGACGGTGCAGGAAGAGTAAAGGTTATGGTGACGGTAGATTGTCTTCAGGAGCGTACCGTTGCTGTAAATACCGAAACTGAAAGCGGTGAAAATAAGGAGGAATACAAAAATGAGTATGTTATTGTAGAAAATTCGGGGGATTCGGACGGACTTCTTCTGAAAATCACCGCCCCGGTAATAAGAGGTGTGGGTATAACCTGCGAGGGGGCCGATATATCTGCCGTAAAGCAGGAGATAATAAGGCTTGTAAGTGCGGCTCTCGGTGTTCCCGTCAACAGGATATGGGTTACCGGTATGGTAAAAAATAATTAACGGAGGATTCATTATGCACGTTCTTTTAGGTAAAAAACAGATTGTTCTTGCAGCATTAGTGGTTGCTCTCGGTCTTGCGGTATTTGTAAACTGGTATTATACGGGAACAGATACTCAGCTTTTTCCCGAGGGAGACGGAAAAGGAAATGTTTCTGCAGATGCCCCCGACGGCATCGCAAAGCTGGTAAACGGTAAGACGGAAGGAGAGTATTTTTCTGAAATAAAGCTCCAGAGAGACTCTGCCCACGCATCTGCCTTAGAGGAATTACAGGCGGTTCTTGCATCCGCTACGGGCGAGAGTGATACATCTGCTTCAACGGCAAAGGCAATTGAAAAGCTTCAGAGTGAAATAAAAATGGAAACAGATATTGAAAGTCTTGTTACAGGCAAAACGGGAAGCGACTGTGTTGCAGTTATTTCAGAAAATACGGTTGAGGTTGTAGTGCCTACCTCTGCACTCTCAGATACCAATGTGCTGACAATCTCCGATGTGGTAAACGAGGTCTGTGCAAAAAAATACGAAAATATAAAAATATCCGGCACTGTCGGTTGACAAAATTACCGCCCTTCTGTATCATTGAAGCAGGAAGGCGGTGTTTTTATGGATTATGTAAATAAGGGTAAAAACGGAGAAATAATTTTAAGCGACGGCAAAAACGAAGCCGTATTCGATTTTCTTGAGATGTATGTGCTGGATGATACGGAATATGCCGTGCTCCTTCAGGAGGGTGACGATATGGTGACTATTATGAAATTCACCGAAGCGAAGGGTAAAAATCCCGAAATCTACTCTGAAATCGAGGACGATGCTATTTTCGACAAGCTCCTTTCAATGTACGAAGAAGATAACGACTGACCTTTAGTGTCAGTCGTTTTATTTGTTGCATTTCGGTTTTGTAATAACTCCTCGGTGCTTTTAAGGGAAGAAGAAAAAGCTTAATTATAAGTATTAAAAAGCTTTATGTACAGTTTTCACAACAGCTTCCTTGAGGAATGCAGGTACCTTTTTTGCAGGGGAGCTCTCTCCCCTGCAATGATAGTCGGTTTTCTTTTTATGTTGCAATAAAAATAAAAATATTATATAATAACACATTAGAGGTGTTTTTATGAAATCTGATGTAATTGTAATAGGCGGTGGCCCTGCAGGGCTTATTGCGGCAGGAAAGGCGGCTGAACGGGGACTTCAGGTTATTGTTCTTGAAAGAAATCCCCGTCCTGCCAGAAAGCTGATGATAACGGGAAAGGGCAGATGCAATGTTACAAATGCCTGCACTCTTGTAAACGAGCTTATGGAGGCAATTCCCCATAACTCACGTTTCCTTTACGGGGCATTTTCGAGATTTATGCCCTATGACACAATGGATTTGTTTGAGAGTATGGGTGTACCCCTTAAAATAGAAAGAGGAAACCGTGTTTTCCCCGAATCGGACAAGGCCGTGGACATTGTTGATGCAATTGTTGCCTTCGCTAAGAATAACGGTGTAAAAATCATAACAGGGGAGAGAGTAACGGCACTGCTGACCGATGAAAACGGTATAACGGGTGTCACCACGGAAAGCGGTAATAAATATTCTGCTCCCGATGTTATTGTTGCAACGGGCGGCTGCTCTTATCCTCTTACAGGCTCAACAGGTGACGGCTACAGACTGTCAGAGTGTGTGGGACATAACATAACTCCTCCCACCCCCTCACTTGTGCCTCTTGAAACCGAGGAAGCCTGGGTAAAGCGCCTTCAGGGACTTTCCCTTAAAAATGTTTCAATCAGCATAAGAGATACGGACACCTACAAGGAAGTATATACTGATTTCGGTGAAATGCTTTTTACACATTTCGGTGTGTCGGGACCTATGATATTGAGTGCCTCCTCGCATCTTCGTGATATAAAGCCGGGAAAGTATGAGCTTTCCATTGACTTAAAGCCGGCTTTAACCGAAGAAAAGCTTGACGAGAGAGTAATAAAGGATTTCGGAAAATATTCCAACAAGGCACTTGCCAATGCTCTTCAGGAGCTGCTTCCCCGTAAGCTTATTCCCGTAATTGTAAATCTCTCGGGAATTGAACCCGATCTCAGAGCCAATAAAATTACAAGAGATATGAGAAAAGATCTTGTGTGGCTTCTGAAAAATCTGACTTGTACCATAAAAGGTACCCGTCCTATTGATGAGGCGATTATTACAGCAGGCGGTATCAAAACCGATGAAATCGATCCTAAAACAATGGCCAGTAAAAAGATTAAGGGACTTTATTTCGCAGGTGAGGTTATTGATGTTGATGCATATACCGGCGGATACAATCTGCAGATAGCCTTTTCAACGGGCGCTCTTGCAGGAAACAGTGTAAAAGGAGAAGAAAGATTATGATTAATATAGCAATTGACGGTCCTGCAGGTGCAGGTAAAAGCTCCGTAGCAAAGCTTGCCGCAAAGGAGCTTGGATTTATTTATATTGATACAGGCGCACTTTATCGCTCAATCGGTGTTGCGGTTATGAGAAAAGGACTTGATACAGCCTGTAAGGAGGATGTCATTTCCGTGCTTCCCGAGGTAGAGCTTTCTCTCACCTTTGTTGACGGTGAGCAGAGGGTAATACTTTGCGGAGAGGACGTCAGCCGTGATATACGCCTTCCCGAGGCTTCGATGGCTGCTTCAAACGTGTCTGCAATTCCCGAGGTAAGAGCATTTCTTCTTGATATGCAGAAAAAATTTGCCCGTGAAAACAACTGTCTTATGGACGGCAGAGATATCGGTACCGTAATTCTCCCTGATGCTCAGGTTAAAATATTCCTCACCGCATCCCCCGAGGTGCGTGCCGACAGAAGATATAAGGAGCTTATTGAAAAGGGTACACCCAAGGATTACAATGAGCTTTTGGAGGAAATAAAGCAGAGAGACTTCAATGATTCAAACCGTGCAGTGGCTCCCCTGAAGTCTGCAGATGATGCTTATATTCTCGATTCCTCCCATATGACACGTGAAGAGGTTGTAGAAAAAATCGTATCGCTTGCAAAGGAAGTTATGTAAATGAAAATAACTCTCGCAGAGTCCGCAGGCTTCTGCTTCGGTGTGGCAAGGGCTGTGAAGCAGGCTCAGGACTATATAAAGGACGGAGTGAATGCCTGTACCCTCGGTCCTCTTATTCACAATCCTCTTTTTGTAAAATCCCTTGAGGAGAAGGGATTATATGTAGCTGATGATATTTCCGATGTGAAAGACGGCTACACGCTTATTATCCGTACTCACGGAATAACAAAGGAGCTTTTTTCTGAGATTGAAAAAAGCGGTATCAGGTATTTTGATGCAACCTGCCCCTTCGTAAAGAAAATCCACAGAATTGCGGAAAAGGAGAGCTGTGAGGGGAACATTATCCTTATTGCAGGGGATCCCAATCATCCTGAGGTGAAGGGCATCAGAAGCTATTGTGAAACCGAGAGCTTTGTTTTCTCAAGCGCTGAAGAATTGGAATCTATTAAGAAAAATAATCAATTTTCGGAAAATGATACATTTTCTTTGGTATCTCAGACAACTTTTGATGCAAAAGAATTCAAAAAATGTGAAAAATTTGCAAAAACACTCTTCACAAACCTGAAAATATTTGATACAATATGTAATGCTACCGCTTTGCGGCAGGAGGAAGCAATATCCCTTGCCAAAGAGAATGATATGATGATCGTGATAGGCGGACGTAACAGCTCGAATACTGAAAAGCTTCGGAAGCTGTGCTCTGAAATCACGGAAACTTATCTTATTGAAGAAGCTGCCGAGCTATCGGAAATTAAATTTAATCAGGCTTCTTCAGTCGGAGTTACTGCCGGAGCGTCCACTCCGGATGGTATAATTAAGGAGGTAATCAGAAAAATGTCCGAGTCCAATGTAAACATCGAATCAGCAGTTGAAAACCAGGGACAGGTTGAGGCTGTTGATAACACCGAGGAAATGTCCTTCGAGCAGGCTCTTGAGGAATCCCTCAACAGCATGAACAATGATCAGAAAGTAACAGGCGTAGTAATGCACATCGCTCCCAACGAAATCCAGGTTGATATCGGAAGAAAGCAGACAGGCTAC
>JAZRNB010000047.1:0-28529 GCA_045647985.1 Acutalibacteraceae bacterium
GACAGAGAGGTAGCCTTCCTTACCGTGCACTCAATGCTTCATCTGTTAGGCTATGACCATGTGAACGGCGGCATTGAAGCACTTCGCATGCGTGAAAAGGAAGAAACCGTACTTACACAGCTGGGTCTTAAGAGAAACGGCGCTTACTATCTTGATGAGGAATAATAATATGACAGAACAGAAAACTGCATTTATTGCAATTGTCGGTTGTCCCAATGTGGGAAAATACTCAATACTTAACAGACTTTTAGGTGAAAAAATTGCAATCGTATCACCTAAGCCTCAGACTACCCGTACAAGAATCATGGGTGTGCTTACAGAGGGTGAAATTCAGCTTGTATTTACAGATACACCCGGATATCACAAGCCTAAAACAAAGCTTGGTGAAAAGATGGTGAAGGCTGTAGGTGAGGGTATAAGAGATGTTGATGCATGTCTTCTTGTGGTTGAACCCAAGGGTGAAATCAGAGAAGAGGAGCTTACTCTTATAAAGAAGCTTAAAAACGAGGAAATTCCTGCAGTTCTTGCAATAAACAAGGTCGATACAATAGAAAACAAGGAGGAGCTGCTTGCCCGTATTCTCGAGTTTTCAAGGCTTTACAATTTCAATTCTATTGTTCCCGTATCAGCTCTTGACGGTAACGGACTCGGTGATCTGCTTAAGGAGCTGAAGGCTCTGTCCTTCCCCTCTCAGCATCTTTTCCCTGATGATACGCTTACTGATCAGCCCGAAAAGGTCATTGCTGCAGAATATATAAGAGAAAAGATACTTAAATATACAGATAAGGAAATTCCTCACGGAACGGCAGTTGCAATTGAACGCTTCAAGGAAAGAGAAGACAGTGACATTCTTGATGTTGATGCTACAATCTACTGTGAAAGAGAGAGTCATAAGGGAATCATTATCGGAAAAAACGGTGCAATGCTCAAGAGGATTTCTACAGCTGCCCGTCACGATATGGAAAAGTTCTTTGATTGCAGAGTCAATCTCAAATGCTGGGTCAAGGTCAAAGAGGACTGGCGTAACCGTGAAGGTCTTATTCATAATTTCGGTCTTGATTAATGGAAAAATTTACTGTTGACGGAGTTGTAATAAAAACCACGGTAACAGGTGAAGCAGACAGAATCGTATGGGTGCTTACCCGTGACAGAGGTGTAATCCGTGCTTTTGCAAAGGGTGCAAGAGGCACGAAAAACCGTCTTCACGGCGGCACCTCTCTTTTTTGTTACTGCGATTTTACATTCTCCGAGAAAAATAATGTATATAATATAAATGAAGCCCTTGTAAAGGAAGTATTTTTCGATCTTCGTAAGAGTATGGAAATACTGACTCTGTCGCAATATTTCTGTGAGGTAATAATGAAATGCGTACCTGAAAAATGTGAAGAGGAGGTATATCTCAGACTGCTTCTTAACAGCTTTCACTTTCTTGCAAAGGGAGGAAAATCTCCGCTTCTCGTAAAGTCTGTTTTTGAATTGAGAATTGCCTGCATTGCAGGATATATGCCCTCTCTTATTGCCTGTGACAATTGTTCAGAGTATGAAACGGACATTATGTATTTTAATTGCGCCGACGGAAGACTTTTTTGTAAAAACTGCGGAAAGGGTATGGCAATTTCTGCCGTTGGTGCTGCTGTTATTGCAGCTATGCGGCATATATGCTTTTCGGATTTTTCAAAAATATTTTCTTTTGAGCTTAAGGAAGCCTCCGAAAAGCCTCTTAACCGGTTGACGGAAACTTATCTTAAGTCTGCACTTTCACAGGATTTCAGCCTTCTTCGCTATTTTGATGACATTAAAGGATAAAAAAATGTTTATTTGAGCATTTTTTTATTAAACCTCTTGACATTTTTTTTAGAATAGTTATAATAAATTTAGAATAATTCAAAAAAATAATTCAGGAGGCGATATAAATGACCAAACAAAGGGCTGCAATAATCAAGGTAATGCGTGAAAACTGCGGCCATTTTACCGCTGAAGAAATATTTTTATTAGCAAAAGAGGAATATCCTTCAATTGTCCGTGCTACAATATATAATAACCTTAACGGTATGGTTGAAGAGGGGAGCATCAGAAGAATCTGTCAGTCCGGTCAGCCCGACAGATTTGACAGAAACCCTGCGCCCCACGAACACATAATATGTACCGGATGCGGTAAGGTTGAAGATTTATGTATACCGGGGCTTTCGGCAACTATGGAAGATGCTGCCGGATGCGAAATCGAGGATTACGAGCTTGTAATTCACTGTAAATGTCCCGAATGTCGGGTAGTATAATCAATAATTTACTCAGGAGGAAGAAACAATGGAACTTAAAGGAACAAAAACAGAGTAAAACTTAATGGAAGCTTTTGCCGGCGAAAGCCAGGCAAGAAATAAATACACATACTTTGCTTCTGTTGCTAAGAAGGAAGGCTACGAGCAGATCGCCGCAATCTTCCTTAAGACAGCAGAAAATGAAAAAGAGCATGCAAAAATGTGGTTCAAGGCTCTGGGTGAGCTTGGTGATACAGCTCAGAATCTTGCAGCAGCTGCTGCCGGTGAAAATTATGAGTGGACCGATATGTATGACCGTTTTGCAAAAGAGGCTGAGGAAGAAGGCTTCACAAAGCTTGCTTTCCAGTTCAGAGAGGTTGCTAAGATTGAAAAGAGCCACGAGGAAAGATACAGAAAGCTTCTTTCAAATGTAGAAATGCAGGAGGTTTTCGCAAAAGCTGAGGAAACAATGTGGGAATGCCGTAACTGCGGTCATCTTGTAATGGGAAAGAAGGCTCCCGGTATGTGTCCCGTATGCGCTCATCCTCAGAGCTTCTTTGAAGTAAGAGAAGAAAACTATTAATTTCTGTTCATTTAAGGACCCACCATAAAAAAAGAGTGTCTGTCACATATGTGACAGACACTCTTGCAGTTAGCTACGGATTTTACAGTAAAAGGCGGGAGATTTTTCTCCCGCCCTTTTAATGTTTGTTTTATTATTCTGCAACTTTTGCAGCCTGAGTCTGTCTTCTCTTGTTGAGCTCATCCATAATTCTTGTGCGTTCCTTACCTGAAATCTTGTAGAAGAACATGGGAATTGCACAAAGAAGCATACTGATGCCGGGGATAATGGAAACAAGAGAGAACATAGCAAAATTCTGTGTTTTTGTAAGCTCTGTTGCAGCCATAACAACTTCATTAGAAAGCATCTTTGAGGGATCAATATCAATGAACATATACATAAGAATGATGCCTGTTGTGGCAAGAGCATTGCCAAGCTTATTGACAAAGCCCTGAAGAGCCGAGCCGAGACCGTTATCTCTGAAGCCTGTCTGAAGCTCAAGATAATCAAGACAGTCACCGATCATTGCATTTGATACAACATTAAGAACACCGAGAGGGATGCTTGAAATGAGTATAAAGGGGATGCAGATGTAAAGATTGGAGGTGAACCAACCTATAAGAGTTGTGAATATACTTGCAACGAAGCCAGCAAGACAGGTTGTTATAAGGATTTTCTTATAGTCAAATCTCCTTATAAGCTTGGGCATAAGAAGCTGAGCGCCGAACATACCTACAATTGCACATATCTGGAAAATTGTCTTAACAGATGAAACACTTTCTGCGATGTATTTTGTTCTCAGCTCAAGTGATAAATCGGAGGTAAGCTCAGGTCCGATATAGAAAGCATAACGGGCAACGTGAACTGCTGCAGCCTGTACCATATATCGTCCGCTTGAAAGAACACCCATAATAACTACAAGCATAAGAGGCTTGCAGGTAAAAATTCTCTTGAGGGCAGTAGGCTCACCGGGAGCTCTTTTCTTTGCAGGAGGAATAACTCTTTCATTAATGTGGAAATAGGAATTACCATACATAACGGCACCGATAACCACACAGACGCCTGCAATTATAAGGTAACGCTGTTTTTCATACTCGATACCTGTTGAGCCGAGAAGGGTCGGAAGTGTAAAGCCTGCAACAAGGAAAAGCACCTCAGGAAGAGCAGAGCCGATACTGTTAAGATTCTTGGTGTAAGAAATAACATATCCTCTTTCGTCTGCATTGGGGGTCATAAGATTGGGAATTCCCCAGAAGGGAACGTCCGCAAGCGTGTAGCACATACCCCAGAGAACGTATGTTACCGCTGCATATATCATAAGCTCGGTCTTAGGAAGATCGGGGGATATGTAGAGTAATACCGTAAGAATCGCAATGGGAGCAATACCGTAAAGAATATATGACTTCATTTTGCCGAGCTTAGGATTTGCCTTATCTGCAATTATACCCATAAGCGGGTCATTTATTGCATCCCACACACGAGCAAGAAGCATAAGAAGCATAACGAACATCAAGGGAAGCTGTAATACGTTTACATAATAGTCACTGATGTAGCTTGACATCATCGCATACATCATACCCTGTCCCATTGCGCCGACAGCGAACATATTGAGCTCCTTTTTAGGCACAACAAAGCCGGGATGAAGCTGTTTTTTCTCTTTTGCCATTGTTTTTTTCTCTCTTTCTTACTGATTTTTTCTCAATGCACCGAGGAGTGTTCCCGAATCAGGGAAATCTCCTATGGTTTTACAATAATGAGAATAAATTACTTTCATATTTTTGTCAATACCGATGAGCGCGGGAAGCTGCAATTCTCTCTTGCCGGATGTGCTTTGCTCGGTAAAAGATTTTACCATATCCGTATCCAGAAGATTATGCACATCACCGTCGGTCATTTGCTCGAACATCTTATCGCCTGCCACCATACTGATTATGCTGTTTGCTTCAAAGATGTTATATTTGTCATAGAACTTACATTCGGGATCAGCTATGAGCTCAAACGGATAAAAGCTCTGATACTGTGACAATTCCTCGGCAGTGTTCTGCAGAACAAATTTAAGGTCAATACCGAACATTGTGAAAACTCTTTGATATTTTTTGAAAGTATCGAGAGTATTTACTGCTATTTCGCATTCGATATATCTTGAAAAAACAAGAAGTGTTTTCTTTGAAATATTGTGTTTAAGAAGCTTTCCTGCGCCGTAAGGTGAGTTGTATGTGAAATCAGTAAGCAGGTCACCCTTTTCCAGCTTCTTGTGATAGGGCTTACCGTTCAGCTCTCTGTCCTTCAGTGTATCGTTCAGGACTTTTCTGAATCTTTCCATTGTTTTTTCGAGGGTTACCCGTGCACAGGCAAGATTTATACGCTGGAAGCCTCTTCCGAGATCTCCGAACATTTCTCCCCAGTCGAGGAAAATATCTGCGCTGCGAAGCATCTCACGAAGCTCAATATGAGTCATTCCGAGTGCTCTCATATCTATCCACTGAAGGTATGTGCCTTCCAGAGGGAACACCTTTATCTGGGGGAAATTCTCCGCCATAAAGCTTTCTATGTACTTTGCATTTCCGTCAATTACGCGCAGCAGCTCATCAAGCCATTCCTCGCATTCATTATATGCGGCTTTGCAGGCTTCAAAGGCAAATATGTTAAGGTGACTCTGAAGATTCATCATCATAACAGCCTTCATTTTGCCCCGGGCCTTTTTGTCGGGAATTATGATATTTGAGCACTGAAGCCCTGCAAGGTTAAAGGTTTTGCTGGGGGCTGTGCATACAGCGATATTATTGAGTGTATCATCGTCAAGGGTTGCCATTACGGTATGTGTGCAGCCCGGCATTATAAGGTCATTGTGAATTTCATCATCAATTATGAAAACACCGTTTCTGTTACATATATCCGCAACCTTCTGTAATTCATCCTTTGTCCATACTCTGCCTATAGGATTGTGGGGATTGCAGAATATAATAGCCTTGGTTTCGGGAAGAGATGCTTTTTCTTCAAGGTCAGAAAAATCAATTTCGTACTTTCCGTCTGAAAGAATCAGCTCGCTGTAAACAAATTTTCTGCTTTTGGCAAGGACTGCCATATCAAAGGGATAGTAAACGGGGGTAAGAATTATAATTCCGTCACCGGGCTTTGTTACCGCTTCAATTATAAGTCCCAGACCGTTTACGACACCGGGAGTTGTGACAATCCAGTCCTTTTCAATTCTGAAATTATGCCTTTTGTCCATCCAGGAAATGACAGCATCAAAATATCCGTCGGTAGGATCGGTATATCCTAAAATCTGTTCCTGTGCCAGTCTTGACAATGCATTCCTTATAGGCTCTGCAGTGGGAAATTCCATATCCGCAACAGACAGCGGGACTGCATCAACACTTGAATTCTTTTCTGTATTCCATTTTGAAGAGCCGCAGCCGCTTCTGTCAGGGACACTTGTAAAATCGTATTTCATAATGTTCTTCCTCAGATAATTATTGTAGTAACACTTTCGGCAGGGATTATGAAGCTCTCGTTTTCTGAAATTTCCCTTTCAGTCAGGTCATTATCCTTATCGGTCAGTGCCGTAAGCACAGATTTGCCGAATGTGTTTGTAATTGTTTTTTCGGATTTTGTTCTGTTTATGATAATTACAACCGATTTTCCGTTTTTACGGAAGGCGACTGCATCAATATCCTTATCGTCACAGGAAATCTCTACTCTTACGGCATCTGACGGTATGTATTTTGAAAAATTACCAGTAACATAAAGACGCTTTGTGGTACAAAATGTTTTGTCATCCTCATTTATGTATATGAGTCCGTCGCAGTAATCAACCTCCGATACCGCAATCCAGTGCTGCCAGGAGGAGGCTCCGAGTATTGTTATGTCGTCGAATATTGTTTTTGCCGTAACAAGCGCAGAATTCATACCGCAGTCACGCCCCCCGTTCATATGGCACCATTCGCTCACATTTACGGTTTCTCCGGGAAAAAATATATCAAGAAATTTTCTGTATCGCTTAAGAAAGCCTGTGCGGTTATTAAGAAAGGGGACGGGAATGGGAAGACAGTAGGAGTGTACATCTATTCCGTCGCACATTTCTCTTATTTTCCTGTTGCCGAGCACGGCAAGGGTGTAGATTCTGTTGAACCAACGGATATCGCCGTTTTCGCAGGCACTTATTTTCACACCTCTGAGTGCAGGTCTCTCCGACAGCATTGCAGAAAGTTTTTTAAGTAACGAATACACTCCGTAAGGTGTATAATGGCAGCCCTCCTGACCGTTTTTTTCAGTCCATATCCATAAGGGCTCATTTACGGGGGATATGTATTTTACCGGAATTCCTTCCATTAAAAAATGCTCCGCACAGTCAAGCAGATATTCCGAAAAAGCTTTTTCATTTTTCCGTGCAAGGTTGTTGCGGAAGGGCTTATCAAGGCAGGATTTGTGATTTTTTGTGAGTCTTTCGGGAGGAGAGTTTGAAAACAGGATAACCTTATCCGCACCCTCTTTTACACATAGCTTCATCATTTCTACAGCATTTTTATCTCTTGTCCAATCATATTTTCCTTTATCGTCAAAGCTTTCAGCCATTCTGTTTTTGTTCGAAAATACACTTGAACCGCTGTTTTTTGAGCCGCCTCCGAGATTGTAACGGTAAATGCTCATTCCGATACCTGTTTCGGGATTGTAAAGAAGTTCGGCAATTCTCTCGTTTACCTTTTTTCCGCTTTCTTCATCAATGTGATCCCAGCCCCCGACAACCTGTGCCCACCATGCACCGGATGCACCTATTCCGCGGAATCTCTGAAATGTTTTCTTGTTATTTATGCAGATTTTCATAATTCTCTCCCAAAAAAATTATTTACGGGAAATATACTTTTTTATAGCCTCAAAAGATTCTTCACTTAAAAAGTGCTCAATTCTGCAGGCATCCTCGGCTGCAGTTTCACGGTTGACTCCGAGCCACACAAGACAATCGGTGAGTATAGTGTGTCTCTGATACATTTCCTCTGCAATATAAAGCCCCTGCTTTGTAAGACATAATTCACCATTTTCACCGACGGTAATAAAGCCGCCGCTTTTAAGAAGTCCCACGGCACGGGAAACGCTGGGCTTGGAATAACCAAGATGCTCGCTGACATCAATGCTGCGTACAGGCGAACGCGTTTTTGAAAGAATATATATAGTTTCGAGGTACATTTCCCCCGATTCCTGAAGTCTCATAATACGCCTCCGTTTGTTAATTAAAAAAATTATATCATATAAGGGCTTTTTTTACAATAGGGCATAGTTGTTGACTTTCAATTTATTTTATTGTCAAATATTACTGTAAGCGATGAAAAATATACAAAATGGGATAAGAAAGAACCTTACGGTTTATAAGCCCGGAAGAGCCTGAGCCTGGGAGGGTAGGATGTGCCTGATGTATGTGTAAAAACGGTCTGAAGCTTACGCTCAGACCGATCTTTGTACTACTTTATAAATTCTTCAAGAAGGCTGTCAACTGCAACCCAGTATTCATCGGGAAAGTTTGCGCAGGCTTCATCGTGTCCTGTGTCGGGAAGGGCAAGCTTTTTCTTGGGGGCGGAGCATTTTTCATAGAGAGCCTCCATCATCCAGAAGGGTACAACCTTATCGTTTTCTCCGTGAATAAAGAGAGTAGGCGTGACAGAATGTGCAACAGCACTTATGGGCGCACTGTCTGAAAAGCTCCAGCCGAGGAAGAGCTTTGCAAATGCATCAGCCGCGCCGAGGAATGGGAAGGGAGGAAGCCCTGCTTCTCTTTTTATTGCTCCCTTGAAAAGCTCTTTACAGTCTGTGTAGCCGCAGTCAGCAATGCAGCATTTCACATTTTCGGGAAGTTTTTCACCTGTTGTGAGCATAACCGTTGCACTGCCCATTGAAATTCCGAGAAGCACGATTTCTGCCTCGGGATCACGGGAAATGATATAATTTATCCAGGAAATCACATCATATTTTTCGTAATATCCCATAGATGTGAATTTATCCTCCTGATTTCTGTGAGCACGCTGGCAGGGCATAAGACAGTTGTAGCCGTTTTTATAAAAATGAATTGCCTGACGAGCCATAGCTCTGGGGCGTGATGTATAACCGTGTACCGCAATGAGCCATTTATGAGAGGGTACATCCTGCAGAATTATTTTGGATAAAAGCTTTTCGCCCTTTTCGTTAATAAGTACGGTATCCCCGGGATTGATACCGCAGTACCAGTCATCTGCATTTCTGAAATTCTCATCATTCATATATCTTTTCATATTTCCGGGAGCCATAAGAAGCTCCTCAGGGTGTTTATTGCAGGCTTTTTTTGAAAGAATATTGTAACATAATGCTCCGCCGACACCAAGGTATGCACCTGCGGAAAGAAGCGCAGCTCCTGCAATTATTCTGACAGTCTTTGTCTTTTTGCTCATATAAACACCTTCCTGTAAACTGTTTAACCTTATTTTAACAATTAATGTCGTACAAATCAACAGTTTTTTGTCTCATTGACTTGAGAAGCATTTCAATGTATAATAATTCTGTATATATTTTTTCGGAGGAGTGAATTGTATGAGAAAAGTAATTGACCTGAATTTCAACTGGAAATACAGCGAAACCTTTTCGGATGAAATGATAAAGCCCGGTTTTGATGATGCGGACTTTGTTAAGGTTGATATTCCCCACACAAACAAGGAGTTGCCCTATAACTATTTTGATGAAGCTGTTTATCAGTTTGTAAGCTGTTACAGAAAAAACTTCCGTCTCCCCAAGGAAGCCTTTGAGGGCAAAAAGAACATTTTCATTACCTTTGAGGGTGCGGCAAACTATGCAAAGGTGTATCTTAACGGTGAATATATAGGTGAGCACAAGGGCGGATATACCCCCTTCTCTCTTGAAATCACAGATAAGGTGAATAAGGGCAATAACTGTCTTACAGTTATGCTTGATTCCACGGAAAGACCTGAAATCCCTCCCTTCGGCAAGGTTGTTGACTACCTTGTTTACGGCGGTATTTACAGAGAAGTACATATTGATATCTATGATGAGAAATATATTGAGGATGTTTTTGTGAAAACACCAGATCCTCTTTATAGTGTAAAGACCATTGAAGCAGATGTTACCTTCTCCGAAAAGGTAACAGGAAAGTGCAGCTTTCAGCTTCTTGACGGAGAAAAGGTTATCGGCACGAAAGCAGCAGATGTTGACGGAAAGGCAATACGTGTGCGCTGGAAGGTAAAGAATGTTGAGTTATGGGATATTGACAGTCCCAAGCTCTACACTCTTAAGGTGGCTTTCGGCAATGACGAGATTGAAAAGCGCTTCGGCTTCCGTGAGGCAGAATTTACAAGAACAGGCTTTGTTCTCAACGGCAGAAAGATAAAGCTTATCGGTCTTAACCGTCATCAGAGCTATCCTTATGTGGGTAATGCAATGCCTGCATCCGCACAGAAGGCTGATGCTGATTTTATGAAATACACTCTCGGCTGTAATATCGTAAGAACAGCTCATTATCCCGATTCAATCCACTTCCTTGACCGTTGTGACGAAATCGGTCTTCTTGTATTTACAGAAATGCCCAGCTGGCAGTTCCTCGGAGAGGGAGAATGGAGAGAAAACTGTCTTGATAATATCCGTTCAATGGTTATCCGTGACAGAAGCCATCCTTCCGTTGTGCTCTGGGGTGTCCGAGTCAACGAAGGCGGAGACTGTGACGAATTCTACACCGAGACCAATGCTCTTGCACGTTCTCTTGACCCCTCAAGACAGACAGGCGGTGTGCGTAATTTCCCCCGCAGCCATCTTTTAGAGGACGTATATACATATAACGATTTCATTCATTCGGGCGGTCCCATAAATCTTCTTCCTGCAATTATCACCTGCGGAATAAAGGCTCCTTATCTCGTAACAGAGCATAACGGACATATGTTCCCCACAAAGACCTTTGACAGAGAGGCCCTGAGAACAGAACACGCATTAAGACACCTCCGCGTTCAGAATACATCCTTCGGTTCAAAGCGCCACACAGGTGCTATCGGCTGGTGTATGGCTGACTACAATACACACAAGGACTTCGGAAGCGGTGACAGAATATGCTATCACGGTGTAGCTGATATGTTCCGAATCCCGAAGCTTGCCGCCGCAGTTTATGCTTCACAGCAGGATGATATTCCCGTGCTTGAAACCTCATCCGCTATGGATGTCGGTGAGCATCCCGGTGCAATTATAGGCCAGACCTATATTTTCACAAACTGTGATTATGTTGAGATTTATAAAAATGGTAAGTATAAGTCTACCGCATATCCCGATAAAAAATCTTATCCTAACCTTCCTCATCCTCCCATTCTCCCCAAGGATTATATCGGAGACAGCCTTGAAACAGATGACGGCCTTCCCCACGATGTAGCAGAGCCTCTTAAGAATGCCCTTGTGGCAGCTTCTGTTCACGGCTACATTATGCCTCCTCAGCACTATCTTGAAATTGCATATTCATTCCTTAAGGGTAAAATGAAGATTTCACAGATGGTTGATCTTGTTACCAAGTATTTTGCAAACTGGGGTGACGAGCAGGTTGAATACCGCTTTGACGGTTATAAGGACGGTGTTCTTGTAAAATCCGTTACCCGCACTGCAGCAGGCGGTCAGAAGCTTGAAGTAAAGGCTGATTGCAATACCCTCGTTGAAGATAAGACCTATGATGTAACGAGAGTTCAGCTTATGTGTCAGGATCTTAACGGCAACAGATTACCCTTTGCAAATAACAGCATAAGGGTGAAGGTTGACGGACCTGCCGAGGTTATCGGTCCCGATGAATTTGCCCTTATAGGCGGAGCCCGTGCATTCTGGCTTAAAACAACAGGAAAATCAGGCGATGTCACCGTTACAGTCACAGGCGAAAACCTCGGTGAACAGACACTTTCATTCAAGGTAATAAAGAAATAATCACAAATCCGAAAAATGATAATGGTGACTGAAGATGTGACAAGTTCGGTAAAATGCTTGTTAATTGCTCTCACATCTGCCACAAGACAGGACTTTCAGGCTTCTTTGCAAAAATTGCAGTTTTCTTCTGGCGACTGTTCGGCATAAATCCCGTATGTGAATGTGGTGTAGCACATTATTGATATTTTGATATAGCAAAAATTTAAGGGAGCGGTGAAAATCGCTCCCTTTGCTATGTATTTGCTTTTATGTTTTTAACGAATCCGAAATTGCCTTATTTTGTTAATTCAATTGCATACATGTGCTGACATTTTACTTCGTCGGGATTGATGGCAGGGAAGTTGATTTTCAGCTTGCCGCCGTCATTTTCCGTCCAAAGCACTGCATCGTGGGAAAGAAGACGAGCCTTGATGCTTTCATCAAAATCAACCTCTGAAAGGGTTACGCTGGCGAAGGGGAAGCGGTTGATTATTGCATAAACTGTGTCGCCCTTTCTTGTATAGTAGGTATCCTTCTGAGTATTCTTGGTGAAAAGACGTGTGCCGTAAATTGCATCACCGTTAACCTCGAGCCACTGACCGATCTCAAGAAGTCTTTCTTCCATTATTACGGGGATTGTACCGTCTGCAGCAGGGCCGATGTTAAGAAGGAAGTTGCCGCCCTTGGAAACCAGCTCAACAAGCATTTCAATAAGCTCTTTTGCGGAAAGGTAGTCTTCGGTAGTTTCAATTCTGTTGAAACCGAAGGATCTGCCGATGCCTCTGCATTCCTCAAAGGGACGGTCAAGCTCTACATCCTCAATTTTTCTGCCTTCCTCAATATAGCCGTATTCGGTAGTGAAATTGCCGCCCAGTCTGCCTCTTGTTTTCTTGCCCCAGCGGTCGTTGGGGACAATGTAATCCTTAACGGGGGATTCATTGTAAAGCCAGGTAAGGAATTCAGTTGAATGCCAGGTATCACTGGGATGATCCCATTCACCATCGGTGAAAAGGGTAGAGGGCTCATATTTGGTGATAAGCTCTTTAAGCATAGGATGAAGATGCTTTACTGCATACTCCTCGGGATCCTTGAGATAAAGGGGATGAAACCACTCGTAAACCGAGTGGTATACGCCGAACCTCACACCTGTGTCCTTCATCGCTTCCTTTAATTCCATACAGAAGTCTCTGTGAGGACCTACGTCCATAGAGTTCCAGTTCCATGCGTGGTCAGTCTTGAAAAGACAGAATCCGTCATGATGCTTTGAAGTGATGTTTATGTATTTAGCACCTGACTTCTTAAAAAGCTCTGCCCACTGCTTTGCATCAAAAAGCTCTGCCTTGAAGCCTTCAACAAAGTCGGTATATTTATAATTTTTTCCGTAAACGCTCTCGTGCCAGTCTTTTGTTGTAAGCTCCGGCTGTTTTTCAAGCTGCCACTGATACCATTCGGCGTACTGTCCCTTTGCTGTATATGCAGGTACGGAATAAAGCCCCCAGTGAATGAAAATTCCGAATTTTGCATCAGCAAACCATTCGGGAACGGGACGGGAATTAAGTGAAGCCCAATTGTTTTCGTATTTCATTCTGTATCTCCCTTGTGATATTTTTTCCTTTTTATTATAAATGTTATTTTTGGTTTATGCAAATATTTTTTTTCAAACTATTGCGAAATCCCACGCTTTGCGTGTATAATAAACTATATTTTATTATGCGAGGTTTTGTTTATGATTGATGCAAAAGTTAAAGCCCTTGTTAATTATGCCGTTGCTGTAGGTCTGATTGAAGAAGCAGACAGAACTTACTGCATAAACGGCATTATTTCCCTTTTCGGTAAGAATGATTATGATGCTGATGTAGTCCCCTTTGACGGCTCTCTTTCAGATGTTCTTGACGGACTTTGCGATGAGGCGGTTGAAATGGGACTTATTGACTCGGGTACGGTTTCAAGGGATTTATTTGATACAAAAATTATGGGCGTTCTCACTCCCAGACCCTCAGAGGTTATAAAGCAGTTCAGAGAGCTTTATAATGACTGCCCCCAAAAGGCAACCGATTGGTACTATAAGCTCAGCGGAGACACAAACTATATCCGTCGTGACAGAATCGCAAAAATTATAAAGTGGCAGCAGACAGGTGACTACGGCACAATTGATATTACAGTAAATCTTTCAAAACCCGAAAAAGATCCCAAGGCAATTGCTGCTGCAAAAAATATGCCTCAGGTAGGATACCCCAAGTGTATGCTTTGCCGTGAATGTGAAGGGTATGCCGGAAGAGTAGATTTTCCTGCCCGTCAGAATCACAGAATAATTCCCGTAACAATAAACGATGCAGATTGGTTTATGCAGTATTCTCCCTATGTTTACTACAACGAGCATTGTATCGTGTTCAACTCTCAGCACACACCTATGACCATTGACAGAAGTGTATTTTCAAAGCTTCTTGATTTTGTCACTGTTTTTCCCCACTATTTCTTAGGCTCAAATGCTGATCTTCCCATAGTCGGCGGCTCAATTCTTTCACACGAGCATTTCCAGGGCGGAAGATATGAATTTGCAATGGAAAGAGCTCCCATTGAGAAGGAAATTGAATTTGAAGGATTCTCTGATGTAAAGGCAGGTCTTGTCAAGTGGCCTATGTCAACAATCAGACTTGTTTCGGAAAACAAGGAAAGTCTTGTTGAACTGTCCGACAGAATCCTGAAAAAATGGAGAGGCTATACTGATGAAGCTGCATTCATTTTTGCAGAAACCGACGGTACTCCTCACAACACAATTACTCCTATTGCAAGAAGAAGGGGAGAGCTTTTTGAAATTGACCTTGTGCTTCGCAATAATATAACAACCGATGAACATCCCTTGGGTGTGTATCATCCTCACTCAGAGCTTCATCATATCAAGAAGGAAAATATCGGTCTCATAGAGGTTATGGGGCTTGCCGTGCTTCCTCCCAGACTTAAGGATGAGCTTGAAGCACTTAAAAATGCAATCCTTGAGAAGAAGGATTTAAGAGCAGATGTTCTGACTCAGGCTCATGCTGACTGGGCAGAGTCCTTTATTGACAAGTACAGCTTCACGGAAGAAAACTGTATGGATATTCTTCAGGATGAGGTTGGCAAGGTTTTCTCCCAGGTGCTTGAGCACGCAGGTGTCTATAAGCGTGATGATGCAGGCAAAGAAGCATTTATGCGTTTTATTGAAAGTGTTTGACAACAGGATTTTCATATGGTAAAATTACCATATGAAAATATTACTTTAGGAAATGGAGTTTTTTATATGAAAACCATGAAAAAATGTATCAGTGTTTTTCTCAGTGTTCTGATGGTGCTTTCACTTTGTGCATTTTCTGCATCTGCGGAATGCTCACATATGTATGATGCTTCAGTAGTTGAGCCTGACTGCATAGACGGTGGTTATACTTTTTATGTATGCTCTCTCTGCGGTGATAACTATAAGGATACAACAGCTGCTCCTCCTGCTCTCGGTCACGATTTCGGAGAGTGGTACAGTGTTGATGCTCCCGACTGTAATTTTGAAGGTCACGATATGCGTGACTGTGCCCGTTGCGGCAGCTCTGAAGTAAAGACTATCCCCGTGCTTGTGCATACGGATGATAATTCAAACGGGAAGTGCGACTATTGTGATGCTCCTATGGAGGTAGAAACAACATTTGCTCCTTTCGACTGGATTATTGCTCTTTTTAAGGCAATCGCACAGTGGTTCAAGGATATTTTTGCATAATCAGGACTTAATATAAAAATGGGTATCACCTCGGTGATACCCATTAATTGTTTTTTTACTTGTACTGCTTTTGCAGCCTTATATTGCTTCACCCTTTGAATTGAAAAGAGGAAGCTTTTCAAGATATTTTATATCTTCTCTTTCCTGTGCATCGCCTTCCGCTAAAATGCAGAGCTTGCCGCATATGATACCGCCTGCTTTTTCTACGAGCTGTTCAATTGCATAGAGGGATTCTCCTGTTGAAATAACATCGTCAACGATAAGAATTCGTTTTCCCTTCATAAGCTCGGCATCCGCAGTGTCAAGGTAAAGCTTCTGCTCTTTTGCAGTTGTTATTGAACGGACATTTACTTCAAAAACACCTGACATATAGAGCTTCGGTGCTTTTCTTGCAAGGAAGTATTTTTTATCTCCGTGCTGTCTTGCCATTTCGTGTACAAGGGGAATACCCTTTGCTTCTGCTGAAATAAGGTAATCATATTCGGGAGCAATTTCAAGAAGTGCTCCTGCAGCTGCTACTGTCAGCTCCTGGTCACCGAAAATAACAAAAGCACCGATCATAAGGTCTTCGTTAAGAGGGCAAAGGGGAAGATTTCTTTCACAGCCGGCTATATTCATAGTGTAATGCATAGTAATCATCCTTTCGGAAATAGTCTTAATTATTTACAAGCAATATTATAAAACACACGGCGTAAAAGTCAACCGAAATCAGGGACTTCTTATGAAATGCTGCAAAAAATGATGTAAAATCTGTTAATTAATCGATTTTTAATGTATTTTTAATATATTTTTTTGAAAAAATTTTAAAATATACTAAACATTTGCAAAAAAGTGTGTTATAATGACTCTGTCTATTATACACAGAGTGTATGCTGAAATTGCAATTTTTACAAAAAAGGATGGTTGCATTGAATAAAGAAAATAAAGCTCCTGCAAAGAATAAGCGGAGAAAAAAGAAAAAAGGAATGAGCCGTAGTCTTACGATTTTTCTTACGGCTTTTCTTATGATCTTTATGATCGGTGTGCTGACAGCAGGTCTGATAGTTATTGATGTTTTTACAGATGTCGGTCTTATTGATTTAGGTCATGATCCTGCAAATGATATTGCAGGGGTAGACTACATTGATCTTGATAATTACATAGCAAATCAGAGTCAGACTACCATTATTTACGGTTATAATTCAGACGGTGATGAGATTGAAATTGCCCGTCTTCACGGGCAGGAAAACCGTGAATGGGTAGATCTTGAGGATGTTTGTCAGGATCTTCAGGATGCGGTTGTTGCACTTGAGGATAAGAGATTTCCTACCCACAACGGTGTTGACTGGATAAGAACCATCGGTGTTGTCGCAAAATACAGCTTTTCTCAGGGCGGTTCTACTCTCACTCAGCAGCTTATCAAGAACCTTACGGGTGAGAATGCAGGTACATTCGTAAGAAAGTACAAGGAAATAAAGAATGCTTTGGCTCTTGAAAAGCACTTTGATAAGGATGAAATACTCGAAGCATATCTTAATACCATATATCTGGATATGGGCTGCTACGGAATAAAGACAGGTGCAGAGTATTACTTCAACAAAGATGTAAGCGACCTTACGCTTATGGAAAGTGCTATTCTTGCATCTATCACAAAGGCTCCCAGAGGATATAATCCCATCGTGAACTATGAGGATAACCGCGAGCGCGCAATAGGCTGTCTTAACTATATGATAGCAGAGGGCTACATTACTCAGGAGGAGTATGACAAGGCTATTGCCGAAGAGGTTGTTTTCTATGGTGATGATAAAAAGCGCGAGGACGATGAAATAGAAGAAAATGAGGTTGTTGTAACCTCTGAATACAACAGCTACTACATTGACCTTGTTATCGATCAGCTTATTGATGATCTCAGAGAACAGTACGGCTACACAGAAGCTGAAGCCTTCCGTAAGGTATATTACGGCGGTCTTAAGGTTTATGCTGCACTTGATATGGATATTCAGGATGAGATAGAAGAGGTTTATGAAAACAGAATTACCTTCCCCGATGAAGAAGACACCGAGGAGGATCCAGCAATTCAGTCTTCTATGATTATTATGGACTATGAGGGACGAATTGTTGCTACAGCAGGCCGTCTCGGCAAAAAGACAGGTGACAGAACACTTAATATCGGAACATCCTCACCCAGACAGCCCGGATCAACAATAAAGCCCCTTTCCGCTTATGCTCCTGCAATTGAGCTTAATTACTATACCTGGTCCAGTCTTATTCCCAATTACGGTATTGCAGTAAAGAATGAAGACAAGCCTTGGCCCACAAACTACGGCGGTGTTACGGGTAGTGTTGATGATCTTAAGAATCTTCCTCAGGCTATTGCACCTTCACTCAATACTGTTCCTGCAAGAATTGTTGATGCTCTTACTCCTACCACAAGCTACAGATTTTTAAGAGACCGCTTCAAGGTATCCACTCTTGTTGAAGGTGATGCCGATTATGCGCCTCTTGCAATCGGTGCAATGAACTACGGTATGACCTGCCTTGATCTTGCAGCGGCATATGTTACCTTCGGCAGCGGCGGTATTTATTATGAGCCATGGTGCTACTATAAAGTTACAAATGCAGCAGGCGATAAGGTTATTCTGGAGCCCGACCGTGAGGGCGAGCAGGTAATTTCATCGGGTACTGCAGATGTAATGCTTCAGCTTCTTAAGTGTGTTGTTACATATCCTAACGGTACGGGTGGCGCTTATGCTGTCAGAGGTCAGGAAAACTGGGCAAAATCGGGTACAACCTCTGATAACAAGGACAGATGGTTCATCGGCGGTACTCCTTACTATATAGGCTGTGTATGGTCTGGATTTGAAAAGGTGCCCAAGGCTATAAACCTTTCATATTACGGCAACCCTGCCGGTAAGGTCTATAAAGAGGTTATGAACAGAATTCATAGTGATCTTGAATATAAGGGATTTGAAATGGGTGACGATGTAGTAAGACGTTCCTACTGTACAGGTACCGGACTCCTTGCAAGCTCAAAGTGTCCCACCGCAACAGGATGGTACAAGGTAGACTTCCTTCCCGGAGTATGTAAGGGTGATTGCTCAGGCGGTGCTTCTGCAGAGACAACTACAGAGCCCGGTTATGTAATCCCTCAGTTTTAACAGGTGAAAAATGGTTATTTTAGCAGTAGATTACGGCGATGTCCGTACAGGACTTGCAGTATGTGATAAAAGTGAATTTCTTGCTTCTCCCGTCTGTGTAATCACGGAAAGGGACAGAGATAAGCTTATAGTGCTTGTTGCCGAAAAGGCAAAGGAGCTGAAGACAGAAGAAATCGCAGTAGGGCTTCCTAAAAATATGGACGGAACAGAAGGCTTCCGTGCTGACGCCTGTAAGGAGTTTGCTACAGCACTGGCTTCTTATTCGGGGATACCTGTGGTGCTTCGTGATGAAAGATTGACAACCGTCAGCGCACATAAGTTTATGAATATGACTGATGTAAGAGGCAAGAAGCGCAAGAATACGGTGGATGCGGTTGCTGCAGTCATTATTCTTGAGGATTATATTGCATACAGAAAGAATCACAGATAACAGCTTGGCGAGGCTTGTCCTTGAAAAGCAGATAAAGAATATCCGGGCGGGGTTTTCCCCGTCCGGTTTTTTTGTATAAGCGGAAAAAGCTTATGCAGAGCAGTTTTTAAGCTTGATATGTCAATTCGGATTATCTTCCGCAGCAGCAGGGAGGATCAAAGCCCGCAGGGGGATTGTTTCCGCAATCAGGTGCTTCGGACGGGAAAAATTCAGATACAGGGAAGCGGATTTTTCTGAATGAATCACAGGGGTCTTCCGTATCGCAGGAGCATTCCTTTGTGGGCATACAGAAATCATACGCAGGAATAAGCATCTGTACATCTCTCTCAAGCTGTACAATGGAGAAAAGTCCTATTGTAATTCTTACTGCCCGCTGAGAGCTCTGGGGACCGAAATTGCCGGGGAAAAATCTTGCAACGCATCTGGGAATTGCTGCGCCTGCATCCTGAATATTGTTGCAGCATTCACAGGGACGGCAGAATCTTGCATCAAGGCACAGGGGAGTTGCAACCTGGATTTTTGCTCTGGGATTTACTGAGGTTATAGGAAGATTGAAATCGTTCTCACAGCTGTATTCGGATGTAAATACCTTTACGTTGCCCTCTGCACCGTAAAGAATGCATTTTTTCGAGAAAACGGAAAGTCCCGTTACTGTAACAGGCTGTTGCTGAGAGGATACAATTGCTTCAAGTGTAACCGCAAAGAAGAAGGTGATATCAACGGAATAATAACCTCTGTTGAAGGGGACCGAATCCACCTCCGTAATGACATTAATCACCTCACAGCCTCTGCATCTGATGCTGACAGCCGATTCAATTATGCTTTCGGCAGCATCGGTAAAATACACCCTGAGGTCTGCAAGGCAGTCTTTATCGGCACAGGAATCATAAACACGGGCAGTATCAATACAAATAGCCTCGTTTACCTTTCTGCCTTCAATCGTTTCTGTTAAAGGCCCAAGTTTTTCAGACATAAGAAAACCTCCGTAATATAATTGAAATCCGAAAACTTCAATACATATTATGGAGGTTATCATCGTTATGTTACAGGAAAATCAATACTTTGAAAAATCGCAGTCATAGGGCTTACCGTTTTCTGCCATTGATTTATCCGCAAGGAATACTGTAAGGTGTCCTGCTATTGAATTATAAATCTCTGTGCAGGATACGGACTGCTCACCGGTTCTTATGAAATTGATGAAGTCGGCAGTAAGTGCAGGGTCGCCGCCGCCGTGTCCCATTCCGCCCATTGTGTTTGTATCGTAAAATTCTCTTTCATAGCCGTCGGGAGCCTCAGTGACAATTCTTTCGATGTAGAAATTATTGTCCTCAAAATTACCGTAAAGCTCAGCCTTTGTACCTATGATATGAATCTTTCTGATGCTTTTTGCCGTACCGCCTATCATATTATGAGTGCCTGTTGCTCCGTCTTTGAATTTAACGAGAACTGACTGATGGTCAACAACATTATTGTCGCACTTATAAATACATCTGCCGTAAGGATTATCCTTTCTGAGGGACTGCTCTCGTATATCATAGGTCTGATCTTTAATTGCTTCAAGACCTGCCCAGACATAGCACTCCCAGCGGTCGGGGTGACCGAGATACATAGTCTTTGCAGAATATCTGCAGGTGTCAACAAGGGGACAGTCAAGAAGACAGCGTGTGCCTGCATTTTCCGGAGCATTTTCCGGCTTGAACTGGAAAATACCGCCGTGGGAAGAAACTGTTTCAGGCTGAGTTTCATTCATAAGCCACATCATAATGTCAATATCATGGCAGCTCTTTGCAAGCAGCATAGATGTCTTGCAGATATCGGAATTTGCCCATTTGCCTCTGATGTATGAGGTTGAAAGGTGATGATAGCTTACATGCTCGGACATCTGTATGTTTATGATATCACCGAGTGCCCCTTCAAGAATCTTCTCCTTTATCTTTCTGTAGAATGTGGAATATCTCAGAACGTGGCATATCATAACCTTATTGCCGTTTTTTCTGATAACTGCAAGAAGCTTCTGCATTTCCTCAAGGCTTACGGAAAAGGGCTTTTCAAGAAGCATATCATAGCCTTTTTCAAGCAGAGGAACTGCTGTTTCAAAATGCTGATGATCCATTGTGCCGTTAATTATTACATCGGCAAAACGGGGAACCTTTGCAAGCTCCTCGGCATTTTCAAAGCAGAATTCTTCAGAAAAGCCGTATCTTTCGGCTGTCATTTTTCTTCTTACTTCATTGGGATCGGCAATGCCTACGATTTTAAGGTCATCGGGATGCTCGAATGAATAGTCTCCGTAGGTGATGGAACGGTGGCCGGCACCTACAATTATCGCTGTTACAGGTTTTTTCGTGTCCATAGCTTTAATTTGTTAACCCCTCAAAAAACATAATTATTCTTTTATGGTCTGTTCTTTACAGACCGTTATTTTTTCTGCATTTTTCTTCATTCTTATAAAAGCAGAAACTATATTTGATGCAGTTTTTTCTCCTGCTGAGACTGCCTCCTCGTAATGAAGCGGTGCGAATACACTGCCGTAATCGTTATCGGGTACAATGTAGCCGATGAAATCATTGCAAAGCCCCGCTACTGCAATTTCAGTGCCGAGAATTTCCTTGAGTGACGGCTTATCCCAGTCCTTGCCGTTGTAGCTTGCCCAGCCGGGGAAGGCTCCGCCGATAGCAATTTCAGGCATCATTTCACCGGGAACCATTGCAATGCTGAGCTCCTGCCCGAGAACTGCAAAGCCTACCTCCGTAACAAGGTGAAGGTCACGCTCAGTGTCTTCTTTTCCTTTTTTGTCCGACATGGAAATTTTGACCAGAGAATTATTTACAATACGAAGCTTTGCCGCAAGCTCAAGCACCTTATTGTCTGCAGGTAAAAACAATTCGCTGACAGTGACGTTAATTAGCGGAGAGAGCTTTTTGTATGCAGCTTTATCAAAATCTGCCACATAGTCGGCAATTGCCTCGCCGTAGGCTTTTATTCCCTCGTCTGTTGTAAGTCCCGGCGGAATGTGAGGTCCTCTGTCGGTTGCAACCGCAGCCTCCGCCCCCTGAATGAACATAGAATCTATTCCTCTGCTGTCCATTCTGTCACAGAGATATCCGGGAAAATCACGGGAAGCCTCTCTGTGTCTGTAGCCGTAGCAAACAGGGTGCGCAGCCATAAAGACCATGCTTATTTCATTCCCATTGCCGTCAGGGACAAAACGGAGATTTGTAAGATCATTTACCGTAACATCGGGAGGACGCTTATCCCTTACATAGTCACCTATGGGAAGCTGGGCAAAATACAGTTCACCGGTAGTCATATTCTGTACAGCTTCTTCTATGGTTTTTGCCGCTGTCTTTTTCAGGTAAAGCATAAAGCCCTCATTTTTTCCTGATATAGGCTTTGCTTTTCTGCCTTTCCTGACTTCCTTTTTATTGTGACGGAAAATCTTCGGCAGATCACCCCATAATCCGTCTGTATCAATACCCGAATGGCAGTGTGTTGCGCTGATATTCACAGAAAGTATATTCTTTTCCGAAATAAGGTCGCTTAAAAGAAGGCGTATATCTCTTATATCGGTGCCTGAGATACCGATGCAGTCAATAACCGCAAAAACGTGAATACCTCTTCCCGAGCCGTCGGAAATTGCAATAGCTCTTACCATCTGCTCATTCATAATACCGTTCATTTTGTTGGGAGGGAAGGCAAGATATCCGCCGATATAATAGTCTCCCTCTTTAACGGGAGGAATTACGGAAGCCTTCGAAAAGCCTGCCTCCCATTTTGCGTTTTCTGCAGGAACGCTGAGAAAATATCCGTTCCCCTCAAGAAAGCCGGAATTATCGTATCTGTTGATATACGGAACACCGCTGTCAGAAACGGAGTCTGAGATTTTTCCCACAAGCCTCATTGCCATATTGTGTCCCGCATCAAGAAGCCTTCTTTTACTGTCGGGTGAGGACAGATTATTTTTTACTTTATCGGCGGTAAGCTTTGCCGTAACTGCGCCTGCCGTCAGGGTAATTGCCGCCGCAAATGCTTTTTTATTCATTCTGTTCTCCTTAATAAGGCTTCTTTGTAAATCGAAGCTCTGCTATTTCAAAGCCGTTGACTTTTTCGGATATCTGCAAATCAACACAGCCGTTAACAATAAAATCCTTAGGAACCTTATACTGTACTGCAATAAAACCCTCTGGGAGCATATCGTTCTCATATCTGCTGTTTCTTTCACCGCCGAACTGCTGTCCGCAATAAAGGGTTTTTCCGTTGATTTTTATCTGATGTTTTACGCTGTCCTCATTATGAGTGTCTCTGTAGGTAATCATCAGATAGTAATCCGTATCATATCTGAGACCGCCTGTTTTCAGTCTGAAGATGAAGTGGTCAAAGAGCTTGAACAGTGCAGTAGGGAGTGTTCCGTTGTTTTTTTCGGGACGGTCACCCTGAACATTCATATAGAAGTATGGCTTCTGCTTTACTCCTCCCGGACATATACCGTCAAGAGCAACAGAGTAATAGTACTCATCATTTTCAACTTTGTTTCTGTTGAAGCAGCGGTTGATATACTCTTTTTTCTCATTTCCGGGGAGCTTTTTCGCTTTTGTATAAGCATTAAGAAGCCACGGCAAATCAGTAAGCGGAAGCTTTATTGTGTCAAGCACCGCACCTCTTTCGGGATTTTTTGCGTAATATCTTTCAACATCAAGCTGCATGCCGATCATCTCAAAAAGCTGTCTTCCGTTTTCCTCTATTGCTTCATAAAGATCGGTTACTGTTCCGGGCAGGGGAGTGCGGAGAATTTGTTCTGCTTTTGTTATGTCCGTAACGGCAATTTTCTTTGCCTGTTTTATAAGCCTGTGCTCATGCATTACCTTTCTTCTTATAAAAGCATCGCATCTTGCACGGAAAAGGCACTGGATGTATCGCCAATTGTTGTAAAGAGACGGAGTCTCGTCACCAAGCTCTTCCCACAGACTTAGTGTATTTTCAATGCAGGGATTCTCTTCGGGAGCACCCTCCCAGTTTTTTTCAAGACCGAAAATACCGTCTGCCGCTTTTTCATAGTCAGCACCCGGGAAAAAGAGTCTTGAATAATCCTCGAGAATTTCTCTTACAGGTGTGGAGCTGTTAAATTCAAGTGCACTCCACAATGCCTTATTTATATCGTCATTTACTCCTTCGGAGTAGGAAACACTTCCTATTGTGTAACCCTTTGTTTCGGAATGTATTCTTTTATACTCTGTCGGTCTCGGGTTTATGCTTTCTCTGCCGTTAACTGCCTGCAGGGCAAAGTGCCAGTCATCCCTGTCGGAGTGTACGGGATATTCGCATCTTAAGTTATGGGTAATATCGGGATATAGCCTTATCGGATACTCCTTCGGCAGATATCTTCTCAGAATATCAAGGGGAAATGCCGCATTGGGACCTGTAATGACACCGTCAATATAGTCGGGACGGTTTTTCATAAGTGCAAGGAAAACCGTGCCCCAGTGAGGAAGATGGTGCGGCTGCTGGGCAGAGGGCCACATTTCAGCCGTGGGATGGTATTTTCTCAGAATCTCTCTGTAGGATTTGCATCTTTCAAAAAACTCTTCGGGCTCAAGGCTTCCGGGATCTCCTCCGGGAGGGAAGATATAGTCGAGCTCCTCAGCCTCAGAAAAAAGTTTTTCTCTGTTTTTTTCGCCTTCCTCAAGGGTTGCTTCGCAGTTCGGATACCACAGGGAAACATCCATTCCGTATTCCTTAGCCTGCTTTGCGGAAAGACAAAGCAGCTCCTGCTCATCGCGGCGCATAATGGCACTTCTGTCAGAATGTCCGTTTTCATAGGGAATGTGTTCACAGATGTTTGTACCGAAATACATCATATCAAGATAACATCTTCTGTATTCCTCTAAATCCCAGGCTTCATAGGTGTTGCTTGTCTGCCTGTAGCCGACCTGATGCCCTCTCAGTTTCTTTTCGGGGGAGTAGAACCCGGAAATGTCTTCAATCAAAGAAACAGTATTGTCCTTAATGACAGATTTTCTCAGGAAATGTCCGACAGAAAAAATAAATCCTCTGATCCCTCCGGCGTAAAATACTATTTTTCCGTCTTCGCAGGAAATTTTATATTCATCTTCCGAAAAAGAGGCGTCTTCACTGAAAACTATTGTAAAATCTTTCGGCTGACAGTCAATGTCCGACAGTCTCAGTGATAATTCTTCCGAAAAAATATCTGCAGCCTTTTTACCTGCAGGACCGAAGAAAACAAATTCCGGATTTCTGAATAAAATCATCAGACAACCTCCAATACGCGTATACTTATTGCAATTATAAGTAAACAGGAAAGTTATGTCAATAAATTAAAAATTAAAAAAATAAATGATAAGGATGAATAATTAATATTGAACAAATGAAGTCTGATTCCGATGTGCAAAATTACGAAAATATGTGTTTTTTTTGTAAAATTTCAAAATGATGTTGCTTTTATGATTTGCCTGGTATATAATTATCCCGAAAATATATTCATTCGGAGGAATAAACTATGAAAAAGATTATAGCCATTCTTTTAGCTGTTCTCGTTGCATTCTCCACATTCTCTGTAGCAGTTATGGCTGAGGAAGCAGAGGTTGAAACAACAGCAGCTGCTGTTGAAGAAGGCACAGATGAGGATAACCTTGTTAAGCCCGAGAATATGAATCAGCTTAAGCTTTCCGTTATTTTTAAAGCTTTTGAAAAGGTTATCAGCTTCTTTATTGACCTTATTGAACAGATTATCCCCGGTCTTGACCTTGACGGCACACTTGCAGACGGCGTAGGCGGTCTTGGCGATGACATTTCTGACAGAATCGATCAGGTATATCCTCAGGCATAAGCTTAATCGTTTCAGGGCACTCTCCTTGTGAGGGTGCTTTTTTCTTTTTAAATTGCCTGACAAGTGTGGTGAAAAATGTTGACATTTGCTGAGTATTGCGATATATTTGTGTTAATATGTACAAATAAAAGCATAGGTATATCTATTCGTTGTTAACGGAGAGGGGCTGCATAATTGGAAAACAATGTCATCATTGATCTTAAAAATATTTCCGTTTCTTTTGACGGTGAACAAATCTTAAAAAATATAAATTTATATATACGGGACGGCGAATTTATCACCTTCCTTGGTCCTTCAGGCTGCGGAAAAACCACAACTCTGAGGATTATTGCGGGCTTTCTTGAGCCTGACGGAGGAGATGTGATTTTCGACGGCAAGAGAATCAATGGTGTTCCTCCTCACAAAAGAGAGGTTAACACCATTTTTCAGCGCTATGCACTTTTTCCGCATCTTAATGTTGCAGAAAATATTGCATTCGGACTGAAGCTTAAAAAGATGCCCAAGGATCAGATTGACAGAAAGGTTGATGAGATGCTTTCTCTTGTTAATCTGAAGGGCTTCGGCGGCAGAAATATCAATTCACTTTCAGGCGGTCAGCAGCAGCGTGTTGCCATTGCACGTGCGCTTGCAGTTGATCCTAAGGTTCTTCTTCTTGACGAGCCTCTGGGGGCGCTCGACCTGAAGCTGCGTAAGGATATGCAGAACGAGCTCAAAAAAATTCAGCAGAGCCTTGATATTACATTTATTTATGTTACTCACGACCAGGAAGAGGCACTTTCAATGTGCGATACAATTGTTGTTATGGACAGCGGCAAAATCCAGCAGATAGGTTCGCCTACGGATATTTATAATGAGCCTAAGAATGCCTTTGTTGCCGACTTTATCGGTGAAAGTAATATCGTTGACGGTATTATGAAAAAGGACAGAGTTGTTGAATTCTCGGGGCATGTTTTTGACTGTCTTGACGGCGGCTTCGCTATAAATGAGCCTGTTGACGTTGTTGTGCGTCCTGAGGATGTTGACGTTGTGCCCGTAAAAGATGGTATGCTGACAGGTAAGGTTACGTCGGTTACCTTCAAGGGTGTTCATTATGAGATTATTGTTGATATCGGCGGCTTTTTGTGGATGATTCAGTCCACTGATATACAGTACGAGGGCTCTATAATCGGTCTTGTTATCGAGCCTGATGCTATTCATATTATGAAAAAATCCGAATATTCGGGTACCTTCGGTGATTTCTCCAGTTATTCTGACGAATTCGATGAATTGTCCGATGTAAATGCAGGAATTGATGCGGAGGATTCGGACGATGAGTAAAACTGTTACTATAGGAAACAAGAAAGCTACGGTTTCCCCCTTTGCTTCGTGGATGACTGTTTTTGTGCTTGTTCCCATGGCGCTTGTTGTGTATTATGCATTTACGAATGCAGAAGGAGCATTTACCTTTGAAAATCTCAGGTGGATATATACATATCGTTCCACAATGCTTCTCTCTTTGCGTCTTGCTTTTATCGCTACGGTGATCTGCCTTATACTTGCGTATCCCATAGCCTATAGCATGTCAAGGGCAAGTGAGAAGATACAGAGAAATGCTACGCTTATAATTATGCTTCCCATGTGGATGAATTTTCTGGTGCGGACATATTCATGGATGACAATTCTTGAAAACAACGGTCTTATAAATTCAGCCATCAGAAGCATTGCCGGTCTTTTCGGCGGAGAATTTGACGGATTTCAGCTTATAAACAACCGCGGTGCTATAGTTCTCGGTATGGTTTATAACTTCCTTCCGTACATGATTTTACCCATATATACCTCGCTTACAAAGATAGACAATTCTCTTCTTGAGGCTGCAAGAGACCTTGGCTCAAACGGCTTTCACGTGTTCAAGAGAGTTATTCTTCCTCTCAGCGTGCCCGGTATAATTTCGGGAATCACTATGGTTTTCATTCCCTCAATCAGTACCTTTATTATTTCGAGAATTCTCGGCGGTGGTAAGGACTTCCTTATCGGTGATCTGATCGAAGATTATTTCCTCGGAAATTCAGGTGTCGTAAATTACAATATCGGCGCCGCCCTTTCAATGGTGCTTATGATTCTCATTCTTGTTGCAACCTTCTTTATGAATCACTTTGACAAGGATGCAAAGACCTCGGGAGGTGGCAGAATATGAAAAAATTCCTCAAGGTTTATAACGCACTTATTCTTGCGTTTTTATATCTGCCCATTCTCGTTGTTGTTTTCTTCTCCTTCAATTCGGGTACCTCCCGTGCAAAGTTTGAAGGCTTTTCACTGCAGTGGTATATTGAGCTTTTCCAGGATGAGCTGATACTGCAGTCCCTTTACTACTCAATAATCATCGCCGTGCTGTCAGCACTTATTGCGACCCTTATCGGCACACTCGCCGCTGTGGGAATAAATTCAATGCGCGGCTGGAAAAAATCGGCACTATTAAGCATCAACAACATTCCTGTTGTTAATCCTGAAATAGTTACCGCTATTTCGATGATGATACTCTTCGTGTTCGTGCTTTCTTATTTCAACGGAATGGAAATGGGCTTCGGTACGCTTCTGATTTCTCATATTACCTTTAATATTCCCTACGTGGTGCTGTCCGTGCTTCCAAAGCTTAAGGGTATGGATCAGAATATTTAT
>JAZRNB010000048.1:0-38235 GCA_045647985.1 Acutalibacteraceae bacterium
CGTATCTAACCTCGTAGCTCCCGTAAACGGTGTTCTTGCAGCACTTAAGGATGTAGTTGGTGCAGAAAGTCTTCAGGCTCTCCTTTCAGATGTAATAGGCTTCGACCTTTCCAACCTCAGCACAGATGTAGTTCTCGGTATTCTTGAAACAGAAGTAGGCTTCGCAATGAATCCTGAAATGAAGCAGGCAATCAAGGATATCTATGCAGTAGGTACAGCTCAGAGCTTCACATCCGCAAACGGAAAGACAGCATACAAGGTAAATGCTGATGAAGGTGATACTCTCACAGTTATCCTTTCTTTCGCAATTGATGCATTCAAGCTTAACAAGACTCTCTTTGCAGAACTTCTCGGCGAAGAAGCATACGATGCAGTAATTGCTCTCCTTGCAGGTGCAGGTGAATTTGAATACGATACAATCGATTGGGATTACATGTACGGTGAGGCAGGTGCAACATTCACAACTACACCCGGTGCATCACAGTTCCTTCCCAAGTATGAGGATAACAGCACATCGGACTATTCAATAGTTATCAACTATCTCCAGTATGCAAATAACTGGAATGAAGAAACAGCAGACTATGTTCTCGAAGTAATTGATGAGCTTGTTCAGAGCTTCTTCGATGGCGGCAGCTCACTTGGTACTCTTCTTGACAAGGCAATTTCAAACGGTCTCTATCAGGATGACCTTCTCAATTCTCTCCTTGAATCTGTTGTCGGTCTTATCTATGACTATGCAGAAGTTATTGAAGGTGCAGGTGCACTTCTCGGTGCAGAAAGCATCTCAAAGTGGTGGACAGAATACTGTACAGTTACAAAGGACGAAAACGGCGATAATGTTGTTACAGTCGTTCATGACTTCGGTATTGACGAAGCAGCAACAATCGACGAAAAGAGAATTAAATTCGTAAATGCATTCACAGAGGTTCTTGAACCCGCATACGACATCCTCGCATGGCTCTTCTTCGGTGAAGACTTTACATTCTTCAACGGCACAACAAGCGAAGTTCTCATCACTCTTAAGGGTGGCGAAGGCTACGCAAAGGGTCTTGTACCTCTCTTCGAAGCAGTAGGTGCTAAGATGCCTAACGCAAGAGAGTATGCAATCGGTAACTATGTAGACGGTAAGTCAGGACTTATTCCTGCAGAGGAATTCTATGTTGACGGCGTTCTTGATATGGAATACGCTGTAGAAAGCATCTTCTATGCTCTTACAGATTGGCTCCATATGATCTGTGGTCAGCTCAAGCCCGATGCTGAAGGTGAAACAGTAACAAACAACCTCATTACAGCAATGCTTGAACTTCTTCCCAACTTCATCTATAACCTCAACGCAGGTACTCTTGATGCAGTTGTAAACAATCTCCTTATGCCCGTAGAAGCAATTCTTACACACCTTAAAGCATTCGATGTAGAGCTTGATATCAAGGCTCTCCTTAAGGATCTCGGTATCGTATCTCTTGACTGGTACGGCGTATTCTCAATTGTTGAAGAGTTAGTAGGTCTCTACTGGCCCGAGAATATTCAGAAGTTCCTTGCAGAACTTTACCTTGGTAAGTTAGTTGCTTACACCTCAGCAAGCGGTGATATCGCATACTACACAACATACAGCGACGGCGAAACAGATGAATATCTCGATACATCAATCGCAGATATGACAACAATCATTATCTCCTTCGTTCTTGACGGTGTGCTTGATCGTAGAAACGAGAAACAGCTCACAGATTGGTTCGGTGCAGAAATCTATAACGTGATTATGGCATATCTTGAGAAGAATCTTATCAATGTAGATATGCAGGACTTCAGCTGGATCCTTACAGATAAGGCAGGCACAGGCGAAGCAGTATCTCCCGTAACACTCGGCGGTGTAGAGGCTCTCTACGGAAAGCTTTACACAAGAGAAATGGGTCAGTATATTGAAAAGTGGCTTCCCTCCTTTGTTGATACAATGATAGTTCTTATCGGTATCCAGAATGAAGAAGATGTAAACTACACAGGTCTTGAGGATATCCTCACACAGCTTATCGGCACAAGCCTTTACACTAAGGCAAATCTTCAGGCAATTCTCGATGCAATCCAGGGACTTATCCCCACATTGAAGGAAGAACTCGGAGAAGAACTTTATGAAATCATTGTAAATGTTCTCTTCAAGGCTCTTGAAATTGACCTTAATCACTTCAACACATATACAATTCCTGACTTTGAAGACGGCGACAGAGAAGCATTCGTAACAGGACTTGTTGAAATGTTCGATCCTCTCTATCCCATCCTCAGATGGCTCCTTACAGGCGATGAGCTTATCGCTCTGTTCCACACAGCAGACGGTGAAGATGCAATTGTGGTTGAAGGTGCTAACGGTTACGAATACGGTATCGTTCCTCTCCTTGAAGCATTTGACTACATGGCAAGTGCAGAAGGCAGAATCCTTTCCGCAGAAGAGTTTGAAGCAAGCTCCACAGATGCTTCCTCGCTTCTCAGAAACATTCTCAATCCTATCCTTGACGTAGTTGATAAGGTTCTTGCAGATCCCGTGAACGAAATCTTCAATGTGCTTCCCGGTATCATCTACTTCCTCAACTCCAACGGTCTTGATACAGTTATCAGAAACGTACTCAATGCTGTACTTGTTATTCTTAAGAATATTGAGCCTCTTACAGACGGCCTGACAGTTGAAGATATCTATGAAATGATCGGCTTCAACGCAGCAGAAATCAACATTGAGTCGCTTCTTGAAGAGCTTCTTACAAGTCTTGAAGAGGATACAGGCTTCAAGTTTGCAGACGTTGCAATGAACGCAATCACAGACCTTTCAGTCGGTGAAGTTATTGAAATTCCCGAAACAAATAACGGCTTCGGATATGCTTACTCAATGAAGTATGCAGACAAGGCAGACAGAGTTGATATGGTAACAACAGTTCTTACAGCTGCTCTTACATTTATCACTGTACCTGAAAATGTTGCTGCTCTTAAGGGTATGCTCGAAGGCGAGCTTGATGAAGAAGGCTACAAGTTTGTATGCTCACTTCTTGATAACTTCTCACAGATGGCAGCAAGCGAAGGCGGCATGGATGAAATTCTCTATACCGTATATCAGATCTTCTACGCAGCAAATGTTGCAGCACACAGCACAGAAGACTGGCTTGCAGAGTTCAACGGCGACTACTCATTCCTTGGCAACCTGTTTGCAACAAGCGACCTTGACTTCATTAAGAATCTCGGCTCATCACTTGGTGATCTTCTCAACAAGTACACAGGCGACATTATTGATGATGATGAGTTAGCTCCCAACGGACTTCTTGCATTCTTCCAGAAGATAGCTGACTTCTTCAAGAAGATAGCAGAGTTCTTCCAGAATCTTTTCAAATAAGATTCATACGGAAAAACGGTTATGATTAACTGAAAAATCCCCTTGCACCGAAAGGTGCAGGGGGTATTTTTTGTTTGTCTGACTTGTTGCATATATTATCAGGATAAAAAAGGGGATGTAAAAAACGAAAATTTTTTACATCCCTTATATATAATCAGTTAATTGTTGTAAAAGCTTCAACCACCAAATCCGGAGAATCGGGAGAGCTTTCGGTGTCCGGAGAATCAACAGGTAAATCCCATTGTGGAGTAAATGCCGGTGCCGTCACCGCTTCATTTGTATTGAGGGACGGAGAAGAAACAGGCTCGTCGGGCTTATCGGAAGGTGCGGAATGCTGAGTGCCGGGGAGATATGCGGGAGTTGATATTGTCCCGTCGGGATTATAGGTCGGAGATGAAGCAATTTCATCCGGGAAGTAAGGCGGTGATGTAACTTCTTCGCCGGGTGAATACGGGGGAGTAGTAGCCGTTGCACCGGGATTGTAGCCCGGAGTTGTCTGTCCGGCATCTCCTTTACCCGGTACGGCTGTGTCGGGAGAATTATGATATATGTTGTCAATCTGCTTGAACGGAACACTTTCTTTCAGGTGATTATCAAATCTGACATATTTTGCCGTGCCTGCAAAAAAGCATTTCTGAGTGCCCAGAATATTTGTAATAATATATCCGTCAGAAGTTATACAGAAGGAGATATTCTTATATCCTAACAGCGGAAGGTTTGTCTCAATATCTATTCTGTCACAGGGCTGATTGTATTCAACATTCTTTGCATCAAGTACATCTGACAACATATCCCATATAACGTTGTCATCAAAATCTGCATAAATTATCTCGGAGTGAGAAGTAGAGAGAGTATCGTACTTGTAGATATCAACATATGCCTTTCCGAATGAAACCGTATTTTTAAGGTCAAGGTCATTAATGAAATCACCCAGTGTTTCCGGCTCATACCATACATTTACAAATGCATAATATCTGTCATCATCACCGATTTTTACCGCAACGGCACAATCCCTGCTGATGCTTTTTACGGAATAGATTTTTGCGTTTACCGTGTATGTTTTATCTGTATAAACATCATAGCCCTGCATTTCGGCATCTCCGAGGAAGTCGAGCACATTATCATCACTGATTTCACAGCACCGGGTTGAGTAGGTGATATCTTCAAATATTACTTCTCTGTATTTTTCAGGAGTTGCGAGATTATTCCACTTCGGGATTACAGCCATTTCAATTTCACCGCCGCTTTCATTCCCTGATAACGCATCGGTATCAATTGCAGGTGCAGTTTCAATTTCCTGAACGGTTTTATCTCCGCCGCCGGAGGTGTTTGATGCGGCTTCTGTAATTATTTCGGGCACAGGCTTTACAAAATCACTCTGACTTATCAGCACGGCTGATGTAACAGCAGCTGCAAGGCAGGCGGCAATTCCTGCGTATCTGAAAATCCGTCTGTTCTTTTTTGTGACAGATGCCGCTTCTTCAATAAATCGGTCATCTGTAAGTGAAATAATTTCGGATATTATTTTCTTTTTCATATCAGTTCCTCCTTAATAAGATGAGTTCTGAGCTTTTCTCTAATTCTTGAAAGGCGGACTGTAGCATAATGAGGACTGACTCCGCAGAGAGATGCGATTTCTTTAATTCCGTCACCGTAAAAATATCGGCGGACAAACATAATGCGGTCATTTTTCGGGAGATTTTCCAGAAATCTGTTTGTTGCATGGGCAATATCCTTTGCTATCAGCTCATTTTCTGCTGAATTGTCTGAAAAAAGCACATTTTCAAGCTCATCCAGTGCTTTATCATAAAAACTGTTTCTTTTTGCTGCAACGTTTTTATGATACCTTTTTAAGGAGATATTGCGTACTGTTTTCAGAAGATAGGCGCTGAGAGGAGAGGGATTTTCGGGCGGAATATTATTCCACATAACAAGAAAAGCATCATTCACACATTCCTCTGCATCTTCCTTGTTTTTGAGAATATTCTCGGCAATTTTTAGGGAAAGTCTTCCGTATTTTTCTGAGATCACGGCTATTGCCTTTTCAGAGCGCTCGTTGAAAAGGTCAATTATCTCGGAGTCATTCATTATTTTCCACCGTCCTTTCATCTGTTAACTACCATATTTTAAACGAAAGTCTCACATAATTCATCATTTTCTTAAATGTTTGTAGAAATCCGACAAAATGCTTGACATTTTATTGTGTAAGGAATACAATGAATTGGTTTATAATTAAGGTTTGGAGGTTTATATATTATGGAAACATTGCTGGCTTTGTCTGTTGCGCTTTTTGCGGGACTTATGCTTTCCCGTGTGGCAAAAAAGGTTCAGCTTCCCGCTGTTACCGCATACCTTGTTGCAGGTATTCTCATCGGACCGTATCTTCTCGGTGCATTAGGTATCAAGGGACTTGGCTTCATCAGCATGGAGGATATTGATTCTTTTGGAATTATATCCGATGTGGCTCTCGGCTTTATTGCCTTTTCGATAGGAAATGAATTCAGAATGTCTCAGCTGAAGCAGATAGGTAAGCAGGCTACCGTTATCGGAATATTGCAGGCAGTTAACACAACTGTAGTTGTTGATATTGCCTTAATCGGTGTCCATTTTATCATTCCCGATAAATTCCCTCTTCCTGCTGCAATAATTCTCGGTGCCGTAGCATCCGCTACCGCTCCTGCCGCCACTCTTATGGTTGTGCGTCAGTATAAGGCAAAGGGTCCCGTTACCGGCATACTTTTACCTGTTGTTGCTCTTGATGACGCTGTGGGGCTTGTTCTTTTTGCAATTTCATTCGGTGTTGCAAAGGCTCTGCATCTTGGAAATGCAGATATTGTTTCTGTTATTGTTGAGCCTATTCTCGAGGTTGTGCTTTCACTCGGACTCGGTGCAGGTATGGGATTTCTCTTCACCTTCTGTGAAAGATTTTTCCATTCCCGATCAAAAAGACTTGCAATGTCCGTTACATTTGTGCTTCTGACAGTTGCTATTTCAATGCTTGAATTCCACGCAGGAGGAATACATATTGCATTTTCCTCCCTTCTTTCCTGTATGATGCTTGGTACGGTATTCTGCAATATCTGTGACTTTTCGGAAGAGCTTATGGACAGACTTGATCGCTGGACAGCTCCTTTATATATCCTTTTCTTTGTCATTTCAGGTGCGGAGCTTGAGCTTTCCGTATTCAAGGATTATATGATAGTTCTTATCGGTGTGGTTTACATTGTTACCCGTTGCATCGGTAAGTATTTCGGTGCATCCTTCAGTGCGAAGCTCACAAAATGCAACCCGAATATTATAAAATATCTCGGCATTACTCTTTTTCCTCAGGCAGGTGTAGCACTCGGCATGGCAATCAAGGCGGAAACTCTTGGAGAGCCGGGAGCCATCGTTGCAAACATCACACTTTTCTCTGTTCTTATTTATGAGCTTGTAGGTCCCTTCCTTACAAAAAATGCCCTTCAGAAGGCAGGAGAAATTACTCCCGAAGGAAAGACAAGCGCAAGAGATGCCGCACAGAAAAATGCTCAGTAATTCTGCGGGAATATAAAGAACTAAAAAGCAATATAAATCAAGGGGGACTGCTGTCTTGAACGGCAGTCCCCCCCCCTTGTAAAAAATTATCAGGAATAAAAGATTATACTTTACGGCGGGAGCAGGGCTCACAGGCAGGTGAGCCTTCAGAGTATTGACCGCAATAAGAAGCAAAGTATATCGCCAGATATTTCCGTGCTTATCCGTCCGGCAACTTTTCTGCAGGTTCTTACAGTATTCTGCAAAAAAATGCTGCTGCAATATATGTTGTTATATCTGCAATGAGTGCGCAGGGAAGAGTGTGCCTTGTTTTTGTGATACCGACACTTCCGTAGTATACCGCAACGGCATAAAAGGTGGTTTCGCTTGCTCCTGCGATTATGCTTGCAGTTTTTCCGACATATGAATCGGGTGAAAAATCACGGAAGAGTTCCTCAAGCACGGCAAGACTGCCGCTTCCCGAAAGGGGAGATATGATACAAAGGGGAAGCACCTCACGTGGAAAACCGAAAAATTCGCAGACGGGAGTGAAGAGCTTTTCTGCAGCATCCAGGGCACCTGAAGCGGACAGCATTGAAACCATAAGGCAAAGAGCAGTAAGAGCAGGTAAAAGATCTGCAGTCTGAGTCAGTGCTTTTTTGGCGCCCTTGAGGAAAATTTCAAACACGGGAAGCCTCTTATAAAGACCGTATAGAATTGTTATGCCCACGGTTAACGGAAGAACCGAATTCTGAAAAGTTTCCATCTGTGCTCCTTTATCAAGATGTATTTTATTGACTTGCAAAACAGAATATATTATAATATCTATTT
This sequence comes from Acutalibacteraceae bacterium, assembly GCA_045647985.1. Taxonomy (GTDB): domain Bacteria; phylum Bacillota; class Clostridia; order Oscillospirales; family Acutalibacteraceae; genus RUG806. The sequence continues at coordinate 7,712 of JAZRNB010000048.1, forward strand.
ACTAAAGAAATTATTTATTCCATAAAGAAAGGGGGAGTATACATGGATAAGTCACAGTTTTTCGGCGACAGCCATGTTTTTTCCCATTTAACAGATAAATTCAATGAAAATAATGCCATTCCCAAGGGTGATTACAGCAAATTTCCCGTAAAGATGGGACTGCGTAACTCTGACGGTACGGGTGTTATGGCAGGACTTACAAAAATATGTAATGTTGAAGGCTATTATATTGATGACGGTGAGCGAGTGCCAAAGCAGGGACGCCTCAGATACAGAGGTGTTGATCTTTACGATTTTGTGGGCGGATGTAAGGCAGAGGACCGCTTCGGTTTTGAAGAGCTGGTTTTTCTTCTTATATTCGGAGAGCTTCCCACAAAAGAGGAGCTTGACGGCTTTTGTTCTCTTATTTCGGCTAACAGAGAGCTGCCCTTTGATTTTGTTGAGGACGTTATAATGAGAGCTCCCTCTCCCAACATCATGAATAAGATGGCTTCCTCTGTCACAGCCTTGTATGCTTATGATGATAATCCCGATGATATTTCGGTTGAAAATGTGCTTCGTCAGTCAATTCAGCTTATAGCACAGCTTCCTGCGATTATGTCTTATGCCTACCAGGTAAAAAGAAGATTTTTCTACAAGAAGAGTATGTATCTTCATCAGGTAAAGCCCGAGCAGAAAACCGCAGAGGTTGTTCTTCGCTCCATTCGATCAAATAAAACATTTTCGGAAAAGGAAGCAAAGCTGCTTGACCTTTGTCTTATGATTCACGCTGACCACGGCGGCGGTAACAACTCAACATTCACCACCCGCTGTATTTCATCAACGGGAACAGACACCTATTCCGCAATCGGTGCAGGCATAGGCTCCCTTAAGGGCTTCCGTCACGGCGGTGCAAACATAAAGGTAACCGAAATGGTTGAAGATATTTTTGCAAACGTCAGGGATACTGCAGACGAAGATGAGATAAGGAATTATCTCCGTAAGATCCTCAGAAAACAGGCAAATGATAATTCGGGACTTATTTACGGTATGGGACATGCAATTTATACTCTTTCCGATCCCAGAGCCGTACTTCTCAAGCAGAATGCAAAAGAGCTTGCCGAAGAAAACGGACGCCTGAAGGAATGGAATCTTCTTGATACCATAGAAAGACTTGCTCCCACTGTTTTCTGCGAGGAAAAGGGGATTTCAAAGCAGATTTGTGCAAATGTCGATCTTTATTCGGGACTTGTTTACAGAACCCTCGGTATTCCCGAAGATCTCTTTACTCCTCTGTTTGCTGTTGCAAGAGTTGCAGGCTGGTGTGCTCACAGGCTTGAAGAGGTTGCTACCTGTTCGAAAATTATGCGTCCTGCATACAAGAGTATCTCCCGTCCTCACGAGTATACGCCTATTGGCGACAGATAAAACTCATACGGAAAAAGAAAGGTGATATAAATGAAAATAAAAGGAATTACACTGAAAAACATTAAGATTATTTCTGCAGTTCTTTTTGTTCTGCTTCTTTGCGTCAGAATATATCATACATTTTTGCTTGTTGACGGAGAAACGGGCTTTTTTACTGCAGATAATATAACAGTTCCCCTTATGTTCATTCTTTCTGCAGGAGCTGCTGTCGCAGTATGTATTCTTTGCTATATTTCGAAGGACTTCCCTGCAGGAGATGTAAAAAAACGCTCTCCGCTATATGTGGTGGCAGGACTGTTTTTCTCAGTTACTCTCTGGTATGACGGATTGAAGGCTGTAAAGCAGATGATTGATGCTGAAGGCGGATTTGAGGCAATGAAGGAGGCTGTCGGCGGAAATACAGGAATTGTTTCTGCTGTTTTTGCAATTCTCGGTGCAGTTTCGCTTATGCTTTCTGTATTTATGTATGTAAAAACAGGCAGCCTTACGGGAAAGCTCAGAATTCCTATGCTTTTCCCCGTGGTCTGGGCATTTTCCGAAACCCTCGGCTTTTTCTCCGTAACAGTAAGCTACATTAAAATATCTCAGCTTTTCCTTGCTATTTACTCTGCAGCTTTTCTTATGCTTTTCCTTTTTGAAAATGCAAGAGTTGTTACGGGTATCGGAAGAAAATCAGCCTTATGGTTTTACTATGCATCGGGTATAATTGCGGCAGGCTTCTGTATCGCAACGGGTGTGCCCGCCCTTCTTGCAACAATTTTTGCTCCCGATAAGATAATAAGCTACTGTCCCTTTGAGCTTTATACTCTGGGCGGCGGACTTTACGCACTGGCTTCAGTTTTTGCAAGAGCCGAAGAAAAGAAAATTACAGCTGAAGCAACAGAAAATGTAACGGAGACAGAATAAAGTGGATTTTTCATTGTTTTTTAAGAACTGTCTTATTGCTGCGCAGCAGGTTATAATTCTGTATCTGATTGTTGCGGTAGGCTTTATCTGCGATAAAAAGAAAATTTTTACAGAAAAAACTGCAAGAGCCGCAAACGACCTTCTTTTCTATATAATCACGCCCTGTGTTATTATAAACTCCTTTCTTACGACGGAGTTTTCTCCCGAAACATCAAAGGGCTTTCTTCTTGCAGCCGCAGGCGGTGCCGTGACACATATTCTCGGTATCGTTCTTGCAGAGCCCTTTTTCAGAAAAAAAGGGAACGACAATAACGCAGTCTTCAAGTTTGCCTGTGTTTACGGTAATATGGGCTATATGGCTTTGCCTCTTGCCGAGGCGGTGCTTGGCAGTGAGGGTGTTTTCTACTGCTCGGCAGGTGTCATTGTTTTTCAGGTTTTTACCTTTACTCACGGAATATGGCAGATGAACAGAGGAAAAGCAGGGACAGAGAAATTCAATCCTAAAAAGCTGTTCCTGAATCCCGGTGTCATTGCCGTATGTATAGGACTTCCTTTTTTCCTTCTGAAAATCAGGCTCCCTGAGATTATTATGTCCCCCGTTGCATTTATAGGCTCTATGAACACTCCGCTTGCAATGCTGATGCTGGGAACATATATGTCAAATGCGGGACTTAAGACTATTTTCAAAAATAAGGAGCAGTATCTTGTTGCACTTATAAAAATTATTGCCGTACCTGCCGTTTTTTATGTTATAATGAAAACGACGGGAGTGCTTACCGGGGCCCTTTTCACCGCATGTATGATTCAGGCATCTGCTCCCAGTGCAAATAATACGGTAATGTTTGCGGCAAAATATGGCAGAGATACGGGAGTTGCATCAAAAACGGTTGCCTTTGTAAGCTTTGCTTCAATTCTTACAATGCCCGTGATGATAGCCCTGACACAGGTGTAATTATGGACAGATTTTTTATGGGGCTGCCTTACGGCTTCAGTGCATTCTCCGCTGTCAGAGAATCTCTCATTCCCTGCAGGGCGGTTTCCCGTATACCTGAAAATGCCCAAACGGTAATTTCAATTCTTTTTCCTTACTATCTTGGTGAGGAATACTATAAAAATTCCAATGTTTCAAGATATGCCGTAAGTGAGGATTATCATCTTATTACGGGCAGAATAATAAATGAAATAAAAGATAATCTGTCGGAGGCTTTTCCCGGAAATATCTTTGAAGCCTTTGTTGACAATTCACCTCTCCCTGAGGTGCGCTGTGCCGTAAATGCAGGGCTTGGTGTTATGGGAATAAATAATCTTTTTATCAGTCCTGTTTACGGTTCTTGGGTTTTCCTCGGAGAAATTGTAACAGACAGATATTTTGAGCCGTCAGATGTTAAGCCTTCTCTTTGTGTCGGATGCATGGAATGTGTCGGAGCCTGCCCCGTAAATGCAATTACGGGAAAGGAAATAATAAAAGAAAAGTGTCTTTCGTTTCTCTCTCAGAAAAAAGGAGAGCTGGACGAAGAAACAAAGGGGCTTATTGAAAAAACAGGCTGTGCCTGGGGCTGTGACATATGTCAGAAGGTATGTCCCTATAATAAAAATGCCGAAATAACCCCCATAAAAGAGTTTTTTGATACCGCCAGGCCTTTTGTCACAGAGGACACGGAAATTGAAAACAGAGCCTTTTCCTGGAGAGGAAAGGCTGTAATTGATAGAAATCTCAGAATTATAGGATAAAGGAGAGCTGTTATGAAACTTATTATTGCTATTGTAAACAAGGACGATTCATCAAAGCTGACTGCAGAGCTCAATAAGGCAGGCTTTATGTCCACAAAGCTTTCCACAACAGGCGGCTTCCTTAAGACGGGAAATGTTACCTTTCTTATAGGTGTTGAGGAAGAAAAGGTAGACAGCTGTCTTGGGGTTATGGAGGGCTGCTGTTCAAGACGCACACAGATGGTAAGCACGGGTGCAGGAAGCCATATGGATCAGTTTTTTACCTCTCTTCCCGTTGAAATTACAGTGGGCGGCGCAACAGTATTTGTTGTTGATATTGATAAATTCATCAAGATGTGATAAATATGCTTTTTACGGATAAAGAAATTCCCGAAAATACAATAAAAACCGTAAATTCTGCCGTAAGGCTGGGACGGCTCCCCTGCAGTATTCTGTTGTCGGGGGGAAGCTCTGCTCTTCGTGAGAAATGTGCGCTTGAGCTTGCTTCGGCGGTGCTGTGCACGGAAACCGGGGCAGGAAGCAGAGAGCCCTGTATGAAGTGCAGCGCATGTCTTCGCGTAAGAGCAGGTCTGCATCCCGATGTCTTTAAGATTGTTCCCGAGGACGGAAAAAAGCTTCTTTCCGTAAAAACCGTAAGAGAAAACTGTCTTTCAAGGCTGTCCTCTTCTCCTACGGAAGGACTCAATAAGGTATTTATATTTCCCGATTGCGATGAAATGCAGACAGTTGTACAGAATGCATTGCTGAAATCTGTTGAGGAACCTCCGGATGATACAATGTTTATTTTCTGCTGTGACGGCAGGGAAGGACTTCTTACAACGGTTATCTCCCGTCTTACGGAATATCCCCTGGGTGATACTCTTTCTTCAAAAAGCAGAAAAATCGATGAAGCAGTAAATGAAACTGCCGAAAAAATCGCTTTTGCCCTTTGTGATGAGAGTGAATTCGGGGTGATGCTTACCTGTGCCCCTATGCACAAAAACAGAAAAATGATGGCTTTAGTTGCAGAAAGACTTATTCTTATAATAAGAGATGCTATGGCTGAAGGAAGCGGCACACCTCTTCTTTCAGGAAGTGATATGGCAGCATATTCTCTGTCAAGAAGCTATAAAATATCTTCACTATTGCAAATTAAAGAGGTTTTGGATAAAATAATAGAAGAAGCCGGCAGAAACGCAAACGAAAATCTGCTTATTTCAAGATTTTCTGCTGAAACTGCACGCATAATGAAAGAAAGAAAATAACAGAAAGGGCAAGGAAAAACTTGCAGAATAAATATGGCTGAAATAATAGGCATCAGATTCAGAAACACAAAAAAGGTTTACTATTTCGATCCTGCAGACAAGAAGGTCTGCGAGGGAGAGTTTGTTATAGTTGAAACCGTCCGCGGTATTGAATGCGGCGAATGTGTCGTAGCAAACAAGGAGGTCAGCGACGATGTTCTTGTAAAGCCTCTCAAGAGCATAATAAGAGTTGCAACTTCTGAGGATATTGCAAATATGGAGAGAAATCTCCGCAAGGAAGAAAAGGCTTTTGCAATCTGCGAAGAAAAAATAAAGCAGTTCGGTCTTGAGATGCATCTTCTTGATGTTGAATATACCTTTGACGGATCAAAGGTGTTGTTTTTCTATACAGCGCCCGAAAGAGTTGATTTCAGAGAGCTTGTAAAATGTCTTGCCTCCATATTCAAGGTAAGAATAGAGCTGCGTCAGATAGGCGTCAGGGATGAAGCAAAGCTTCTCGGAGGACTCGGTATCTGCGGCAGAGGCTTCTGCTGTAAGGAGTTTTTGCACGATTTCCAACCCGTTTCAATAAAAATGGCAAAGGAGCAGGGACTTTCCCTGAACCCCGTAAAAATCAGCGGAACCTGCGGAAGACTTATGTGCTGTCTTAAGTATGAGCAGTCCTCTTACGAATATCTTCTTAAAATTACTCCCAAAATCGGTGCTTTGGTTGAAACTGCCGACGGTAAGGGAGAGGTTGTTGATAACAATCTTTTGACAGGTATGCTGAAGGTTCGTCTTGACCGCAGTCCCGATGCTGCTCCCGGAAAGTATAACCGCAGAGATGTCAAGATTATAAAGGATGCACAGATAAGACTCAACCGCGAAGAAATTGCTGCATTGAAGGATATTGAATAAGGTATAAAAATTTTTAAAAACATATTGAAATTTTCTTATTATGTGCTACAATTAAGAAAAACGCAAAAGGAGGAAAAAACAATGTCATACAAAATTACAGATGCTTGTATCGCTTGCGGTGCTTGCGCAGCAGAATGCCCCGTTGAGGCTATTTCCGAAGGCGATATCTATGTTATTGATGAAGACGCTTGCATCGAATGCGGTGCTTGTGCAGACGCTTGCCCCGTAGAGGCTCCCGTTCAGGACTGATAACAGATAAATTTCAAAAGCCCGCTTATCAAGCGGGCTTTTGTTTTTCTTGTATAGGAAATTGCTCGCGTTAAGAGTAATTCGGCTTATAACAAGAACCCCCTGCAGACGCCAGGATTGGGGACTGTAGGGGGGGGGGATAAATCGTAAGATTATTTCTTACAGATCATGTACGTTTGAGTAATTTGTTCTTGTATCGGAGGGCTTATATTCACCGATATTTATGCTTACGGTTTTTGTCTCCCCCGATGAGTAATATGTGATGTTGATTTTGTCCCCTGCCTGTTTTTTTGAAAGATATGTTTTCATATCCTCTGCAGATGAAATAGTTTTGTTTCCGAGCTTGGTAATAACATCCCCCGAGCGTATTCCTGCTTCATAGCAGGGAGAGTCCTTTTCAAGGGCTACGAGATAGCATCCCGTGGGCACGGAGTAACGGGAAGACATAGCAGCCGTAACCGTCTGAACGGTTATTCCCAGAGAAGGCTTTCCCTTTACATAGCCGTATATTATAATATCGGACATCATGGATTTTACATCATCAATGGGAATGCAGAAGCCCAATCCCTCTATTTTATCCGAGGCATATTTTGCACTGGCAATACCTACAACCTCTCCGTTCATATTGTAGACAGGACCGCCCGAATTGCCGTTGTTTATTGCGGCATTTGTCTGGAACATATTTATTGTTCTTCCGCTTTCGACTGTTACGGAACGGCTTAAATGGCTGACTATTCCGTCAGTGAAGGTGTAGGAAAGCTCTCCGAGAGCACTTCCTATAACCATAATGTCATCTCCCACATTAAGATCTGAGGAATTTCCGATTTTTGCTGAAACTGTTGCAGCATCAATTTTGATTATTGCAAAGTCATTGGAGGGCTCGCTGCCTACGACCTTTGCGTTGTATTCTCTGCCGTTATAGTCAATAACCGTCAGGTTTTCTGCTTTGTCAACAACATGGAAATTTGTTACAATATACCCGTTGTCCGAAATGCAGAAGCCTGTTCCCGAGGATGTAGCAGGTCGGTAATATGAACCGAGAATTGACGAATAATACTGCTTCCAGCCGGTTTTTATTGTTACAACACTGTTTACTGCATCAGCATATATATCGCCTTTTGTAAGACTGTTTTCCGTGGTGGGTGCAGGGATATAAACCGTGACGGTTTCTGCAGGCGGCATTGTTACGGTAGCAGCTGTTGTTTCCTCTTTTTCCGTAGCTTTTTCGGTTACGGTTGTTTCGTGTGCCGTTGTGCCGGCTTCTGTTATGCTGAGGGAATCTGCCGTAGTGGCTTCAATTACCGTATTTTGAGTTGAGGCTTGAGTCATGGGGGCGGCTGTTGTGATTTCCTCAACAGGTGCTGTGGTAGTTTCTTCTATGATGTATTCCGGTGCTGTGGTAGTTTCAGGTGCACTGTAAAGCAGATTGAACATAAAAAATGCTCCGCCTGCTCCTGAAGCTGCACTTACAATTACACAGACAACCAGAATTATCACAAATGCCCCGAAGGGAAATCTTTTTTGCTTTTTTCTCATAATTTCTCCTCCTTTTTCTGTAAAATAAGAAGGAAAGCTTTAAATAAGCTTATACATTGTCGATGCACTTTCTTTTGTTGCATATTCGGTGACGGTCACAACCTCTGCTTTTATGTGATTCGAGCCCATCTGGATATCTATTATGTCGCCCACCTTGATTTCATAGGATGCGCGGGCGGGTTTACCGTTTACCTCAACGTGCTTTGCGTCGCAGAGCTCATTTGCAACGGTTCTTCTTTTTACAAGACGTGAAACCTTGAGATATTTATCAAGACGCATATTTTTACTCCTTTATCATACTTTTTCGGCACCTTCCCGAGGGAGGGTGCCGTTTTTTTAGTTAAGAAAGCCCTGGATGATGATTTCTTCAGCCTCTTCGGGAGACATGCCGAAGGTCATCAGCTTCAGAAGCTGTTCATTGTTTATTCTTCCTATGGCTGCCTCATGAATGATTGCCGCTTCCGCATGGTTTGCTGCAATTTCGGGAATTGAACGGATGCCGGCATTGTCCATAATTATGGAGTCGCACTGAACATGTGCAGTGCAGGGAGCATTGCCCACTGCCTTGGGGTAGAATACCTGCTTTGAGTCATCCTTTGCAACAGAACGGGAGATAATCTGTGCAGATGCTCCCTCACCGTTGAGCTCAATTGTCATATCCGAATCTGCAATCTGGCTGCCGTGTGTCATAAGGCGCTCCGTTACAATGAACTTTGCATTTCTGCCAAGCTTTGCGATGGTGTTTCTTTTTGTTGAGTCAACGCCCTTTATCTGTACGGATTCCATTTCGCATACGGAATTTTCTTCCATATAAACAGCTGTTTCGGGATTCAGAATCTTTTCGCCTGTGCCTTCACCCTCGCCATAGTGCTTTTCAACATAAACCACACGGGCATTTTTTCCGATAAAGAAACGGTGAATACCCTCGTGACGGCTTTCGTTGCAGCCTGAATTGTGAATACCGCAGCCTGCAATTATGGTAACATCTGCATTTTCTCCGATATAAAAATCGTTATATACCTTGTCGGAAACACCTTCTTCGGTGATGATTACAGGGATATATATCTGCTCACCCTTTGTGTCAGGGAGCACGGTAATGTCAATGCCCGGCTTGTCGGTTTTATTTGTAATCTGAACCTTTTCGTTGGTGCTTCTTTCAACACCCTGACCGTTTTTTCTTATGTTGTAGGTGGCTCCTACGGGGATAGCGGAAAAACCGGAAATTTTATCAAGTAAATTCTTATCTGTAATATTAAGCATTGCTGTCACCTCTCAAAGAACATTTGCTGTCAAATTCTCCCAGAAGTGTGGGGAGAATTTCCTCTTTTGTGCCGAATGAACGGATTTTTCCGTCAGCAATAACCAGAATATCGTCAGCAAGCTGCATAATTCTTTCCTGGTGGGAAATTATCATAACACTTTCATTTCTTTCAGCCGCAATATCCCTGAATGATTGAACAAGCATCGAAAAGCTCCAGAGGTCGATGCCTGCCTCCGGCTCGTCATATATTGCAAGACCTAAGTTTCTTGCCATAAGAGTTGCAATTTCAATACGCTTTACTTCACCGCCGGAAAGGGAAGCATCTACCTCACGGTTGAGATAATCCATTGAGCACAGTCCTACCTTTGTAAGGTAAGAGCAGCACTCATTTTCGGGGAGATCGCTGCCGTGTGCAAGGGATAAAAGCTTTCTTACGGTAAGTCCCTTGAAACGGGGAGGCTGCTGGAAAGCATAGCCGATACCAAGCTTTGCTCTTTCTGTTATTGAAAGATTTGTTATATCCGTTCCGTTATATAAAATCTGTCCCTTTGTGGGCTTTTCTATGCCCATTATAAGACGGGCAAGAGTTGATTTTCCGCCTCCGTTGGGGCCTGTTATGACGAGGAATTTTCCGTCCTCAAGAGTAAAGGAAACATCCTCTATTATTTCAAGACTACCGCCGCCGTTTTCGTTTTCTACGGTAAATCCTATGTTTTTAACTTCTAACATCTGTTGCTCCTAATAGTAAAATCTTAAAAGTAGGGCAAGGATAATAATGTGAAAAATTATCATCACGGGAAGCCCTGTCATAAATTTTTTGTGTCGCGTTTTGTGGCGGATTATTATCATTGTGACATATTCCGCTGCAGCTCCGCCCAGAAGTCCTGCAATTATCAGTATTTTTTCGGGGATTCTGTGCCGCGGCAGAAGCTTTGCTGCAAGCTTATCATATACGGTAATTATTACCGCGGTAACGGAAATTATAATGAGGTATTCCGTCATTACAGCTCAACCTTCACTATGCAGTCGCCCTTGCCTGCATATACTGAAAGGATATTATCCTTATACTTCCAGCCCTTAGTGGAATATACCTTCTTGGGCTCTGAGGGAAGATATATGAGAGTGGGAGCCTTTATTGTGCTTGAGCCGAGGTACGAAAGTGTGAAAAGCTTTTCTTTTCTGTCGTAGGAATATCCCTTTATTTCACCTGCAACCGCAATGGGAAGAGGACGGCAGATAACATTCATAATTTCACTGTTTTCAAATCCGCCGAAATAGTGCCAATAGGTATGGCTCCACTTGTTTTTGTCGAATTTTTCAATAAGATGCTCGAGTGCAGGATATCTGTCGCTTCCGGGGACCATTCCGCCCCATTCACCTACAAGCACGGGAACATCCATTCTTTCCTGAGTTCTCTTGTGTTCATCGAAAATATAATCGATTCTGTAAGGACTTGCGTTGTTTGTAAGAGGAGTATCAACGGTTATATCATAGCCGTGAGGGGAGAAAATATGGTTCTCTTCTCTTGTTCCGTCCTTATATACAATTCTCGGAACGGAGCAGGGGATACCCATATTTGAGAAATAACAGTTTTCAGAGAAGATGATGCCTGTTTTGTCAACCTTTCTTATTGCCTCTGCTGCAGCAACAAGGAAGGGATAATATCTCTTGGTGTCAAATTCAAACATCTGTTCCTTTATGTTGCCGAGAATGCTTGCGTATACCTTCGAGTCATCGGCAACGGAAAGCATTTCCATTACTTCCTTTGAAAGAGCATCCTTTATAAGCTTCTTTCTGTTGACACGCTTGTTGAAAAGAAGGGTGCAGGCGCCGTTCTTTACAAGGTTACGGAACATTTTTCCGCCGGGAGTGCCGGGGAAGGGCTCGTTGAATACATCATAGCCTATAATGCATTTGCAGTCCTTGAAATATTCGACTGTATATGTGAGCATATCGCAGAAGCTGTCGCGGATACCCTTGCCGTCAATCTCTCTGTTTTGCCAGAAATCATCGAAAGCCTTATGAATATCCTTGTGAAAGAAGTATCCCTCAGCCCATATAAAAAGCGGATCACTCTGTTTTTTTGTGTGAAGACATGCCCATTCAGGGGCACCGTCACCGGGAGTTGAACAAAAATAACTGAATAAGTCCTGATGCCAGTCCACAAAAACATACATTCCGTGCTTGTCGCACAGCTTCAGTACTTCTTTATATCCGTCAAGATATTCTGTATTGTATTTGCCGCGCTCAGGCTCAATGCCCGCCCAGGTAAGACCGAGTCTTATGATATTCATACCCTTTGCCTTGAGAGCCTTAAGAACATCCTCGGTAAGGTCAGTTTTGTAGCGGATAACACCGTCCTCATCCTTGTCTACATACTTGTAAACAAAGTTTATGCCGTTAAAAATTCGTTCTCTTCCGTTATCATCTATGAGTTTTTTGCCTGCTACAGAAATAGTGTTCATAGTAAGCACCTCTTAAAAAATAATATTCATCGTAATTTTACCATTAAATAAAAATAATGTCAACATCAGGCTTAATCCGCGGTGAATAAAAAAGAACGGAAGCCGAGGCTTCCGTTTCTTCATTTTATGTGCTTTTTTTGCTTAAATTGCCACAATAACCATTGCTAAAACTACCGATACGGTAAACACACCGGATATTGCAGCAGCGGAAATAATTTCCCATCTGTTTGATTCAATAAAACGTTTCATATATATACTCCGTTCTGCCCTCAGGCAAAAGAAATTTTGTCTTTACACCTCGGATAATACACCAAAAAAATGCATTTGTCCACAACATTTCTGTTACAAATAATTACAGTGTTTTTACATTTGTAAAAATGTTGTAATTCTTCATAAGCCTGCCTCTGCCGTGTAAAATTTTTTGTATAAAATAACTGAAAACACACACAATATATATGAACCGAAATTTGAAAGGAGCACAAAATAATGGATTTTACGGAAAAAGAAAGAACATGGCTCGAAGAGCTTAAGGAGCACGAAAAGCTGTGTATCGAAAAGTATAAAAGACACTCGGAATGTGCTGCGGACGAACAGCTGAAATCTCTTTTTCAGGGACTTTCCGAGGAGGAAACAAAGCACCTTAATTCCCTTGAACAGATCGGGATGGGAACAGTACCGCCCATTAACTGTGAGGAGAAGCCTCTGCCTTCATTTACAGCAAAATACAAGGCAATGCTTTGTCCGGAAAAAACAGCCGATATGTATTTATGCACCGATCTGCTGTCCGGGGAAAAACAGGTGTCCCATCTCTATGATACTGCCGCCTTTGAATTCCGTGATCAGAACATCAGAGCCTTCCTGAATCACATTCAGAAGGAGGAGCAGACTCACGGAAAAATCTTGTATGATTATATGGCGGCAAACGGTATGTATTGAGCATAGCCTATGTGAAAATCTGACTGCTTTTGCAGGGGAAATGTACCCTGTGAAAGCAGTTTTTCTGTTTTGCAGCAATTTCTTTTCTGTAAAGTAAAAAGATTGTTTGTCCCTACGGATGGAAAACAGGTTTTCACCGGAGACGGACTGTCCGGAAACGGCCGCCGCAAGCATTAATCGGAGCTGTTTCCCTGTAACAGAAAGCAGCATTTTTCAGAATCCGGCACAGGGATTGATAAATCATAAGATTTTTCACTTGCTTTTTCTGAAAATAATGCCCGCAGAGAAGTTATGTTTGTTGTTTTTTAACAAATATTTTGTTTTTATTTTTATGTGCGAATTATAATATAATAATTGCAATCGTACTTTTTTTGTGCTAAAATCAAAAATGTATAAGTATAATTCTATCTTTGTGTCTCTTCCCATACGAAAAGGCACAGGAAAAGGAGAGAAAACTATGAAAAAGACCAAAATAACAACAAAGGCTCTTTCAATGTTTCTTGCCGCTATTATGTTGTTTACAACAATATCGGTAGGTATCATTGTTCCCGATGCAGGTGTTGTGGCAGCGGCAGCAGAGGTCAACAATGTAAACTCCGTTACAGCGTTGAAGAATGCTATCACTACCGCCAATAACAACGGCACGGGTGTAGTCACAACCATTAACTTAAGCGGGAATGTTACCTCTACAGATGCACTGGCAGCATTCCCGACTATCACGGGTAATGTCCGTCTTAATCTTAACGGCTTCAAGATAGATATTTCCCATACGGCAAGCGGTGACTATGGAAGCAGTCAGATGAATATACAGCTGCCGAGTGAAAATGCAGGCACTGACTACAAGGGTACCGACTATATTTCAACTGCAATGATCAATGTAGGAATAGGTGCTACCCTTCAGATTGTCAATGAAGGCTCTGCAGATAGTGAAATCCGTGTTTATACTGACATTTATGATACAGATAATAACAGCGGTAATGATGCTTATCATCAGACTTCGTCACATGTTATTCACAGTGCCGGTACACTTATCCTCGGTGATTCAGCTGACTCAACCAAGAATAACTTCAGAATTTATGCTCATTCTTCTGCTCGTAATGATGGCGATGATGCATGGAAGGTTGCTGCTTGGAATCAGGTTAAAGTTAGCACATCGGCTAATTCGTATGGCGTTACCATAAACGGTTCAAATGCGATTTTTAAGATGTACGGCGGTAAGGTTGAGGCTACTGGTGTTGCAAGATGTTACAGAAGTGCTCAGTCAAACTTAAGAGTTTATGCACTTAATATAATCACCTGCAGCAGTGCGGAAATATACGGCGGCTACGTAAATCTTCCCGAAAGCCCCGTTGATAGCTATTCAGGCCTCAGACAGTCAGAATCAGATGCATCAGCAAGTGCAGATGCTGTTATTTCCGCAATAAGATGTGCAACCAAAAATCTTTACATTTTTGATGTTGATTGCGATGTCAAGGCTTATACCGGCGCTGACACAAGCAAGAATCTCTCGATGACAGCCAGCAATGTGTACTGCACAGACGGCTCCCCTGCTACAATTTACGGCGGTAGCTTTACCTATTGGGCGGAAGCTGCCAGTGGTGATTCCACAGCAGCTATCTCAAACTACACCGTAAGAGGTTCCTACAATTGTGCCGGATATAAGAGTCTTTCTGCGTCCAAGGGCTCCAACACCAACAACCAGACATCAAATAGTGATGGCAGAACAAAAACTGCAAGCTATAAGGCTCAGACTCTTTTTGTGCACGGCGGCTCTCTTGCGTTCAACGGCATCAATATGTTTGATACCAAAAAGTATCCTACATTCAAAGATTACAAATCTGCTGTTGAAAGTGCAGATGCTGCAACTGATGTTTACAGTATTGCTCTTGACGGCTCTCCCGTAGCAACATTTGAAGATACCAGTAACCATACATGTAGTACATATAACTACAAGAGAAACGGTTACTATCAGAACGGATGGATAGGAAGAACTACTCCCGGCGGCCCCATTTCTTATGCTGATACCGCTTCTGCCGGCGTTGCATCAGGCGGCGGTTCTCTGTTCCTTGAGCCCACATGGAAGGCAACAAACTATTCAATAAGCTATGATTTTGCGGCAAATACCGAATATCCTGCAGCTCAGACAGCAGAACAATACGAAGAGGATTATGGCAGATATACAATTGAGGATTCAATGCTTATTCCTGCACCTTCAAGAGCCGGATACAAGTTCGGAGGCTGGAAGGTTGCTTATGAAGACGCAGATGTTAAAAGTACCGACAATAAAATCAGCTGGGTAAAATGGACCTCGCAGAACAATATGCTGTACGGTTGGGACAGCTCCTCATCCAGCGCAATTGCTGTAAATGTAAACGGACAGTTCGGTAATATCACTCTTATTGCAACATGGATTCCTGTATCGGCAACTGTAAATGTTGACTATAACAGAGACGGAAAGATTGATAAGAACTTTGAGTACCTTCCCCATATCAAGGGCGATCAGTTTGATGTGGCAGAGAATTTTGAAGCAAATCCCCGTCTTGACGATTTCCATGTATTCAGCGGATATTATGAGGTTGAGCCCGTCGGAGCAGACACAAACTGGAAGGCTTCAGATGTTCTTCATATTTCGGATGTTAATCCCGATGTATATCCTCCCGAAGTAACTCCTGTGTCCGATGAAGCAATCAATGATCAGTTTATCGGAAAATACGGTCCTGTTAAGTTTATTGCCAAATATATCGCAAGGCCCTATACCATCACATACTATGATGATGACGGCAGCTTAGTTGATACAGCTACATATACAATTGATAATACAAACAAGGAAAATCCCGATGTTCTTGCTGTTATGCCTAACAGCGGCCGAGTATTCCTCGGTTGGCAGTTAATGTCATCAGATAACAACAGCTGGCCCTCCAGCACACAGATGTTCAACAACTTCCCCAAGGGAGCAAACGGTAATGTTGAGCTTAAGGCTGTGTATGACTATTCAGCATACAAATATTATGTAAAGCTCTATGATGAGGACGGAACTACATTAATTACAGAGGTTCCTTATTCTTACCTTGCAGGTAATACAATCAATGTCAGCTCACCGAAGGCAGGATATAACATTGACGGCTGGACAGTAATCGGTACCGAAATTGAAGAGGGTGACGAGGCTGCAGACTGGACAGATGCAGATATCACGGTAGAAAACGGTGTGACAAAGGTTGCTCCGGGTAAGATAGGTACTGTAAAGCTTAAGGTTAAGTACAAGGCAAAAACTTATACAATTACATTTGATTCAAAGGATAATTCAATTCCTGCTCCCGCACCCTTGCAGTATACAATCGAGGATGAAATTATTCTTCAGAATCTCATCAAGACTGCATATGATTTCAACGGCTGGAGAGTTGATTCCTGTGTTGACGGTAACTGGGATGTAGGTTCCGTTCATAAGGATATTGCCAACAGTCACGGCGCAGCTAAGAAATTATACGGTGATGTAAAGCTTGTTGCTTCCTGGTCTGCATCAAAATATGAGGTAACCTTCTGGCTTGATGAAGATAATGTTATCACACTTGCAGATAAGCTTTACTACAATACAGAAATAGCTATAAGTGCAGAAAAATTCCCCAAGGTACAGAAGGACGGATACAAGTTCCTCGGCTGGGATATCAGAAGCCTTGATGAAACAGGCTGGGCAGGCTTCAGAGAGCTTATAGGAAGCAATAAGGTGACACAGCTTCCCAAGGATTATTACGGTGTTATTTCTCTTGTTGCTGACTGGGAACCCATCGATTATTCGGTCAATTTCTTGTTCCCCGACGGTATTATTCCTTCTAATCCCGTTAATCCCGTGACATATAATGTTGAGCAGGAAAACATTGCTCTTCCCGATGCGGATGATGTTATTATTACCGGTTATACAATCAACGGCTGGACTCTGCCCTCAGCAAAAGACGGTTGGGCAGCAGATGATTATAATTTCAATGTCAAGGGTCCCGGCTTCTGGGGTAATGTAACTCTGGTTGCTGATGTTACTCCCACAAACTATAAGGTTCAGTATGTGGACAGTGAAGGCAATTCCCTCGGAATAGAGGATACACCATATACCATCAAGGATACTGTTTCTCTCAGAGACTATATAAAGAACGGTTATACCACATTGGGCTGGTATGTATTAGCAGACGGACAGACAACCGGTAGCTGGAGAACAGAGACGCTTTATGATCATAAGGCAGACTATCCCGGTATGTACGGTAATGTAAAGCTCTATCCCGATCTTGAGATTAACGAATATACAATTACATTCCTTGATAATAACGGTTCGCTTCTCGGTGAATTTGATTATAACATTGAGTACGAGGGCGCTCTTCCTGCGTACGAAAAAGCAGGTTATGTTTTGACAGGCTGGCAGATAACCAAGGCTGACGGTAACTGGCAGGCAAATACAATTTTCAGAGCCGAGGATGTGCTTAAGGGTGCATACGGTGATGTTACTCTTACTGCAATATGGAACCTCCGTTCCTATGAAATTGTTTGGAAAAACTATGACGGCTCGGTTCTGTTCCGCAGCAATGTAAACCACGGCGCAATGCCTGAATACACTGAAGCAACTCCCGTTAAGCCTGAAGATTCTGCATATACCTATGAGTTCATCGGCTGGATGAATGAGCCTCAGATTGTTACAGGTGCTGCTACTTATACTGCAGTGTTCAAGGCAAATCCCAAGAAGTTTGATGTTACATGGGTTGCTCCCGAAGGTACATTTACAACAGAATACAAATACGGTGATCGTCCTGTTTACAAGGATGGCGAAATGCCTGTCAAGACAGAGGACGGCAAGACCTGGACCTTTGTCGGCTGGAAGGACGGCAACGGTAATTACCTTAATAAGGAAACCATTGTTTCCGCAGATGTAACATATACTGCAATATTCGAAGAAAAAGCTGTTTCCTCCTACAAGGTTACCTGGATTGTAGGTGCTGACGAATACGATACCTACTGGACAGCAGGTGAGACTCCCTCATATCCCGGCTCTCCCTATTTTGCAGGCGGCAACGGATATCTCAATATGATTTCAGGATGGGATCCTTCAATCACAGCTGTTTCCGGTGATACGGAATATAACGCAATCGTCAAGCGCGTTTATATAGCTTACGATGCAGTATTCCTTCCTATGGGCGGTCAGTTTACAGGTGATAAGGTTGTTTCCTATAATACAAACGCAGGACTTACAATGCCTCAGCCTGTAAAGGAAGGCTATGCATTCGCAGGATGGAAGGTAATTTCCTCCGAGAATACAAGCTGGACTGTTGGCGAGCTTTACAAGGATGTTAAGTACACCGGCAAGTGGGGCGATGTAAAATTTGAAGCTCAGTGGGAAATTATTACCTACTCCGTAACAATCAGAACCGAATCCGCTACACAGATTCAGGAATACACAATTGAATCTGCTGACAGACTTCCTCTTCTTACAAAGACAGGTTATACTCACACAGGCTGGCTCATTTACAGCTCAGACGAAAACAGCAGCTGGACAATGGGTGATGTCGTTGAAGTAAATAAGCTTCTTCGCGGTATGTACGGTAATGTCAAGATAGAGCCCGTATGGACTGCAAAAACATATAAGATCAACTGGGTAAGCGGAGATGAAGTTCTTACTGTTGAAATTAAATTCGGTGAAGAAATTGTTCCTCTGGCTCCCGTTGCAAAGAACGGCTATACCGCTAAGTGGAGAGAAGAAATTCCTCAGGCAATGGGCGCAAAGGATCTTACCTTTAATGCAGACTATTCAGTAATTGAATACTATCTCAAGTATAATACAAACGGCGGCAATACAATTGCAGGCTTCCCCTACTATGTAACCTCAACAGAAACTCTTGCAGCTCCCGTAAAGGAAGGTTCAACATTCAAGGGCTGGAAAGTAAGCCTCGGCAGCGGCAGCTGGGATAAGGATACTGTATATGCTGCAGATTATTCTCTTGAAGGCAGCTACGGTGACGTTACTCTTACCGCAGTCTGGGAAATCAACAGCTATGATA
The DNA here is from genome assembly GCA_045647985.1 of Acutalibacteraceae bacterium. GTDB lineage: Bacteria > Bacillota > Clostridia > Oscillospirales > Acutalibacteraceae > RUG806. The sequence goes on from JAZRNB010000048.1 coordinate 26,376, forward strand.
TTACCTGGATTGTAGGCGATGAAACAACAGTAACAAGCTGGTATTACGGAACAAGACCTACCTACAACGGTATGCCTGCGAAGCCCTCTGATGACAGAGTTTCTTATGAATTCTCCGGTAAGTGGAAGACAGAAACCGGTAAGCTTGTTGATAATTCTGCTATTCCCGTTGTAACAGGCGCTGCAATTTATGAGGCTCAGTTCAATGAGGTCAACAGAAGATATATCATCAGCTGGGATATTGACGGTGTAATTACTACACAGACATATTTCTACGGTGATGCTGTAATTTGTCCCTTTGTCGGTGAAAAGACTCCTACAAGACCTTCAACAGGTGAGTTTGATTACACATTCAGCGGATGGTCTCCCGAAATCGGACGAGTAACAAGTGATGTTACCTATGTTGCTGTGTTCGAAAAGCACGTAAAGCTCCAGGGACTCAGTCTTAATAAGACTTCTGTTTATATTGAAGTAAATGCAACCGAAACCCTTACCGCAATTATGACTCCCTCTACTGCAACAAGCAATGATGTAGAATGGATTTCCAATAACAGAAATATCGCTACCGTCGATGAAAACGGTAAGGTATTTGGTGTTGGTGCCGGTGAAACACTTGTCCGAGTTCAGTCAAGAGACGGTAAATTCAAGGCATACTGTATGGTAAATGTTATTCCCGTGCTTGCTGAGTACATTGTTGTTTCTGCTGCAGGTGCTTCAACAACAAGACTTCCCGGAGAAACTGTTCAGCTTTATGCAACAATTATGCCTGAATACGCATCAAACAGGGTTGTAAAGTGGACTTCAAGTGATCCCGAGATTGCTACAGTAAACTCCAGCGGTCTTGTAACATACGGTCTGAAGATGGGCACAGCTACAATTACTGCTCATTCAGACGGATATGCAACAGGTTCTATAACTGTTACCACAACCAATGAAAGTGCAGACATTGAAGGCAGCGATAAAACCTATACAATAACATTTGCTCAGTCTTCTTCTGCATATATCATAGGCGGATATACATTTGACAGTGTTACTCTGGTATGCAAGGAGGGTGCAACACTCGAATTCCTTCTTGCAGAACCTCACTTTGTAGTTCTCAACGGCTATCAGTATGAAAGAACTACTGACGGTATTTACAGAATTGAAAATATCAGAGAGAACTATACAATTTATGCAACAGAGCGTCCCGATACAGGACTTGAACCTGAAGAACCCGACGATAACAACTCAGGTAAGCTTTCATTCTTTGACAGACTCAAGGCTTTCTTCAGAAGCATTGTAGAATTCTTCAGAGGACTTTTCGGCGGTTAATCTTCCGGTAAAAATTAACAGGGCTGTAAAAAACGAGAGTTTTTTACAGCCCTGTTCTTGGTCGTTAGTAAAGACACCCACTCCTGTTCCGCCGGGGTATTAAAATGCTTTATATAAATAAAATGTGGCGAGCGATGGCAAGCCACAAAAAAGAAGAAAAAAGATAAACCTCCAAGTATAACAGAAATGGTTTGGCAGCCATATTACTAAAATACAAGGAGGTTAAAATATGTTATTATAAAGGAATTATAATATTACCCGCTGCGAAGCAACGATATCCGATTTTGTCAGATTATGCTCTTGTATGCCATTTCCATTGTCTTGGTAAGAGCAACTGCATCGTCAATGCCGAAAAGAGGCTCTCCGTCACCGTTTATTGAATCGCAGAAGGAGTTGATTGCAGATTTGCTGCCCTTTCCTGCATCAGGATAGTGCCAGCCGTCACCGTTGTTGTAGCAGAGTCTGTCAAATACTCCGCCTGCAAGAATTGTGCCCTTAGTACCTGCAATTTCAAGCTCAAAGGGATTTCTGCCTGTAACAAAACCCGTTTCACTGACACCGATAGCTCCGTTTTCATAGCTGAATACAGTTACACAGTTATCTTCAACGGAATCGCACAGACAGTTTGTGAAAACACTTGTGCATTTCACGGGATCACCCATAAGCCAGTTGAGGAGATACATTCCGTGTGCACCGAGATCCATCATAGCACCGCCACAGGTAGGAACGGGATCAAGGAATGAGGGAGGAAGCCATCCACGGCTTACACCGTCGTGAGCATTTCTCATTCTCATATATGTAACCTGACCGATAATCTCATCAGCGAGGGCGTTCTTTATCCACAGAAAATCTGCACGTGTTCTCCAGGGGAAAGAAATGCAGAACCTGATGCCTGCATCAACTACGGCATCCTTTACTTCAAGAGCATCTGCATAAGCGGCTGTAAGAACCTTTTCGGTAAAGATGTGCTTCTTTGCCTTTGCAGCCTTAATAAGCACTTCCTTGTGGATATTTGTTGCTGCGCACACCTGAACAGCATCGAAATCCCAGGAGTAGAACTCGTCAATATCGGTAGTGTATCTGCAGCCAAGCTCTTCGCCCTTTGCCTTTGCGGTTTCTGCATCAGGATCCCATAATGCGGTAATTTCAACATCTCCGCGGGATAAAAATTCTCTTACATAGCCGCCGAAATGTACGTGCCATGTGCCGGCAAGTCCCAGTTTTATCATAGCAATTCTCCTTTATTCTTCGGTGCCGAGCATAACATCAGCGGTTTCACTGCTGATAGCCTCTACACCTTTTAATTTTTTTACAATAATGGAATTTCTCTTCTGAGCATCATCAATACTTGAGGATGCTTCGTCAATCTTCTTCTTTGCCTTTTCAAGGGCAATTCCGAATTTGTCATACTGCATTTTTGCTGCTGCAAGCAAATCCATAACCTCCCCCGCTTTTCTGTTGAGTGCAACTGTCCTGAAGCCGAGCGCAAGAGAGGACAGAAGGGCGGTTATGGTAGACGGACCTGCCACCATAACATTAAATTCATTATGAAGACGGTCTGCAATGTTTTCCTTTGATGAAATTACTTCGGCATACAAAGAATCTGTTGCAAGGTACAGCACGGCAAAGGGCGTGGTGAAGGGTGTGTTAATATATTTTGAAATTTCCTTTGCTTCTGAAATAACCTTTGATTCAAGTGCTTTTTTTGCAAGTCTTACACCTTCCGTGTCACCGATATCTGCAGCATCGCAGAGTCTTAAATAGTCCTCCATAGGAAACTTGGAGTCGATGGGAAGATATGTGATTTTATCAGAATCCGAATCAGGAATCATAACAGCAAACTCAACCACTTCACGGCTGGTATCTGATCGGTAATTTTTTACATACATTCCGGGAATAATTCTGTCGAGTATGCCCTCAAGCTGACATTCAGCCCAGTTACCACGTATTTTTACATTTGAAAAAACTCTGTTAAGAGAAGTAATGCCCGATGAAAGCTCCTTCATCTCTCCAAGGGATTTGTAGACATTTGAAAGCTGCTCGGAAACGGATTTGAATGAGGTATCAAGACGGGATGAAAGAGTTGCTGTCAGCTTTTCATCTACAGTAAGACGCATCTGCTCAAGCTTTTGTTCATTGGACTGCTGCAGCCTTGAAACTGCTTCCGTAACGGCAATTGTCTGCTGTCTTCCCGTAGTATCCAGCTTTTCGCGCATATCGGAAAGAGCCCTTACGGTGTTAAGCTGTCCGTCAGCGGTTTTTTCTGAAAGAACATCCATTTTATTGCTTACATTATCAAGCGAAGAGGACAGCAGTGCGCGCATTGCATTATCTGCATTTGCCTTATCGCTTCGCAGGGAAGAGAAATTTTCCTGTGTAAGTGCTCTTAAATTATCTATTTTCTCATCCGTTACGGCAGAGGACTCCTTTTTGGTGCTGAAAAGCTTTGCTGCAATTACAATAAGAAGCACAACCGCAATTGCGAGAAGAATTAAAATTATAATATCCATATAAGTCTCCTTTTTGAAACCATTTTATCATAATGCAGTAAAAAAGGAAAGATAAATAATATAAAAAAATCTTTTAAAAGATATAGAAAAAAAGCACATAATCTGTTACAATAAAAACGATATGCAAAGAAAGGAGTGTCAGAATGAAAAGAATAATATCATTTTTGTTATGTCTTGTTATTATGACAGGCTTGCTTTCCTCCTGCGGATCCTCCGATCCTGTAGTGCTTTTCTTTGCTGTGGAAAATTCTGCAGGTACCTTTGACCCGCAGATTGTGTCTGACGCAACAGCTTCAATAGTAGTACGCAACTGCTTTGAGGGGTTATTAAGACGAGATGAAAACGGAGAAATTGTAAACGGTGTGGCAAAGGACTGGTCTGTTTCAAAGGACGGTCTTAAGTATACATTCAGCCTGAGAGAGGATGCGGTGTGGCACCTTACCTCCAATGCGAAGGAGCAGCTGGGTGAAAAACTGCCGGAGGATTTTGATCTTTCGGTTACTGCTTATGATTTTCAGTTTGCTCTCAGAAGGGCTGTTGATCCGATGACGGGAGCGCATCTTTCATATATGCTATATAACATAGAAAATGCCCCCGAAATCCTTGAAGGCAAAAAAGCTCCCGAGGAGCTTGGCGTAAAGGTAATTGATAAGCATACGCTTGAAATAAGCTTATCCGTTCCCCAGAGTAATTTCCCCGAGGTCCTGACAGAGCCTGTCTGTATGCCTTGTAATGAAACATTTTTCAAGGGCTGCTCGGGCAGATACGGTACTCTTATTGCATTTGCTCTTTCAAACGGACCGTTTTATCTTTCAAGATTCGACGAAGCCTCCTACAGAATAAATAAGGCATCCGATTATTGCGGTGAGTCTGTTGCTGTTCCTGATTATGTATGGCTTTATGTTGTTGACAGTGAGGAGAAGCTTCTTAGGGTGCTTGAAACCGACGATTATTCGGGCGGTGTGATTTCCTCTGAGGTGTACGGAAAGCTTCGCGTCAATAAAAAAATGACAGTGACGGAAACTCCTGATATTATAAAAGGATTTATTATGAATCTGTCTGATCCCGTAATGGGAGACGAAAACATCCGGAAGGCACTGCTGTCTGCAACCGATACGGCGACTGTTGCAAAAAATATGGGAAAAGAGCAGGCTATGGGTATTATACCTCCCTCGGTGGAAAAAACTGATGTGGAGCATCCTGTGGCATACAGCGAGGAAAAGGCTTCGGTTTATCTGAAAAACGGTCTGCAGAAGCTTGAAACCGCAAAAATCGATATTTCCGTTCTCTGCGAGAAGCAGGATGAGGACACGGTAAGGCGTGTTATGCAAGAATGGCAGAGGATTCTGGGAATCAGTGTGAATTTCAGTGTAAAAACTGCAGAGAAAAGTAAGCTTGATAATGCAGTTAAAACGGGAAATTATCAGGTTGCTTTATATAATCTCAAGTGTGATACTGATAATGCGTATGAGTATTTCGGTAATTTTACAGCAGGCTCACCTTACAATATTACGGGATTTGACGGCTTCGGTATGGAGGAGCTTCTCGGAAAGCTTTATTCCTCTGATGAAAAAGGCTTCCTTTCTGTTTATTCTTCAATTGAGAGCAAGCTTTATTCCGCATCACTCATAATTCCCGTTTGTAATGAAAATACATATTTTGTATGTACGGAAAATGTCAGAGATGTCATATATTTCTCAGGAAATGACAAATTATATTTTCACAAGGCAACCAACATAAAATAAGAAAGGCGGAGTGCTATGTCAGTTTTCAGAGCCTTCAGGGCCGTGCGTCCCGAAAAGGAATATGCTTCAGCCGTTGCTGCACTTCCTTATGATGTTATGAATTCGGAAGAAGCAAGGGAAAAGGTCAAGGGAAATCCTTATTCGTTTATTCATGTTGATAAGGCGGAGGTTGATCTGCCCGAAGGAACCTATCTCTACAGTGATGAAGTCTATAACAAGGCGGCTGAGAATCTTCAGAAGCTTGTTTCTGACGGAATATGCTTTCAGGAAAAAGCTCCCTGCTTTTATGTTTACAGACAGATTATGGGAGATGTATGTCAGACGGGACTTGTGGGCTGTGCATCGGCAGATGATTATATCAATGATGTAATAAAGAAGCACGAGTATACCCGTGCAGATAAAGAGGAGGACCGCATCCGTCATGTTGATACCTGTGATGCAAATACCGGTCCTATTTTCCTTGCCTACAAGGGAAATGAAAAAATTGATGAGATAATAGCAAAATATAAGGCTTTGCCTCCCGAATATGACTTTGTTTCGGAGGGTAATGTGTGCAATACCGTCTGGGTTATTTCCCAAAAGGATGATTGCGATGCTTTGACAAAGGCTTTCTCAGAGGTGCCGAATCTTTATATTGCAGACGGTCATCACAGAGCTGCTTCCGCGGTAAAGGTTGCACTCAAAAGGCGCAAAGAGAATCCCGGCTTTACGGGTGAGGAAGAATTTAATTTCTTCCTGGCAGTTGCCTTTAAGGCAGATGAACTGAAGATTATGGACTATAACCGTGTTATCAGGGATAAAAACGGTCTTTCCGCAGAGGAACTCACGGCAAAGCTTTCGGAAATTTTCACGATAGAAGAAAAAGCAGAAATCGTGCATCCCGACAAGCGTCACACCTTCGGCTTTTACTGTGATAAAAAGTGGTACCGGCTTACCCTTAAAGATGGCTTGTGCGATGAAAATGATCCTCTTGACAGTCTAGATGTTTCCGTTCTTCAAAAGTATGTTATTTCCGGAATTTTCGGAATTGACGATCCCAGAACAGACAAGAGAATTGATTTTGTCGGAGGAATAAGAGGGCTCGGAGAACTTGAAAGACGCTGCTCTGAGGATATGGAAATCGCATTTTCCATGTATCCCACATCACTTTCCGAGCTTATGGCAATAGCTGACAGCGGCAGGGTAATGCCCCCGAAATCCACCTGGTTTGAGCCCAAACTCCTCAGCGGACTTTTTATTCATCCGCTGAAATAAAAGATAATCAAAAAAAGTTTAAAAAAAGACTTGCATTTTTTTTTAATATCTGTTATTATGTACGATGCTGATTAAGATATTGGGGGGTTACCCCGGAAAATAAAAGGGAGGTGCGCTCCATGGCAAAATGTGATTTTTGCGGTAAGGACGTTAAATTCGGTATTCAGGTTTCTCACTCTCACAGAAGATCTAACAGAACCTGGAAGCCCAACGTAAAGAGAGTTAAGGCTATCGTTAACGGTTCTCCTTGCAGAGTATATGCTTGCACTCGCTGCATGCGTTCCGGTAAGGTTGAAAGAGCTGTTTAATTTTACTTGAAGGTAAAGAACGAAAAAGAGGCTGATTTCTTCGGAAATCGGCCTTTGGTCTTTGGTGGAATACTTTTATACTGAGGGGTTTGTTTTATAACAGATCCCTCTTATGTTTTATCGGGGAGAAAAAAATTTTAAAATAGCTATTTATATTTATTATTTTATGTGTTATTATATACTATGTATAATTATGTCAGGAGATTAAATATATGTTCGTAGATTCAGCGAAAATAAAAATAAAGGCAGGTAACGGCGGTAACGGTGCCGTTGCATTCCACAGAGAAAAATATGTAGCCTCGGGCGGACCCGACGGCGGTGACGGAGGCAAGGGCGGCGATATTATTTTTGTTGCCGATGACCACCTTGCAACTCTTGCTGATTTCCGCTACAAGAGAAAATATACGGCAGAAAACGGAGCAAACGGTCAGACAGGCAAAAGAACCGGCAAAAACGGTCAGAGCCTTACAATCCGTGTGCCCCGCGGCACGGTTATAAGGGAAGCCGAAAGCGGTGCGGTTCTTCACGATATGTCAGGGGATGAGCCCTTTATCTGTGCAAAAGGCGGCAGAGGCGGCTGGGGTAATCAGCATTTCGCAACTCCTACCCGTCAGGCACCCCGTTTTGCCCGTGACGGATATCCCGGAGAAGAATGGGAAGTTATTCTTGAATTGAAGCTTCTTGCTGATGTAGGTCTTTTAGGCTTTCCCAATGTAGGTAAATCTACTCTTATTTCCGTTGTCAGCGAAGCAAAGCCTGTTATCGCAAACTATCATTTCACCACTCTTACGCCCGTGCTCGGCGTTGTAAGAATGGGCCCCGAAAGCTCATTTGTTATGGCAGATATCCCCGGTCTTATTGAGGGTGCAGGTGAGGGTGTGGGCCTCGGACACAGATTCCTGCGTCACGTTGAACGCTGCCGTATGCTTGTTCACATTGTTGATGTTTCCGGAAGTGAGGGCAGAGATCCCATTGAGGATTTCAAAATCATAAATAAGGAGCTTGAGGTATTCAATCCCGAGCTTACAAAGTGTCCCCAGATTGTTGCTGCAAATAAAATTGACCTTGCAACGGACGAGCAGCTTGAAAGCTTCAGAAAATTTATTGAAGATCAGGGACTTCAGTATTTTGAAATAATTGCCCCCATTCAGGAGGGTACTCAGGAGCTTATAAATGCGGTTGCCGCAAAGCTTAACGAGCTTCCGCCTATCAAGCGCTTTGAAAGTGAAGGCATTCCCATGGAAATGCTTGAAAAGAAAAAGGATCAGGGCTTTAAGATTACCGAAATGGGCGGCGATTTCTATATTGAAGCAGAATGGCTTCTTAAAATTCTCAACAAAACAGATATTGATGACTATGAATCACTGCAGTATCTTCAGAGAGTGCTTGAAAATTCAGGTGTCTTTGAGGAGCTTCGCAACCGCGGTGTTCAGGAAGGCGATACGGTAATTATTTATGATCTGGAGTTCCAGTATGTGCCCTGATATCAGTAGTCTTGATAAATTGTTTCCCGATGTGGATTACAGAAGCTTAAGCGGCCTGTCTCTGGCCTTTATAGGAGATGCTGTTTATGAGCTTTTTATAAGAAAGTACATTCTGAGCAAGGGTGAAGCCCGTGTGAAGGATTTGCATAAGGATACGGTAAGGCTTGTGAATGCCGATTTCCAGGCGGATATGACGGATGTTCTGATGCCGAAACTCCGTGAGGATGAAATAGCTGTTTTTAAGAGAGGAAGAAATGCTCACGCAGGGCATACTCCGAAAAACAAGTCCGAGGCTCAGTATCACAAGTCTACGGGCTTTGAGGCACTTGTTGGCTATCTTTATCTGAAAAAAGATTTTGAACGGCTTGATTTTATATTCTCTGAGGTGCTTGAGCATGAGTGATAAAAACAATGCTAAACCCAAAATGAAAAGAATAACTGCCACGGTAACGGAGCTTCTTATGTGTATTGTTGGCTCGTTTATGTATTCAGCGGCGGTGTCTCTTTTTGTTACTCCTCTGAAGTTTGCCGCAGGCGGAGTTACGGGGCTGGGAATTCTTGTAAATTACCTTGTACCGTTTATTTCAACGGGTACCTTTGTGTTTGTTGCCAATATACCGTTGTTTATCTTTGCCTGGAGAAAATTCGGCTTCCGCTTCATTGCGCGAACCGTTTTTGCCACAGCACTTGTGTCTGGCTTTATTGATTTGTTGAGCTTACTCGGTGAGCGCTATAGTTGGTTTTTTGACGGCGAGGAAAAGCTGGTTGGTGCAATTTTCGGCGGTATTATTGCAGGCGCAGGAATCGGAATAGTTTTTCTGGGCGGAGCCACAACGGGCGGACTTGATATTCTCGCAAGGCTTCTTAAACTGAAATTTCCTCATTTTTCAGTAGGAAGGCTCATTCTTATATGTGATTTTGTGGTTGTTGTTCTTTCGGGAATTGTTTACAAGAGTGCGGAAAGTGTGCTTTATTCAATAATTATCGTATTTCTTTCATCTCTTGCGGTGGATTATGTTGTTGCGGGAAGAAGCCACTCAAAGCTTATGTTTATTATGACAGATTTTTCAGAGGAAATCACAAAGGATATTATTGCAATCTGCGGAAGAGGAGTTTCCGTGATTCCTGCCAAGGGCGGATATACGGGAAAGGACAAGAATATGCTTATGTGTGTTGTCCGCACTCACGAGGTCGCAAGAGTCCGTGAGGTGGTTGCGAAGTATGATGAAAAGCCTTTTATTATTATCACGGATTCAAGCGAAGTGCTCGGACAGGGCTTCAAATCACATAGTGACACATTGTAAGACAGAATGTAATCAGTGTAAGACTGAATAATAAATTAATTGATTTTACGGATATAAAGGAAATTGTATGAAAGTTAAAAAGGAACACATCAGAAATTTTTCAATTATTGCTCATATTGACCACGGCAAGTCCACACTTGCCGACCGTCTTCTGGAGCTGACGGAGACTGTTCAGAAGCGCGATATGCAGCAGCAGATTCTCGATAATATGGATATCGAGAAGGAGAGAGGTATTACCATCAAGGCACGTGCCGTAACTCTCAACTATAAGGCAAAGGACGGCAAGGATTATGAGCTTAATCTCATAGACACTCCCGGCCATGTTGACTTTAACTATGAGGTATCCCGTTCTCTTGCAGCCTGTGAGGGTGCAGTGCTTATAGTTGATGCAACTCAGGGTGTAGAGGCACAGACGCTTGCAAACACATATCTTGCACTTGATCATGACCTTGAGCTTGTGCCTGTTGTGAATAAAATTGACCTTCCCGCTGCCGACCCCGACAGAGTCTGTGCAGATGTTGAGGATATTATTGGTCTTGATTGCTCAATAGCCCCCCGTGTTTCTGCGAAAACAGGAGAAAATGTAGCAGAGGTGCTTGAGAAAATTGTCGAATACATTCCCTGTCCCGAGGGTGATGACGATGCACCCTTCAAGGCACTTGTTTTTGACTCCGTTTACGATAATTATAAGGGTGTTATTGTATATGTCCGTGTAATGGACGGTATTCTTCGTCCCGGAGATACAATGAAAATGATGGCAACGGGTGCTCAGTTTACCGTAGTTGAGGTGGGCAGAATGGGTGCTACATCTCTTGAAGCTGCAAGTGAGCTTAAAGCAGGTGAGGTAGGCTACATAACCGCTTCTATAAAGAGTGTTGTAGATGCACGCGTAGGTGATACCATAACAAGAGCAGATGCACCGGCTGCTGAACCTCTTCCCGGCTATAAAAAGGTAAATCCCATGGTGTTCTGCGGTATTTATCCTGCAGACGGCGGTGATTATGAGTCCTTAAGAGAGGCTCTCGAAAAATTACAGCTGAATGACGCAGCCCTTTCCTTTGAGCCCGAAACCTCGGGTGCATTAGGCTTCGGCTTCCGCTGTGGCTTCTTAGGACTTCTCCATCTTGAAATTATTCAGGAGCGCCTTGAAAGAGAATATGACCTTGATCTTGTTTCAACGGTTCCCAGTGTTATATATAAGGTTCATCTTACAGATAAATCAGTGGTTGATATTGATAATCCCACAAACTATCCCGACCCAGCAATAATTGATTTTGTTGAAGAGCCCATTGCTGATGCTCACATTTATTCTCCATCGGAATATGTCGGCACAATAATGGATCTTTGTCAGGACAGACGCGGAATATTCAAGAATATGGACTATATTTCAGGGGATCGTGTAGATATTCACTATGTGCTTCCCGTAAATGAAATTATCTATGATTTCTTCGATGCATTAAAAACAAGAACACGCGGCTATGCATCCTTTGACTATGAGCTGATCGGTTATGAGAAGTCCAATCTCGTAAAGCTGGATGTTCTTCTCAACGGCGATCTTATAGATGCTCTTTCTTATATTATCCATTCTGAAAAGGCATATCCCAGAGCAAGAAAAATTGCAGAAAAGCTCAAGGATAACATCCCGAGACAGATGTTTGAAATTCCCGTACAGATTGCAATAGGCGGCAAAGTCATAGCTCGTGAAACCATCAAGGCTATGCGTAAGGACGTTCTTGCAAAATGCTACGGCGGTGACATTACCCGTAAAAAGAAGCTTCTTGAAAAGCAGAAAGAGGGTAAAAAGAGAATGCGTTCATTCGGTACAGTTGAAGTACCACAAGAGGCATTCATGGCAATACTCAAGCTTGATGAGGATTGATAATATGAATAGTTTTTTTGATGTATATTACAACGAAAGCAAAAAAACATTTTGTTACAGAAGTAA
>JAZRNB010000049.1:0-10424 GCA_045647985.1 Acutalibacteraceae bacterium
TTTTAATATATGAATAGTTTGCCGCCAATGAGGCAAACTATCCTTGTAACTATTCAGGAGGTGAGAATATGAACAACAAGAATAATCAGAACAACAAGAATAATCAGAACAACAAGAATAATCAGAACAATCAGAACAACCAGAACAACCAGAACAATCAGAACAATCAGAACAACAGAAACAACCAGAATAATCAGAATAATCAGAAAAACAAAGACAACCAGAACAAATAATCAATCAAACTATATCCGTTTTTTTCTTTATGCCTAAGTTTTGGTGCCTGCTATAAACTGCTGAAAAACAGAATTAAATTCAATTTTTAATTGAAAATTCAACATTTTATAGGCATTTATGCGGGTGCGTTTTTAGGTGTATGGGGAGAGCGCTTGAATGGCATTCAAAAGATCAAGAGTTCGATCCTCTCCGTCTCCACCAACAGCACACTGAGTAATTATTTTTTTGCCCACTTTTAGAGTGGGCATTTTTGTTTTTATGCGCTATTTTCAATTTATTGAAACATTGATTAATTTGTGATATAATTAAGATGAAAAGGTGATTATATGAAAGAAATAAAAACAATTCATAATCAAGAACCTGATGTTGAAGTTTTATTTGAATTTAACGGAACAAGAAAAACTCCTGCCGCTGACGGATATCGTCCTCATCATTTGATAACTGATAATTATCTTACTACCGGTGTTCATCATTATTATGATGTTCAGACAGTTCAACCTGACGGAACGGCAAAAGGAACAATAACTTTTATCACCCCTGAAGCATATCCGCATTGTTTGTGGGTTGGTAAAAAACTTAACATACAGGAAGGTGCACGAATTGTTGGATATGTAACTATCTTAAAAATATTCAACCCCATTTTATTAAAAGAAGATAGTATATAGTTAAACACAGATTATAACTGTAACCACTATGTTAAAAAGTGGTTGCAGTTTTTATATATTAAGCCACCTTATCAATTCCCACCATAAACTGCTCAAAGTCAATGTTAAACTCAACTTTTAGCTTATATCCTCAGCTGACCTCAACCCGTTTAATCAGGCAATTAACAATCATTTTCTTCTTTTCAAAGCTTCCTTCATCATAAAGCTCAGCCCAAGAAATCATTTCATTAAAACTGTCAGACAAATTTTTGAGCACACTCTCGCCGTCAGCAACATTTTTTTTCAGCATCGGCAACTAAATCCAAAAGCCTGCTTTGCCGACACTTGAACAGTTTCTTGCAACAGATTGTATCAATAATAATAGCTCACGGGATACTGTAATAGATTTCCTTTCAGGTGTTGATACGATAGTGATTTTTGATGAAAATGAAAAAGAAATTATCCGCTATCAGAGGGAAGTGTTCGGAAGGGTACCGTTTAAGTTCAATGTTGTTAATATTCATAAGGTTTCCAGTGAAATGTTTACTGCTGCACCAAAGAATAAAGTGGATCTGTTGAACTATTATCTGCTTGCATTTGAGATTTTATACGGCGATTATCTTGATGCCTTTGACAGGTTGTCAGAGTATTATTCTGTTCTTCAGCTGATGCTTACTGATTATAAAAGTACAGAAAAAAGCTATGACAGAAAATGAGTGTAAAATTACATTAAGCGGTGTTCCACCATAGTGTCAGTAATATAAACAATTCTCCTTAACGTTTATATCCTTTCATTCTTTGTTTCGTGTTAGTTTATCAGTCATGCATAATATGTCTCTTTAAAAGAAAACCTTGAAGTCCGATATGTTACTTCAAGGTTTTCTGTTTTTTTGTATTAAATATTAATTTTAGCGTTTGCAGAAAGAAGTTTTAATCTTATATTAATGCTGAATATCTTATTTTCGCATTCAACAACCATTGCTCCGTTGTATTTGTTTACAACCTTCATAATGTTTTTTATGCCGATACCGTGTTCGCTTCGGTTTTTCTTTGTTGTTTTTACAGTGTTATTTTTGCCGATTTTTATGTTTTCAATGACAGGATTTGAGATATTGAGAATGAAATTTTCATTTCTGATTACAGCTTCAACTGTAATTACACTTTCGCCATCAATTTTTGCTACAGCCTCTATTGCATTGTCTAAAGCATTTGCAAGTATTGTGCAGATGTCCTCATCGGCAAGACCTTTTGCAGGAAATTGTCCGTCAAATTGAATTTTATCTCCTGACTGTGCGGCAATTACAGCTTTATTGTTTATGATGGCATCCGCAACAAAATTTCCCGTAGAAATCTTATTCAGAGTCCCATTTATATCAGCATTCATTGCGTTTATATATTCTCTTGCTCTGTCAGTGCTTCCGCTTTCAAGCAGGGCATTTATGACAATCATGTGATTGCGGTAGTCGTGTCTGAAACGTCTTAAATTTTCGTCACCTCTGAGCATTTTTTCGGAGTAGTTTTTCTGCTCGTTAAATTGACGGAGAATTTCGTTTTGTTGATATGTAAGTGAGAAAATCTTAAAAACGAAGAACAATACACATAGAACGACACATATTGTTGAAATAATATATAAAATATTGTACCAAGTATAAGATTCTCCGAAACTTTTGTAATAACCTGTCATTTCAAAAAAGAGAATTGCAATAAAGATCCATTTCGGGATTGTATCAAAAACTTTGGGTAATGGGTTTACAGACAGATTTTTCCCGTTAAACAGGAGGATAACCAACATCACAGTATAAAGAAGGATATACACAATGGCTTCAACAAACAGGTAATCGGGAAGATAAGGGCTGAAAAGTGAAAAGAACATTTCCATTGTACAGACACACAGAAGTGAGAACCATATTTTTTTACTGAGTTTTATGTCTTTTACCAATAAGCCTACACTAAGGAAAAATACGGTGCTTGATATGATGTCGAGGATCATAAGCCTGTCTTCATTGGTGCCTGTAAAAAGAAATGACCCGAATGCAGAATTGAAAAGAATTACTGCAGGAAGAATAATCAGTGCAGAGGTGTTTTTTCTGAATTTACCGCCGAGAAGGAAAATGGACGCATAAACAGAAGTCAGCACAACAAGAAAATCTTTTATAGCATAGAAAATAAAATCAAGTGATTTTATCAAAATAACACCTCTTTCAGAAATTACATATCACTGTATTTCAGGAAATTCATATAAGATTTGTTGAATGTTGCAAGGTTTCTTCTGGATATTTCAATTTTTTCGCCGTTAATCAGCGTTATGATGTGTCCGTCAATTTCTGCGATATATTTCATGTTGACAAGAAAAGTTCTGTGTGTTCTGAAAAACCTGAAGCTGTTTATCTCCGCCTGAAAAGCGGAAAGAGCCTTTGTTGACACATATGAAGTACTGTTGAGTCTTACTGTTGTGTACCTTCCGTTTGATTCAATATACATAATTTCAGGAAGATTAACGAATGTCACCCCGTTTGTGAGCGGCACTTCAATTCTTGAGTATTGTTCAAAATTGTTTATAAAATCATTAAGTACCTTATGAAGTTTTTCATCATTTATCGGCTTCAAAAGATATCTGAATGTATCAACTTCAAAGCTTTCAAATACATATTCACTGTATGCTGTGATAAAAATAATAGTTGCTCTTTTATTTGTAATTCTTAATTGGCGTGCTATTTCCATTCCCGTAGCATCAGGCAGCTGATAATCCAGAAGAATGAGATCATAATCCTCCGTGGATTTATAAAACTCTGCTGCTGTCATAAAAGTGTCAACTATGCAAGAAATCTCCTTGGAGGTCATAAACAGATTAACCGATTCCTTAAGTTTATCTATAGTATAAATGTCATCTTCACAAATAGCAATACGCATTTTTCTTCTCCTCCTTTTTTAAAATCAATATAACAAAATTTCAAACTACTTTCAATATTTAAAGAAACAAAAGGTTAGTTTTGCGGGTGAACGGTGAAAAAGAACCAAAAATGACCGTTCATTACATTAAATGTTGAAATTTTGTTGAATTATTCTATAATAATAAAAAACTATTTGAAAGGTGATTTTATGAAGAGAATCAAAGTTGTTTCTATTATGGTCTGTGTGATAAGTTTGCTTGCTGTATGTTGCCTGACTGCAAATGCGGCAACGGTTTCAAACTCAACCTTTCACACAACTGTAGAATCTAACGGTGAAATTACAATAAAAGGTATTAAACCTTCTGCATCGGGAGATATTGTTGTACCTTCTGAAATTGAAGGTTATCCTGTAACCAGAGTGAAATTCACCAATTTTTATATGCAGGATGTAGGTGATATACTTTCACTGTCCATCCCCGATAGTGTTATCTATATAGACGGGACAAAAATGTACCGCATGAAAAATCTGCAGAAAATTTCTGTTGATGAAAACAATATGCAGTATTATACAGATGATGCAGGTGTTTTATATACTAAGGATATGAATCAATTGCTTGCTATGCCTGCTGATTGCAAAATTGATTCTTATATTGTTCCCGACGGAATAACTGAAATCGGAGATTATGCATTTGCTTCCAATAAAAATCTGATAAGTCTGGAACTTCCCGAATCGCTTACAAGTGTAGGTGAATGTGCCATAAGATGGACGGACAGTCTGAAGTCTTTACATATTCCTGCAGGTGTTAAAACTGTTGGTGACGATGCTTTTTGTATGGGTGCAAGCATGGAAGGCATTTTTGTTGATGAAAATAATACTATTTTGTCAAGTGATGAAGAAGGCGTTTTATTTGACAAGAACAAAACAGTTTTACTGTCATATCCTGCAGCCAATAAATCAGCAGAATATACAATTCCCGAAACTGTTGTTACATTAGAGAATTATTCATTTTATGAAACTTTGTATCTGAAAACACTTACACTTACTAAGAGTTATGAAAAAATGTATTCTTCAACTTTTTCACTGATAGATGAAGCCGGGGATGAAGTCAGCAGAATTACTGCTTTGAAGATAACAGAAGATAATCCGAACTTTTATGAAGAAGACAGTGTTTTTTATAGCCGTGACAAAAAAACATTGCTATATTATTTCCCGGGGAAAACTGATAAAATTTTCCTTGTGCCTGATTTTGCTGAAACAATTGCCGAAAGTGCTTTTACTTTACATCTGTCAGATTTGACAACCGTAATATTATCAGAAGGTGTCAGAACTGTAGAAAAGTCTGCAATTAATTCTGCAGAAGCAGTTGTTGTATTGAATCCCGAAACAGAAATTTTTTATAATAAAGTATCTGATAGCTCTGTAAATGTAGGAATTAAGAGTAAAACAATATACGGGTATGAAGGCTCTTCTGCACAGGTTTTTTGTGATACATATAATTCTGTCATTGCTGATAGTGTTTCTTTTATGGAGCTTCTTGATTCTGATTTTTACAAATACGAAGATAAGGTTATAGTTTTTGATGAATCTGCCGATTTTTCGGAGATTTCCGTTTCAGACCAATATTTGTGGCATTTTTATGCATCAGTTTCTGATGTTCTGATTTGTGATGGGATAAGAAAAATTCCTGCAGGTGTTTTTGCTGAATGTTCGGAGCCTTCATCTATAATTATAAAAAACTTTGATACTGAAATTGAAGATGGTGCATTCACAGGCTGCAAAAATCTCAAAACTGTAATTTCTTTTGCAGAGGTACAATTGACCGAAGCTGCTTTTGCTGATACTAAAGAGCCCGTATTATATTTTGCGGAAAATGCAGAAGAGAGAGTGCTTCCTGCATTTGAGAAGCTTGTTACTTTTACTTGTGAAACTGACAGCAACGGCGAAAGTACTGTAAAATTTACAGGTAATGTGGAAATTGAGCATTATGACTTCTTTAATCTTATAGTTGCCCTTTGTGATGTGTATGACAATATTGTAAATCTTGAATTTGAAAACTTTGTTCTTCTTAACGGTAATATGGATCGTGTTACAGAAGATGGAGACAAGGTTGACAGAACAGAGATAACCTCTGTTCAGAATGAAAAGATTTCAGTTCAGATTTTTGATGAAGAAACATGGGAAGTAAAAACAGTTTCTTTTAATCAGCTTTGCAGTGGTGTGGCAAGCGGAACCATAAAACAATTTGCTCTTGTTGTGTTTGATGAAAATGATGATGCTGTACAGGATACGGTTGTTGACTCAGATCAGGAAGATCAGGGTATTGTCACTATGATACTCAGAGCAATAATTACCTTTTTTAATAAAATATTGAGACTTTTCAAAAGATAAAGTATAGAATTAATATGGCTACCTTGTGTCTGTGAGAACAGATACAAGGCAGCCATATTTTTTTGTTCGTTACCGTTCGCTCAAAAATAAAACTGCTTGTTACAAGTGATATTGTTTTTTTTGGTAAAGGTATTTTAATAATCAAAGTGAGACAACAATATTGTTGCAAAAAAAGCACAAAAAAGAAAGAGGTAATAGGTAAGAGGCATCTACCGACAATATCAGAATCAGCGGTTTTCTCCTATCGCGGCTCATTCATTTAATAAACAGGCATTAATTTTCGGTACGCATTTTTTTTGCTAGTAAAAAAAGACTGAATCAAACATCTGATTCTGATGATTGATTCAGCCTCTTATTTTATACTCGGAAATATTATGTTGTTCGATTAGCCGCCTGCAGCAGGGGAGAGAAGCCAGACTTCACCGTTTTCAGGAAGCTTTTTTCCCTTTCTCATACATCTTTCCCCATCCACATAAACAATTGCATCCTTGAATTTAAGGTCCTTGTGAGGTTCAAGAGCAGCATTTCTGCTCTTTTTATACTCCGATGTATCTTCTTCTTGCTTTTTCAGATCTTCGTAGTATCTTTTTTCCATTATTTCGGAGATTTCCTCAAAAATTCCATTTACGGTTTTGGCGTTTGTGTTATGCTCGGATAGACCTGTTGTGGAGCGAAGCACTCCGAAAATTTTAACCTTTACCATAAGGATAAACCTCCTTTATGCAATCGGGGATACGGACTCCGATTTTTTTAAGTGTTTTCATTGTCGGTGCACCGTCTTTCCATCCACGCATCGCATAATATACATTTTTCATCTTATCAAGCGGTACCTTTGTGCGCTTGTCTCCGGGGACCTGCTCTTCATCTGTAAGACGCTTCGGTAGAGTATCTGTATCCGCACCTACGGGAAGACCGAGGATGATATTTGCAAGACGCTCAGTATTATACCCGAAATTACCGAATGCAATGAAATCACCTACGGTGAATTTTGTGCCTGATGCAGCATTCATAACTCTGGGATACTGTACAAGAGGAATATTTACCTTCAGCATTTTTGGATTCTTTGAAACGAGGTAAATTACAGGAGTTGAATACTTGAACACAGTCTGTACAAATCTTGTCATAAGGGAGGTGGGCTTACCTACAAGGAAGTGGGGAAGAATGGCATAGGAGGTGAATACGCAGAAGCCTGCTGCAGATGCAGCTTCCATAACATTCTGGAAGGTTACTGCAAGACCTGCCTTTCCTTTAGGGGTATAAGCATCTATATTAAGACCGAGACCTTCAAGAACAACGAGATATCCTGCATTGAGATGACAGCCGCCGCGGTTTGCTGTAGCATATCCGAGACCGTGTCCTACTGCACCTCTGGGTTCATAAGCAGCAAGCTCCATACCTTTTGCGTGGATTGCAAATTCCTTGCCACCGAATTTTTCGCTCATTCGTCTTGTGCCCTCAGCAAGCTCAGCACCGATGCCGCGTCTGTAAGCGATGTCGTGGAACACTTCACTTAATTTATCAGTTTCACCGAAGTGAAGTCCTGAATCCCATAAGCCCTTTTCCTGAAGCTCCATGGCGAATGCAACGCTTCCTGCCGCGGAAATTGTATCAATTCCAAGCTCGTCAAGCTCATAATTCCATTTGATTATTTTTTCTATATCATCATTGAGGAGATTCGGACCTAAAAGACCGAGAGTTTCAAGCTCGGGACCTTTAATATTCTTTCCCTCATAACGGACACGTCTTTCGCACTTCATCGGACAAGAGTAACAACCGCCGTTTTTTATGAGGTGCTTTTCTGCAAGCTCCTCACCCGATACCTTTTCAAAGTTGTCGAATCTTCCGTCTCCGAAGTTTTTTGTCGCAAGAATTCTGTGAGCCTGCATTGGAGCTACAAGACCTGCGGTTCCCAGCTTTGACAATTGTGCACCCGTAATGGGATGCTTAAGAAGAGTTTTTTTCCACTGCTCGTTGATTTTCTTAAGCTTTTCGGGATCGTGTATTTCGGGCTCCTTGTTGCCCTTCGCTGTGATAATTTTTATGTTTTTGTCACCGAAAACTGCACCAACGCCGCCTCTGCCTGCTGTTCTTTCACCGGAAAAAACACAGGAATAAAGTACCTTGTTTTCACCTGCAGGACCGATTACAAGCTTACCCGTTGAGGAGGGGAGTCCTTTCTGGGCATCACCTGTCATCTGACCTGCACGCTCGGGAACATCGTGGAATGTTACATTTTCGTTTTCAATTTCAATCCAGGTAAGAGTATCTGCTCTTCCTGTGATTATCATTGCATCCCAACCGGCTTTCTTGAGTCTTCTGCCAAAGGATCCTCCGCAGTTTGAGGAGGTAAGAATGCCTGTGAGCGGAGAAATTGTAGATATATTGAATCGTGTTGAAGAAGGGGAATCGCAACGGGTAAGAGGGCCTGTTGTTACAACAATCCAGTTGTCCTCATCAAAGGCTTTCATTCCGGGACGAATGTGATTAAGCAGAATATCAGCAGCCATAATTTTACCGCCGAGTGTTCTTATTCTGTCCTCGTCTGTCCAGGGAAATTCACTGACCTCTTTTTTCGTAAGATCAACGAAAAGCACATGTCCCATATAGGCTTTAAGCTTTGTCATTTGTTTTCCTCGTTTCTTTTTAATTTATCGTATTGTAAGGGTGTCAAAGCTGTCTTTATCAAAAACCGTCAGCTTGCCGCCGAGGGTATGATCTTTTGTCAGAAGGTATTGTATGCCGGTTGATGCCTGAAGTGATCCGATAATTCCTGCCGTTGCCGAAATATTGTTTTCTGCACTTTTTCCGTCAAGCATTCCTGCTTTTTCCGGTGTCGGAGTAAGACACGGGATATATAGATATGTTTTTCCGTAAAATCCGTCAATACCGCCGAGCATCAGGGGAATATTATTCTTTTCGCAGAAATCTGACATTACTTTTCTTGCCTTTTGGTTGTCTACGGCAAGAAATATTATATCACAGTATTTAAGAATATCAGGGATATTGCTTTCAGTGATTTTTGTATCAATTGCGGTAATAGCAGTATCGTCCGAAAAATCAGAAAGGCTTTTTTTTGCTGAAAAAACCTTACTTTTTCCGATATCCTCTTTTTTGTACAGAAACTGGCGGTTCAGGTTGCTTTCGCTTATTGTATCATAATCACAGAGAATAAGATGCTTTATCCCCGCACCTATAAGATGTACGGCAATGTTACACCCAAGTCCACCAACGCCTATAATGCCGCAGGTAAATTCACCGAGAGAAAAACCCTGTATCTGCGCTTTTATCATTTATAATTCCCTCCGCAGGAAATTGTGTTTCCGGAAAGAGTTTCAATCGCATGGGGAAGTACGGGAAGTATAACAGATAAGGATTCCTTTACGGCTTTGGGTGATCCGGGGAGGTTTATTATAAGAGTTTTGCCTCGTATACCGGATGTGGCACGGGAAAGCATTGCCTTAGGGGTTATTTTCAGGCTTTCGTATCTTATCGCCTCAGATATCCCGGGGGTTTCTCTTTCGATTACCGCTTTTGTAGCTTCGGGGGTTATGTCTCTCGGAGCAAATCCTGTTCCTCCGGTGGTAAAGACTACATCGCTTTTCACTTCGTCGCAGAGAAAAATGAGGGCTTCGGAAATTGAATCTGTTTCATCGGGAACAATTCTGTATTCCTTTATTTCACCTGAATCAGAAAGCAGCTCACATAAAAGAGGACCGCTTTTATCCTCAGTTTCACCGCGTGAGCAACGGTCACTGACTGTCAGTACGGAAAAAAACAATAATATCCCTCCTTGCAACATATAACTTTACATATATATAATACACTGTTTCAGGATTTGTTACAACACTTATTTTGCATAAATATTTATTTTATTGATTTTAGTGTAGTTATATTATATAATAAAGGGGAAGTGAATCATTTCATTTTATCCGAGTTCATATTCCTAAACAGCAGCTCTGCACGGAATATGAAACCGTGACCGAAATACTTTCCATCGGTCTAAGGGCAGATAGAGGAAACTTTTCCGCCTTCCGTGTTTGAAAAGGAGAAATAAAAATGAAAAAACTTCTCGCAATGTTAATGGCACTTTCTCTTGTGCTCTCTCTTGCTGCCTGTGGCGGCACAGCAGAGGAAACAACCGCAGTTTTTGATGAAACAACTGCAGCTGCAGCAGACACAACTGCTCCTACCCCCGAGAATACAGTCATCCGCATGTCCACAACAACATCAGTAAATGACTCGGGGCTTCTTCCTGCGATTCTTCCT
>JAZRNB010000050.1:0-17780 GCA_045647985.1 Acutalibacteraceae bacterium
TCGAGAATTTCGTAAACCAGATGATGAAGACCTCTGGGACCTGTTGAGCCGATATACATACCGGGTCTCTTTCTTACAGCCTCAAGACCTTCAAGAACCTGAATCTGATTTGCGTCATACACCTCTGTGACGGCAGTATTCATCTGCTCCTCAGAATCTGTGATGACTGTCTCCTGAAAATCGGTATCCTTAATCTCGGGAATGTTGTTTTCGGGAATATCCATTTATTGTTCCTCCTTGGAAGAATAAATTCTTCCGTACTATTGATAAGTTAAAGTATATCTTCCGTTCTTCTGAGAAGTGCGGAAGCGGAAAGCTGTGAAATATATACTGTTTCTTTGCCGTTTTTATCGGTACACACTACAAATGAGCCCGGAAGCTCGTATGAAACAGTAATACAGTTTCCCTGTTTTTCTTTTACTGCAAGATAATCTCTTGTATGCTTTGACACTGTCGAGGTGTCTATATCGAAGATACCGAGTATTTCTTCTTTTCTTATAACGGTATCGTGTCCTAAATGCAGATACATCAGTTTTGCCTTCCTTCTTTTATGCTGAAGGTTTTTCCCTCGCTCATACGAAGAATTGAGCCCGGATCGCAGCAGGTGATAAAAACCTGTCTGTCCTTTATGTGATTAAGTATATAATCCTGCCTTAATGTATCAAGCTCACTCATTACATCATCAAGCAGAATAACAGGATCCTCTCCCGTAATTCTCTTTATAACCTCAGCCTCGGACAGCTTCAGTGCAATTGCGGCAGAACGTTTCTGTCCCTGAGAACCGAAGCTTCTTGCAGATACACCGTTGATATTTATTTCAATATCATCTCTGTGAGGACCCGTAAGTGTCATTTTTGCATTTATATCGGCCTTTTCGTGATTTTTTACTATCTCTCCCAGAGTTTCTTCTCCGTGATAACCCTTTCTGAGATATGAAAAGCTTATCTCCTCTTTTCCCGATGAAAGTCCCGAATATATATCGGAAACAAACGGGAGAAGAATATCAAGATACTCTTTTCTCTCCTTATAAATTTCTTCTCCGAGATTTATGAAGGCGTCATTTATACAATCAAGAAAAAGTCTTACACTTTTTATATCTTCATTATCCTTGAGTATTGCATTTCTCTGCTTTACAAGCTTTGTATATTCAGAAAGAAGCATTGCATAACGCGGCTTTATCTGACATATTGCCGAATCTATAAATTTTCTTCTTTCCGAGGGACCGTTCTGTATCAGTGACATAAATCCGGGAGAAAAAAGAGCTGCGGGAAATCTGCTCATAAGCTCTGCGGGAGCTCTGAGATTAACACCGTTGAGCGTTGCCCTTCTTCTGTCCGTTATTTTTATTTCAGCCGATTGTGTTCTTGAAGCGGTTTCAAATTCTGCCTTTATCTGAGAAAAATCCTTTCCGAACATCACAAGCTCACTGTCCTTTGAGCTGCGAAAGCTCTTGAGTCCCGTAAAAAGGAATATCGCTTCAAGAATATTGGTTTTTCCCTGAGCATTTTCACCGTAAATAATATTAACTCCCTCACAAGGGGAAAGATAAATATTTTCAATATTACGGTAATTTTTAAGCTCTAATTTATTTATCTTCATTTCCGTCTGATATCACAAGAAGGCTGTTTCCGAAGAACAGCTTATCCCCGGGATAGAGCTTTTTTCCTCTCTGTGTGCATATTTCATCATTCACACTTACAGAGCCTTCTTCAATAAACATTTTTGCAGTACCGCCTGTTTCGGCAAGTCCCGAAAGCTTAAGTGCAGAATCAAGCTTTATAAAAGGAGTTGTGATATAAAGCTTTTCTTCATTTATTACCTTTGCTCTTACGGCTATTCTTTTTCTTACTTTTTTTTCCATATTTTCAACTCTTATTCGCTTTTAATTTTAACGGGGAGAATAAGATAAAGGAAACTATCTCCCTCGGGAGGTACTATAACTGCAGGAGAAAGTGAACCGTTAAGATTAATAAGCACCTCATCGGTATCACAGCTTCTCAGTGCTTCAAGAAGATATCTGTTATTAAAACCGATTTCCGTATTATCACCTGAAATTGAAACGGAAATTCTGTCGCTGGCACTTCCGAGTGCTGTTACTGCGGAAACTTTTATTTCATCATCCGAAAATATACATCTCAGGGGACTTCTTACCTTTTCGGTGATGATAATAGAGGTTCTTTCTATTGTATCAATAAATTTCTTTGTATTTGTTCTTACTACAGCTGTTTTTCCTTTGGGAAATGCAGTTCTGTAATCGAGGAATTCACCCTCAAGAAGCTTTGAAATAAGACAATAGCCGTTAACATTGAACATTATGTGTCTTTTGCCCTTTGAGATTTCGGCAAAGCCGTCATCATCCTCAGCCAGCTTTATTATTTCATAAAGAGTTTTTGCAGGAACAACGAATTTGATAAAATCTCCGTTATAATCCGTAAATTCCTTCCTTATTGCAAGGCGGTATCCGTCAAGAGCAACAAGCTTTATTTCGCCTGTTTCAATTTCAAACTTAACACCTCTGTGAACGGTTTTACCGTCATCGGGGGAAACTGCAAAAACAGTTTTCTTTATCATATCCTTAAGAACACCGCAGTTAAGTCTGAAGGAGGTTTCATCGGTAAGCACGGGAAGGTCGGGATATTCGTTGGGATTAAGACTTATAAGTGTATATTCAACCTCACCGCTTGTTATTGTACATATATTCTTTTCATTACAGGTTATGGTAACGGTTGAATCGGGGCAGTGTCTTAATATATCACAGAAGGTTTTTGCATTAAGAACAGCAGCACCTGCTTCTTCCACTCTTACACCCACAGAAGTAATAACTGCAATGTCAAGATCAAAGCCCGTAAGCTTTACCGAATTGTTTTCCTCTGTTTCAATAAGGATACATTCAAGATGCGGAAGAACAGCCTTTGAGGGAATTGAGCGCTGAACGTTAAGGCATGTATTTGTAAATATATGTGTATCACAGATGATTTTCATTAATAAAACCTCCCGTAGTGTTTTTCTCCCCTTAAATGGGGGATAGGAAATGTTTAAAGGTAGTAGTTGTTATAGTGGATGTGAGTTTGTCGAAAACTCCCGCAGAGCTTGGAAAATATAGGGAAAAACGGAAAAGTTATCAAGAAACACTATGTTGATAATTTCTTGATAAAAACATCAGAAAAAGTTTAAAGTTGATATTGTTGATAACTTTTTGTTCATTGTCAGTAATGTGTCGAAAACTTTTTATCTGAAATTTCCTTTTTTACTTGTTTTATGTATTTTCCTTAACCTGTCTTATTATGTCGTTGACTGTATTTTTGAAGGTCTGATTTGCCTTCATTTCATTTTCAACATTGCTTATTGCATTTATTACAGTTGAATGATTCTTTCCGAAATAAGCACCTGTTTCATTAAGTGTTATGCCGGTAACCGTTCTGATTATATATATACAGATGCTTCTTGCATTGACAACAGCTTGTGTTCTGCCCTTTGATTTGATATCATCGGGATCTATTCCGTAAACTTCGGAAACCACATTTATTGTTTTCTCAACAACTGAGGCTACGGGAAGAGAATCCGTAATAACATCCTTTACAATATTCTGAATCTGCTCGAATGAAAGTGCAGTTCCGTAAATTTTTGAAAAAGCCTCTATTTTATTGAGAGTTCCTTCAATCTGGCGGATATTATTCTTTATTTTTGTTGCAATATAATCAACCGCATTATCGTTGAGCGTAATGCCAAGCTCTCTTGATTTATTTTTTACAATGTTTTTTCTTGTTTCAATATCGGGAGTTCTGATATCGGCAATAAGTCCCATTTCAAAACGGGTTTTGAGTCTTTCATCAAAGCCCATCAGCTCTTTCGGCGGAACATCGGATGTAAGAACAATCTGCTTTCCTGCCTGATGCAGCGCATTGAAGGTGTGGAAAAATTCCTCCTGCGTTGACTGACCTGAGCGCATCATCTGAATATCATCTATTAAAAGAGCATCAACATTCCTGTATTTATTCTTAAATGGCTGAGTATCCTTTTTATTGAGTGAGTTCATAAACTCCGAAAGGAATTTTTCTGCTGTTTCGTAAATTATAACAGCGCCGGGATCCTTTCTTTTAAGCTCATTATAGATAGCATAAAGAAGATGAGTTTTTCCGAGACCTGAGTTTCCGTAAATAAGGAAGGGATTGTGAAGACCGGGATCTGCTGCAACCTTCTTTGCTATTTCATAGGCAAACATATTTGACTGACCTACTACAAAGCTGTCAAAGGTGAAGGACGAAGCATTTTTTCTTACGGGTCCTTTTTTTTCTTCGGGCTCCTCTTTTTCTGTAACCTTATCCTCCTGAATAACCTTCGGAGCTTCTTTCTCAGGCTCCGCAGCCTGATTCACTATAACGTCAATCTCAACGGAAAAGCCTATTACCTTTTCAAAGCTCCTCTTGAGAAGGTCGGAAAACTTTGACACTATTATATTTTTTCTGAAATCTGCATTTACCGTAAAAACAGCAGTTTCACCGTCAAGCTTATAAAACTGCAACGGTTCAAGCCACATACCGTACATTACGTCTGAAACCTCTGCTTTGCAAAGGGCGAGGACTTCCTTCCAGATATCTCCTAAAGAATCCATTTTAACCTCCGAAATAGTCTGATTAATATAAATATATATAATATTCCACTATACTTAAAATTTATAATAACATAAATAAAATAAATTATCAACATAAATTTTAAAAATATTAATTAGTAAAAAAAACACTTTACAATCATTCCCTTTTATAGTAAAATTGCCTATATATTTTTCCGTTAGGAGTGTTTTTATGAAGATTGCCGTTCTCGGTTGCGGTACCGTAGGCTCGGGTGTTGTTGATATTCTCGATGAAAAGCCCTGCCTTATAAAAAAAAGCGCAGGTGAAGAAATCGGTGTTAAATATATACTTGACATAAGGGATTTTTCAGGAAGCAGATATGCTTCAAGGATTGTAAATGATATTGATATAATTGCAGAGGATGAAGAAATCAGCACTGTTGTTGAAACAATGGGCGGTGTTGAGCCTGCTTTTACTTTCTGTATGAAATGTTTGAAAAAGGGTAAGAATGTAGTTTCCTCCAATAAGGCTCTCGTTGCTGCAAAGGCTCAGGAGCTTTTTGCTGCTGCACGTGAAAATAATGCTGCATTTATGTTTGAGGCGTCCGTTTGTGGCGGTATTCCCGTTATAAGAACAATGTTCTCATCGCTTTCCGCTAATAATATTCTCTCTTTTGCAGGTATTCTCAACGGTACAACAAATTTCATTCTTACAAAAATGATTAATGAAAAAATGTCCTTTGATACTGCTCTTAAAATTGCACAGGAAAAGGGCTATGCCGAAAAGGATCCCACAGCAGATGTCGACGGTCTTGATGCAGCAAGAAAAACTGCAATTCTGTCATCTATTGCTTACGGACATCACTTCTTTGAGGATGAAATACATACAGAGGGTATAAGAGGCGTTACTCTTGAGGATGCTGCATATGCAGATTCTTACGGATGTAAAATAAAGCTTCTCGGAAAGGCAGATAGCCGAAACAACGGCAAAATAGGGGCAATTGTGTGTCCTTTCTTTGTGAATAATGATTCTATGATATCCGGTGTAAACGGCGTTTATAACGCAATTTCAATAAAAGGAGACAGTATCGGAGACGTTCTTCTCTACGGTGCGGGTGCAGGTAAGGAAGCAACTGCCAGTGCGGTAGTAGGCGATGTTATGGAATGTGCAAGGCTCAAGAAGCATGAGCAGCACTATTCCTGGGAAAATCATGAGGACGGTCTCATAGATGATTATCTTGAATATGAAACAGCACTTTATGTAAGAGGATATGCAAAAAATTCCGATGAAAGCATTATTAATATCAGAGAAGCCTTCGGCGGTGTAAGAACACTTTCAAGAGAGGGTGCTCCTGCGAATGAAATTGCTTTTGTAACCTCTGTAATGAAAGAAAGAGAGCTTCGTGAGATTCTTTCAGAGCTCCGTGATTTTGCAGCAGCTTCCGTTATAAGAATTCTGTAAAATTCAATAAAAATAAGAAAAAATCTTACGATTTATCAGCCCCAAAAATCTTTGGGGCTGTAAGTGTTTCTTGTTATAAGCTTAATTGCTCACTGTACGAGCATTTTCCTATACAGTAAAAAATGCACAGAACCGTGTAAAACGGTTTTGTGCATTAAATTTTTCAGATTAATCAGTTTTCTTCGTTTTTGATCTGTCTTATATCCTTACCTTCAAAAAACAGAAGTGAATATTCACCGATAAGTCTTGAAGAAATTCTGTTTGTATACTGCTTTTCAATCTCTGTAAGTGTAAGATTTGTACTGATGATTGTAGGAAGTCCCGTATTGATTCTCGTATTGATGATATTATAAAGTGCCGAAACCGTAAATGAAGTGGAAAATTCCGCACCCAGGTCATCAATAACGAGAAGGTCACACTCCAGCATCATATTTTCATAAACTGAGCTGCCTGATTTTCCGAAGCGTTCATTCTGAAGCTCTCTGAAAAAGTTCTGTGCAGAGTTATAAAGAACTGAATAACCGAGACCTATAACCGTGCCTACAATTGCAAGAGAAAGATGGGTTTTTCCGAGACCTGTCTGTCCCAGCATAAGAATTGAGGGAGACTTTCTGTCAAAATTACAGGCATAGCTTTTACAGGCTTCATAGATACGTGACATAGTCTCTCTCGGAGATCTTTCGTTTTTTGTCATAGGTGTATCAGGGTAATAAGAAAGCCTGAAATCATCAAAGGTACAGATTTTAAGAGGAGATTTTTTACCTGCCTCCTCATAAGCAAGTTCCTTAAGAAGCTCAATATGGCAGGAACAAAGCTTCGTTCCGCATACACCTGTATCGTTACATTCAGGGCAGAAATATTTTACTTCAAGATAGTCCTCGGGAAGGTCGTGCTTTTCAAGAAGCTTTTTTACATTCTGCTGTGCGGTAAGATTTCTTATTTTCTGTTCTTCAATGAACTGAGCCGCTTTATCGGGTGACATATCAATAGCCTTGATTGCTTCCTTTACCGAGGCAATCATTTCGTTTTTATATTCTCTGTAAAGAGGCTCGGTGTTTTCAAACATCATTGTGACAGCGGAATTCTTAGCCTCTGCCTGATTTCTTCTTCTTTCAAGAATTTCCTGAGCCTTTTCAAATATTTCTCTCTTATAAGGCATATTTATCTCCTTTTTTTGAGCGTCGGAACATCAGCTTTTGCTCTTTGCTCAGCTCTTAAAATATCGTATGAAGCATTGGGATCGGGAACGGGTGCAGTGCTTTCCTGCTTCTTTTTCGAAGAGGACTTTTCCAAAATCTTTCTGTCCTTTTCTGCCTTGAATTTTTCCTTTTCCTCAGAGACACTCTCAGGAGTCTTTATACCTTTCTGATGCCATGAGGAAAGAACCTTGTGTATATACGGGAAGCTGGTCTTTTCTGTATTATCAGCCATTTCTTCAAAGGCAAGAACAAGCATAGGAACGGAAAATCCCCATTCCTCAGTCCACTGTGACAGATATTTTTCCTGCTGTGTGGTGGGCTTTGAAGAAGGAAGCCTTACCTGCCTTGAAAATTCCGACCAGACCGTATTAATCTTTTCTATTGCCTTTAATTCCTCATCGGCTCTTTCAAGTGTATCAATTTCTCTTGAAGACCAGTCTGCACCGATTTTATATATGTAATTCATATTTGAGGATTTGCCCTTGTGTGCTGCAAATTCACATATTGAGAGTATAACCTCAACCGGAAGCCCGTAATAATCGTGAAGAAGCACCAGAGAGCTCATATCTCCGGTACCTATTGTTCTTCCCAGACGCATCTGTGCCTCATTAAGAAGAATTTTTACGTCATCGGATTCATCAATACGGGCAAGAATCTGATTGTAAGTAAGTCTTGACGGATTATTGAGAGGTACTTTTTCCTTTTTTGGTGTTGAAGCAGCAGTTTTTTCTTCTGTTTTTTCAGTCTTAATGTCGGATTTTTCTTCAGATTTAAAACATACACTCTCATTTTCAGACAAAATGAAGCCCAGCTCCTTCCAGTAGGTCAGAGCATCCTCTGTTTCCTCAGGGGATATCCCCGCAGCACGGGAAATATCCTCAGCATCAAGTATTCCTCCTGATTTTGAGAAAACATAAATTATTACCTTCAGCTGATTTGCGGATGCTAAAATAAGATGCTTCTCGGCAATCTCCGAGGGCATAACCGTAACACCCGTATATTTAGTGGGATTGATTTTATACATAAGCTGTCCTTTTAAGGAAAATGTATTTTGTTTACGCTCTTAGGCGTTATCGGATCACGGCAAAAATCTGAGAGATATCTTATTTCTGCCGTGATATATTTTTATTCTCTGTATCAAGCGGATTTATCTTCAGAATACTCACGCTTTGTTGAAGAATGCAAGGAATGCACGGTATGCCATATATACGTCAGTTTTTGAAACTACCTCAAAGGGTGCGTGCATTGAAAGAACGGGAACACCGAGGTCCACAACATCCACATTAAGATGTGCGATATACTTGGCAACGGTTCCTCCGCCGCCCTCGTCGATTTTACCGAGCTCGCCTGTCTGCCAGCAAATACCCTCTTTGTCAAGAAGACGTCTTATTTCACCCATAAATTCAGCGGAAGCATCGCTTGTGCCGCCCTTACCGCGGGCACCTGTGTACTTTGTGATACATACACCCTGATTTATAAAGCTTGTATTTCTTCTTTCGAAAACCTCGGGGAAGTTGGGATCAAATGCTGCATTTACATCTGCGGAAAGGCACTTTGAAGCGGAAAGAACATCTCTGCCCTCTGCACCGTAAATTGCTGCAAGATCGCAGATGAAATATTCAAGATATTTTGAGTCAAGTCCCGTGTTACCCTCAGAGCCTGTTTCTTCCTTGTCCGTAAGAACGGTAACGCAGGTATAATCGGGCTCTTCACAGTCAAGAGCAGCCATAAGTGCAGGATAAGCACATACTCTGTCATCGTGTCCGTAGGAGCCTATAAGTGAACGGTCAAAGCCGATGTCACAAGCAGAGAAAGCAGGTACTGCTTCAAGCTCTGCGCTTAAGAAATCAGCCTCGGTAATGCCGTACTTTTCATAGAGAATATTGAGAATATTAAGCTTTACAGCCTCTGCTCCCTCTGTATTGTCAAAGGGACGTGAGCCAATAACTATATTGAGAGCCTCACCCTTTATACCCTCTGCCATGGTGCTTCTCATCTGATTTGCTGCAAGGTGGGGAAGAAGGTCTGTAATAACGAATTTCGGGTCAGCGGCATCCTCGCCGATGTTAACCTTAACGGTTTCTCCGTCAGCCTTTATAATAACACCGTGAAGAGCAAGGGGAATTGCAGTCCACTGATATTTTTTAATACCGCCGTAGTAGTGTGTCTTGAAGTATGCAATATCAGAATCCTCATAAAGGGGATTGGGCTTCAGGTCAAGTCTCGGTGAATCAACGTGTGCAGCCGCAATGCTGATACCCTCTCTGATATCCTTGTGACCGATAACCGCAAGAATAAGGGATTTACCTCTGTTGTTTACATATACCTTTGAGCCTGCAGGATATCTTACAGTCTTGTCAAACTCGGTAAAGCCTCCTGCCTTTGCCATCTGGAGGGCAGCCTCAACTGCTTCTCTCTCTGTCTTTGAAGCATCAAGGTAATTCATATAGCCTTCTGCAAAGGAATCGGCTTCTTCATTGCCCTTTTCACCGATTACCGCAGAGGTATGCTCTTTCTTTATAAATAACTTCTCCTTGAGAAGCTCTGCAGGTGTTTTTTCGCTCATAGTAGTCTTCCTCCGTTAAAAATATTTGTTTATTTCTTCTGTTATATCGTAAGGCGGGAAATTGTTGATAACAATATCCGCAGCCTCTGATGCCTTGTCTTCACCGGTCTGGCGGGAAAATCTCAGTAATGCTTCCTCCTCGGTAATGCTGTCCCTCATAATTATTCTTTCAAGACGGACATTTTCAGGTGCGTATACCTTTACCGTTCTGTGGCATATGCTCCACAGTCCCGATGTGAACAGCAACGGAGCATCAATTATAACATTATTTCCTTTTTCTGTTTCGGAAAGTGCCTTTTCCTTGCAGATTAAAACAATTTCCGTAAGGGTTATGCTGTCAAGAAGCCGTTTGCTTTCATCGTCCTTAAAGGCACGGGAGGCTAAAAGCCGTCTGTTGATATTGCCGTCGGAAAGAACTATATCCTCACCGAAGGCAGCTGCTAATTTTTCTATGACAGGAGAGCCCTTTTCCGTGATGCTTCTTGCAATTTTATCCGCATCAATTACAATGTAGCCTTTTTCGGTTAAAAGCTCACAGACTTTGCTTTTACCCGAGCCGCTGCCGCCGGTTATACCCGTTATTATGCCCTTTTCCGGGGAAATAAAACGAAAGCCTGCAGCTCTGTAAAGGCGATTGCATACACCGAGTCCTACACCCTCACGGGACGGGGAACGGACAAGAACCTTCTCAGCACCGAGATTATCAAGCTCTCTGAAGGCATCGAAAAGTCTTTTTGCCTGTGAAAACGGATCATCCTCGGCTCCGAATGTAACCGAAGGAAGAGGCATTTCCTCTTCTTCACCCTCGAAGCAGAGGCAGAAGTCCGCAAAATGGGGATTGCGGTTTATAAAATCAATGAATTCTTCCTTTGTACCCTCAAGCACCGTAAGGGAAGCCGTGGGAGAATAGTGCTTGTATTTCATTCCGGGGGAGGCAGCCTGCTCATCATTTTTGAGAGGCTCAAGAATTGCTCCGTGAAGCTTTACCTCGCCTAAAATCTCTTCCAGCTGCTCCTTTGTTACAGCACCGGGTCTTAAAAGCACGGGAATTTCCTCTGCAAGGGTTATTACTGTTGATTCAATACCGAAATCACAGTCTCCGCCGTCAACAATTGCAGGGAGTCTTCCGTACATATCGTCCTTTACATAAGAAAATGATGTGGGACTCGGAAATCCCGAAATGTTTGCACTCGGTGCTGCAAGAGGCACTCCCGAAGCCTCGATTATTGCCTTTGCAACGGGGTGTGCGGGCATACGCACCGCTACCGTGGGAAGTCCTCCCGAAACTCTGTCGGAAACCGTGCTCTTTTTCGGAAGAATTACGGTAAGAGGTCCGGGCCAGTATTTCTCCGCAAGGCGCTTTGCCTTTTCGGGAACCTCCTCAACGAGAGAATATATCTCATGGAAATGTGCTATGTGAACTATAAGAGGATTATCGGTAGGCCTGCCCTTGGCAAGGAATATTTTCTCAACAGCCTTCTCATTGAAGCAGTCGGCAGCTATGCCGTAGACAGTTTCCGTAGGAATGGCTACAGCCTCGCCGCTTTTTATGAGTGCGGCAATTTCTTCAATTTCTTTTTTCTGCTTTTCCGTATCGGAAATCTTATAAAGCCTTGTGTTCATATTTTAATCGTCGCTTTTTCCTGCATTAAGTCTGTCTGCCGTATCGGCGGTAATGAGAGCATCAAGAAGCTCATCAAGGGAGCCGTTCACTATCTGCTCGATTTTATATAATGTAAGACTTATTCTGTGGTCGGTTACTCTTCCCTGGGGGAAGTTATAGGTTCTTATTCTTTCGCTTCTGTCGCCCGTGCCTACCTGAAGCCGTCTTTCACCTGCAATTTCCGAAGCCTGCTTCTCAATTTCTCTTTCAAGAATTCTTGAACGGAGAATCTTCATAGCCTTGTCCTTATTCTTGTGCTGACTTCTTTCGTCCTGACACTCAACCACGGTGCCCGTGGGAATATGGGTGATTCTTATTGCAGATTCTGTTTTATTTATGTGCTGACCGCCTGCTCCCGATGAACGGAAGGTATCTATCTGCAGATCGGCGGGGTTTATTTCAACATCCACCTCATCTGCCTCGGGAAGCACGGCAACGGTGACGGTTGATGTCTGTATCTTACCGTTTGACTCGGTTACGGGGATTCTCTGTACGCGGTGTACACCGCTTTCGAATTTGAAGCGGGAATATGCTCCCTCACCCGAAATCATAAAGCTGATTTCCTTGAAGCCTCCGAGATCTGTGGGGTTGGAGTTCATAATTTCCGTTTTCCAGTTTTTTGTGACTGCATACATAGAGTACATTCTGTAAAGCACGGCGGCAAAAAGAGCGCTTTCCTCACCGCCTGCCGACTGTCTTATTTCAACAATTACGTTTTTATCGTCATTTTTATCCTTGGGGAGAAGAAGAATCTTTAATTCCTCATTATTTCTCTCAACAGCCTCTCGTGCAGCCTCAAACTCCTCAAAAACAAGCTCTCTGAAATCCTTATCGAGACCGCCCTCATCAAGAAGCGCCCTTGCTTCCTCCGCGGCAGCCGCATTTTCCTTATATTCACGGAATTTTTCCACAACGGGAGTTATTGTTTTCAGCTCCTTCATAAGTGCCGTGCTTTTTTCAATGTCACAGGCAACCTCGGGGGAGCAGAGCTGATTGTTTATTTCCTCGAATCTCTCTTCGAGCTTATTAAGCTTATCTGTCATTATATCTCCAAAAAAGTATATCAGATTAAATTTTCCGTTCCTGCAACTCTTCAGTTTTCAGGATCGAAAAATCAGAATTTATACGGGCTCTCCGTCACGGATTACCTTTTTTATGTGCTTTTCCGTCTTTACACGGGGCACCATAACCTCTCTGCCGCAGGTGGTACAGCGCAGCTTGAAGTCCATTCCTACACGCAGCACAAGAAAGCTTTTACCGCCGCAGGGATGCTGTTTTTTCATTTCAAGTATGTCATTAAGTCTTATATCCATATATGCCACCTACCCACATTACAATATATCACAATAAATATTTAAAGTAAAGCAAATTCGGATTTCAAAGAGTCTTTACGGGAATATTTTCTCTTCCTCTGAATATGAATGTTACAAAGACCATTTTGAAAGGAAGAAAATATATGAGAGATTTCTGTCCCGAAGGAACGCTTACGGGTACTGCCGCCAACAAATCGGCTTTGTCATCGCTTCAGGGGATAAAAGAGGCGATGGGAAAGGGCCAGGTACTTGAGGGCAGGGTTACCCTTTGTGATAAAGAGCATAATCTCCACGTTGATCTTGGTGTTATGAAGGGAATAATTCCCCGTAACGAGGGTGCTGTGGGCATTGAAGAGGGATATATAAGGGACATAGCGCTTATTTCCCGAGTGGGAAAGAGTGTGTGCTTTGTTATAGATGAGCTGAGAAAGGGCGAGGACGGGAAACTGTATGCCGTGCTGTCCCGCAGAAGGGCTCAAAAAAGGGCAATAGAGGAGTTTTCCGATAAGCTTGATATCGGTAGTATAATTGAAGTGAAAGTTACTCATATGGAAAATTTCGGAGCGTTCTGTGATATCGGTGCCGGACTTACCGCACTTCTTCCCATAGAGGCAATTTCCGTGTCCCGTATTCCTCATCCCTCGGCCCGTTTTTTTATAGGGCAGACCATAAGATGTGTGGTTTCTGGAAGAGACAGCCTCGGCCGCCTTACACTTTCCCATAAGGAGCTGCTCGGTACCTGGGAAGAGAATGCAGAGCTTTTCCGTGTAGGCGAGACAGTTCCCGGAATTATCAGAAGTGTGGAAAGCTACGGAGTTTTTATTGAGCTCACTCCCAATCTTGCAGGCCTTGCCGAATATAACCCCGATGTAAAAGAGGGAATGTCCGCTGCGGTGTACATAAAGAATATTATTCCCGACAGACACAAAATCAAGCTGATAATTGTTGATTATTCTGAAGAAAAGCCGTCACCGGGGGAAATAAGATATTTCAGATAAAAAGCAAGGAAAACAGAGCTTGAAAGTGTTGTTATTATGCTTACAGTCTGCAAATTATGTATTACAATGCAGACAGCAATAAATAATATACGGACATTTAAGAAAACAGAATAAGACGGCAATAAATTAAGCATAAAAAATACAACTTTCTTTATTTTAATTTTACAGAAAAAGGTCTTTTTTCTCTTTTTTCCGTATTGTTATTCCTGTCCTTTTTCTCTTTATTCCTTATCCTTATTCTGTATCTTTATTCTTATCTTTTTTCTTATTCCTTATTCTATATATAAAGGGTCGGCTGAGCAGTCGGTTGAAATTTTGCGGTCGGTCGGCTGAACAGTCGGTTACGAAAGCTCAGAACAGTCGGCTGAAGAAAAATACTTCGGGTACCGTGAAGCCTTATATATCAACGGTTTCCGAAGCTTTTCGGTCGGTTGAGAAAACTCAGAACAGTCGGCTGAGCAGTCGGTCGGATTTTTGCCTGCAGTCGGCTGAACAGTCGGTTAGTGTTCAGCGTGACGGAAATAAAGAAAAAAAGTTATAAAAACACGGAATCTGTAAAAGAAAAAAAGAAAACGGGGTTCATACAGGCTAAAGCCTGCTGAACCCCTTAAATATTGTCTCAGGATTATGCGCCGAACATTATGCTGTTGAGTATTCCCTGAAGTCTTTCCTGCTTGCCCGAACAGGGAATATCGGTGCTTCCGAGATTTTCTGCATATGCAGAAAGCTCCTGGAGAGTAGCTTCACCGTCAACTATTTTCTTGCCGATACCGTCAGTGAATGAAGCATACTTATTCTTAACGAATTCATCAATTCTGCCGTCTTCAATGATTTTTGCGGCATTTATAAGACCGAGTGCAAAGGCATCCATACCGAGAATAAATGCTTCGAACATATCCTCATATTTGTTTGAGGGACGCCTTGTTTTAGCATCAAAGTTGAAGCCGCCCGTAAGACCGCCTGCTTTGATAACCTCGTACATACACATTGTTGTCTCATATACATCAAAGGGGAATTCATCAGTATCCCAGCCCAGAAGCAGGTCGCCCTGGTTTGCATCAATGGAGCCCAGCATTCCGTTTATTGCAGAGGTTCTGAGCTCATGCTGGAAGGTGTGTCCTGCAAGAGTAGCGTGGTTTGCCTCAATATTCATCTTGAAATCCTTATCAAGACCGTGCTGACGAAGGAAGCCGATAGCTGTAGCAGCATCAAAATCGTACTGATGCTTCATAGGCTCCTTGGGCTTGGGTTCAATATAGAAGTCACCTGTGAAGCCGATGCTTCTGCCGTAGGTAACAGCCATTTTCATAAGACGTGCAATATTGTCCTGCTCGAATTTCATATCTGTGTTGAGAAGTGTTTCGTAGCCTTCTCTGCCGCCCCAGAAAACATAACCCTTTCCGCCGAGCTTTACGGTGATATCAAGAGCCTTTTTGATCTGAGCTGCTGCAAAGCAGAAAACCTCTGCGGAGCTTGTGCTTCCTGCACCGTTCATAAAACGGGGATTTGAGAACATATTTGCAGTACCCCAAAGACATTTGATGCCTGTTTCCTTCATTTTACCGAGAATGTAGTCTGAAATTTCATCAAGTCTTCTGTTTGTTTCCTTGATGTCATCTGCCTCGGGAACAAGGTCAACATCGTGGAAGCAGAAATATTCAATGCCAAGCTTCTGCATAAATTCAAAGCCTGCATCAACCTTTGCAAATGCGTGAGCCATAGTACCCTTTTCAGCACCGAAGGATTTGTCAGCTGTGTCTCTGCCGAACATATCGGTACCCGCAGCACCGAGATTGTGCCACCAAGCCATAGCAAAGGGGAGATGCTCCTTCATTTTCTTGCCGAGAACAACCTTTTCGGGATCATAGAACTTGAAAGCAAGAGGATTTTTTGAAGAGGGTCCCTCGTACCTTATTGTGTTGATATTTCTGAAAATTTCACTCATTTTAATTTCTCCTTAACGAATGGATTTGAATACATTTTTAAGAGCAGGATAAATTTGTCTGTACTTATTATATCTTTCTTCATACAGAGAAGCAAGCTCTTCCTCGGGGGAAATTGTCTGTGCAATATCCGAAAGCGCAGCAGCTGCCTCATCAACTGTCGTGTAAAGTCCCGTTCCGACCATACCGAGAATTACGGCACCCATTCCGGGCCCCTGCTCGGTTTTTAATATATTAAGCTTAATACCTAAGACATTTGCAAGAATTCGTCTCCATAAGGGGCTTTTTGCACCGCCGCCTACAAGGAAGCTTTCTGTGATTTCAATGCCTGATGCCTTTGCAACCTCAAAGGAATCTCTTATGGCAAAGGAAACACCCTCAAGAACGGAAAGAACCATATCCTCCCGTTTTGTATCGAGAGTCATTCCTAAGAATACACCTCTTGCATCCGTGTCATTTATGGGACTTCTCTCACCCATAAGATAGGGAAGGAAGTATACTGTGTTTTTACCGAGCATATCCTCTTTTATATTCTTCTGAAGAAGTGCAAAATCGTTCTCCTTCAGAATCTCTTCCGACATCCACTTGTTGCAGGAAGCCGCTGAGAGCATACAGCCCATAAGGTGATATCTGCCGTCTGCGTGGCAGAAGGAATGAAGTGCATTGAAGGGATCAACGGAGAAGCTTTTACTTGAAATAAAAACCGTACCTGAGGTGCCCAGGGAAATATTGCACTTACCGTTTCCTACAGTGCCCGTGCCGACAGCAGCTGCAGCGTTGTCACCTGCACCTGCCACAACCAAAGCTGAGGGAAGACAGAATTCCTCCTTAACCTTTCCGATAACCTCATAGCTTTCGAAAAGAGAAGGCATAACATCCTTTGTAATGCCGCATATTTTAAGCATTTCCTCTGACCAGCACTTATTCTTTACATCAAGCAGAAGCATACCCGATGCATCGGAGTAATCACAGGCGTGAACCCCTGTCAGGACATAATTTATGTAGTCCTTGGGGAGCATAATTTTTCTTATTCTTCTGAAATTTTCGGGCTCGTTATTCTGTACCCATAAAATTTTCGGTGCGGTAAAGCCTGCAAAGGCAATGTTTGCGGTATATTCCGACAGAGTATCTTTTCCGATGACATTATTAAGGTATTCCACCTCTTTTTCCGTTCTGCCGTCATTCCATAAAATTGCAGGGCGGATAACCTCGTCATTTTCATCGAGGATTACAAGACCGTGCATCTGTCCCGCAACACCGATACTCCTGATAAGAGCTTTATCAATGCCTTCTGTTATCTCACAGAGGGCGGAAAGGGTACCCTCAATCCAGTCAGCGGGATTCTGCTCAGACCAGCCGTCAGCGGGGAAAATAAGAGGATAATCTCTTGATGCAGTTTTTATTATATTGCCCTTTTCATCGGACAAAAGAAGCTTTACGCTTGAGGTACCGAGGTCAATTCCTAAATAGTACATATTTTCTCCTTATTCAGTTACAAACATTCTTGTTCCTCTGCCTTCAAAGGTAACGGAAAGGATTTTATCTGCAGTTATTTTTTCACCTGTCCATATATCGCGCAGAGCTCCGAAGGAATCAACATCTGCAGCCGTATTTTCGAGAGAAATTTCTGTTTTCTCATCGGAAAGATTAAAGAATGCAAATACATTTTTGCCGTTTTTGTCCCTGCAGGTCCATACAGCGGTTTTTCCGTCCCAGACGAGGGGGCGGTTGTCCGTTGAATATGCATTTATGTCAAGAAGCTCTTTATTTGTTATAAGTGAAAGTGTGAAATCGTCCATCATAGTCATTTCACCGCCGAACATCAGAGGAGAACGGAAAATGCACCAGAGATTCATAACCATATACTGCTCGGCTTTTGTGAATCTTGTTTTTCTTGCACGGTATTGGGGGAGCTCCTCTGTCAGCTGAATTATGCCGAGGGGGAGCATATCGCAGTCGGGATAGCAACCTTCGGCTGTATGGGGGTACCAGTTGAAGCAAAGGTCAAACATCTTATCGAGTGCCTCGGATGTGTCCCAGAAATCTCCGCTCATTCTCCACATATT
>JAZRNB010000051.1:0-9288 GCA_045647985.1 Acutalibacteraceae bacterium
ACCGTCATCAGTAATGACTCTGACCTCTTTATCTCTGATTTCCTCATTGATCTGAAGTTCCTTAGTAGCTATAAACAAGCACCTCCAAAATAAAATACAAAAATAATGCGGACAACCGAAATTGTCCGCACATAATTACAGAATAAAAGACTATGCTCTGAAAACTCTGAACTATTTACCCTGAAAAACGAAATTCGCAGGGTGAGACAACCGGTCTGCTTTATTTACTCGGACATTATAACAGAAGAATTTCCGTTTGTCAACACCTTTTTAAATTGTTTTTTTCCGACAAAAAAGATGCATTTTATTTGTTAAAAACTCACCAAAATTGTATTTTGGGTGCCTTGTCCTTGCAATAATATATTTAATGTGTTATTATTACTTGGTACAATTCTGAAAATTGGAGGGATATCGGTGGCAGACACAAATAACACCGCGCAGCAGTTTACTGACGAACAGCTCGGCTACGTTTATGAAAACAGACGTTATGTCGGCACAAAGGAAACTGTAGGTTTCGTGCTCTGGGACGCTGCACAGAGCCTTAATATCAACACATACACCACTCGATTCATAACAAACATCGTTAAAATAGACCTTGGTTACCAGACTATTCAGAAGGCAATCAACAGTGTATGGGATATTGTTAACGATATTTTTATGGCAGCAATCGTTGAAAAGACAAGAACCCGTTGGGGTAAGTTCAGACCTTATCTTCTGGGTCTTGCAGTTCCCGGTTGTATTGCAACACTTCTTTACTGGTTTATGCCCATTCTTTTCTCGGGCACAAGCGCAATGTCTGTAGGTAAGTTTATTTTCTATGTTCTTCTTGAAATCCTCCGTGAAGGTGTCGGCACCTTCCAGGGCATTGCAAGAACAGGTATGCTGGCAACCATAACGCCGCACCCTGTTGACAGAACGCGACTTATCACCATTGCAAACTTTGCTTCGGGCACCTTCGGTGAAAAGCTTCCCGAACAGATTATGACAGTTATCCTTGACCTTATTGATAACAATGTTTTCAAGGCAGGCAAGAGCGGCAAGGAAGCACAGTACCTTATGGCTTTCGTAGGCATGGGTACATTCACAACACTTGTTTCCTCAGGTATGTCCTTCTGGTTCTTTATGAATTCTAAGGAAAGAATTATGCAGTCTGTCCAGACTCCCAGCATAAAGGATTCGATCAAATCCATTGTTAACAACAAGCCCGTTCTTCTTATGACGCTTGCTGATTTCCTCGCCGGTTTCGGCATCTCGGGCAGTAAGTCTGACTACTACATAGATGTTCTTCACTTTGCTTCAATGACAATGCTTGCAGGTATTCCCGCAGCTCCCCTGTCACCTGTTTCGTTCTCATTCGTTCCCTGGTTCAGAAGAAGATTTTCTTCACGTGTTCTTTATATCGTAAGTAATGAAATAGGCAGCATTCTTTATGTATTCGTATTCCTCTTCGGTTGTATCGGCTTCAATCCCAAGACAATGAAGGGCGGTCTTTACAGAAACAAGTGGGCTATGCTTGTTGCTATGGCAACATGGGAGCTCATCTGGACTCTCTTCTACGGTCTTAAGTCTGTTATCGGAACAGAGCTTTACAACGAATCAATGGACTACTGCGAATGGAAGAACGGCTACAGAACAGAGGCTATGACATCAGTTGCAAAGGGTCTTGCAGCTAAGGTTTCACAGGCAGTAAGCGGTGTTGTTACAACAGCTCTCAAGAAGTTCGTAGGCTACAACCAGAATGCTTACACCAAGGGTGAGGAGCAGCCTGACTATGTTAAGTTCTACCTCTTCGCAATGTTCACAATTATCCCTGTTATCACAGGCTCATTCGGTGTTATCCCAATGCTCTTCTATGATCTTCACGGCAAGAAGAAGGAAAGAATGTATGCTGAACTGCTTCAGCGTCGTAAGGATGCTTGTACAGCTGCTTCCGAGGATAACCTTGATGCCATCAGAGAAATGGAAGAAAAGCTTAAGGAAAGCAAAGTTTCAAGATAATTATCAAGCTGAAAATATCCGTCCTCCCGTTATCGCGGAGGACGGTTTTTTTGCATATTGTCAACCTGTTGCTTATTTTTTTGTAGAAAAGCTCAATTGAATTGGCATATATATTTATGATAAAATTAATAAAAAGGGAAAAGGGAGATGATTTTTTTGACAGAAAACACTACCGCAAATACCGCTTATACCGATGAGAATATGGGGTATGTTTATGAAAACAGACGGTATGTCGGCGGAAAAGAAACTGCAGGCTTTGTTCTGTGGGACGCTGCACAAAGTCTTAACATCAACACCTACTCAACAAGATTCATTACAAACATTGTAAAAATCGACCTCGGTTATCAGACAATAGTAAAAACAGTAAACAGCATATGGGATATTATAAATGATATTTTCACAGCTGCAATTGTTGAAAAGACAAGAACCCGCTGGGGTAAATTCAGGCCCTATCTTT
Source organism: Acutalibacteraceae bacterium (assembly GCA_045647985.1). GTDB lineage: Bacteria > Bacillota > Clostridia > Oscillospirales > Acutalibacteraceae > RUG806. The sequence continues at coordinate 2,456 of JAZRNB010000051.1, forward strand.
TAGGTCTTGCTATTCCCGGCTGTATCGCAACACTGCTTTATTGGTTTATGCCTATTCTCTTCAAAGGCACAACTGCAATGTCTGTCGGAAAATTCATTTTCTATCTGACACTTGAAATTCTCCGTGAGGGCGTAAGCACATTCCAGAACATTGCAAGAACAGGTATGCTTGCAACAATAACACCGCACCCTGTTGACAGAACGAGACTTATTACCCTGGCGAACTTCGCATCGGGCTTCTTCGGAGAAAAGCTCCCCGAGCACGGAATGACAATTCTTCTGGACCTTATTGACAATAAGGTTTTCAAGAACGGAATGTCACACGAAAATCAGCTTATGGGTGCTTTCGTCGGTATGGGTGCCGCAACCACCATTATTTCTTCTGTAATGTCCTTCTGGTTTTTCATGAACTCAAAGGAAAGAATTATGCAGTCGGTTAAAACTCCCAGCATCAGGGATTCGCTGCGTTCAATTGCAAACAACAAGCCTATGCTTCTCCTGACTCTCTCAGATTTTCTTGCAAACTTCGGTATTTCAGGAAGCAAACAGGATTATTACATAGATGTTCTGCACTTTGCTTCAATGACACTTGTTGCAGGTCTTCCTGCGGCTCCTCTGTCTCCCGTTTCATATTCCTTCGTTCCCTGGTTCAGAAGAAAGTTCTCCTCCCGTCTTCTTTATATTGTGAGCCGTAACATCAGCCACTTCCTTCACATTTTTGTATTCCTGTTCGGCTGCATCGGCTTCAATCCCAAAACCTTCAAAGGCGGTCTTTACAGAAAGAAGCTTCCTATGTTCTTTGCAATGGCACTCTGGGAGCTCATCTGGACGATATTCTACGGACTTATGTCAGTTATAGGAACTGAGCTTTATAACGAATCAATGGACTACTGCGAATGGAAAAACGGCTACAGAACAGAGGCTATGACATCTGTTGCAAAGGGACTTGCAGCAAAACTTTCCGGCTCTGTCAGCGGTGTTGTTACAACTGCCCTCAAGAAAATGGTAGGCTACGATCAGAATGCCTATACAAAGGGCGAGGAACAGCCTGACTATGTTAAGTTCTATCTTTTCGCAATGTTCACTATCGTTCCTGCCGCAACAGGAACTCTGGGAATTATTCCAATGCTCTTCTATGATCTTCACGGCAAAAAGAAGGAGCAGATGTATGCAGAGCTTCTTGCAAGAAGAAAGGAAGCCTCTCTTGCAGCATCTGACGGTGACCTTCGGGCAGTTGTAGAGCTTGAAGAAAAGCTCAAAAAAGCCAGAGATCTTAAATAAATATGGAAAAGGGTGTAAAAACTTTCGTTTTTACAGCCCTTTTTTGTCAGAATTTTATTTTCGGATCCTTGAATTCTTCAAGTCTCTTTTTATATGCGGACATTGCTTCTTCTCTGTAGGCTGCCTTTTCAGTACCGCCTGCAAGGGAAATTATATATTCCGTAAACAATGGATTAAGAGGAAGTATGGGACCGAGACAGGTAGTACAGATGAGATTATTCTTTCTCATACCCTCAAACTTGCTTTCCTTATTTATTCCGTCACCTCTTATCATTTTAAGGAAATAACAGGACGAATTATCACCGTAAATAAAACTGAACTGAGAACGGAAGGCAACAATTTCAATTCCTTCACACTCTCCTAATACCTTACCGTTATATCTCTTGAAAAGGTCTGTCTTTACCGTAAGAGGAAAAACTCCCAGTCCTTTTGCGTCTTTCTTTTCTGTGATATATTCTATTTTTTCACAGAAAAGCTCAGCGGAATTACCCGTTGCAAGAATAACCGTTCCATTTTCAATAAGCTCATTTATCCTCTCTTTTTGAGGCATAAATTTTTCAAGCACCTTTCTCTGCATATCCTCACTCATAGAGCCGATACATATAATATCGGGAGTATTATCAAAAAAGTAAGGCGTTGAAAGAAGATCTGTTACAATGAATTCGGCCTCGGGAAGGCATTTTTTAAGATATTCGTAATTCTGTGCATCTCCGTAAAGACCGCACACCTCGGGAAAAAGAATTTCAACTGTCATTATTTTGTTCCCTCCCCTAAGTTTTTAATCTGAATTTTCATCTTATCAGCATCAGGCTGACGGTATAATTCGTACAACACGAAAACGTCGGAATATTTTTCTGTATCAATACGGCTTACTGCCTTTGAAACATCGGGCTCAAGAATAATTTTGTCCTTATTTACCCCTGCAAGAACTGCACGAAGCAGCTGATCGCGGCAACGGGGACCTGTAAAAATAATACACGAAATGCTGTCATCAGCAAGATATGAAAAATCACAGTCATAAAGCCAGCAGGTGCTTTCGCTTTCACCGATATTGTCGTGCAGATCATCAATATCAACAAGCAGAAGCTTGTTTTCCTTAGGTATTGATGCTGCATAGCTGAAGCATCTTGCACAGGCTATGGGATTCTGCCCCTTTGCCATAATAAAGGTTGTATTCAGCTTTCCTGCCGTCATTGTATCAAAACGGGATTTTACTATTTCAGATTCCGAAAATCCCTTTTCAATCTGAGAAACACTGAGACCTATTTCCGAAAGTATAGCAATAGCCCCTGTAAAGTTGAATATGTTTACAATATTATCGTTGATAAGGTTAAAGGTATGCTCTTTTCCCTTAAGCGATACGGTAAACTTAGAATTTTCACGATCCACCACGGTGCACAGATAATCTCTTTCAGGAGATTTTCTGCCGCAGGAGGGACAGTACATTCTGCCTATATGATTATAACGGAGATATTCACTCTGAAGAAGTGCACCGCAATCGGGACAGTAAACAATGTCACTGAGGAAGGGTTTTTCACTGACTTCGGGCTTTTCGGCATCAAGTCCGAAATAAATTCTCTCCTTGCACTGAGCTGCGAGAGTTGATGTAACAAGGTCATCACCGTTGAGCACAAGCTTAGTCTTTTCGGGAAGTGCAGAAGAAATGATATAGCTGATGAAGCCCGTATGTGCATTTCTCTTTATGGAGTCACGCATAATATTGTTTACAACAAGATAATCGGGTTTGATATAAGGATAAACAAGAAGTGAGGAACGCTCGTCCACCTCAAGCACAGCGATATCCTTTTTTGATTTACCGAAAATATTACTGTCAGCCAGAAGTGCAGCTGCGACACCTGCCTGCACGTTTGAGCCAAAGGAATTATTAGTGACGGAATAGCCGTTTTTTGTGAGAATCGAGGTCAGAAGATTGCTGACTGTTGTCTTTCCGTTAGTACCTGTAACACAGATTACCGTTGCGGGAAGAGTAAGATGTCCCAAAAAATCCTTTGAAATTTTAAGTGCAACCTCACCAGGCAGATATGTTGCATTTCTGCCGAGCAGCTTCAGCAGGAATCTTGCAAGCTTTGCCATCATTAATGCTATAAAAAATCTTATTTTCTTCATATAAATATCTGTCCTTTATTCAACAACAGCTGCAGGGGAAATCCCTGCAGCACATCTTACTTAAAGTATTGCTTTTATACTTTCCTTGAGAATCTCAAGTCCCTTAAGAAGCTTTTCGTCTTCTATTACAAGAGGGGGCATAAGCTTGAGCACATTATTGTCTCTGCCTACTCTTTCAACTATAAGTCCTCCATTGAAGCACTCTGCAATAAGAGGCTTTGTCATATCCTCTGTGAACCTTGAGAAATCAACACCCCAGATAAGACCTACACCTCTGAAGGAAATTCTCTCATCAAGAGGAAGTATTTCCTTTGTAAGGAAATCGGAAACTATCTGTCCCTTTCTTACAACTTCTGCCTCAACATTTTCCTCTGCAATCTTGCGAAGACCTTCTTTACCTGCAATAAGAGAAAGCTGGTTTCCGCGGAATGTACCTGTATGCTCACCGGGAGTCCAGATATCGAGCTCTCTCTTGAAAAGCACAAGAGCAAGAGGCATACCGCAGCCGCCGATTGACTTTGAAAGAGTAACAATATCAGGAACGATACCTGCCTTTTCAAAGGAGAAGAATGTACCTGTTCTTGCATTACCTACCTGGATTTCGTCGGCAATAAGGAGGATATCGTGCTTTGTACAGAGTTCACTTAATGCCTTAAGGAAATCTGCATCAAATGCATATATACCACCGTCAGCCTGAACACATTCAAGGATTACTGCTGCAGGCTTTTCAATACCTGAATGGTCATCTGTAAGAATTGTTTCCATATATCCGATGGAATCAAATCCGCCGAACATATAGGGAGCCGGAATATGCGTAACATTTCCCAGACACTGTCCTGCACCCTGACGGGAAGAAGCATCTGTTGTCAGGGAAAGAGCACCGAGAGTCATTCCGTGAAAAGCACCCATAAATGCAAAAATATTTTCTCTGCCCTTGTTCTTTCTTGCAAGCTTCAGGGCTGCTTCAACTGCATTTGTACCTGTAGGTCCTGCGAACTGAATTTTATAATCAAAACCTCTTGCCTTTAAAATGTTTTCCTGAAAATACTCAATAAAATCTCTCTTGGGAGCTGTATACATATCCATTGAATGAACGATGCCGTCATTCTTAAGATACTCAACTATCTTATCAACCATACAATCGGGATTGTGACCGTAGTTGAGAGCACCTGCACCTGCAAAGAAATCTATATATTCCTTTCCGTCTTCATCTGTCATAACAGCCCCCTTAGCTTTAGTAAAAACAGTGGGGAAACTGCGGCAATATGAACGCACATCGGATTCGTAAGTTTCGAAAGCTTTTGTATTCATTTTAACACTCTTTTCATTTAAATATTTATACATAATGAAGTATATCATATAGATTTTTTAAAATCAACAAAAAAACCCTTTATAAAGTACATTATATAACTTTTTCTTTTTGTGTCGATTGATTTATCTGCAATTATGTGATATACTTGTCCCATATTTGGTGCAAGAAAGAGAAAAGTGATATGAAAAAGATAATTTCAATACTCATTGCGACAGTGCTCATTCTGTTCAGCGCTATACACTCTTCTGCTCTGGGGCTTGTAATTCCCCAAAGGGGGGATGCGGATATGGACGGGAAAATAACCGCAAACGATGCAAGACTTATCATCCGCTGCACGGTAGGGCTTGAACAACCACCCCGTCTTATGCAGTATATTTTTGATGTGGATTATGATGATAAAATGACAGCAGCAGATGCACGAACTGCCCTCCGGCTTTCCGTGGGACTTGACAGCTCCGCGCTGAGCCCCGAAATCGCAGAGGCTGCCGCAAACAAAGTAACAGCAAATGTATCACAGGAAGAACTCAGCCGATTAATGAAGGAGCTTTGCGGTATGGGCTCCCGTTCTGTTTTTTTCCCTGAAACCAACAAAAAAGCCGCGGATTATATTTTCAATGAATTGAAAAATGCAGGCTTTGCCCCTGCAATACAGAATTTTACATATAACGGAACAGGCACCCAGAATGTAATTGCTACACTGACCGAAAGCAAACCTGAGGGGAACATCCTTCTTCTCTGTGCGCACTACGATAACTGGCATGGTTCAGAAGGTGCAATTGACAATGGCTCCGGCGTTGCCGCACTTCTCCATACGGTAAAGCTTCTCAGGGAATATGCAATAAATTTTGAAACAGAGCTTCGCGTGGCATTCTTCTCTGCTGAGGAGATGGGTTATTTCGGCGCTTATCATTACCTTTCAACTCTTACGGATAATGAGAAAAGCAGATTATCCGTATTAAATGTTGACATGGCAGGAAACTCCGTGCTCGGTGGCGGAAGAATGCTCTGCCTCAGCACAAATTCCAATTATATTGATGTAACAGAAAAAAATGAAGTCAGTGCTGCCGTTGATCTTGCCAAAACTTATCTGGGCAATCTGGGCGAGGAAAAATATTATACAACCGTCGCAGCCGGTCTTAATGATATCATCCCCTTTGAAAGAGCAGGCATCCCTGCAGCAACCCTTTCATGGAGAGAAATTGACTATAACCGCTCGCCGTATTCTGATTACGGACTTGCAGCACCATCACAGATACATACGGTGAATGACTCGTACGCAAACTTCAATATGACATCTCTTACGGAAACAACCAAACTGATAGTAAATACACTCATTTTATCATACACATCATAAAAACAAACAAAAGCACAAACCGTATTTTGATATAATCCCCTTAAAACAGACACTTGAAATAACAAAAAGATTTCAAGACAGCTTTAGGGGGATTATATCACTTTTCGGCGGCTTTGTGCTTCTCTTTTTATGCAAATACAAACACGTCTTCTGCTGCCTTGGCTTTTATAAAACAGCAAAAAACTAAGAGCATAAAAATTTAATTACAGCAAATATACTTTTTATTATGACAAAAAGCATCAGAAATTGCATTTCCCTTTAATATAAAATTTTTCAAAAAAAATCAAAAAAAGCTATTGACATATCCGAGTTCTTGTGATATATTTATTAAGCGTTCTTCAAGAGAACACGCTGGTGTAGCTCAGTTGGTAGAGCAGCTGATTTGTAATCAGCAGGTCGGGGGTTCGAGTCCGTCCACCAGCTCCATTTTTATATATGGGAGAATTCCCGGGCGGCCAAAGGGGGCAGACTGTAAAGCTGTTGTCAACCACTTCGGTGGTTCGAATCCACCTTCTCCCACCAAAAATCCTGAATGCGAAAGCGTTCAGGATTTTTATTTATTACCTTTTCACTATTCACTCTTCACTAAAATCGCATTCAGGATTTTTGGTAAGTAAGAAGTAATAGTGAGCGGTAAAAAACAAGGATTTTTGATGCAATCATGAAAATCTCAAATGAAAATTAATTCGGAATTTTTAATAATATTCCGGCAAATATCTATTTGTTAATCATTTTTGCTCGCTAATACTATATTTGACTT
>JAZRNB010000052.1:0-6511 GCA_045647985.1 Acutalibacteraceae bacterium
AAATAATGCTTTTGCAATAGAGTTTTATTATTGTAGCATGAAAAATAACAGTAACAAGCCAAAGGCTGAAACTGCAATTTTTGTCGGAGTGCCAGGAATTGAACCTGCGGCCTCAGCATCCCAAATGTCGCGCAGTACCAGTCGCGCTACACCCCGAGATATAAAATTGTGGTCAAAAAAACAAGTTCCGATTTACGATGTTATGAGTTTGTTTCTTGTTATCAAAATTTGATTTGTAGCAGGCTAAGAAAAGACGAATTGAGAAAAGTGTAAAGACGTGGATTATGTCAATGTAATCAGGATTTTGTTGCTTTTGGGTTATGCAGGGTGATATAATTATTTTACCAAAACTTTAGAAATCCGTATCCGGAGATGATGTTTATTATGAAAACATTTTTATTTCAGGGCGATTCAATAACAAATGCAAACAGAGATGATGAAAATCTGATTAACAGCGGGCTGGGGCACGGCTACGCATTTATGCTGGCATCCGAATTTGAAAAGAATCACAAGGGTGAAATAAATTTTCTTAACCGAGGTAAGGACGGAGACAGAATAACCGACGTTTATGCTCGTATCAAGGAGGATATTATTAATCTGAAGCCCGATTTCTTGTCAATTCTCATAGGTGTAAACGACGTCTCTCACGAGCTTACTATGAATTGCGGTGTAAGCCCCGAAAAGTTCAGAAAAATTTTCGGTATGCTTATTGATGAAATAAGAGAAAGCTTACCTGACATTAAAATTATAATTCTTGAACCGTTTATCCTGAAGGGCAAGTGTACCGAAGAATTATGGGATGAATTTAATGCAGATGTAAGAGAGCGTGCAGAAATCTCAAGGCAGGTTGCAGAGTACTATAATTTTACCTTTGTTCCGCTTCAGGATAAATTCGACGGCCTCATTTCCGACGGCAACACGGAGCATTGGACTGCTGACGGCATCCATCCCACAGCTGCAGGGCATGAGGTAATCAAAGAGGAATTGCTGAAGGCATTTCTCGGCATTATATGATGAAGGACGGTACTCAGGTGATAAGTCTTTGAAATTTTATTTTAAACCTTTGTAAAAATGGATTGTTTCAGTAAAAAAATTGCTGTTTTTCCGGTGCTTTTTAAGGGGTACAAAAACTGCCCGAATCGTCTTCATAAAACTACAAGAAACTGCCTTGAAATCCGGTAAAATCAAGGCAGTTTTTCTATTTATTTAGTTATTTTGATAAACCTAAATTTCAAGAAGGGGTTTGTTTTACTATGCGTAATCCCAACAGTGTTACGGTATTTTTTATGACCGCATTATCTTTCAAGTGTAATTGTTTTAGTTTCACCGGCGATGAATGTAACTATCTGCTCTTTACCGCCATAGACACTGATTTTTATGGTCTGCTCCTTGTAGCTTGTGACTGTAAGGGCGACAGAAGCTTCGTTCCATTCAATGTCAACCTCGGCATTTGTACGGGCTCTGAGGCCTTCAATTTTTCCCTCGTTCCATTCATCGGGAAGTGCGGGTAAAGCTTCAATTACACCTGTGTTTGAGTAAAGGAGCATTTCGTCGATAATACCGATTGTACCTATGCTTGTGTCGGTGCAGAATACACCCCAACCGTCATGGGTATTGTGGTCAGTCATCATCGAGGTGTAATAGATGTTGTCAGACATAAGAGCCATTAGGGAGTTATAGCAGGAATCGGCATTTTTAAGTCTTGCCGCAACAAGTGCCTTATGTACCCAACCGTGAGATGCGATATCGTCTTCGCCTTCATTTTCTCTGTTTCGGTTTTCTATAGCCTGATTGCAGGCATCAATAAGCTCTTTGTTGCCTTGTGTTTCAAATGCGGGCCAGGCAGGATAAAGGTGGCTTATGTGACGGTGCTTGTTGTTTTCCTGGTATTCTGTCATAGCCCATTCACAAAGGGCACCCGAATCATCATATTCATACTGGGGAAGAAGAGTAAGAAGCTTTTCCCACTTTGCAATTCTTTCCTCGTAGCCTTCTGCTTTAACAGTATTTTCAATGTCTATTGTCATGCGAAGACCGTCACGGGCAGCGGCAATATCCATTGTAGCATTTGCTGTTATTGTTGAATCATAATCACCAAGGGGATAGTTCTCGGGGGAGTAAGAGGGGATAATGAGGTATCTTTCTCCTTCTTCGAGAGCTGTTTTGCCCTCTTTGTAGCAAGCCTTACCGTTTACATCTGTGTAGTATTCGGGAGTGCATATCTGTTCCCAGAAATTAGCCTGCTTTGTAAGAAGAGGAAGAAGCACATCCTTTTCAAGGTCAAGCTCTTCACCGTTATAATCGATAGCCTGATTGCCGTAGCACTGCCAGAATTCGTAAATGGGGAGAAGCATCCAGGAAGCACCTGCATTCCAATACTGGAAGGGATACCAACGGCTGTATTCAACCATCATTGCTCTGTCACCGTCGGTATTTACGGGTACCTGAATGGCATCCGTCATACCGTAGGTCTTTGCGGCATTTTCCTCCCAGTCGGGAATCTGCTTGAGCACAAATTTTATGTAGCTTTCACCTGCATCATAAATATTGCCCGTATTCATACCCGATGACTGAAGATTTACATTTGCATCCATTGTGTAAATGCCTCTCCAGCCTGAGTTCCATTCACCTGTCCACATACCGCAAAGACGGGGGAATGATGTACCTGCACAGCAAATCTGTGCGAATCTGCCCTGATTATAGGCTCTTTCAATGAGAGAGGGAAGAAGAGTTTCGCTTTCCTGCTGAAGCTTTATAAGCTCCTCGTTGGGAAGGTTTTCATAACCGTCGTCACCAAGGTCTAATTTAACTGCATTAAAAAGTGCAGACTGCTTTTCAGCGTGAGGGGCAAGTGCCTTATCATAACTGAACTTACCGTCAACCATGTACTTTTCGGCAACCTCTGATGTATAGGTATTCAGCTCATCTAAAAGCTCATAGCTTTCACTATCCCTGAAATCTTCAAATTTACCCATATCGTATGTACGGTCGGATTTTGTGATAAGATATACTTCATCCGCATCGGAAATCTTAATTGCAGCATTCTGTTCAACTGCTACATTTTCGCTGTCGTTGGTAGAGTCAAGCACAACTCTTTCCTTTGTACCGCCCACAACAATAACCTTTGTAAGTCCGCAGAAGCCGCCATCCTTCAGTTCACTGTTTTCGTAAGCGGGGTAGTGACCTATGAGGGCAATATATGTAGCATCGCTGTCAACAAGCTTTTTATAGTGCATATCCTTTTCACCGCCGCCTCCGAAGCCTCGAAGCGACCAGCAGTCCTGAAGTGAAAGTGTCATATTGATTTTTGCATTTTTGCTTGATTGTGTGATTTTTGTGATTGTGACATTGTCTTCTCTTGAAGAGAATGTTACTCTTTCCCAATCACCGCGTATGTCAGAATATTTTACGCCCAACTCAGCAGTTTCGTAATCTGTCCAGCGGATGTAATTGTAGTAGGGAAGTCTTGTACTTTCCATACGAAGTACGTGTGAGGGATGATAAGCATAAAAATATGTAGATTCTCTGCCGTCACAGTCCCAGGCAGCATTACCGTTAATGACATTCTGTCTTGCATCGTGAAGCTGTCCCGTAACCTCATCGGGCGTATAACGGGGATCATTTGAGGGCATAAGGAAATTTATATTGTTGTAAATAAGGCTGTCGCTGTAAGGGGAGCCTGCCACAACAACACCGTTTTCACCGTTGCCCGTTACCATACCGTCAAACCAGCTGAGTGTATCCTCGTGCTCTCTTGCATAAGGAACTAACTCTGTATATTCTGTTGCAAATGCTTTCTCGTGATTATTTCCTATCATATCGATGTCTCCTGCTTTCATTGAATTGAATATTACGGCAAACGTAACCGCCGTGGCTGAAATACATAGGATAACTGCAAGAACTATTTTTATTTTAGTTTTCAGCTTCATAAAAATCTCTCCATAAATTTTATAATGAATCAATTTATTGATTTAAATTTATCATTATTTTTGAAATTTAGCAAGAAAAAATATTAACAGTAACAAAAAGTCCGATTTATCGGACACAGTATGTGCTACTGTATATCCGTAAAACAATATTTATTCTTTGGGATGGGTAGTTATGGGTATATTCGGTAAGGAGCTTTTTAAGGAAATGTTTGATGTTGACGGTGACGGCAGACTTGATTCAGGGGAGCGCTTTATGCGTGATATGTTAGTCATAGAAGAAATCTTACCCGAAAACGAAAGACTTAAGATAAAAGGTGAGAGCTGCTTTAATGACAATTCAGATGATTAATAAAGGATAGCCGAATGTGCAGGCTTTATAATTCTTTCTTATTGCAAATAACTATAGTTAATGTTCTGTTCAGAATTTTTGACTTTGTGATACTATTGTTGAAATTATTTTAATTATCATTTTTTAAGGAAGATGAAATATGCTTATTATTTATTGTTTGGTGGTATAATGATGTTGATCAAATTATGGAGAGGTGTGAGATTTGTTTAAAATAAATTCTCTACTATAAGCGTTCTTTGTATTAAATCAGACGAAAACTTATCCGGGACGTTACAATTAGCACAAGATTATATTGATCTGAATACTAAAATTCAGTGTAATGATTAAATAATTACGTAATAATAAACTAATTTTTAAAAGTTATTGAATATCAGAGCATCAAGGTGTATAATTATGTAGTAAACCTTTTAAACGAGGTGAAGTTATGAATATTTTACATATGAAATATGCCGTTGAGGTTGCGAAAGTCGGTTCGCTGAACAAGGCAGCGGAAACGTTGCTTATTGCTGCACCGAACGTCAGCCGCTCTATTAAGGAACTTGAAGCAGATATAGGAATCTCAATCTTTGATCGTACAGCAAAGGGGATGGAACTCACCCCTGAAGGTGAAGAATTCATTAACTATGCAAAAGGAATTCTCAGTCAGATTGATGAGGTTGAAAACTTTTACAAGAAAGGTTCTTCGAAAAAGCAGAAGTTTTCAATTTCCGTTCCACGTGCTTGTTACATTTCAGAGGCTTTTTCGCAGTTTTCAAAATCACTTTCCAAAGAACCTGCTGAAATTTTCTACAAGGAAACAAATTCTCAGCGTACAATCCGCAATATACTTGAGCATGATTACAAACTCGGTATTATAAGATATGCAGAGAATTATGATAAGTATTTCAAATCAATGCTTGAAGAAAAAGGTTTCTGTTATGAGCTGATTACGGAGTTTTCTTATTCTCTGATAATGAGTGCTGACAGTCCCTTGGCAAAAAAGGAAGAAATAACTTTCGGTGACCTTGCAGATTACATTGAAATAGCACATGCTGACCCATATGTACCTTCAATGCCGCTTTCAAAGGTGGTAAAGGAAGAACTTCCCGACAACATTGACCGCCGTATATTTATATTTGAAAGAGCAAGTCAGTTTGATTTACTTTCAAACAACCCTGAAACCTTTATGTGGGTTTCCCCTGCTCCGGAGAGTCTTTTAGAAAGATATAATCTTGTTCAAAAAAAATGTGTGGATAATAAAAAAACATATAAGGATGTTCTGATTTACAAAAATGGATACAAATTATCGAAACTCGATAGACAGTTTATTACAGAGCTGTGTGAATCTAAAAGAAAATATCTTTAATTTAAGGCTTGTGAACCCGATCTCTTAATTGAGGTCGGGTTTGTTTTTATTTATCGATATTGATGTTATCGATAATGATAATACCGATTATATGTTTTAAGAATTCCAAAAATACGATTGTTTTGTTAAACTATTAACGAAGTCAGACGGGGAGGGTTCTTATGTGTAAAAACGGCATTTCAAAAGCAACACTCAGCAGAATACCGATATATTTAGAGTTGCTTAAAGAATTACCGCAAGAGCGATATGAATACATATCCGCAACGACCATAGCACGAAAGCTCTCACTTGGCGAAGTTCAGGTTAGAAAGGACCTTGCATCAATCAGCGGTACGGGAAAGCCGAAGCTTGGTTATCTTACATCAGAGCTTGTTGAAAATCTTGAAAACAGTCTTGGTGGTAACAACTATGCACTTGCAGTTTTAGTGGGTGCAGGTAAGCTCGGTAAAGCACTTCTTGATTACGATGAATTTGAAAAATTCGGCATTAAAATTGCAGCAGCCTTTGACAGCAACGATAAGGAAATAAGCATAACCGGAAAAATCAAAGTTAAGCCTATAAATGAGTTTGATGATTTTTGCAAAGATAACAACATACAGCTCGGTATTATCACAGTCGGTGCAGGATCAGCTCAGGCAGTATGTGACAAAATGGTGCAATGCGGAATTGTGGCAATTCTGAATTTTGCCCCTTGCAAGTTGAATGTACCCGATGGGGTAATTCTTGAAAATGAAAATCTGGCGCTTTCATTAGCGTATTTGAATAATCAGATTAAATAAGTTTAAGTAAATAATTTTTTAGGAGGATACAAATGGAAACCAAAAATTACGCAATTGTAGATAGCGTTGAAACGCTTCAGGAAGCTATCGCTAAAACAAGAGAAGCACA
>JAZRNB010000053.1:0-75409 GCA_045647985.1 Acutalibacteraceae bacterium
CGTGCATTATAACGTAACATATTTAGTTCAAGCGGATGAAAACGAAAGGCTTTGTATTTGTGAAGAGGAAAATTCGGCTGTTGCGTGGATAAGCCTCCCGGAAATCCCTGAAAAATCTACGGAACCGTGGATGATCCGAAATGTTTATAACAAAATAACCAAAAAACTGCGCTCCGATTTTTAACACGGGGTGCAGTTTTGTCTTGTATATAGATATATTTTTTGTTATTATTGAATTAATAAAAGGAGGTTTATTTATGCTTCATCATACCTTTAATCCCCGTGTTCTTAAAAATCTTATAAAGCAGCTTGACCCTTACGTTACCGAGACTGCGGTTTCAATTCCCGAATGGGATTCCTATACGGGTGTGCACACAGAACCTGCGGTAATAGAGCTTGACGATGCTCCGAAGCACAAAATGAGGCTTGGCGACCGTTGGAGCGCAACTCTTGACACCACAAGATATTTTGAAAATGAGTTTATTGTACCCGAATGTCTTGCCGACAGAAAGGTTTACCTTACAATTGATTTCGGCGGTGAGGCTATCATCCGTATTAACGGTGAAATTGTTGGTGCCGTCAGCTCACGAGAGGCCTCAGGCTGGGTTTACAGAAGCGATATTCTTTTCCACAGACCTCTGAAGACCGGAGAAAAGCTTTTTATTCAGGTTGAAAATGCTGTTGACTCAGGCGGATATTTCAACTTTGCTTTCCCCGAAAAAAAGCCCATCACATATACAATGAATACTGCCTGCTTCAGGGCAGTCAACGAGGCGGCAGAGGACATCCGGTATGATATCAACTGTGCTTGGGATGTATATGAGCAGACAGAGGATGAATATGTAGGAAAGCGCATTTATAATGCGGTTGACAATGCTATTCATAAGCTTGATTTTGATTTCGGGAAAGAGCGCTTTTATGAAACAATTCCTGAGGCGAAGAAGACTCTCTGGGAGGAGCTTGCTAAAATTAATTATGCAACTCCCGGTGATGTCATTATCTGCGGTCACTCACATCTTGACGTTGCGTGGCTGTGGACGGTAAAGGAAATTCATCGTAAGTGTGCAAGAACCTTCTCAAATAATGTGTCCCTTATGAAGTCATATCCCGATTTTAAATTTACTCAGAGCCAGGCTGCAGTTTACAGCTATGTAAAGGATCACTATCCCGAAATTTACGAGGATGTAAAAAAGTTTGTAAAAAACGGGCAGTGGGAGATTACGGGTAACACCTGGGTTGAGGCAGATACCAACCTTGCTTCAGGTGAAAGCCTTATAAGACAGCTGCTTTACGGCAGAGAATTCTTTATGAAGGAATTCGGAATTTCTTCAGATATCTACTGGCTTCCCGACTGCTTCGGCTTTACGGCAGCACTTCCTCAGGTTATCAAAAAATCGGGTATGAAGTATTTTCTTACTTCAAAATTACAGTATAACGATACAAACGAATTCCCGTTGAGTGTATTCAAGTGGCGCGCACACTCGGGTGACGAGGTATTGGCATATATGCAGAAGGTTCACTATGAGGGTGAAGCAGATGCAGAATATGTGAAGCAGACAAGAAAAACTAACCGCCAGAATGACCTTGTTGATGCATCAATGGGTATGTTCGGCTACGGTGACGGCGGCGGCGGATGTACCTTTGATATGGTTGAAAAGGTACGCCGATTTCAGAAGCTCCCCGGACTTCCCAAGGTAAAAATGGGACAGGCAAATGACTTCTTCCATGCAATTGAAAAGGATATTGATGCTCTTCCCGTCTGGGACGGTGAAATGTACTACGAAAACCACAGAGGAACCTTTACAAGCCAGGCTTTTGTCAAGAAGAATAACCGTAAGGGCGAATATATGCTCCGTAACGCGGAAATGCTTACACTTATTGCAGGTCTATATGATAAGAACCGTATTGAAAAGCTGTGGAGGCTTCTTCTTACGAATCAGTTCCACGATATTCTTCCCGGTACCTCCATTGAAGAGGTTTTTGTAAATACCAGAGAAGAGTATGATCTTATGAATAAAGAGGGTAACGAGATAATCGGAAAGGCACTTGATGTGCTTTCTGTAAATGCGGGTGTGGGTAAGGACAGTGTTGTTGTCTGGAATATGCTTCCCTTTGCCGTGACTGCTCCCGTTACTGTCGAAATTTCAGGAGAAAAAAACTGTGTGTCTGATTGCAGCGGAAATATGATGAAGAGTGCCGTTAAGGATAACGGAATTGAATTCATTGCTGAAAATGTGCCTCCTATGGGCTATAAGGTATTCAGACTTACGGCAACGGTTGCTGAGGCTGACTGTGTTACTGCAGGTAAGGATTTCCTCGAAAATAAAAATCTTCGTGCAGAGTTTGATGAAAACGGAAAGCTTACTGCTCTCATAAGCAAGAGGCTTGGCAGAAATATCCTTTCAGGCAAGGGAAATCTTCTTTCCGTTTCACACGACAAGCCTATTCACGAAAGTGCATGGAATCTTGAAAATGACTATAAGATGAAGATGTGGTATCTGGATACTGCAGATTCCGTAGAGCTTGTTGAACAGACTCCCGTAAAGGCCGTTATCCGTGCGGTGTATTCCTTTAATAAGTCAAAAATTATGCAGGATATTACCCTTACTGCCGATGCCGAGACTCTCATTTATGATACAACAGTTGATTGGCACGAGCGTGAAAAGGTATTAAAGGCTGAATTCCCGCTGGATATCAGAAGCCGTGTTGCTACCTGTGAAATTGCTCACGGAGCCCTTGAAAGACCTACTTATGCCAATAATTCCTATGAAAAGGCTATGTTTGAGGTATGTGCTCACAAGTGGGCAGACCTTTCTCAGGGTGATATGGGTGTTTCTGTTATCAATGATTGCAAATACGGCTACGATATAGACGGAAATGTAATGAGAATTACACTTATGCGTGCTCCCATTCTTCCCGATGCTACCGCAGATAAGGGAATTTCCACATTCCGTTACGGTGTATATGCTCACGAAAACCGTTGGGATGATGCAGATACCGTCAAGGAAGCCTTCAAGGAGAATATTCCTCTTACGGCAGTTTATGTTGCTGACGGTAAGGGTGAAAGAACAGAGTATTCATACATCACTCTTTCTGACGATAAGGTTATGATTGATGCAGTGAAGCCTGCACAGGACGGTGACGGAATAATTATCCGTGTATATGAAACATCTGCTCATTCGGGTGATGTTACAATGACACTTCCTTGTGACAATATAAAGGTAGTTGAATGTAATATGATGGAAGTTGGCGAAGAGGAAATTATGGCAGAGGGCAATTCTTTCTCCTTCAGCATAAAGCCGTTTGAAGTAAAGACATTCAGGGTGAAAATATGACAAATAAAACACTTACAGCCGAGCAGTTGAAAAAGAAGGCTTTAAGACGGGAAAAGGAAATTGCCCGTTGGGAAAAAGAAAAAGCCCGTCCTAAGAGAAGCTATTACATAATTTATCTTATTTTCATCATTGCACTTATTTATGCTGTTGATGAAATTGCCTCCCAGATAGGTACGCTTATGAAAACAGAGATTGCAAATGACCTGTTCAAGACGGGAAATTCCGCGTCACTTCTTGATATTCTTTCAGGTCTTGCAATTCCCTTTCAGGCTGTAGGTCTTCTTTACAGACCTCTTGCCGACCGTTGGGGCAGAAAGCTGTTTCTTATTATAAATACATTCGGTATGAGTGCGGCTCTTCTTGTTATCTATCTTTCAGATAATATTCCCCTATATTTTATCGGTGCGTGTATAGTTCAGTTTTTCATTCCTCACGATATGCACGTGGTTTACATTATGGAGTCCTCTCCATCAAAGCACAGAGCAAGGATTTATTCTTCAATCAAATTCTTTGCTAACATTGCGGTTATGCTGGTGCCCTATCTTCGTGATAAGCTGATGGCAGATGTCAGTGAGTGGAGAAATGTTTACTTCATTCCTGCCGTTGTTGGTGTTGTAGTCTGCTTTATTGCACTTATGTGTGCAAGGGAAACCGATGCCTTTATTGAGTCGAGACTCACTTATCTTCGTAAAACTCCCGAGGAGCTTGAAAAAGAAAAGAAAGAGGCAGATGCTGCAAGTAAGCAGGGCGGTCTTATTCCCGCACTTAAGTTTGCTATGAAGCATAAGCAGCTTCGCTGGCTTTATATTGTGTCATCTGTTGCAAATATCGGCTTCATTGCAAGTATAAATTATCCCATTGTTCTTAATTACGGATATGCATCAAACCTATTTGCTGCAGGCGGTGCTGCCTCTCTTGAGGAGGCGGTTGCTACGGTAGGTGTCACCACCTATACGGAAGCTATCTTCCTTTACCCCTTAGGACTTGCCGTAGCTCAGGTCATTATGGGCTTTATTTCTGACTGGAAGGGCAGAAAAGCGGCGGCTGTTACCACTGCATTCAACTGTGTTCTGTCATATGTGCTTTTTTCTGTGGGAGCTTACTGCAACTGGAATCCCCTTGTTACGGGATTTTTCTGCGGTGCAGCTATCGGAAGCTACTATTCCACCAATGACGTAATTATTATGATGATAGGTGAATCTGCACCTACTAATCTTCGTTCCTCTGCGATGTCTGCCCAGTATATTGTAACAGCTGTAGGCTTTGCGCTTTCGTTTGTGCTCAGTATGCCCTTTACCCTTACAATCGGTAATACTGCAATGGCAGCCTGCTGCTTTGCACTTCTTGTTCCGGGCTTTATTGCTGCCCTTGTGCTTCTTATTAAGAAGACACATGACACAACGGGTATTGATATGGATACCGTTACGGGTACGGAATGGGATTGATTAAAGCTTATTTCGATAAATCTTAATCAGTGATATTTGTTTCTTTGAAGCAAGAGATACAGTACCTTTCGCGCAGTGATATGTTTTCCGTTGGGAAATGCTTCGGAATATGCTTTTATATCTTGTTTATCAGATACTTTACAGAAAAAGGCTTTGACCGTTTTGGTCAAAGCCTTTTTTATGGTTATTTTCTTTCGGCACCGTAGTTTACGGGAATCTTTTTAAGGAGATTGTGATTGTAGATAGGGGTCCACTGGTCGCCTGTTTCTACATTTGTTTTGAATTCCTCTTTTGAGAGGGCTATGTTAAGCTCTGATATGCCTTTTATTTCTCCGTTTTCCTCATAGCAGCTTTTCCAGAAAGCGTGGTGTCCGATATATTTAACAGAAGCGGGAATAAATACATAGTTCATTGAAGGATTATAGCTGAAGGCATCGGTGCCGATGAATTCAAGTCCTTCAGGTAATGAAAGATATGTCTTAAGACTGTCTGCTGCCTTATAAGAGGTATCCTCTACTGCATTTTCAGTTATGTAGGTATAGAAATCTCTTATATTCGGCATCTCAAAGAAGCCGAGATTTTCAACCCGCTTGAGTCCCTCGGGGAGATAAACCGTTGCAAGATTTGAATAGTTGAAGCAAAGCTCACCAACAGTTTCGACTGTTGAAGGGATGACATAGGTCATTACCTTCTCGCGGTATTCTTCCCATATAGGGGCATAAGCCTCAGGTGAAATTATGTCATTTTTTGATGAATCCTGGGGTGTCCATTCCCACATTTCCTTGGGATAACCGTATTTTTCTCTTAAATACTGGTCACGGTCACAGGGGTAGCAGACAATTGTTTTCTTATCCTTTGTGTAAAGAACACCGTCAATATCACAGTAATTAGGATTGTTTTTATCAACAAGGATTCTCTGTAATGACCAGCAGGAATAGAATGCCTTACCGTCAATTTCAAGGACGTTCTCTCCGATATGGATGGTCTTTATATAGCCGTCACAGTTTATTGCATACTCTTTGATTGAGGTAACGGGCTTTGAGGTGTCCTCAATTACCTTATAATCGGGGTACAGCTTCATTTTTTCATTGGCTGCGAGCTGCTCCTGCCTGAGAATATATTTGTTATATTCCATAAGCTCCTTTTTTGTCTTGACCGGAATCGCGGGAAGACTTTCGGGGGCATCCGTTACTTTGATTTCCTTGGCATCTGTCTCGCCGTTTTCGGTGTATTCTATATCCAGCACCCAGTTTATTGTAAGCTCGTCAATATAACCGGGATTTGAGAATTTTGTAAACTGGTAGTTGCCGTCAGAAATCTCTGCAAAAGTAAAGGTATCCGTTCTGAGAATACTTAAGCTGAAATACATTGAAAGGGCAATTGAAACAACGATAACGATTATGAAAATTGCCTTTTTGAGGTTGTAATGCTTGTAGGGCTTATTTATGTGGGGAGGTGCAAGTCCTTCTATGTGATAGGTGTATATTTCGTCCTCGGGGATTTCAATAATGGTATCATCCGTGAGGGCATTATTCATCTTTTTCTCTTTTTTACTCATAACGGCACCTCCTTAACCTTTATATCCGCCGGAAATCTTTTCCCCCTGCTCGAGGGCACGCTTTTCCGTAACCTCTGCACGGCGCTTAAGAACCTGCATAACCTTGTTCTGCTTATTTGCATCATAGTCCCAGAATATGAAGGGAATGGTCATAAGGAAGAATCCCACAACGTCAATAAGCAGGGGAATTACAACAATCTTCAGTCTTGCCTCGTCAAGGAACAGAATATCCCAGTTGCTGTTAAAGCCGTAGGCAAGAAGCATAAGGGGGATTATGAGACCGACAAACGATGTAATGGGACCTGTAAACCAGCCGAAAATACCTGAGAAGCTCTCAAGTCTTTCACCTGAAAGATACATCTGATAGTCATTAATCTTAACGTTCATATCGTGGCCTGCCGATGTGGGCACGGTTTTGGTCATTTCCATTAAGAACATAACAACAATACAGAGTGATCCGCAGATTACAAGGTTGTCACCGCAGAACCATATTGCTGTAACAAGTCCTAAATTACCGAATGCACGGGTCAGCTGATAGAATATCATAATCTGCTTATAAGAGAATCTCTTAAGGAAATAGGGGGTAAGCAGATCCGGGGGAGTACCCGCGAATGAGACAAGAAGCGTAAGAATTGAGTAGGGGAGACCTTCAAGACGGAAGGTGTAAAGGTAAAGAATGCTTGTAAAAGCAAGCATACCGTTTCCGAGGGAGTCGATAAGACCTACCATTGTGTTTATCCAGCGGTACTTATTATGTAAAACACCGAACATACCGTCCCAGAATTTTATGTTAACTTTCTTTTCAAGGGGCGGCTGAGGAATTCTTTCCTTGATTGTGTTTGCACCTATCATAGTAAGCACTGCACAGGCAATGAAGGTTCCGGGAATAACCCAACGGAAGAAGTTTATATCAGCCCAGCCGTCTTTGAGCGTGCCGACAAGGGCAGGGATGATGATTGTCATAATTGTCTGCAGGAAGTGGGAAAGCTTTACCGGGTATGTTCTTACAAGGATTCTTTCCGTAGGATCGGGAGAGATGCTCTGAGTTGTGGTTTCGAGAACATTACCGAATCCGAATACTCCGTAAACGGCAAAGAGAAGGTTTGCAGCCCATACACGGGTTGAAACGTCAGCAATCTCATAAAGAGGAAGCCAGCCGATGAGGAGTACAACTATACACTTGGGGATAACGTCTGAATAAAGTGAATACTTGTATCTGCCGTATTTGGGGATAAGCTTTTTTCTCCAGAATATATTTCTGGCTCCTACCCAACCGGAATACAGGAAGTGTGTACCGAACACCTTGAAGCAGGCGGTAGCACTCATTCCCTCAAGGGAGTTAAGGAAGATGATAAACTTTGAATTGGGATCAAAAAGTGTAGAAGCATCAAATACAATCAACGCAAGACCGAAGGCTATCATGCTTACATAAACCGTATATAGCTTCTTTTCCGTTTTGCCCGGAAGAAATCCCAGATTATCACATACAAACCACCAGATAAGGGCGGTTACATAGCCTAAGGGCATATTGATGATGCTTATAATTGAGAATGTGAGATAGGGCAGCTTGTAGTGGTGCATTATGAGGAAGCAGCCAGTCGCAAAATAGATGTACTCCAGCACCTTTGATGCTGTGTAGTTTGCACCTACCGAGAAGAATATGTTGAGATATTCCTTATAGGGAACATATTTTCCCTCAGCAGGAGTTTTCCAATGTGTTTTTACCTCAGTAAAAAAGTCAGAGACAGATTTTTTATTTACCTTAGCCATTAACACCTCTCCTTTAATATAGTTGTAAATATTATAATATAAAAATGCACAAAAAACAACATAAAATGCTATAGCGGTATGTAGATTTTGCGGTAAGTTTTTCGGTGAAAAAGACAAAACCCGTTCCGTAAAAATCCGGAACGGGTTGTCTTTAGGAAACCAGCTTTGTCTTCATAAGGTCAGTTTTTTTATAGTAGATATACGTTATTATCGAACAGAGAATCCATCCTGCAGGATAACCCATCGCAACCGGAAGAATTTCATTTGCAATGAAGTTTGATATTATGAAAAGATAGCTCTGTCTGAAAAGAACAAATGAGAAGAGCATTATTATCATAGGTATCTTGCTGTTTCCTGCACCTCTTAAGGCTGCGGAATAGACCTGATTCAGGCAACAGGTAAGATAGAAGGGGGACAGCCAGCGGATAAGAAGAGTTGAATATTCCAGTACCTCGGGCTTATCATTGAAGAATGCACTTGCCTGAGGTGCAAATATCAGAAGAGGAACCATAATAACGGCTGTGCAGATAAGTGACATAAGATAGGCAGTTGTTACTCCCTTTTTTGCTCTTTCTGCATTGCCCTTGCCCAGATTCTGTCCTACAAAGGTAGTTGCAGCAATTGAAACTGACTGCATCGGCAGGAACATAAACTGGTCAAGCTTTGCGTATGTTGTCCAACCGGACATACAGTCCGGTCCGAAATAATTGATATACGACTGCACGAAAACATTTGAGAATGCGGTGATGGCAAGCTGAATTGCCGCAGGAGTTCCTACCTTCAGAACCAGCTTCAGCTGCTCAAGATGAATTTTTACTTCCTTGAGAACAACCTTTATGCAGCTGTCGGAGGATATAAGTGTCAGCATAACAAGTATAGCTGAAATGCTCTGAGCGATGATGGTAGCATATGCTACACCCTCTACTCCCATCTTAAAAACGAGAACAAAAACAAGGTCGAGTAGGGTATTTAATGCTGCGGACACCAGAAGGAATATAAAGGGACGTTTTGAGTCACCTACGGCACGCAGTATGCCTGAACCCATATTGTAGAATAAAAGTCCCGTAACTCCTGCAAAATAAATTGTCAGATACTTCTTTGCCTCAGGGAATACCGATTCGGGTGTGTCCATTGCGTGAAGCATAACGGATGACATTGTGATTCCGACAATTGTGAAAATAACGGACAATACTGCGGTTATTGCAATACAGGTATGAACAGTTTCGTGTACCTTGTCGAAGCGCCTTGCCCCGTAAAACTGTGAAATTACAACACCTGCGCCGCTTGAAAGTCCCATAAAAAGACCTATAAGCACATTTATGATGGGACCTACAGATCCTACTGCGGAATATGCCTCGTTGCTTACATAATTTCCGACAACCCAGGTATCGACAGTGTTATATAATTGCTGAAAAACATTACCGACGAGCAAGGGCAATGAAAACATAATAAGATGTCTTATTATGCTGCCCTCGGTCATATTTGTATCTTTGCCTTTTGATGATCGTATTGCTTTTGTCATAACTCAATATATCTCTTAACGAAATTATAAACATTTGTCCAGTAGTATTCGGGCTCCTTTGATACGGATTCTGCGTGTCCTGCGCCCTTTACCGTGAAGAAGTCTTTTTCCGCTGCACAAGCGGTATAAACCTCATTCATCATTCTGAAGGGAACAAAATCATCAGCCTCACCGTGGACAAAGAGTGTGGGTGTAACCGATTTTTTAACAGCCTCTATTGGTGCGCATTTTTTGAAGCTCATATTACCTCTCATCTGTGAATAAAGACTGAGTACGGGAAGAAAAGGTACCATTATCGGAGAAATTGAAGTCTTTGTAACGTGTGTATATTCATCCATAACGGTTGTGAAGCCGCAGTCTTCAACTGCACACTTTACGTTACAGGGAATATTATCACCCGTTATAAGCATTGTTGTTGCCGCCCCCATGCTTTCACCGTGAAGCACAATTTCCGCATCGGGGTACATTGTTGTGATGTATTCGATAAGGTCAAGACCTACATACTTATCGTGCCAGCCCATTGAAGCATATCTGTTTTCATCTTCAGCGTGGCCTATCATTGAGGGCAGAATGCAGTTAAAGCCCATTTGCGAATAAGCAAAAGCATAATGATACATTCCGCCGGGGCCTGATGTGAAGCCGTGGAAGATAATTGCCCATTTTTCGGGATGGCCGTTGTTGAAAATCTTTGCGTGGCGCTTTTGTCCCTTTTTGTTTGTTATGTAAATGTCGTCGGGCTGATGCTCAGGCAGCCATTTGTCCATTGCAGGGAAAAATCTGTCGGGCTTTTTTTCTTCAGCAGGCATTTCGGGCGCTGCCTCCTCTGCAGGTGTCTCAATGACGGGAGGATTCATTTTTTCTCCGATTTTTGCTGCAAGGCGGATATTGAGCATACATTCATAAGCCACAGTGTTGAACACTCCGAGAAGTGCACCTACGCCTGCTGCGGCTCCGATGACAGCCTTGGTTGATTTTTTTATTGACATACAAACACCCCGATTTCCGTGATTTTTATTTCATTGTAAGGGAAATACGTTTTTTTGCAACATCTACACTGAGAACCTTTACCTTTACTATGTCGCCGACCTTAAGCACCTCGGAAGGATGCTTGATATAGCGGCTTGTTATCTGGGAAATATGGACAAGTCCGTCCTGATGTACACCGATATCAACAAATACGCCGAAGTCAATAACATTTCTTACTGTACCCTGAAGCTCCATACCTTCCTTTAAGTCTTCCATTGAAAGAATGTCGGAGCGGAGCATTGGAGCAGGAAGAGCATCACGGATATCTCGGCCCGGCTTTTTCAGTTCTTCGGCAATGTCGGTAATTGTGGGAATACCTACACCTATTTCCTCGGCAGCCTTTACTTTACCGTATGCTTCAAGCTTTTCCTCAATATCACAGATACCGTCCTTTGATATTTTTTTGCTGTCAATTCCGAGAAGCTCAAGCAGCTTCTTTGCTGCATCATAGGATTCGGGATGAACTGCAGTATTATCAAGAGTTTCCTTGCCTCCGGGAATACGAAGGAAGCCTGCGCACTGCTCGTAAGCCTTGGGACCGAGTCCCTTTACCTTCTTGAGGCCTGCACGGGAAGTGAATGCACCGTTTTCATCACGGTATGCAACAATATTTTTTGCTGTTGCGGCAGTAATGCCTGCAACATATCTGAGAAGTGAGGGGGATGCGGTATTAAGATCAACACCTACAGAGTTTACACAGTCTTCAACAACACCTGTAAGGGATTCCTCAAGCCTTGCCTGGGGAAGATCGTGCTGATATTGACCGACACCGATGGATTTCGGATCAATTTTTACAAGCTCTGCAAGGGGATCCTGCAGTCTTCGTGCAATGGAAACTGCAGAGCGGAGAGAAACATCAAATTCGGGGAATTCCTGCGCACCCAGCTTTGATGCGGAGTATACGGAGGCACCTGCCTCGTTGACAACCATATAGCTTACCTGACCTGCGTACTGCTTTATTGTATCGGCAACGAAGATTTCAGCCTCCTTTGAAGCCGTTCCGTTACCTATGGAAATGCAGTTTACACCGAATTTTCTTATAAGAGAGTGCACCTTTTCGGCTGCTTCCTCTTTTTTGTTCTGAGGGGGAGTGGGGTAAATAACACCTGTTGAAAGCACTTTGCCGTTTTCGTCAACCACGGCAATTTTACAGCCTGTTCTGTAGGCGGGGTCAACTGCAAGCACTCTTTTATCCTTTATGGGAGGCTGCATAAGAAGGGGCTTTAAGTTCTGACCGAACATCTTTATAGCCTGCTCGTCAGCCTTTTCCGTAAGCATATTTCTTATTTCTCTTTCAACAGAGGGGAAAACAAGTCTTTCCCAGCTGTCAAGGGCTGCTTCTTTTACAAACTGAGTCGTGATGCTGCCCGGTTTTACAAAATAGCGGTAGAAAATACCCATAGCTGCAAAATTCTCGATTTCAAGACTTACCTTGAGATAATTTTCATTCTCACCGCGGTTAAGTGCAAGAATTCTGTGGCTGGGGATTTTTGATACAGCTTCAGAATAGTCATAATACATTGAGTAAACACTGTCTTCTTCTGTCTTTGCCTTTGAACGGATGATACCTTTGGCTGAAATCATTTCCTTAAGATCGTGTCTTATTTCGGGGGAATCTGACATAATTTCCGCAATAATGTCATTTGCACCCTGTAAAGCAGCAGCAACATCGGGAACTTCTTTTTCTTCGCTGACGAAGGCTGCTGCCATTTCTTCAATTGTGCCTTCGGTTCTTTCCTGGGCAAGAATTTCCAGAGCTAAGGGCTCAAGTCCCTTTTCCTTTGCGATGGTGGCTCTTGTTCTTCTTTTCTGCTTGTAGGGACGGTAAAGGTCTTCAAGTACGGCAAGAGTTTCTGCTGCAAGGATATCTGCACGAAGCTCTTCTGTCATCTTGCCGAGCTCCTCAATATGTGCAATATAGTCCTCTTTTTTCTTCTCCAGATTTCTTAAATACTGTAATCTGTCAGAAATTTCACGCAGCAGCTGATCATCGCAGCTGCCGTGCATTTCCTTACGGTAACGGGCAATAAAGGGGATTGTATTGCCGTCATCTATAAGTGTGATGATATTTTCCATGTGATCCGGCTTTACCGGAAATTCTTTACAAAGTTTTTCTCTGATGTCCATGCTTTTCTCCGATTATACTAATTGTTTATAAATTTCACTTTTTTTAGTGTTTGTTTCTTTTGCTGCTTTTTTTGCTGCTTCATTTACGCTGAAGCCTTCTGCAATATAGCCTTTTGCAAGCTCTACAGGATCAATTTCTTCTGTTTCGGATGCAATTTCTTCTTCTGATTTTGCCTCAATTATTATAACATATTCACCTTTGAGCTTTGTGTTGTCATATTTTCCGTCGAGCTCGGAAAGAGTGCCGAATTCTATATTTTCATGAATCTTTGTAAGCTCCTTGATGAGAGCAATTCTTCTGTCACCGAGTGCGGTGTGCAGATCGTGAAGGGTTGCAGCCAGCTTGTGAGGAGCCTCATAGAAAACCATCGTTTTTCGCTCGGTCTTTATTTCTTCAAGATGCTCTCTTCTTTTTGGCTTGTTACCCGTAAGAAAGCCTTCAAATGTAAAGCGTGAAACCTCAAGCCCCGAAAGAGCAAGAGCAGTTATTATTGCACTCGGACCGGGGACGGTATTTACCTTGATTCCGCTTTCGTGGCAGAGCCGCACAAGGTCCTGACCGGGGTCTGAGATTGCAGGCATACCGGCATCTGTGACCAGAGCACAGCTTTCTCCTGCGAGAATTCTTTCCACTATTGACGGTCCTTTTTCTGCACGATTATGCTCGTGATAGGCTATAAGCTTATTTTTTATATCGAAGTAATTAAGCAGCTTTATTGAAACTCTTGTATCCTCTGCTGCAATGAAATCAACGCTTCTGAGAGTTTCAACGGCTCTGGGGGAAAAGTCACCTAAGTTACCGATAGGTGTTCCCACTACATATAATTCTCCTGCCATTCTGTTCTCCTTTTTTGAAAAATCAATCCTTTTTGTAGCTTCCGATTATTTTCTTCATTTCTTCAGAGGGACTGCCGTCGGGATTTTCAATGTGAAGTTCATTTTCTACGATCAGTCCCGGATTTCTGCCTTTTTTTCCCTCAAGCAGAAATAACCAGGGGGCTTTGCCGTCCCGCTGGGAGACAAACCGAAGTCTTTTAGGCTCGATTTTTGCCTGCCGCATTCCCATCATAGCCTCAGTAAGTCTTTCGGGACGAAGACATATGCACATTCTTCCTCCGAACTTCAGAAGCCGCGATGCAGATATGAAAACATCTGTCAGCTCAAGGCTTGTTTCGTGTCTTGCAATTTTATCAGCACCTGAGTGGCTTACGATCCCGTGACCTTCGGCAGTGTAGGGCGGATTCATTGTGATGAGATCAAAAACACCTGCTTCAAGCTTACCTTTCAGCTCTCTCAGGTCTGAATGGTAAAGGGAAAATTTTTCCTCAAGTGAATTCATTCTGATGCTTCTTGTCAGCTGATCGCAGGCAAGAGGCTGAATTTCAACCGCTGATACTCTTTCTAAGCCTTCCCTGAGCCAATAAAAGGGGATAATTCCGCAGCCTGTGCCGAAATCACATACCATATTTTTCCGTCGGGGGGCGGAAAAGGCAGCCAGAAGCAAGGCATCCGTACCAAAGGTATGGCTGTCGGATACTATGAGCTTAAGGCTGCCGTCAATATATTCAATATGTTCCGAGTCTCTTAAATTATGCATTTTATATTCTGTTTCTCTTAAGTGCTAAAACAACGAAGATTACGCCGATGCCTGAGCCTAAAAGAAGAAGCACTCCGATAGCGGTCTTGAAGGGATTTGTATCGTCGCTGAGAGATACATCATCCTCAACAATCGGCTTAAAAACAGTTGTTGTGATTGCTTCTGTATAAATCTGCTCGGGAGGGATAAACTGGAATGTTGTTGTTTCAGGGGGGAGTGTCGGGGCCTGTGTTGAGGGAACATAGTTGTATGAAGGATATGTGGGAGTGTAGACGGGAGGCACAGTTGTTGGAGGAAGTGTTGTGGGAGGCGCTGTTGTTTCAGGCTCCGTAGTGGTCTCCTGTTCTGTTGTTGTTTCGGGAACCGTTGTTGTCTCCTGAGGGATTATTGAGGGAGGAGACATAGCTCCGAGGTATGACTCAAGCTCATCGAGTATGTCAGCTACGTCAATGCCGAGAATGTTCAGAATTGCAGAAAGACCGCCTTCTCTGATTTCGTCAATAGCGCCCTGAACACTGTTGGGGTCATTTGCATCAATGCCGAAATATTCCATAATAGAGTTGATATTTTCGGGGTCAACAAGGGAAACTGCACTTGCCGTGCCGACAAAGGGAACAATAAGCAGACAGGCAGCAAGTGTTGCGAGAACGATTCTTTTTAAAACTTTCATAAAATCACCAGAATATAAAACAAAATAATGCAGACATTATAATAACAAAAAAGAAGAAAAATGTCAATTGTTATTATTTCACAATGTTGTTCAGCCAGTATGCTACATGACTTGCAAAGCCGTGACAGCAGGATGCGTAGTCTGTCATATTCTCCCAGAGTGTACCTGTTTTTTCTGCCATGGGAAGGAAAAAGCTTTCTATTTCACTGAGAAGCTTATCGTGCTGTCCGTCATCAAAGAGTATGAAAAGACGGAGATAATTGCCGATAAATGCGTTTGAAACGGGCACATCGGGATATGTTTCTTCTGTATTTCTGTGAGGTCCGAATACGGTGAACATTTTTTCATAAAGCTCAGGGAATGTTTCTTTTGTTGCGGTTCCTGAGAAAAATGCGTAGTATTGACAGGTTTCACTGTGGTTTTCTGTTCTGACTGCAATGCCATCTTCATTCAGCACTGCATTGTCAATGAAAAATTCCCCGTTGAAGGATTTTTCTATGATTGTCTTTCTCAAGGCATCGGCTTTTTCGTGGAGAGCAGTGTCGCCGTAAAGGTCGGCGACGGCATCAAGCACTTTGGTGTAGAGCATATTTGAGGGGTAATTTATATCTCTTACAAATTGATTTGCCTCGGACCACTCAACGAAAATCCAGCTGTCGATATTCTGAAGAAGCCCGTCTGCATTTTCATATTTCCTTGTAAATTCAAGAAGCTCGTAAACTCTCTTTTTTGCCGAGTCAATAAGCTCTCTGTCTCCGGAGCGCTCAAGATAACCCTTTAACTGCAGAATAAACCAGAATGCCCAATTGTGTATATATGTGCCGTCATAGTGGTCTGAGGGATAGCACATGGGAAGCATACCCTCGGGAATGTGGTTGAATTTTTCGGGAAGCAGGAAATTTTCAAGGAAATTGTGTTCAACAAAGCTTTCGCCGGTAAGTTCTTTTTCAACACGGGCGGTGAAAAAGCTGTCACAAAGCCAGCCTGCTCTTTCACGAGAAGGGCAGTCCATAAAGATGTCGGTTGAATTCTGACGGAAGGTTTCAATCGCGGCATCATAAATTTTCTGTAAATTCTCTGTGGGCATCTGCTTAAGGTTTGTTGTAAGTGTTTCGGGATAGCATTCCTCGTAAAGAGACACATTTGTTACAAGTGTGGGCGCATACATCGAGATGATCTGGATATAACGGAAGGTGTAGGGTTCAAATGACACAATATCGTAGGTTCTTCCGCCCTGAATTGCCCATTTTATAACATTCTGGCAAGCATCCTTCCCGGGATCGGGACATTTGCCGTCGGGAAGAATTTCATTGAATACGGCATAAATTACGGTATCATGTTCTGCAGTAAGGGAAAGACGGATATATCCGGTGTTATTTCTGCCCATATCGTAAATGCAGCAGCAATTAATTCCGAGAGATACACTTTCCATTCCGTAGCCGCCGTCTTCCATTATCTGTGTTTTGTATGCATAAAGCTCGTTTACGGGGGAGGTATCAAGCTCCTTTTCGGTGAAGCCCTTAAGTTCATCGCAGATATCCGTAAGACTTCTGTCCTTGAAGTATTTTCTGTCCTTATCGGGGATAAGAATACCCTTTGAGATAATCTCCTTTACCTTTCGTTCGGTATAGAGACAGTAGGGTAAGTTTCTGTCAATAAAGTTTTTCTTTTCGGTTGGCACAATTTCAACAGTCTGCAGGTGTGTGTCGGGATCTGTCATAAAGAGATCATAATAGGCATCAAGTATGTAGCATTCCGTAAAGGGGCGCTGGAAGGAGTAACGTGGAGTTTTTATGAGTCTTGATGCATATTTTGAAACCTCAAATTCGGAATCGCTGCCCGTTGCATAGAGGATTTCTTCATTCCTTATAATTTCGGCTGCAAGGAAAGAGGGCATATCAAGAAGATAAAAGCTGTTTACATTGTAGCCTGCTGCAATAATTGAAATTACGGTTTTGCCTGCTGAAAGCTCATTTTTCAGAGTATATTCGCTTACTCTGTAGAAGCCGTGTCCTGCTCTTGCGGGACCTGCGGCATAAAATACGCCGTCAACGAAAATCTGATATCTTGAGTGAGAAGCAATGCTTAATGTTATCTCCTCATTGCCTTCAATTACTGCCCTGAAAATGAGAGAATGGTTTTTTGTGAGCTCTTCACCTTTCTCCCATACGGGAGCAGCCTTTCTGAAACTGAATTCATTTGATATACCGTGTACTGACATTGTTATTCCTCCAACAGCTTCAATAAATTTATTGTAAATGCCTTATCGTTTTCTGCCGATCTTTTCTGCGGTCCCTTTGTTCTGCCTCCCGACAGGCGGATTTTTTTGTTCACAAAACGTGAATAAAGCAGATTTTCTATGTTATCATTATTGAAAATCAGACCGTTCTGATTGATAGCCTTTCCGCCTTTGCCCAGCACCAGTGCAGCAAGACCGTAGTCCTGGGTAACCACTATATCGCCGCGGGAAACGGTGTTTGCAATTTTCAGGTCTGCCGAGTCGGCCCCCTTGTCCACAACAATGGTTTCAGCATTGCTTTTTACGATGTGATGTGCATTGTCGCAGACGATGATGCAGGGAATGCCTCTTCCCTGCGCAATGTCTGCTGCAATATACGTTACGGGACAGGCATCGGCATCAATGATTATTTTCATTAAAATCACCAAGGTATATTTTAATTCAATATGAAGGTGTTTTCAAGAGTGATTTACAAATTAATGAGTATAAAATGCGGGAGGCTCAGATCTCGGCTTGTTTGATCGGCTGAGGATATTATCCGACAGAATAACGGATCTGACAATGCTCTCCTTTCCGTATTTGTCCCGTATTTTGTCTATAGTCAGCTCAAGGCTTTCTTTTTTCTCTTCCTTTTTCTCGTCGCGGAACATTGTTATCTGCCGCGGAGCATTTTCGGGGCTCAGGTCAAATGCTCTTATTCCGATGCTTCTCAGCGGAT
Organism: Acutalibacteraceae bacterium; assembly: GCA_045647985.1. Taxonomy (GTDB): domain Bacteria; phylum Bacillota; class Clostridia; order Oscillospirales; family Acutalibacteraceae; genus RUG806. The sequence goes on from JAZRNB010000053.1 coordinate 18,008, forward strand.
AACAGTTATACTGCTGAAGAAGAGATAGCCCCTCCTTGCAGATATTTTCCGAGAGATTTGTGGAAAATTTCAGCTTTTTTTGCCTTTCAAATGTTATAAGTCCCGATGTGCGCAGATGTATCTGTACTCCGGAACAGACAAGAGAATGATCGCGCAGTCTTTTTGCCACGCTTTCCGACAGAATGTAAAGTAAAATCTTTGCATCCTCAAAATTTTTAAGGTCACGTGGCGGTGTGGTTGAATTTCCGATGCTCTTTATCGGCAGTATCTCTTCAGTATGCATAACGGGTGTTGTATCCATTCCTGTTGCATAAATATACAGTCTTTCTCCGTTTTTGCCGAATATCTGAATAAGCCTTTCTCTTCCGAGATTTACGGCATCGCGAACTGTATAAATACATCGTCTGTTGAGCTCTCTTACTGTTGAGGGGCCTACAAAAAGCAGGTCGCCTACAGGGGCATCCCAGATAATTTCTTTGAAATTTTCAGGTGTAATCACCGTTACAGCATCAGGTTTTTTGTAGTCACTTCCGAATTTTGCAAATACCTTATTAAAAGAAACTCCTATTGAAACGGTAAGCCCCAGCTCTGTTCTGATACGTCTTCTTATCTCCTCTGCAATTGCCTCTCCGGAACCAAAAAGCCCGGTGCTGCCGGTAACATCAAGCCATGCTTCATCGGGACCGAAGGATTCCACCAGATCTGTATATTCACAGTAAATTGACCTTGCCAGAGAGCAGTATTTCTCATAAAGAGGGAAGTTCGGAGGCAGAATTTTAAGGGACGGACATTTCTTCTGTGCCTGCCACAAAGGTTCCCCTGTCTTTATACCGTATTTTTTGGCAATTTCATTTTTTGCTAAAATTATACCGTGTCTTTTTTCGGGATCACCGCCTACGGCAAGGGGGATTTCCTTATACTCGGGATGGTTGATGCTTTCGATTGAAGCATAGCAATTATTTAGATCAGAATGTAAGATTATACGCATAAAATACATCTCCTGGAAAACAAAGCGAACAAATGTTCGGTAGTCTGAGAGTATTATAGCAGACTGTGAAGCGGTTGTAAACAGGAAATTTTTATTTTTCTGTCGCTGTCCCTTGGATGGTACACCTGTGCAAAACACAGAAAAATATATATAATAATATTTATTATTTGTGTTTTTTTCCTTGATTTTTATATGCAACGGGTATATACTAATAAAAAATATAAAGAGAGGATGAAGGGCATGACGAAAAATGAAATTGCATTGAGGGCTGTTGAAGAATTGAAAAAGCTTTACCCTGATGCTGTATGCTCACTTGAAGCGGACGATCCCTTTCAGCTTCTCGTTGCCACAAGACTTTCGGCACAGTGTACAGATGCAAGAGTAAATCTTGTCACTCCTGCATTATTTGCAAAATATCCCACGACAAAGGCCTTTGCGGAGGCTGACGTAAAGGATGTTGAAGAGATTATTCATTCCTGCGGATTTTTCCGGCAGAAGGCAAAGGATATTGTGGGTATGGCAAACGATGTGCTGAACCGGTTCGGCGGCAGAGTGCCGGACACAATAGAAGAGCTGACAAGCCTTCCCGGTGTGGGAAGAAAAACGGCAAATCTTATTGTGGGCGATATATATAATAAGCCTGCGGTTGTTGCCGATACTCATCTTATAAGAATTTCAGGCAGACTGGGACTTGTTGAAACGAAGGATCCCCTTAAGGTTGAGCTCAGTCTTAAAAAACTGCTTCCTCCCGAGGAAAGCAATGATTTCTGCCACCGGGCAGTGCTTCACGGAAGAGCGCTGTGTGATGCCAGAAAGCCAAAATGCGCAGACTGTCCTCTTAATTCATTCTGCAGATTCTACAAAGAACAATAATATACATACCGAAGTATTCGGTGTCACGAAAGGAAGAATCAGATGTCATTTCTCAAAAAAATCTTTGGCGACTATTCATCAAGAGAGGTAAAGAAGGTACGCGTTGTTGCAGATAAGGTGCTTTCTCTTGAAGATGAATATTCCGCACTTACAGACGATCAGCTCAAGGCAAAGACTCCTTATTTCAAGGAAAGACTTGAAAAGGGTGAAAGCCTTGATGATATTCTCCCCGAGGCATTTGCAGCCTGCCGCGAGGCTTCATGGAGAGTACTTAAAATGAAGCATTTCCCGGTTCAGATCATAGGCGGTATTGTGCTTCATCAGGGCAGAATTGCCGAAATGAGAACAGGTGAAGGTAAAACTCTTGTTGCTACGCTTCCCGCCTATCTTAATGCTCTTACCGGTAAGGGTGTTCACGTTGTAACCGTAAACGAATACCTTGCACGAAGAGACTCTGAGTGGATGGGTAAGGTTTTCCGCTTTATGGGACTTTCCGTAGGTCTTGTTTACAATATGCAGGATCCCGAGGAAAAGAAAGCGGCATATCAGTGTGATATTACTTACGGTACAAGTACGGAGATGGGCTTCGACTATCTTCGTGACAATATGGCTCTCTACAAGGAAAACAAATCCCAGAGAGGTCATATCTTTGCGATTGTTGACGAGGTTGACTCAATACTTATAGACGAAGCAAGAACTCCTCTTATTATTTCGGGTGCAGGAAGTGTTTCCTCGGATGAATATCAGAGGGCTGACGATTTTGCAAAGAAGCTCTCGGTACACAGAATTACCGATGTGCAGTCAAGAACAAGTCTTGATGATATTGCAGGCGAATTTGACTATATTGTTGACGAAAAGGCAAAAACAGCCACTCTTACCAAAAACGGTATCAGGAAGGCAGAGGGACACTTTGGTGTTGAAAATCTTATGGATGCCGAAAATATGCAGCTGCTTCATCACATCAATCAGGCTATAAAGGCAAGAGGTGTTATGCAGCGCGATGTAAACTATGTTGTTGTTGACGGTCAGGTGCTTATTGTTGACGAGTTTACGGGCCGTGTAATGCACGGAAGACGTTATAGCGAAGGACTTCATCAGGCAATTGAAGTAAAGGAAGGTGTAAAGCTCGGTAAGGAAAACAAGACTCTTGCTACCGTAACACTTCAGAACTATTTCCGTCTTTATAAGAAGCTTTCGGGTATGACAGGTACAGCTATGACCGAAAGTGAAGAATTCAAAGAAATATATGCTCTTGATATTGTTGAAATTCCCACAAATAAGCCAATGATAAGAAAAGATCATCCCGATGTCATGTATGTTAACGAGCAGAAAAAATTTGCTGCCGTTATTGAGCAGATAAAGGAGTGTCATGCCAAGGGACAGCCCGTTCTTGTAGGTACTGTCAGTATCGATAAATCAGAGGCTCTTTCCGCAGTTCTCAAGAGAAGCGGTATAAAGCACGAGGTGCTCAATGCAAAGCAGCACGCAAGAGAAGCTGAAATAGTAGCTCAGGCAGGTAAGCCCGGTGCGGTTACAATTGCGACAAATATGGCAGGCCGAGGCACGGATATTATTCTCGGCGGTAATGCCGAGCATATGGCAAAGAATGAAATGAAGAAGATGGGCTTCATTGATGAGCTCATCTCCGAAGCAACAGGCTTTTCCGATACGGATAATGAAGAAATCCTTGAAGCAAGAAGGGTTTTCTCCGAGCTTCAGGAGAAATATTCACTTGAACTCAGAGCAGATGCCGAAAAGGTAAGAGCTGCAGGCGGTCTTTTCATTATCGGCACCGTCCGTCACGAGGCAAGACGTATAGATAACCAGTTAAGAGGCCGAGCAGGCCGTCAGGGTGACCCCGGTGAAAGCCGTTTCTATCTTGCTGCCGATGATGATCTTTTAAGAGTTTTCGGCGGAGACAGATTCGAAAGAATTATGAAGATGTTCCGTGACGAAAATCTGGCACTTGAGGCAAATATGTTCTCATCTGCAATTGAAAACGCACAGAAGCGTGTGGAATCAAACCACTTTGCGGCACGTAAGCATACAATAAGCTATGATGACGTTATCAATAAGCAGAGATCAATTATCTATGAACAGCGCGACCGTGTTCTTGACGGTGAGGATATGGATGCCACCATCCGTAAGATGATAAGAGAAAGCATCAGCGATAATGTTGAGCTTTTCTGCTCCGATTCTGTTTCTCCCGACAAGTGGAATACTGTAGGTCTTGTTTCCAAGTATTCATGGCTTCTTGAGGGTAAGGGACTTGCAGAGTTCTCGGATGCAGACAGTATAAAGGAGCATCTTGTATCCCTTTGTGAAAGCCGTCTGAGCGAAATGGTTGAAGAGCACGGTGAGGATGTTGTGAAGCAGCTTCAGCAGTATGCTCTTCTGAGAAACGTTGATATGAAGTGGATTGACCATATTGATGCTATGGATCAGCTCAAACGCGGAATTTCACTTCGTGCCTATGCAAATCAGGATCCCGTTGTTGCATTCAGACAGATGACTTATGATATGTTTGATGAAATGTCGGCATCTATCCGCGAGGATACTGTACAGATGCTTTTCACAAGACGTGTACGCTCTGAAGAGGATGTAAAGAGACAGCAGGTAATCAAGGTTACAGCATCCTCCGGCGGCGGAGATGTTGAAGAAAAGAAGAAGCCTGTGACAAAGGGTGCCAAGGTCGGCAGAAATGATCCCTGCCCCTGCGGAAGCGGTAAAAAATACAAGCACTGCTGCGGCAGATAAATTTATCACAATTTTTTTCGGATGTGATTTTTTATGACAGATAAATTTTCTTCTTACGGCGATTCTCCCTTCAGGGAGGAGCCTCAGGATAATAATCGGAATGTTCCCCCTTCCCGTGAAAACGGGGAGGGAAATCCGCTTTATGAGTCCCCTCGTAATGACGGATATCCCTACGGTAATCCGTATTCCTTCGGCAGATATCCGGGCGGCAGCCCTTACGAAAAAAAGCCGTCCTTGCTGGAAAGACTTAAGAGGTTTTTTACCGAGGATAAGGTATGGGATTTATTTATTTTATCATCTGCTGCAGCGGCTGCAATTATTTTCTTTGATGTGGTACACAGTGTATTTGCGCTTATTCTGCGGTACAATGATGAATTCAGAGCACTTTATCTCGAAAATCATACTGCTACCATGATTTTCGGAATGCTTTATACGCTTCTCAGTGTGGCTGTGCCGTTTTTCCTGGCTTACATTTTGCTTAAGGTGCTGGCGGATATTGAGCTTCCTTTCAGCGCTCCCCGCAGGAAATCGGGTGCTATGCTTCTTATCCCGGCAGGACTCGGGATCTGTTATATGGGAAATATTGTTGTTTCCTATATGATGACACTGCTTTCATATATCGGAATAAACTCAGATTTTTATGAGGCTACACTGACACAGACGGAGCCTTTGCCCGAAAATATATCCGAGGTAATTCTCAGTGTTATATATGTGGCAGTTTTTCCCGCAGTTTTCGAGGAATTTGCCTTCAGAGGAGTCATAATGCAGCCCTTGCGCAGATACGGTGACTGGTTTGCAATTATTGCTTCCGCTGTTTTGTTCGGTTTTGTGCACGGAAATATTGTGCAGATACCCTTTGCAATAATTGCAGGTGTGGCTCTCGGATATGCAACAACCGTGACGGGGTCTATGTGGACAGGTATCATAATTCACTTCCTTAACAATTTTATGTCTGTAATTTTTTCATGGGCGAAAACGGCATTGCCCGACAGTACAAATATGATTTTTTCGGCGATTTTCACCTACGGAATAATTCTTATCGGAATTGTTGCTCTTGTAGGCTTTGCCTGGCAGAATCCCCGTATGATGCGGCTTTATCCGTCCCGTGAAAATATTAAAAACAGCAGAGCGATAGCTGTGTACTTCCTTGCACCCGCTATGCTTGCAGCCTTGATTATGATATCTATAAATATTTTTTCAGATATATCTGTGGGGTAAGTATGGAAGAAATAACATCGAGAAATAATCCTGCCGTAAAATCGGCTGCAGCTCTCAAGGAGCTTAAGGAACGTAAAAGCACGGGGCTGTTCCTTCTTGAAGGTGCCCGTCTTTGCAAGGATGCCGCTCTGAACGGTGTTGAAATAGTCCGTTTTTTTGCCACAGAAAAAGCAATGGAGAAATACCCTTATGAGGGTGAGCTTCTCACAAAGGCTTCAAAAAGCAGCTTTCTCGTTCCCGAAAGTGTAGCCGAAAAGCTCAGTGACACCAAAAGCTCCCAGGGATTTTTTGCCGTGTGCCGTCAGCCGGATATTTCCCGTGAAATAAATTACAGCGGTATGTATGTGTTTACGGATAATGTGCAGAATCCCGATAATATGGGAGCAATAGTCCGCACTGCGGAGGCAATGGGCGCAGACGGAATTATCATAAATTCCGGTTGTGATATATATTCCCCCAAGGCGCTTCGTGCTTCAATGGGGGCGCTTCTGCGTTTTCCTGTAATAAGAACGGACACTCCCCGTGAAATTCTTTCGGAATGTAAAAACAAGAATATGAAAATATTTGCAAGTGTCGTTGATCCGTCAGCCGAATCTGTTGCGGAAGCCTCAAAGGACGGAGGCTGTGTGCTGATAATCGGTAATGAAGGAAATGGAATCAGTGATGAAACACTTTCACTTTCCACAAACAGAATAACCATTCCCATGAAGGGCAAGGCAGAATCCCTGAATGCTTCGGCGGCAGCTACCGTGCTTATATGGGAGTTTATGAAGGACAGGTGAGATAATGTATAACAGAACGGATTACATTATGTGGTATCACGGTCTTTTCGGTAACAGTAAAAAGGCAAGAAAGGCACTTGAGCATTACGGCAGCTTTGAAAAGCTTTATGAAGTTGTAACAAAGGACTGTGATACAGCAGGACTTCTCAAGGGTTTTACAAGACAGCGACTTACATTATTCAGTCTTTTTGATGCAGCTGACTGTATTGAAACCTGCCGTGATATCGGCGGTGATGTAATTACCTTCGAATCGGAATATTATCCCCGACGGCTTCTTGAAACGAGTGATTATCCCTTTATTCTCTTTTATCACGGTGACAGGGAAGTGCTCAGGGAAAATGTGAATATTGCAATCGTCGGCTCGAGAAAGTCACCTGATGAAGCTCTTGCACTTTCTTACGATGCTGCATATAACCTGGCAAAAACCGGAGCTGTTATAGTCAGCGGTGCAGCTTTGGGTATTGATACCGCTGCACATAAGGGTGCAGTAGCCGCAGACGGAGTAACGGTAGGTGTGCTTGGCTGCGGTCTGGGAAGCAGATATATGGACAGAATCGGCGGCTTTTATGATGAGGTCTGCAGAAACGGTATCTATATTACGGAAATGCTTCCTCTTACAGATCCTTCGCGGTTTACCTTCCCCGAAAGAAACCGGCTGATTTCCGGAATGAGCGATGCTGTGCTGGTAACATATGCCGGTGAAAAAAGCGGTTCGCTTATTACCGCAGAAACGGCAAAAAAGCAGAAAAGGAAGGTTTATGCGGTATCTTCGGAGCTATATTCTTCTGACGGCTGCAGACGGCTTATTTCGGAGGGGGCGGAAACCTTCACGAAAGCAGGAGATATAGTATATCCGTTCAGAGGAAAGTACGGCAGAATCTTTAATGAAGAGTATTGTGAAAAGCCTGTGGATACAGGCAATGCTTCTGAAGAGGATTACTGTTTGTCGGAGAAGGATATAAATCGTCCCGAGCCGCAAAAAACAGAGCCTGTCGTAACAAAAAAGGCAGAAAAGAAGGCCTCTCCTCCGGAAAAGGAAGAGAAAAAGCTTCAGAGGGAGCTTCCCGTTTTTTTAGGTGAAGAGGCAAAAAGGATTTACTCCGTGCTTCTTGAGGGGAAAACGGATGTGAATACCCTGGTTGATATTACGGGGATTCCCGTAAGAGCAGTGTTGGCTGCAGTTTCCGAGCTGGAAATTTTCGGACTTGTAAGAAATCTGCCCGGTGCAGCAGTAGAAATAGTTTAAGTAAATTTTTCCAAAGGAAGATTAATATATATGGCAAAACTTGTTATTGTTGAGTCGCCTGCAAAGGCAAAAACCATTAAGAAATATCTGGGCCCCGGCTTTGAGGTAAAGGCTTCAATGGGGCATATCAGAGATTTATATGCAAATAAGCTGAGTGTTGATGTCAGCCGTGATTTTGAACCCGACTACACCATCATCAAGGGAAAGGAAAAGCTTATTGAGGAGCTGTCTGCCCTTGCAAAGAAGAGCGATGAAGTATATCTCGCAACTGACCCTGACCGTGAGGGAGAGGCCATTTCCTGGCATCTTGCAACACTTTTAGGGCTTGATACGAATAAGCTTAACCGCGTTAAATTCAATGAGATCAACAAGAAGAGTGTTGAACAGGGTATAAGTAATCCGTCAAGAATTGATCTTGATCTTGTAAATGCTCAGCAGGCAAGAAGAATTCTTGACCGTCTTGTAGGCTACAGGCTTTCTCCCTTCATTTCTCAGAAGATAAGAAGAGGTCTTTCTGCCGGCAGAGTGCAGAGTGTTGCTCTGCGTCTTATTGTTGACAGAGAGGAAGAAATCAAAAAGTTTGTTCCCGAGGAATACTGGACAATTGATGCCCTTCTTCAGGCTCCTCCCTCGAAGAAGAGCTTCAAGGCAGCCTTCTGGGGTGATGAAACGGGAAAAATTAAGCTTTCCGATAAGGAAGGTACAGATAAAATTCTTGAAAAGCTTGACGGTGCCGTATTTACTGTGGGTAAGGTTAAAAAGGGCATAAGAAAAAAACAGCCCTCACCTCCCTTTATTACTTCAACTCTTCAGCAGGAGGCATCAAAGCGCCTCGGCTTTACCGCAAAGCGCACTATGAAGGTTGCACAGGAGCTTTACGAGGGTGTGGAAATTGAGGGGATCGGCTCTGTCGGTCTTATAACCTATATGAGAACAGACTCTCTTCGTATTTCCGAGGAGTCGAGAGCTCAGGGTAATGAATTTATCAAGGAGAATTACGGTGAGAAATATCTCCCTGAAAAGCCCCGTTATTTCAAGACAAGAGAGGGCGCTCAGGACGGTCACGAGGCAATAAGACCTTCTCTTGTAGATCTCACTCCCGACAAGGCAAAAGCATCTCTTACCGCCGAACAGTATAAAATATACAATCTCATCTGGTGCCGTTTTATGGCGTCTCTTATGGCAAACTGTATTCAGGATACAACAAAGGCTGAAATTATTGCAGCTAAAGAGGGAGCTGCTGATGAATACTGTGTGTTCAACGCATCAGGCTATACCGTGCGTTTTGACGGCTACAGTGTTCTTTATGATAACAATCAGGATGAGGAGGAAAGCTCATCCGTGCTTCCCGAGCTTACAGAGGGTGCAGCTCTCAAGGTAAAAGAGATAAAGAACGAGCAGCATTTTACTCAGCCTCCCCTTCGTTTTTCCGAAGCATCTCTCATCAAGATGCTTGAGGAGACAGGTGTCGGCAGACCCAGTACCTATGCATCAATTCTTTCAATAATTCTTGACCGTGACTATGTGGTGAGAGAGTCAAAGAAGCTTCTTGCTCCCACAGAGCTCGGTACTGCAATAGTAAACCTTCTTAAGGAAAAATTCCCCAAAATTGTAAATACGAAATTTACTGCAGGTATGGAAGCCGATCTCGATAAAATTGAGGAAGGCGGCTATGACTATATAAAAATGCTTCACGGCTTCTATGATGAATTTGAGGATACCCTCAAAAAGGCAAAGGCTTCAATGGAGGGTGTGAAGATAAGCCTTGAAGAAGACAAGACCGATATTCCCTGTGAAAAATGCGGAAGGAATCTTGTTGTGAAGGTGGGCAGATTCGGTAAGTTCTTTGCCTGTCCCGGTTATCCCGAATGTAAATTCACAAAGCCCTTTGTACAGGAAACCCAGGGCAGCTGTCCCATATGCGGAAATACGGTTATCAGCAAGAAATCAAAGAAGGGACATACCTTCTATGGTTGTTCGGGTTTCCCGACATGTACATTTATGACATGGGATACCCCCACTAAAGAAAACTGTCCCGATTGCGGAAAAACTCTTTTCCGTTCAAGAGGCAACACGGTAAAATGTCTTGATGAAAAATGCGGCTTTGAAAGAAAAGGCGGAAAGAAACAGGATAAAGATGAAGACTGATTATATTACTGTCATAGGTGCAGGCTTTGCAGGCTGTGAAGCGGCAATGCAGATAGCAGGAAGAGGAATAAAATGCAGACTTTACGAAATGAAACCGAAAAAATTTTCACCTGCCCACAAAAGTGAAAATTTTTGTGAGCTTGTCTGCTCAAATTCCTTCAAGGCGGCACGTGCCGATTCTGCTGCAGGACTTCTTAAGAATGAAATGGAGGCTCTCGGCAGCATAACGGTAAAATGTGCAAAGGCAACAGCCGTTCCTGCAGGAGGAGCACTTGCGGTTAACCGTGATGATTTTTCCGAAATGGTGACAAGGGCTATTGAGAATGAGCCTCTTATAGAAATCATAAGAGAAGAAATGACGGAGATACCCCGCGAAGGCATCGTTGTTGTTGCTGCAGGTCCTCTTGCATCCGATGCTCTCAGTGAGGATATAAAGAAGCTTTGCGGAGAGAATTTAAGCTTTTATGATGCTGCGGCACCTATTGTGGCTGCAGATTCAATAGATATGGAAAAAGCATTTACTCAGTCCCGTTATGATAAGGGCGGTGAGGATGACTATATAAACTGCCCTATGAACAAGGAAGAGTATGAGGCATTCCACCGTGAGCTTGTAAATGCAGAAAGTGTTATTCTGCACGAATTTGAAAAAAACAAAGAAATATATGAAGGCTGTATGCCTATAGAAATAATGGCAAAAAGAGGGGAAAATACAATCCGCTTCGGACCTATGAAGCCTGTAGGACTTACTGATCCGAGAACCGGACATCGCCCCTGGGCAGTGCTTCAGCTCCGTAAGGAAAACAAGGCAGGAACACTTTATAATCTTGTAGGCTTTCAGACAAATCTTAAATTCGGCGAGCAGAAAAGAGTATTTTCCATGATACCTGCCTTGCACGATGCTCAGTTTGTCCGCTACGGAGTTATGCACAGAAATTCCTTCCTTAATTCCCCGAGGGTGCTTACCTCTTACTTCAATATGAAGGAAAACCCCGATATTTTCTTTGCAGGACAGATAACGGGTGTCGAGGGTTATATGGAGTCTGCCGCTGCAGGTATTATTGCAGGTATCAATGCAGCAAAGCGGTTTTTGGGAGAGGATATGATTCTTCTTCCCGAGGATACGATGCTTGGTGCACTTTCAAGATATATTGAAAATACCCAGACTAAAAATTATCAGCCTATGGGTGCGGCTATCGGACTGCTTCCGCCGCTTCCTGAAAGAATAAGGGATAAACACGAAAGATACGGGAAAATCTGCGCTATTGCTATGGATTCTCTTGATTCTTACATAAAAAACCACGGAATATGACAAAAGAGGATAAAAATGAAAGAGCTTGAAAAAAAGATAGGCTACAATTTCAGAAATAAGGAGCTTTTAGAGCTGGCATTGTCCCATTCCTCCTACGCAAATGAAAAGCAGGGACGGCAGGACAATGAAAGACTTGAGTTTTTAGGTGACTCGGTGCTGGGCTTTATAACTGCTGAATATCTTTTTTCTACACTAAAAAACCGTCCCGAGGGTGAGCTTACAAAGCTGCGTGCAAATGCTGTGTGTGAAAAATCTCTTGCCGCCTTTGCAAATGAAATAAATCTCGGAGATTACATACTTCTCGGTAAGGGTGAAAATATGACGGGAGGAAGGGAGCGCCCTTCAATTCTTTCTGATGCATTTGAGTCCGTTATCGCTGCAATTTACCTTGACGGCGGAATGGATGAGGCTAAGAAATTTGTTCTGCGCTTTGTCTCCACCAGTACTACGGATACAGCAAAGGCAACTGACTATAAGACTATGCTTCAGGAGGTTATTCAGAAAAATCCTGATGAGCATCTGACTTATCGCCTTGTTGCAGAAAGCGGTCCCGATCATAACAAAGAATTTACGGTTGAGGTATATCTTAATTCCAACTGTATAGGCACAGGAAAGGGACATTCAAAAAAGAAGGCAGAGCAGGCTGCGGCAAGGGAAGCTCTTGAGCTTATGGGGATAAAAGGATGAAGCATATAAATGTTTCGCTTTTTGTACCGCATCTGGGCTGCCCGAATTCCTGTATTTTCTGTAATCAGAAAACAATATCGGGCAAATGTGAGCCTTTGAAAAATGAGGACATTGTAAAAGCCTGCGATATTGCAAGGGAAGGAAAATATGATATCGCTGACAGTGAAATTGCCTTTTTCGGAGGTTCATTTACGGCTATTGAAAGAGAAAAGATGATATCCTTTCTCGAGACTGCAAAGCCGTATGTGAGTACATATTTCGGCGGAATAAGAATATCAACCCGTCCTGACTGTATTGACAGGGAGGTGCTGGATATTCTAAAAGAATACGGAGTCACGGCAATTGAGCTGGGAGCTCAGAGTATGTCACGGGATGTGCTTATAAAAAATGAAAGAGGGCATACTCCCGAGGATACCGAAAAGGCTTGTTATCTCATAAGGGAATACGGCTTTTCTCTCGGTCTTCAGATGATGACGGGACTTTACGGATCCGATGATGAAACAGATATTTATACCGCCCGGAGATTTATTGAGCTACACCCTGATACGGTAAGAATTTATCCCACAACAGTCCTTGAAAATACAAAGCTGGAGACACTTTACAATGAAGGCAGATACACTCCCCCTGCACTTGAGGATTCGGTAAAGCTGTGTTCAAGGCTTCTTCTGATGTTCACGGAAAATAACATTAGGGTTATCCGTATGGGACTTCACTCGGGAGGAAATGTTGAAGACGGCTTTGTCGCAGGAGCATACCATCCTGCTTTCAGAGAGCTGGTTGAGGGAGAAATATATAAAACACAGATTGAAGAAAAATTGGCCCTTTTGCCCGAGGGTAATTACACCCTTGCGGTGCATCCGAAGGAGATTTCAAAGGCTCTCGGACAAAAACGGTGTAATGCACTTTATTTCGCAGAAAAGGGTAAGAATATAAAAATTACGGGAGATAAAATGCTCTCCCGATATGATGTTATAATTATTAATTGATTTTATTATAAATGAAAGGAAAAAAAGATGTATCTTAAAGCATTGGAAATGCAGGGCTTCAAGTCCTTCCCCGATAAGATAGTTCTTGAGTTCGGAAAGGGTGTTACTGCTGTTGTAGGACCTAACGGCTCGGGCAAGAGTAATATTGCCGATGCTGTACGTTGGGTGCTCGGTGAGCAGTCCACAAAGTCTCTTCGAGGCTCAAAAATGGAAGACGTTATTTTCAGCGGTACAAAGGACCGCCGTCCCCAGGGCTTTGCCGAGGTTACATTAAGACTTGATAATTCAGACGGAGCTTTGCAGAATCCCGAAAAGGAAGTTTCCGTTACAAGAAGATATTACCGTTCAGGTGACAGTGCATACCTTATAAACGGTTCTACCGTACGACTCAAGGATGTTCACGAGCTGTTTATGGATACGGGTCTCGGACGTGACGGCTATTCTATGGTCGGACAGGGAAGAATTGAGGAAATGGTATCCGCAAAAAGTGAAAACCGCCGTGATATGCTTGAGGAGGCGGCAGGAATTTCCGCTTACCGCTACCGCAGAGGCGATGCAATAAAGAGACTTGATCAGGCAGAGGAAAATCTTGTAAGACTCCGCGATATAGTAAGTGAATTACAGTCCCGTATAGGACCTCTTGAAAAGCAGAGCATCAAGGCGCAGCAGTTCCTGTTGTATGCAGGGGAAAAGAAGGAGCTTGAAATAGGACTCTGGGTAAACATTCTCGGAAAATCCCAGGGACTTATAAGAGAGCAGAGCCACAGAATTGAGGTTGCCCGTGCACAGTATGAGGATGCAGGGGATGCTCTTCAGAGAATATCGGAAGAGATAGATTCTGCAACGGAGGGAACAAGGGATATCAATGTCCGTATGGAGCATATCAGAAACTCCCGTTCCCGTCTTGAGGAACAGGCTTCATCCCTTGACTCTCAGGCAGTTGTTCTTGAAAATTCCGTTCAGCACAATCGTGATACCATAGTAAGAATTGAAAGGGATCTTGAGGCGGAAAAAACCGCAGATACGGATATTCTTAAGGAAATTTCAGATACGGAGCTGCTTATAAAGGAAACTGAAGAAGCTGTAAAAAATGAAAATCTTATTCTTACAGAACTTTCCGAAAAGCTTTCGGGACTTAAGAAAAATGATGAAACTTATGCTGATGAATATAATCGCATAAATGATGAGTTATCTGTTCTTGCCCTTGAGATTTCAAAAACGGAAACAGCAATTGCTTCGGCTTTGTCATCTGCAAATGAAATAAAGATAAGACTTGAAAATCTTGATGCGGATATAAGTGCAAGAAAAGAAAATATTGAGCTTCTTGAAAAAGAATTCAATAATGCCTGCGGCAGTGCAGAGACTGCGGCTCAGGAATGCGAGGGACTCGTAAATTCTCTTGCAGGTTATGAGCTTCGTCTTAAAAAGGCAGAGGAAAAGCTTGAAAGCCGCAAAAAGGACAACGATGATACAAAGCTTCAGCTTCTTTCCGCAGAATCCAGGCTTAAATTCCTGCAGGATACGGAAAAGAATATGGAGGGCTACCAGGGAAGCGTAAAGGCAGTTCTCAAGGAATACTCGAGAGGCACTCTTACAGGTATTCACGGTACGCTTTCAAGCCTCATTGAGGTTAAGGAGGAGTATCAGACCGCAGTTGAAACGGCTCTCGGTAATGCAATTCAGGATATTGTGACTGATACAGAAAACGATGCAAAGAAAGCTATCAATATGCTGAAAAGCTCCCACGGCGGACGAGCTACCTTCCTTCCCCTTAATGCAATAAAGGGCAGAATACTTGAAGAAGATGGTCTTGATGACCACTACGGATTTATCGATCTTGCATACAGACTTGTTGATGCGGACGAAAAATATACCGAAATCATAAAATCACTTCTGGGCAGAATTGCAGTCTGCGAGGATCTTGACTGTGCAATAGCCCTTGCGAAAAAGTATAAGTATAAGTTCAAAATTGTAACCCTTGACGGACAGGTTATCAATGCCGGCGGTTCAATGACGGGCGGTTCGAAAATATCAAATGCAGGTTTCCTTGCAAGACGTACCGAAATTGAAAAGCTGAAGGCAGAATGTGATTCTCTTGCCGAAAAGGTTAATACAAGCTATTCGCTTCTTAAGGATGCGGCAGAAAGCTCCGCAAAGATAAAGGCTGATCTTGAGGGAAGCAGAGGTGAGCTTTTAAGAGCACAGGAAAATAAATTACAGCTTGAAAGCTTCATATCGGGACTTACAAGAAGAATTTCCGATTTAAGAAAGGATATTGAATCTGCTCTTGCTGAGAAGGAAGGGCTTATTGAAAGACAAGCCACTCTTCAGGAAAATGCAGGGCGCGGAGAAACCGAAAAAGAAAAGCTTCTTGCGGAAAAGAAAGAAAAGGAAGAGGAGCTTTCCCGTCTTACGGGCGGCAGAGATTCACTTCTTCTTCAAAGGGAACAGCTCAATTCCGAAATTTCAGAGGTCAATCTGCGTATTGTTTCCTTTGTAAAGGAAGCTGAGGCAAAGAAAGAGACAATCTCATCTCTCAGAAAGCGTATTGAGGATGCAGAAGAAAGAAAAGAGCTTCTTAAAAATGAAATAAAGGCTCTTGAGGAAAAGAATGAGGAGCTTACCTCCCAGGCAGAAAAAACAAGGGAATCCGCTGCCGAAATAAGAAAAGGCATACGCGAAAATGAAGACGAAATAAGATCGCTTATAAAGAAACGTGATGACCTTGAAAAAAGTGTCAGCGATAACCGTACCCTTGAAAAGACAAAGGCAGAGGAAAGAGAAAAGATAAGCGGTGAGCTTATCCGTCTCGAGGAAAAGAAGGCATATCTTGAAAAGGAACAGCAGGATATTGAAAGAAAGCTCTATGAAGAATATCAGCTGACACGCCGTGAAGCTGAAGAGATATGTCCCGAAATTGAGTCTGTTCCCAAGGCTCAGAAAAGGCTTTCCGAGCTGAAGGCACAGATCAAGGCTTTAGGCTCTGTCAATGTTGCGGCAATTGAAGAATATAAGGAAGTTTCTTCCCGTTATGAATTCCTGTCGGGACAAGTAAATGATGTTGAAAAGTCAAAAAAAGAGCTGCTTAAGATGATTGAAGAGCTGACAGGCAAGATGGCAGAGCAGTTCAGAGATCGTTTTGATGCAATAAATAACGGCTTCAAGGAAACATTTACAACACTTTTCGGTGGCGGTTCTGCAGAGCTTGTTCTTGAAGACGAAAACGATATACTTGAATGTAACATCGAAATAAAGGCACAGCCTCCCGGAAAGAATGTCAAATCTCTGTCACTCTTATCAGGCGGTGAAAAGGGACTTACGGCAATTGCACTTCTGTTTGCAATTCTTAAGGTAAGACCGTCTCCCTTCTGTATTTTTGATGAGGTTGAGGCTGCTCTCGATGATGTAAACGTGCTTCGTTATGCACAGTATGTAAGAATGATGACTGACGAAACTCAGTTTATTCTCATTACACACAGACGAGGAACAATGGAAGAGGCGGATATGCTTTACGGTGTTACGATGCAGGAGCACGGTGTATCAAAGCTTCTTGAACTCAAAACCGCAGAAATGGTTGAAAAGCTGAAGTTAGAAGAATAAATCAGGAGATAAAAAATGGGAATTTTCAGTAAAATAAATTTTGGTCTGGGTAAAACCAGAAATAAAATGGCAGGTGCCATTGATGAAATGCTCGATGCATTTGATTCCTTTGAGGATGATCTTTTTGTTGAGCTTGAAGAAATACTTGTTATGTCAGATGTAGGTGTTACTACTGCTGTTCAGGTTGTCGAAGAGCTTCGTGCCCGTGTAAAGAGTGAAAAAATCAAGAGTACGGGCGAGGTTAAGAAGGAGCTGCAGAATATCATTGCAGACCTTCTTGACGGCGGCGAGGATATGGGACTTGTTACAATCCCCTCTGTTATTCTTGTTATCGGTGTAAACGGTGCGGGTAAGACTACATCCATCGGTAAGATGGCTGCTATGTACAAGGCACAGGGCAAGAAGGTTATTCTCGGTGCAGCCGATACCTTCCGTGCTGCTGCTATAGACCAGCTTGACGTATGGGCTGACAGGGCAGGCGTTGATATCATAAAGCACAAGGAAGGTGCAGACCCTGCTGCTGTTGTTTATGATACAATTCAGGCAGGTATTGCAAGAGACTGTGACATTATTATCTGCGATACTGCAGGCAGACTTCACAATAAGAAAAATCTTATGGAGGAGCTTGCAAAAATATATCGTGTATGTGATAAAGAGCTTCCTTATGCTGACCGTGAAGTGCTTCTTGTTCTTGATGCAACAACAGGACAGAATGCCGTTAATCAGGCAAAAGAATTTATGAATGTTGCCGAGCTTACGGGTATTGTGCTTACAAAGCTTGACGGAACTGCAAGAGGCGGTGTTGTTCTTTCAATAAAGAATGATCTCAAGCTTCCCGTTAAGTTTATCGGTGTAGGTGAGGGGATTGATGATCTTCAACCCTTCGCTCCCGCGGCATTCGCAAAGAGCTTATTTGAAACAGCAAGTGAAAAAGACCTTACGGAAGGGGATTCATTAAGTGAACTTGTTAACTCTGATGACTACATTAACTACACTCCGAAGGAAGACGGGGAAGACGGTGCCGAAGCTATTAAAGCTTTATTTGAAGAAGTCTTCGGGGAAATTGCCGACACCGAAGCAGATGATAGTATCAACGGCGAAGAAGGAGCTGCTGAGGGACAGGAAGACAGCGGCACTGAAGAAATCGGAGCAGAAGAAACTGAAGCAGATAGCAGCTCAGCAGACGGGTATTATGAAGAAGCATCTGAAGAAGCACCCGAAGCAGAAGAAAACTGCAGCAATCAGAGCGAAGACAATGCGCAGCAAGAGAGAGCTGAAGCTTTAAGAGCAGCAGAAGAAGCAAGACTTGCAGCCGAAAAGGCAGAAGCCCAGCGTATTGCAGCAGAGAAGGCAGAGGCAGAACGCATTGCTGCTGAAAAGGCAGAAGCCGAACGTATTGCAGCAGAGAAGGCAGAGGCAGAACGCATTGCTGCTGAAAAGGCAGAAGCCGAGCGTATTGCAGCAGAAAAGGCAGAGGCCCAGCGCATCGCTGCTGAAAAGGCAGAAGCCGAACGTAAAGCAAGTGAGGAAGAAAGCAAGAAAAAGAAGAGGGGTGGACTGTTTGGATTTTTTAATCGCCACTCATAATATGAAAAAAAGAGAGGAGCTTCACAGAATTCTGTCTCCTCTCGGAATAAATGTATTTCTTGATTATGAAAAGGGAATTGAGCTTTCTGATGTGGAAGAAACAGGAGAAACCTTCGCCGAAAATGCACTTCTCAAAGCCCGCTCCGGTTGTAAAGAGTCGGGACTTCCCTGTATAGCAGATGACTCGGGACTTATGGTTGATGCTCTTGGCGGCAGACCCGGTGTATATTCTGCAAGATATATGGGTGAGGATACCCCTTATCCCGAAAAAATGTCACACCTTGTAAAAGAGCTTGAAGGTGTGGAGGATGAAAAAAGAACAGCACGTTTTGTAAGCTGTGCCGCAGTTGTTTTTCCCGATGGCAGGGAATATACCGTAACAGGCACCTGCGAGGGTAAGATTGGTTTTGCGCCTGCCGGTGAAAACGGTTTCGGCTTTGACCCCATTTTCTATGTAGGAGATAAGTCCTTTGCTCAGCTTTCGGCTGAGGAAAAGGATGCAATAAGCCACAGAGGAAATTCTCTTCGCGCATTAAAAGAAAAACTTTCCGAAATTTTATAAAGAGGTAAATATATGACAAGTAAAGAAAGAGCAGCTCTCAGAGGGCAGGCAAATACACTTGATGTACTTTTTCAGGTAGGAAAAGGCGGCATCTCGGATACACTTATTGAACAGACAGACGGAGCACTGAGAACAAGAGAGCTTATAAAACTCCGTGTTCTTACGGAAACTTCACCCCTTACTCCCCGTGAAGCAGCAGAAGAGCTTGCCGCCAAAACCGGAAGTGAGGTTGTACAGGTTATCGGCGGTGTTATTGTTTTATACCGTTACAGCAAGGAGCTTCACGAGGATAAGGCAAAAAATGCTCCCAAGAAAAAGGAAAATCCCGTAAAGGCAAGAAAGCGACTTGCAAAGCTTGAGGGTAAAAAGAAGAAAAAATCTCCCTTTGAAGACAAAAAGGGCAGAGATAAGCGTCTTCCTAAGAAAACAGCAAAATGAGTTTTAACGGAATATGTATATTCGGCGGAAGCTTTGATCCCGTGCATAAAGGGCATAAAAAGCTTGCTTTATTCATCGCCGAAAAACTGAAGCTTCATAAAATGCTGATTATCCCTGCAGGGCTGTCTCCTTTCAAGAAAAGCACAGGGGCGGATGAAAATCAGAGGCTCAGTATGTGCCGTGCGGCTTTTTCCGAGGATATCTTTGAAATATCCGACATTGAAATAAAAAGAGGCGGTAAAAGCTATACGGTTGATACTGTTGAAGCGGTAAAAAGGCTTTATCCCGATGAAAAATTATATCTTCTTATAGGCTCTGACCAGCTTCTTTCATTTGACAGATGGTACAGGTACCGTGATATTCTGTCTATGGTAACTCTTGTGTCCGTTTCAAGGGAAAAAACTGTTGAAACCGAAGAGCTGAAGAGCTTTGCCGATGAAAAGCTGCGTCCCTTCGGAGAGTGCATCATATTTGATTTTGAAGCCTTTGAAATCAGTTCAACGCTTTTAAGGGAAAGGATTTCTTCGGGAGAAGATGTGTCTGAATATCTCGACAGCGAGGTATCGGCTTATATACAAAAAGAAGGACTTTATAAGCATGAATAAAAACGAAACTCTGTTAAAAGATATCAGAGAGAGGCTTTCAGATTTCAGATATTTTCACTCTCTCGGAGTTGCCGAAAGTGCAGGTTATCTTGCGGAAAAATACGGTTATGATACGAAAACCGCTTATACTGCAGGACTTGCTCACGATGTGCTCAAGGAGCTTTCAAAGGAAGAATATATGAAGCTTTTTGAAACAGAAAAGATAGTATTATCTGATGTTGAAAGGTCTGCTCCCAAGCTGTGGCATGCTATGGCAGGCGCTGTATATCTTCAGAAAAATTACGGTTTTTCAGATGAAATTATAACTGCCGTAAGATATCACACAACGGGAAGGGCCGGTATGGGGCTTCTTGAAAAAATACTGTTTATTGCAGATTTTATATCGGCGGACAGAAGCTATAACGGTGTGGAGGAAATGCGCAAAAGGGCGGAAATTTCCCTTGAATATGCTATGGAAGAGGGATTGCGCTTTACTATTGAAGACTTAGCCCGTGAATGCAGACCTATTCATCCCGACACAGTAGCCTGTTACAATGAAATACTCTGCCACTTATCACATATATGATGAAAGGAAAAAATTTATGAATAAAACACTTGAAATTGCCGTAAAGGCACTGGACAGCAAAAAGGCTGTTGAAATTTCAGCTCTTGAGGTAGGCTCCCTTACCATTGTAGCCGACTATTTTATAATTGCAGCAGGTACATCCACCACACAGGTGCGCGCTCTTGCTGATGAGGTTGAATATCAGTTAGGTCTTGAGGGAATCACACCCCGTCAGATTGAAGGAAGATCCTCAGGTTGGATTCTTCTTGACTATTATGATGTTGTTATTCACGTATTTTTACAGGACCAGAGAGAGTATTATAACCTTGAAAAGCTCTGGGCAGACTCTACTCCTATTGATATTTCCTCTCTTGTAACCGAATAAACGGTAACGGAAAAATTATCCGTGAGTATACTGTTAAGAGAAATGTATTTGTGAGAGGATTTTGGAGATATGAATATTTTAATCGGAGATATCAATGTAAATTATTTCGCATTGGGAGAGGCTTCTTCCGATGAAGCTGTTGTTATGCTTCACGGCTGGGGCTCGAATATTACACTTTTTGAAAATGCGGCAAAGCTTGTTTCCGAAAAGTTTTATGTTGTAGCTCCCGATATGCCGGGCTTCGGTGAAACATCCGAACCTCCGAAGGCATGGAATGTGGATAATTATACGGATTTTATTATAGAGTTTATAAAAAAGCTGGGACTTAAGAAGGTTATTCTTTTAGGTCATTCCTTCGGCGGCAGAGTTATAATAAAGCTCGTCAACAGAAAAAATCTGCCCTTTACGGTAACAAGACTTATTCTTGTGGATTCGGCAGGTATCCGTCCCGAAAAGAATGAAGAACAGCTTAAAAAAGAAAAAATAATGAAGCTGGGCAAAAAGCTTCTTGCATTTTCTCCTAAGCTCCTTAATTCCCTTCAGTCAATGGTGGGTTCTGCCGACTATAAGGCTGCCTCTCCTCTTATGCGCGAGGTTCTCGTAAATGTGGTAAATGAGGATTTATCACACCTTCTCCCTTCAATTACCCAGGAAACACTTCTTATATGGGGAACTCTTGATACTGCAACACCTATATCGGATGCTGAGAAAATGGAACAGCTTATTCCTGATTCCGGTCTTGCAAGAATTGAAGGTGTAGGACACTATTCCTTCCTTGAAAACCCTGTTGTTTTTGAGGCAATTCTCGAATCTTATCTTGAGCTTTAATTTTCGGAGGCAAAATAATGGTACCTTATTTACAGTTATTATTCGGTGCAATAACTCTTGCAGGTATTTATTCGGTGTTTAAGAGCCTGCTTTTCAATATGCACATGTTTCAGCTTAACGGTTACCGTTTTTCAACACATACAGGCTGGATACGCAAGAATCTCGGAAGATATGCGGTGGAATACATAGTTTTCGCCCTTTCCTTTACGGGAATTATTACCTATTCACCCCTTATGGGCTTTGCTGCGTCAGCACTTCTTGTTGCGGTAATTGCAGTTGCTGTTGAAAACAGAAACCGTCCTCAGAAAAAGCCTCTTGTATATACACCCCGTGTAAAGAGAATGTTTGTTACAACGGCAATTCTCATTCTGGGGGCTTTCTCAGGTGCAGTATATGCACTTACTACCGGCAGAAAGAATATTGCATTTTTAATTCTCGGTCTTATTGTCTCTCTTTCTCCTTTAAGTGTTATGCTTGCCAATTTTATAAATACACCTGTAGAGAAAGCGGTAAACAGATATTATCTCAATGATGCAAAGAGAATGCTGAAGCTTATGCCTGAGCTTGAAACAATAGGCATAACGGGCTCATACGGAAAAACCAGTGTAAAGTTCTATCTTTATACAATTCTCCGTGCGTGGACAGATACTCTCGTTACCCCTTCAAGCTTCAACACTCCTATGGGTATAGTTATAACCATAAGAAAATCTCTTAAAGCAGTGCACAAGATTTTCCTTTGTGAAATGGGTGCAAAATGGGTGGGGGATATTAAGGAGCTTTGCGATATAGTTCATCCCAGACACGGTATTATAACCGCACTCGGCGAACAGCATCTTGAATCCTTCGGCTCCAAGGAAAATATTATAAAAACAAAGTATGAGCTGGCAGATTCGCTTCCCGCAGACGGAAGACTTTATATAAATTTTGACAATGAAACAATCAGAAAGAATCTCCCGAAAAGACCTTATATCACATACGGAACAACTCCTGATTGTGACTATTATGCATTTGACAGCAAAATCACATCAAAGGGTACATCCTTTAAGATAAAAGCACCTGACGGAGAAGTATATCCCTTTGAAACCAAGCTGCTGGGTAATCATAATGTGGTAAATATAACAGGTGCTGTAGCTGCTGCAAACGGGTTCGGTATGCCGCTTTCCGAAATGAAGCGTTATGTAAGAAGAATTGAAGCCGTGCCTCACCGTATGCAGATTGTAAACCGCGGAGAGGTAACAATTATTGATGATGCGTTCAACTCAAATCCAGCAGGCTGCAGAGCTGCATTGTCTACACTTTCACAGATGGAGGGTATGAGAATACTTGTAACTCCCGGTATGGTAGAGCTCGGCAAGGAGGAATATCAGCTTAACCGTGAATTCGGTGAGTTTGCCGCATCTTGCTGTGATAAGATTGTTCTTATCGGAAAAAAGCAGACCCAGGCTATAAGAGAAGGTGTGGAAGGTAAGGGCTTCAGCAGTGAGAATCTTCTTGTTTTTGAAGAATTCACAGAAGCTATGAAGTATCTTTATGCTATGAATACAGATAAAAAGAAGATCATTCTCCTTGAAAATGATCTTCCCGATAACTATTGATAAGGGGGCATAACCATGAAAATAAGAGTCGGTGTTTTCTTCGGCGGAAAAAGCGTTGAGCACGAGGTTTCGGTAATTTCGGCACTTCAGGCAATAGCATCAATTCCTGCCGACAAATACGAGGTTATCCCCGTTTATATCACAAAAGAAAATGAATTTTACACGGGCTTTGAGTGCTCCTGTATTGAGGAGTATGCAAACATTCCCGCACTTATAAAGAAAAGCACCCGTTGTACCCTGATGAATAATGAGGGCAGAGTGCAGCTTATGCGTTATCCGTTTAAAAGAACGGGAAATAATGTGATTTCCGATATAGATGTGGCTTTCCCCATTGTTCACGGTACAAATGTTGAAGACGGAACACTTCAGGGCTATCTTAAGCTTACTGGTGTGCCTTATGTTGGCTGTGATGTTACAGCCTCCGCTGTGGGTATGGATAAGTATGTGATGAAAACCGTGCTTAAGGATAATGATATCCCCGTGCTTGACTGTGTAAGATTTATTTCCTCGGATTTTTCCGATCCCGATGCAGTTCTTGACCGCTGTGAAGAGAAAATCGGATATCCCGTTGTTGTAAAGCCGGTAAATCTCGGCTCATCCGTAGGTATCAGCCTTGCTGAAAACAGAGAAGAGCTTTATAACTCTCTTGAGGATGCCTTCAGATATGCAACGGTGGTGCTTGTTGAAAAGGCAATTACGGATCTTGTTGAAATAAACTGCTCTGTTATCGGTAATACCGAAACAGCAGAGGCATCTGAGCTTGAACAGCCTATAAGCTTCGGAAAGATTCTTGACTATACCGCAAAATATCAGAAGGGCAAGGTTTCTGAAGAAGAGGCAAAGGCATTCAAGGAGGGTATCGACGAAATCGTAAACAATCCCCTTGATATTGAAAACACACTTAAAAATGACACTTCAATTATTGTCAGCCCCGACGGCAGATATGTAAGAAAGGGCGAGGGTGTCGTGAAATACGATTATTCTACGGAGCTTACAAAATTTGACGGAGCAAGGCTTTCAAGAATAAATCTTTCAAGACCGTCAAAGGCTGCGGCAGGTATGGCAAGTCTTTCCCGTCTTATTCCTCCCAATATGACAGATGAAACGAGGGCTTATATACGATCTCTTGCAGTAAAGGCTTATACGGTGCTGGGCTGTAACGGACTTTCGCGAATTGACTTTATGATAGATAAGTCGACAAATAAAGTATATCTTAATGAAATAAACACGATTCCTGGCTCCCTTTCATTCTATCTGTGGGCGCCTCTCGGAGTTAAGTATTCCGTTGTGCTTGATGCTATGATTGAGCTTGCTCTCAGAAGAAGCAGGGAAGAGGAAGCAATTGAATTCTCCTTCCAGTCGGATATTTTAAGAAACTTTGCAACCAAGGGAGCAAAAGGTGCAAAGGGTAGTAAAACAGGCGGAGCAAAAAGCGGAAGTAAGCTCTGATAAAATTTTAGGTATGAGATGAGAAAATGAAAAATCTGATGTTATTAAGAAATAAAATGCTGGACTATTCTTCTCCTGAAAATGTACCTGTCATTTTTACCTTTGACGGTATAAAGGAAAAAGGGATAAGTGCCGATATGAAGCCCTCCGTGAGGAATTTTGTGACGGATTCGGCTGTCAGGGTAACTGAAATTACAGCCGTTGCTTCAAAGGGAATGATTCTTACCGCCCGTGAAACTCTCTATGCGGATTTCCCCGTTGTTGAATGGGGTGCCGATATGACCAGTTTCGGAAAGCACGAGTCGGAGCTGCTTTCGGATTTCGGTATTTCTGCGGTGCTCAAGGGTACATCTCCGAAGCTCATATCGGGCAGCGGTGACACAAGAAATGACGAACTTTTCAAGCGTTTCCCCGAAAGAGAAATAACAGAAGAAATAGTTATTTCTCCCGATTTCTGCCGCGGAGCAGACGGAGCTTCTCCCTTTATGACAATAAAATTCGATGAATACACCGTAAAAATGGGCATCGGCTTCCCCGGTAAATGGAAAATGGTATTTACTCCTACGGGGGACGGTGTACGCTTTACTCTTACTCAGGCTTCATTTTCCACGGTGCTTTATCCCGGTGAAACTATGCGCACTCCCAATGTTACAGTTCTTTTCAGTGATAATGATGAAGTAAAAGCTACAAATCTCTGGAGAAGGTTTTTCCTGAAACACATTCTCCCTGTAGGTAAAAACGGAGATAAAATAAAGCCTGTTATGTTCTTACATACTCATATGATAGGCGGTTACGGTGAGTTTGAGGGGATTACTACCGAAAATCAGATTGAAGCAATTGAAGCATATATGAGGAAGGATCTGAAGCCTGATGCATGGTGGATAGATGCAGGCTGGTATCCTTGCGATCACAGCTGGTGGAATGTGGGTGACTGGGTTCCCAATCCCGAGCAGCTTCCCGACGGCTTCCGTCCCATATCCGATTGTCTTCATAATAACGGAATTGACCTTCTTGTGTGGTTTGAGCCCGAAAGAGTTATGGAAGGCTCAAAGCTTGATTTTCTTCATCCCGAATGGTGCCTTAGGGCACACAATGAAAACGGCGAAGAAGAAAAATGCCGTCTTCTTGACTATTCAAATCCCGATTGCTTTAATTTTGTGCTTGAGCTTCTTGATAAGCACATAAAGGCAGGCGGAATTGATATCTACAGACAGGATTTCAACTTTACTCCCGATAAATATTTTTCCGAAAACGAGGCAGAAAACAGAATCGGCGCCAAAGAAAATCTTCATATGCAGGCACTGCTGAGACTTTATGATGAGCTGCGTCTCAGGAATCCCGGTCTTATTATTGATAACTGTGCTGCAGGTGGTACCCGTAATGAAATGGATATGATGAGAAGAAGTGTGCCTATGCAGTATACGGATATGCACATAGATTATCCCTCGGAAAGAGTATTCCATTATTATGAAATGTTCTCCTGGATACCTTATTTCAGAGCTCACGCTAAGGAGAAGGATACGAGAATGTTCAGAAACAGAAACCTGGATGAATTCTCATATCTTTGTGCAATGACTCCTGCACTTACGGCTTGTCTTGATTATGATGACAGCGAGAAAATATTCTCGGTGGCAAAAAAGATGGTTCCCGTATGGAGAAGGGCTGCCGAATATGAATTAAAGGGTGACTTTTATCAGCTTACATCCCCCGACAGCGGTTGGTACGGTGTACAGTTCCATGATGAAGAAACAGGCAGCGGCTTTATAGAAGTTATAAGAACGGAAAAAGCCGAAAAGAATAATATTGTGGTTTATCCTCATATTCTTCCCGATACAAAATATCTCTTTGAAAATCCTGTAACGGGAGATAAGAAGAGGGGCGACTCAACGGGGCTTGAGGGCGGATTTAATTTCTATAATCCCAAACGCAGGGGAGAGCTCTGGTTTTATACCACAGAGAAGAAATTATAAATAAGAAAGTAAGTTAATTTATGGCAAGATTCTCAACACTTTGTTCCTCTTCAAGCGGAAATTCCGCTTATATAGGTACGGCTACAGAGGGTGTGCTTGTAGATGCAGGCACCAATAATAAACAGCTGCTTCTTTCCATGGAAATGTCGGGTATTTCACCTGATGCCGTGAAGGCGGTTTTTGTAACACACGAGCACGATGACCACGTAAGCGGTCTTCGTGTTTTTGCCACGAAAAAAAATATTCCCGTATATGCTACGGGAGGTACCTTATCGGGACTTCTCGGCAAGGGAGTGATTGACGGAAAATTTCCCTTTGAAAAAATTATGCCCGAGGGTGTCACAATAGGAAATATGCATATTTCTTATTTTTCTACCTCTCACGATGCAAAGGAAAGCTGTGGCTACAAGATAATTCTTCCCGACAAAACCGTGGGAATATGCACAGATACGGGAAAGATGACAGGTGAGATTATCCGTAATCTCAAGGATTGCGATCTGGTGCTGATAGAATCAAATTATGATGAAAATCTTCTTGATTTCGGACCTTACCCTCCGTATCTTAAAGCCCGTATCCGTTCTGAAATCGGACATCTTTCAAATAAGATCTGTGCCGAAACGGTAGGTGAGCTTCTTGAAACGGGTGTGCGCCGCTTTGTGCTGGGACACCTGAGCCGTGAGAATAATACTCCTGACAGAGCATTTTCCTGCACAAATTCATACCTTAAACGTATGGGGGCAGAGATTAACAAGGATTATATTTTAGAGGTAGCACCCGTAGGAAGCATGGGAAAATACATAGTTTTTTAAGAGGTAGTATGCAGACAGTAACAATTATATCGGTAGGAAAGCTCAAGGATGCTTTTTTTGAAATGGCATCGGATGAATATCTCAAGAGGCTTAAGGCATTTGCCAAGGTGAATGTCATTGAGATAAAGGCAGGTGTTCTTCCCGAGAATCCTTCTGAAAACGAAATAAATACCGTTCTTGAAAAAGAGGGGGATGAAATACTTAAAAAAATTCCCCAGTCGGCAAAAGTAGTTTCTCTGTGTATTGAGGGAAAGCTCTATTCCTCCGAGGATATGGCAAGGTTGCTTTTCGATACCGCACTTTCGGGAACCTCACATATAGTTTTTATTATAGGCGGTTCTTACGGTCTTTCCGAAAAGGTTAAGGCACGGACGAGTGTGCGTCTTTCTATGTCAAAAATGACCTTTCCCCACCGCCTTGCAAGAATTATGCTTCTTGAACAGATTTACAGAGGCTACAAAATAAATGCAGGTGAAAGCTATCATAAATGAAGACGATGAACGATTATTGCCGTGAGAAATTCGGCAAAAAATTATATAAGCTGTCCCTTGACGGGGGCTTTACCTGCCCTAACCGTGACGGCACAAAGGGAACGGGGGGCTGTATTTTCTGTTCATCTCAGGGCTCGGGTGATTTTGCCGAGTCAGGTGATGACATAAATCTGCAGATAGAAAATGCAAAAAAACGGGTATCTCAAAAGAATAAGGGCGGAGGATATATTGCTTATTTCCAGAGCTTTACCTCTACCTACGGAGAGACACAAAGGCTCAGAAAGCTTTTTCTTGATGCAATAAATCATCCCGATATTGACGTGCTGTCTGTTGCAACAAGACCTGACTGTCTGCCTGAAGAGACAGTAAGACTTCTCGGTGAGCTTAACAGAATCAAGCCCGTCTGGGTGGAATTGGGGCTTCAGACCTCAAAGAAGGAGAGCATTTCCTATATCGGCAGATGCTATGAGAATGAAGAATATGCCGATGCAGTGGAAAGGCTTCACAATGAAGGAATTTATGTTATAACCCATATAATTCTCGGCCTTCCGCATGAAACGGCAGAGGATATGAAAAATACTCTTCTGTTTGCCCTTCAAAATAAAACAGACGGGATAAAGCTTCAGCTTCTTCATATTCTCAGTGACAGCAGGCTGTTTGCAGAGTATGAAA
Source organism: Acutalibacteraceae bacterium (assembly GCA_045647985.1). GTDB lineage: Bacteria > Bacillota > Clostridia > Oscillospirales > Acutalibacteraceae > RUG806. The sequence continues at coordinate 46,537 of JAZRNB010000053.1, forward strand.
AGGGGAGCTTTGAAGCACTTACAAGGGCAGATTATCTTGAAATCCTGATGCAGCTGATTCCTCTTATTCACGACAGTGTTGCCGTGCATCGTCTTACAGGTGACGGTAATAAAAATACCCTTATTGCGCCCTTGTGGAGCGCTGATAAAAAGGCTGTTCTCAACAGCATAAGCCGTGTTGTAATGCTCACGGAAAAACATAAGGGATATGTTTTCAGAAAAATAAAAAAAGAAGAAATTCCCGCAATGTTTGACATTATTTTAAGTCGTATGAAATGGATGGATGAGGTGGGAATCGACCAGTGGAATAACACCTTTTATGATGAGGTTTATCCGCTTTCTTATTATGAGGAACACCGTAAAAGCGGTGAGGTGTTTGTATTGGAAGAGATTGCATCGGGAGAAATTGTTGCCGCTGCGGTGCTCAAAAAAGAGGATGAACGCTGGGAGCATATCCCCGATTACGGGCATAAATCCGCCTTTTATCTTCATAATTTCTGTGCCCGTATTGATAAAAAAGGAACAGGGGCAGTATTTCTTGATTTTGCTGAGGAATATGCCCGTATATGCGGAAAAGATGTTTTCAGGTTGGATTCCGCTGATGACAATAAGATACTCGAGGCTTATTATGAAAAAAGAGGTTATGAGCCAAGGGGCTTATGTACAGACGGACTTTACAAAGGAATACTGCGAGAAAAAAAGGCATAGGGCTGAATACAGTCCCATGCCTTTTATGTTTGTTCTTATTCTTATACCATTCCGCCGTTTACGCCGAGAATCTGTCCCGTAATATATGATGATTTGCTGTCGGCAAAAAACAGAACTGCGTTTGCCACATCCTCAGGGGTACCCATTGTACCTGCAGGTATTTCCTCGCAGATTGCTTCCTTTTCTTCCGCTGAGAAGCGGTTCATCATATCCGTATCAATAACTCCGGGAGAAATGCAGTTGACTGTGATTCCGGAGGGTGCATATTCCTTTGAAAGCGCCCTTGTAAGTCCTATGATACCTGCCTTTGTCATAGAATACACGGCTTCGCAGGATGCACCTGTCTGTCCCCAGACAGAAGAAATATTTATAATTCTTCCGTATTTCTCTTTGAGCATTGCGGGAATTGCTCTTCTTGAACAGTTAAACGTGCCTGTCAGGTTAGCTCCGACAATATGTTCGTATTCGTCATCGGTTACTGTATCAAAAAGCCCCCAGTGTGATACTCCTGCATTGTTTACAAGCACTTCTACGTTGCCGAGCTTTTCTTCAATTTCCGAAAACATTGCGTCAACTTCTGCTGATGATGAAATATCGTATCTGACGGGTAAAACAGTATATCCCTGAGAAGCACAAAAAGAGCAAAGAGATAAAGCCCTTTGCTCTGATTTGTTATAATTGATTGCAACGGAGAAACCGCTTTCACACAGCTTTTTTACAATAGCGGCGCCGATTCCTTTTCCGGCACCTGTTACCAATGCAACCTTTTTCATATTATTCAATTACACCTTCAAGTAATGTCATAAAAGAGAACATACCTGTCATTCCCTTATATGCCTTGTAGCTTGCGGGAGGAGCAGATTTGTCTGCAGGTACCGCGGATGTGATTGAAGTAATATCTGTGGATGTTATAAATCTTCCGCTTGTATCATAGGATGCAAGACGTACAAGCTTTGTGCCGTCCATATATACTCTTGATTCGCCGGAGTCTACATTGAAGTGATATACCTGACAGGTTCTGCCGTTATGAACAACCTCTGTTACGGAGTCTGCTTCGCTAAGCTTGCCGTAAGAGGTGAAGTTGACAGATTCGGAGTTTGTAAGCTCAGACACATCAAGACCTGCCATGCTCATAAGTGAGTCTGAAAGCTCAAGATAAGACTTCTTGTCGGGATATATCATATACACCTTGTTGTCCTTTATGAGCATACCCATAGGTACACCGCTGAAATCGGAAAGCATATAGATGCTGCCGGGGGTGACAGCAACCTCCATAGGTGCATTTGTTCCGGTTTTGTCTGTCATTGTGCCTGCCATATGGAATGTGCCGCTCTTGAGAATATCATACTCGCTTGAAGCGGGAGCGGTGTTCTGAACAGGTGTTTCGTTTACGGGAGGTGTTGTAGCCTGCGGCTGTGTTTCAACGGGAGCAGCTGTTGTATCGGGTGTTGCAGGAGACATTGTAGCCTGAGTCTGAGGAGCAGCTGTTGTAGCTTCGGGGGCAACAACCTGAGAGGTGGTATTTTCGGGAACAACGACCGGTGCCGTAGTTTCGGAGACAACAGGAACCGTGTTCTCGGGAATAACAACAGGGACAGTATTTTCGGGAACAGCAACAGCTGTTGTATTTACCGGCTGTTCATATGTTGTTTCATCTTCAGGATCGGTTGTGGATGTTGAAAGTGCTCCTGAAAAGTTCAGACAGCCTGCAAAAACAACTGCAACAAGAATAATTAAAAAGATGGCAAGATACATTTTTTTCATTGTAAATTTCCCTTCTGAAATGTACGAGTGCGGGAAAACCGCATTTTCGGTTCATTATATCACACAGCACCAAGAAAATCAAGGCTTTGTTTCTCGTATACGGATGATATAACCTTTTTCTTAAAAATGCCTTAATTGAGCATTCTTTCCCCTTTTTTTATAAATAATAAATAATATTGCAAATCGGTACATTCTGTGGTATACTGAATTGATAAAAAAGAAATAAGGTGAAAGTATGATAAAAATATCGCCCTCTGTGCTTGCAAGTGATTTTTCAAGACTTGGTGAAGAAGCAGCAGCCTGTGCCGAAGCAGGTGCCGAAATGCTTCATATTGATGTTATGGACGGTCATTTTGTGCCAAATATAACACTTGGCGCTCCCGTTATAAAATCACTGCGGAAGTGCTCACCTGCAACATTCGATGTACATCTTATGATAAGCGACCCTATGAAATATATTGATGATTTTCATAAGGCAGGCGCTGATATGATAACCTTTCATCTTGAATCTGACAGCAACGCGGGAGAAACGCTTGCATATATAAAGAGTCTCGGAATGAAGGCAGGTATTGCTCTTAAGCCTGCAACCCCTGCGGAAGAGGTTTTTTCCTATCTGCCTGACCTTGATATGGTGCTTGTTATGACTGTTGAGCCGGGCTTCGGCGGACAGAGCTTTATGGCAGATCAGCTTGAAAAAATTGAAAAAATCCGCCGTAAGTGCGAAAGCCTCGGGCTTTTTACCGATATACAGGTTGACGGCGGTATTACGGATGAAACTGCTCCTCTTGTAAAGAAAGCAGGTGCCAATGTGCTTGTCGCAGGAAGCTATGTGTTCAAGGGAAATAAAAAAGAGGCTGTGGCTCTCTTAAAAGAGACACTGTAACTGATTTACGGCGTTATCAGCTGTAATAATGCTCCACATTTCACTGCAGCGTGCAGCTTCCTTAGGAGAATTTTCGAAAATTTCAGCAAATTCACAAAGGTATAAAGCAAGGCTACAGCTTGTTTTTCCGTCGGTATAGAAGATAATTCTGTATTTTCCGTTTTTTTCAAAAAGATCGCTTCTGATATTACTGTCAAGAGCAGATATTGCCTCAAGCATTTCTTCAAGACAGCGGAATTCGGCAATAAGAGGACTTGTACAGCTTTTAATCAGCTGTTTTACCGAATTGTCATCGGACTTTTTTTGTGACAGAACAGAAAAACAGATTCTTACAGCATTCTCACTGTCCCTGATTACCTCAATAAGCATTTTACCTGACAGATTTATTCTGTGTCCGTATATTTTCTGTACCTCCTGCTGAAGTGTCCACAGCAGTCTTCTTGTTTCTATATTTCCGTAATCTATTTCCTCGTATGTAATTCCGTAGCTTTCAAGCTCCGTGGATGACAGTATGATTTCTGTGCGATACTCGTTTCTGACAAGCAAGTTCATATAAAACCTCCGTGGCAATGCTTCTTACTATATTTTATTCACCCGTGCGGTTGTCTGCAATGCAAAATTATTGGAAAGACATACTGATTTTTCTGTGTTTTAAAGGTATAAGCTGATGAAAAAGAAAAAAATGTTAACAGAAAATCCGAATATTCTTCTTCCTGAGAAAAAAAACGGAAGACTTGCCCGTTATCGTGCAAGGCTTGAAAAGGAAAGGCTTGAGCGTGAGAAAAAGCGCAACGCTCTGTTCAGAAAAAGAGTTAATTCCGCTTCGGAGAAAAGAGCTCCCGAAACAGTCAGAACGAAAGCCTATTATCGTTTTTCCTCCGAATATCCGTCAAAGGTAAGCCCTGACGGCTTCAGAGAAAATGTGCCCATAAAAGAAAGAATGTCGGCAAAAGCAAAGATTATTACCGCACTTTTGTGTATTTTTGTCTTTGTGTTTACACTTACTGCTCTCGAAACAGGGGTTATTCTTTCTCGCCGTGAGCCTGAGTACGATACTTCCGTGCCGGCTGCCGATGAGGAACAGATAATGAGAATTTCTTTTATTTCCTCAGAGGATTTCCGTAGTAAAGAAACTGATGAAATCATAAAGGAACTGAAGAAAAAGAAGGCGGACACCCTTCTCATTGAATTCAAAAGCGAGCAAGGTTATGTTTATTTTGATGTAGGCTCATCAGCGGTAACTCCTGCCGACAGAAAAATAACCGACGGTGCCGCAAAGCTTAAAGCACTTGCGAAAAGCAAAGTAAAATGTATTGCGTATATCAGCTGTTTTAAGGACAGTGTTGCTGCAGCATCTCTTGCAGGAACAGAAGTGCTTACCGCTTCCGGTGACTTCTTCAAGGACAGCTCGGGCGCTATGTGGATTGATCCCTATTCGGATGTTTCAACCGAATATCTCACAGGACTTATGTCGAAAGCTATTGATGCGGGCTTCAGCTCGGTAATGCTCGATAATGTCTGCTTCCCCGAGGACTACTATCTTTCTGCTCCCACTTATATGTCTTTTGTTGAAGGAGATACGAAAAACGGTGCGCTGACAGAATTTATAAATAAAGCCGTAAAGACAGTAGGTGAGGATAAGCTTATACTCTGCTGTGACATTACGGCGTTTGCAAAGATAAGCACTTTGACGGATGACAGATACGGCGGTATACTTCTCGGAACGGACTGTATATCATTCTGTCTTGATATGAGACAGGACAGTCAGTACATAACTCAGCTTAAAAATTCGGAAATGTTTCGTTATATAGAAGAGATGCCTCTTGCCTTTATTCTTGATGCAGGCTCCCTGGCAATCAGGTCTCTCGGAGAAAAAAAGGAAGCATATATCCTTTACTGCTTTATTGACGGCGATTCGGATGAGGCTGTTCAATATGCAGGTTTTGCAGGAATTAAAAATACTATATCGGATTTATCATAAGAAAAGGAAAGGTTTTTACTATGAGTTACAAAAAAGTTCTTACAGAAAACATTTTACCCTTCTGGCTCAATAATGCTCTCGACACTGAAAACGGAGGTATTTTTACTCAGCTTGATGAAAAGGGCGAAATTTACGGTACAGACAAGAGTGTATGGTTTCAGGGCAGAGCCTTATGGGTATTCTCAAAGGCATATAATACCATTGAGAAAAATCCCGATTATCTGAAGGCGGCAGAGTGTATTTACAGCTTTCTTCCCGCTTGTACCGATACAGACGGAAGAATGTTCTTTACCGTAACAAAGGACGGCAGAGAGCTGCAGAAGCGAAGATATTATTTCTCTGAAACCTTTGCTGCTATAGGCTGTGCAGAGCTTTATAAGGCTACGGGCAGGGAAGATGTGCTCGCTTCTGCCGAAAAGTATTTTACCGTAGCATACGAATGCTTTACCGGTGTCAGAAAGAATCAGCCTAAAATCAATCCCGAAAATCTCGGAACAAAGGCACTTTCTCCTGCAATGATAATGCTTTCAACCGCACAGGTTATGAGAAGCATGAATTCGGCAAAAAGGGATGAATATGACAGAATTGCAAAGGAATGCCTGGATGAAATTCTTCACGGCGGTTATCTTCAGGAAAAGGCACTGCTTGAAAGTGTTACCGCGGACGGAGAATTTGTTGATTCCCCTTCAGGCAGAATAGTAAATCCCGGACATTCTCTTGAGGCTGCCTGGTTTATAATGCTTGAAGGACTTCTTAATGACAACAAAGAAGCAATTGAAGCAGGTAAGAAGATTATTGATATCACGCTTCCTCTCGGAATAGATAAAAAGTACGGCGGTATTATTGCATTTACCGATCTTTCGGGTAAGCCCCCCGTACAGCTCGAATGGGATATGAAGCTCTGGTGGCCTCAGTGTGAGGCTATGATAGCCTTCAGAATGGCTTATATGCTTTTCAAGGATGAAAAATACCTGAAGCTTTATGAGGATTTCAAGGAATACTGTGAAAAGTATTTCCTCGATAAGGAAAACGGTGAGTGGTACGGTTATCTTCACTATGATAATACTGTATCCACTACACTCAAGGGTAATATTTTCAAGGGTCCCTTCCATATCCCGAGACTTTATATGATTATGGCTGTCCTTGATGAGGACGGAAAAATAGATCGTTACGCACAGTAAAGGAGACGAGAAAATGGATATTATGGATTTAGCATCGAAGGGTATCGTAAAAATCACAAAAAACTTCGGTAAAAAGGTTCAGAGAACTTCAACCGCTTACCCGATCCCCGAAGAAAAGCCCGTTGTTATTTCGGGTGAAGCTTTTCGTGCAGGCTTCTCAAAGGCTGAAATTATGCCTGACCTTTCCCTTGACAGAACATACTGGATAGCAGGCCACGGCTCGGGGCATAAGATGGAAGGAATTCTTTCTCCCGTTTACATTCATGCTATGTGGCTTGATACGGGAAATGAAGAAGGTATCATCTGGATAAGTGCCGATATAGTAGGACTTACGAATATTGAAGTAAGCAGAATCAGAAATATGATTCTTTCCTGTCCCGAAATGAAAAACTGTAAGGCTGTTAATTTCAGTTGTACTCATTCTCATTCCGGTATAGATACTCTCGGCTATTGGGGAAAAGCAAATCTTGTAAGTATTCCCTCAGACGGTAAAGTTCCCGAATATATGGAAATGCTTTTCAAAAAGGCTGTGGAGGTCAGTGTTGAGGCTTATAAAAACAGAAAGCCCGGCAGACTTTTCTCCGGTAGAGTTTCCATTGAAGGCGGTCTTTCTACAGGCAGACGCCTTCCCGAAAAGCACGAATTTCTTACAAGATTGCGTTTTGCTCCCGATGACGGATCAGGTGAGATATGGATAATGAATATCGGTGCTCACCCCAATTCACTGGGCGGAGGAAACCGTATGCTTTCAGGTGAATATCCCTACTTTATGCGTGAGCAGATAAAGCAGGAAAAGGGCGCAGAGGTTATTTTCGGTGTCGGAGCCATCGGCGGAATGGATGCCAAGGATTTCCGTCTTGAGGACAGAGTTGAGGAAATAAAGAATCAGGCAAAGTATTATGCCGAAAAATCCTATGAGATTGAAGGAGAAAGAGAGCTTTCTCCTGAAATAAAGTTTATCTGTCAGCAGTTCTATCTTCCCGTTGATAACAATGTTCTTCTGCTTCTTGCTATGAGAGGCACAATGAGCTTCAAGGCATTCCCCTCAAACGCAAGTGAATTGGGGGTTGCAACAAAAACCGAAATCACCTATATGACAATAGGCGATCAGAAAATTCTTCTTCTTCCCGGTGAAAACTTTGTATCAACCGTTTACGGCGGCTTTATGGATAAAGAGAATTCCACAACAGGTCTTTCACCTGAAGTCAACGCAGAGCCTCTTGCGGATATTGCCGGGGATCAGGAAATGATAGCTTTCGGCGTAACAAACGATATGGTAGGCTATTGTGTTCCCAAAAACGATTTTGTTCTTCATCCCACACAGCCCTATCTTAATTCCACACGCGACCGTTTTGATGAAAATCACTATCATGAAACAAATTCAATGGGCCCCGAAACTCATAAATTTATTGCGGATACACTGAAAATGATAGTGAAGAATTTTAACCGTTGATTTACTTAAACCTTGACATATATTTTTTATAATATATAATATTTTAATATACAGAAATCCGGAGGTATTGTTATGTTCGATTTTCAGGACTTCAAGGAAAGTCCGTTAATGCTTACAATGGCAGCCGTAATTATCGGCTTTGTCGTTGTTGAATCACTTTTCTTTATGGCAAAGGCATGGAAACGCGGCAAGGAAATAGGTATGACTACCGAACAGCTTAAAAACACCGTTGTTTCAAGTGCACTTTTTTCTGTTGCTCCCGCAATTTCAATTCTTGCAACTGTTGTTGTTCTTGCGTCTTCCCTCGGTATTGTTCTTCCCTGGATAAGACTCAGTGTTATCGGTAATCTTCTTTACGAAACCACTGCAGCTGAAACAATGCTTGATGTTCTTGGAAGCAATATCAACACAGAGGTTACAAAAGAATCAGACTTTGCAGCTATTGCCTGGGTTATGACTGTAGGTATCTGCTTCGGTCTTATTCTTGTTACAATTATCGGTAAATTCATCATCAAAAAAATCAGCAAGGTTACAGCTAAAAGCGAAAAGAGCTCAAATATTGCAGATGTTATTTCTGCATCCGCATTTATCGGTATTATCTCCGCTTTTGTGGCTCAGTCCATAAACGGCAAGTCATCTGACGGCTCTTCCGATGCAGGATTTATGTCTATTGTTACTCTTATAAGCGCCATTGTCATTTATCTCATATTTGAAACTATCTGTCAGAAGCTGAAGCTTAAGAAAATGGAGCTTTTTGCAACTCCCTTAAGTATATTCGGTGCTATGGCTGTGGCAGTTCTTCTTAATATGTGGCTGCCTGAAACAATTACTTCATTTACATGGTGGGGGTAAGAAAAAATGGCTAAAGTGAAAAAACAGAAAGATTATTTTGATTCCGTACATATCTGGGGCAGAGTATGGTCAATCGGCGCACTTCTTGTGCTGTTCTCTCTCCCTGTTGCTATCAGTGTTCAGTATAATGCATGGCCTGAAGCAAATACAGTTTTTGAGGCTCTTCTCAAGCTTGTGCCTCTTTACTGGGTAACGTCAATCATTGAGGTTATTACATTCACTCCCATGCTCGGTGCCGGCGGTGCATACTTAAGCTTCGTTACCGGTAACATCACCAACTTAAAGCTTCCCTGTGCTCTCAATGCAATGGAGCAGGCAAAGGTTAAGTCAAACAGCGAGGAGGGCGAAATCGTTTCCACTATTGCTGTTGCATCCTCTGCAATCACCACAACTCTTATTATCGCTGTCGGCGTTATTCTTTTCTCCCCCGTGCTTGATGACCTCAGAAGCAGTGAGACCTTAAAGCCTGCGTTTTCTTATGTTTCCGCTGCTCTTTTCGGTTCTCTCGGTGCATCATATCTTAAGAAGCACTGGAAGATATCAATATTCCCTGTGCTTGTAGGTATCATAATCCTTCTCATTATGCCCACCTTCGGTGTAAGCACACTTCTCTTTGTGACAATTGTTGCTGCAATCGTCGGCGCTCTTGTTATGAGCAAGCTTAAAATAGTAAAATAATTAACATTTTTCCAATAAATAAAAATTGTTATTGAAAAACAAATGTGCTATACTCTTTACCTGAAAGGCGGTATATCAATGAAAAAATCCGGCACCGTATTAAAGAGCATACTTGCAGTTATTCTTTCTTCTGTTATCATTTTATCAACATTCGGCACAGTATTTGCTGCACAGGTTGTTGATAAAAAACAGGTGCGTCAGCATCTCGGAACCTTCAACGAGGCTGTAAATGCAATAAAGAAAGACAAGCCTTCCTTCCATTTTCACAAGGAAGCCGGAATGAGCAAGGATGAAGAGATCACCATTGTTTCAAAAACTGCATCCGAGCTTTCCGATGACGCAAGAAAATATCTGGGAATTCTTATAGATGCTTTCTTTAATCCCGAAAAAGGACTGGTAAACAACTTTATTGCAGTTCTTACGGAAACTGATTCATCAGTAAAAGAGGCTGATGTTTACAAGGGAATGGATACATCAAGGCTTCTTGCTCCTTTAGGGAAAAGCTATATTTCCGCATTGACTCCCGAGGATAAATTTTCAATATTTACCGAAGGAAAGCCTGATCTTCTCGATCCTTCAAAAAATTCTACAAAAATCCGTGTTACATTCCCCGAATGTGATCTTGAAACCGTGAAGGATTCTTCTCTTAAAAAGATGTTTGATCTTCCCTCCGGTGCAATAAATCCTGTTCTTATAGGTTCAGATAAGTTTGATGATAAGAACGATCCGCTTGACGAGATAAAATTTGATAACTTTACCTTCCATGACGCTTATGCTCAGGCAGAGCTGGATGGTAACGGTCAGGTTACAAAATATACACAGAGCATTTCCTATACCTTCTCAATTTCATTTTATGATATGCTGAGAATATTCTCCGTGTATGCTGATACTGACCTTATTGAAATCGGTCTTGCAATTGCAAACCCCATTCTTGCAGGTACCGGACAGCCAGAGGTTACGGCAAGAGAGGCTCTTAAGGATACCGTTCTTTTTATTCAGTATGATATTGTTACCGAGCTTACCCGCTTCGACTGGTCTCCCAGATATTTCGGAGACCTTGACAATAACGGCTCCGTTGCTGCTGCTGATGCAAGAAGCGCTCTCCGCTACAGTGTTGATCTTGAAAAGCTTAAAAGTCAGGAAGATCTCATTTATGCCGATGTTGATTTTGACGGTACTGTAACCGCTTCCGATGCACGAAAGATTCTGCGTATGTCAGTTGGAATTGATAAGCAGTTTTCTAAGGTTCCCAAAGGCGAATCAATAAAAATTGTTGTAATTATTCCTCCCGAGCCTGAAACACCTGAAAAGCCTGATGATGAAGCTACCGACAGTCCCGATACTGAAAAGCCTGACGGTGAAGACGGTAATGATGCTATTGATCAGGTAACGGGCGGTGTTTCCGAGTTTATTTCATCAATATTTGATGTTGTCAACGGCTTCACGGGTGATGAGATAACTAATGAAGGTGTTGCTTCCCTTATTCAGGATATCAAGGATATTATTGCTATCGGTAAGGGTGAACTGGAATACGAAACTCCCGAGGGCGGAATTGTTGTTGTTCCTGAAGAAACGACAGAAAGTGCTTGACAAACAGGTGAAATTTGAATAGAATCATACAGTATATGATATGAAAGGAATTAACTGAAATGAGCTTCCAACTTACTCAGAAAGACTACGATAAACTTAAAGCCGAGCTTAAAAATCTCTATGAGCTTGACAAACTTAACATAATTGCCATCAAAGACGCTAAGGATCAGGGCGACCTTTCCGAAAACAGTGAATATGATGCAGCCAAGGCTGAAGAGGTAAAAATCAATCAGCGCATCGCAGAGCTTGAAAATCAGCTCAAGAATGCTGTTATTATTGACGAAACCGTTCTTTCCACCGAAACAGTTCAGCTTGGTCTTTATGTTACTATTCTTGACAAGACATACAATGAAACAGAAACATATCAGATCGTTTCTTCTCTTGTTGATGATGTGCTTCTTAAGAAGCTTTCCGATACATCTCCCATCGGTAAGGCACTTCTCGGCAAAAAGGTCGGCGACGTTGTAACCTTTGAAGGTGCAAAGCAGAAGTCTGAAATTGAAATTCTTGCAATTTCTAAGAATAAGGCAGAGTAATTTTTATCCCCGATACAGACTGTCAGTTTGCATCGGGGCATTTTATTTGACAGGGAAGTGATCAGAGAATGAAAGCGGAAGAATTACTTGAAATCCTGCGTGTAGCGGAGAAGCTTAAGTGTATTACCCGTCACAGCGATACATCAGACGGCAGACGCGAAAGTGTCGCAGAGCATTCATGGCGGCTTTCTCTTATGGCATTGCTGCTTGAGGAGGAATTCCCTGAAGCAGATATCCTGAAGGTTCTTAAAATGTGTATTATTCACGATCTCGGTGAAGCTTTTACCGGAGATATTGCGACCTTCAGAAAAACTGAGGCTGACAGACAGCTTGAAGAAGCACGCTTTAATGCGTGGATTGATACTTTTCCCGAATTCCAGAGAATGCAGTTTTCAGCGCTTCTGGCGGAGATGGAGGCACTTGAAACAAAGGAAGCAAAGCTTTATAAGGCACTTGATAAGCTTGAGGCGGTAATTCAGCATAATGAAAGCGATATTGCATCATGGCTTCCCTTGGAATATGATTTGCAGCTGACCTACGGATCGAAAAATGTGGAATTTTCACCATATCTGAAAAGCCTCAAGGCACATATAGACAAGTGGACTAAAAAAAAGATTGACGAAGCGAAAAATAAATAATGCTTGTGTGAATATATTAAATATGTTAAAATATTAAGAAAGTGCCGTAAGGGAAGTGTTTGTATGAATATTGCTGCGATACTTGCAGGCGGAAGCGGGCTTCGTATGGGAACCGACATACCCAAGCAGTTTCTCGATATTGAAGGAGTTCCCGTTATTATCAGAAGTATAAATGCTTTTATAAATTCGGGGAAAATTGATAAATGCATTGTAAGTGTTTCGGAGAATTTTATAGCTTACACTGAAGAGCTTATAAGAAAATACATTGATACAAAAACGGAAATTTTTGTTATAAGGGGCGGAAAAACAAGAGGGGATACACTTTTCGGTGTTCTTGATTTTATGAAGGAAAAGGGTATTCTTGACGGCAGTGTTGTGCTGACACACGATGCGGTCCGTCCTTTTATCAACAACAGAATTATAGAAGAAAATATATCTGCTGCCAAAGAGTACGGTGCCTGTAATACGGCAATTCCTGCAGTGGATACAATGCTTTTAAGTGCAGACGGAAGCTTTATTGACTCGGTGCCTGACAGGAATCAGCTTTTTCATGCCCAGACTCCTCAGAGTTTTGATGCACGGAAGCTTTATGATTTTATTGTAGATACTCCTCGTGATAAATTTGAGCTTATGACTGACGGTTGCTCGGTTTTCTCATATCACAACGAAAGGGTTTTTCTTGTAAAGGGAGAAACTTATAATATCAAAATCACATATCCCGATGACCTTATAAGGGCAAAGGGGATAATTAATGAATACTTTAACTGAACGGAGAGAATTATGGCAACATTAACTGTTATTGTTACAGCTTTTAACGATGACGAAAAGCTTAAATATACGCTTGAAGGTCTTGTTGAGCAGACAACGGAAGAATTCGATGTTATTATTGTCGATACGGGCTGCGACGAAAAGGCAAAGGCTGTTATCAAGGAGTACTGTGATGAATATGTGGGCTTTCAGTCCTTTGAAATTCCTCACTGCCTTATTCCTGAAGCAAGAAACTTCGGTGTAAAGCAGGCAAAGGGTGAGCTTGTTTACTTTATTGACAGCGGTGACTATATTGCTCCCGAGACGATAGAAGCAGTTGTGTCTGCTGCAGATGCTACAAAGGCAGATATTATAACGCCTCGATATTATGTATCAGGTGAAAATGAGCCTTATTATGATACCTGGATGGATATGCTGGCAACCGTTCCCGATGTTGACCGCTTTGACAGGGCACTCCTTAATACTCTTGATGTTGACGGCAGAGTTTACAGAAAAAAGTTCTTTGATCTTTATTCAATTCAGTTTCCTGCAACTCCCGTGTTTTATAATGCCGCATTCATTACAAAGCTGCTTTTCGGCTGTGATGCAAAAATGACAGGTGTGGCAGGTGCCATATATGCAAAGCGAAACGGCATTTATGCAGACGGATTTCCCGAAATGGGTGAGCCTACAGAGGAAAATCTTGATGTTATCATAGGTGTTTATGAGCAGGCTTATTCTGACATCAGAAGTATTATTGAAGAGGAAACAGGCTCTGTAGACGGTGATGAATACACAATTCAGGAAATTCTTACAGTTTACTTTGAGGTTCTTACCAACAGATTCTACAGATATTTCTGGTATCTTACAGATGATTCCCTCAAGAAGCTCCGTGATAAATATGAAAGCATTTCTGCTCTTCTTACCAAAGAAAGAAGAGATAAGATAAACAAGACCTTCACGGATCTTCGTTTCCCGCAGATGTATATTACCAGAGCTGATGCTGCAGCTCTTCCTCTTTTCAGTATTCTTGCAGATCTTAATGACAATACTCAGCTTGATGAGTTTATTGATTCTCTTTATATACAGAAGTTCCCGTTCTTCCAGCTTTTTGTCAAGGAAAGTGCAGTGAATGACACTTCGTTCCCCGAAAGATGGAAGAGCGTTGAGAATATCGTTGTGCTTCCCGATAACGGCTTTTTCCAGAAGGCAAGAACCCTGGCAGCAGGTATTACAATAAATGTAAAGGACCCCACACCCCTTGATCCGAGAATTCTTTCAGAGCTCTCAGTCACAAAGGCACCGAAGTCCTTTATACAGTATATTTTCTCCAGTAAGAGAAAGCAGTATTCCGCAAAGACATACCTTAAATCCAAAGGTCTTGCAATGCAGTAAGTTATGGTTTATTCTCCTGCAAGTCCCAGTATTTCAAGGGGGTCAACCAGTTGACCGTTTACACGCATTTCAAGGTGTACGTGGGGAGCATCTGCACTTTCAATTGGAATTTCTCCTAATGTGCCGATAATTGTGCCCTCATACACCTCAGTGCCTGCAGTTATCAGAGCTTCGTTTGCAAGTCCTGAGATTGTTGAAGTGATACCGTTTTTGTGATCAATCGTAACGGTATTGCCCCACACGGCATCCTTTGTTACCGAAACCACCGTACCTTCTGCGGTGGTTTTTACATTTTCTCCCTTTATGCCCATAAAATCCACACCATTGTGAGTTCTGTAGTCCTTCATAGTCTGAGAAAATACGGGAATCCCCATACTGTAATCCTTGGATATGGTAAGGGAGAGAGGTGAATAGAATATTACAGCTTTAGCCTGAGTTGTTTCTTCAATCGCAGGGGCTTTGTTTTCAAAAACGGCTTCCGTTGAGGGCTCCTCCTGCTTTTCAGTTGTAAATTCCTCAATGTTGATTTCAACTGAGTTTTCTGTTTTTTTCTTCTCGGTTGTAACTTCCGGTATAACAATGTTATCAAATTTTCCTGTTGTGCTTTCCTGTACAGCAGGAGTTTTCACATTTGTTGCCGAGATTCCTGCAATGCCTGCAGCTAAAAGGCAGAATCCAAGCACAAAATATAAGGCATTGTTCCTGAGCATTTTTCTGAATTTCATTTTATAGTCATCATTAATCATATAAATTACCTCCTGAATTCATTTTGTCCCGACTCAGGAAAATTTATTCCGAAAAAAATTAAAAAAATCAAAACAAATGTTTGCTTTTTCTGAACATTTGTGCTATACTTCTTATGAAGTAATATTTTCCGGAGGTAAATATGAAGGAACTCAATAATACGCAGAAAAAAATATATGAATTTCTTGCAGAACGTTCACAGAATGGTGTGCCCCCGACGGTAAGAGAAATCTGTGCAGCGGTAGGGCTTAAGTCCACATCTTCCGTACAGAGCAATCTTGATGCACTTGAAGCGGCAGGCTATATTGAACGAGATCCGATGCTTAAGCGTTCAATAAGAGTCAGAGGGCAGGAGAATAATGTGACACAGGTGCCTTTAATCGGTACCGTTACCGCAGGTATGCCTATTTTGGCTGTTGAAACAATTGAAGGCTATGTGCCCTTCTCCGGCGGCGGAAGCTCTGATAAGCCTCTTTTTGCACTGCGAGTCAAGGGAGACAGTATGATAAAGTGCGGTATATTAAGCGGTGATATTATTATTGCTGAAAAATCTCCCGTGGCAAATAACGGAGATATTGTTGTTGCCCTTTTGGAGGATGAAGCCACTGTAAAGCGTTTTTACAAGGAAAACGGACACTTCCGTCTTCAGCCTGAAAATGACGAGTACGCTCCTATTATTTCCGATGAGGTAATAGTTCTCGGTAAGGTAGTTTCACTTATAAGATATTTCTAAAAAAAGAATCCCGTGAGCAGCATCTGCTGACTCACGGGAGTTTTTTAAGCTTTTTTTCGCTTGAATTTTGATTCTATTGTCTCTGAAAACTGCGATATTATAATTGCAGCAAGCATTATTGTACAGCCGAGAATTTCGTTTGCGGTAAGCATTTGTCTGAGCATTACAGCACTGCAGATAACACCGAAGACGGATTCAAGACACATTATAATTGATGCTACGGTAGATTCTGTATATTTCTGACCGATAACCTGGAAGGTGTAGCCAAGTCCGCAGCTCATAATGCCTGAATACAGAAGAGGAAGCATACTCTGATTTATACCTTCAATTGTGGGTGTTTCGACTATAAACATAAGTATGCATGTAATGATACCCGAAACAATGAACTGTGTGCAGGAGAGCTTTACGGGATCTGTATCTGCTGCCACCTTTTCTATAATAAGAATCTGCACTGCATAGAAAACCGCGCAGGCAAGAGAGAAAAGGTCGCTTTCTGATATGCCAGAAAATCCCGTACCTTTTGCACAGAGAAAATAAAGTCCTATTGTGCCTATAATGACGCAAAGCCAGGTGACGGGGGAAACTCTCTTTTTGAGAAATAAACCGATAAGAGGCACAAAGAACATATAAAATGCGGTTATGAAGGCAATTTTTCCCGGAGAATGGTCGGGGTAAGAGAATGCAAACTGCTGAAGATTACTTGCAACACAAAGAGCAAGTCCCATGGCAGTACCGCCGATAAGAATCTTTTTTGTTTCAGCCTTAAGCTTCTTTTTGTCGGGACGCCCCGACTTTTTAATTTTTATGAGGTCGGTAATTATTATAAAGGGGAGAAGAGTAGCGGCACCGAAAAGTGTACGGATACCGTTAAAGGTGAAAGCCTCAACCGATTCCATTCCCAGGGACTGGGATACAAAGGACGAGCCCCATATAAAGGCTGTCAGAAAGAGCATAAGTATGCCCTTGAGCTGTGATTTTTTCATTTGAATAACCCTTGATCTTTCTTGTTTTCCAAAGAGAAAGATTAACATAATTAAGGGTTATTGTCAAGAAAGCATTTTTCGTAATTTCAGAAGTATTGCTTTTTCCTTTCGGGATACCTGTACCTGGGAAAGTCCCATCTTTTTTGCGGTTAAAGTTTGTGTATGTCCTCTGAAATAGCGGTATTCAATAAGAAGCCGTTCATCCTCCTCGAGAGCATCAAGGGAATTCATCAGATCTATGTGGGAGGAAAGCCTTTCTTCCTCCGATTCAACGGGGATATCTGTTTGGCCCTCGTCCTCGTCTGCAGTGAGAGAAATTACCGGAAGGCAGGCACATAAAAGTGATGCTGCTTCACTGACATCAAGGTTTGCTTTTTGTGCTATTTCCGTAATTGTGGGTTCACGGCCGAGATTTACGGAAAGCTCTTCTTTGAGCGCAAAGAGATTTCTTGCCTTTTCTTTTGCCGAGCGTCCGATTTTTACTGCACCGCCGTCACGGAAGATTCTTTTTATTTCTCCTAAAATGGCAGGGACGGCATAGGTTGAGAATCGAAAGCCGAGTGTCGGGTCAAAGCCTGCTGCCGCCTTTATAAGTCCTACACAGCCTGCCTGAAAGAGGTCATCATATTCCACTCCTGAGCCCCGGAAACGGTTGGCACAGGAGTGAACCAGACCGAGATTTTCGGTTACAAGAGCATTTTCAGTGCAATTTTGCATTATTCACACTTTCCCGTGATTTTTTTTGTAAGTGTGACAACGGTTCCCTTGCCCTTGGTTGATCTGACCCTTACCTTGTCGCAGAAGCTTTCCATAACGGTAAATCCCAGACCTGAACGATCATCACCTGCAGTTGTGAAAAGGGGTTCCATTGCCTTTTTTACATCATCAATGCCTTCTCCCTTGTCTTTTATTTTTATTTTCAGAGTATTATCGGAGAGTATTGCGGCATCTATGTAAATTCTTCCCTGCTTTTCCTTGTAGCCGTGTACTATTGCATTTGTCACCGCTTCGCTGACAGCGGTTTTTATGTCGTTTATTTCTTCGATTGTAGGGTCGCACAGTGCAGAAAACGCGGAAACAACGGCTCGTAAAAATCCCTCATTAATAGATTTTGAGGGAATATTCATCCTGAAATCGTTAACTATCTTTGACATATTATCACCTGAATTCTATTCTGTTCTGAAGCCCGGAAAGCATCAGTATTTTTTTGTCTCTTTCCTTTAGTCCCGTGACAACGGTACTGCAGTTTTTTGATGAGGCAAGCTTGTATCTGCCTATTACAAGTCCCACTCCCGATGAATCCATAAAGCTGACCGCCGAAAAATCCAGCACCAGCTCATCGGGAGAATGACGGAGAATTTCCGAATCGGTACGGTTTCTGATGCTGCCTGCGGTATGATGGTCTATTTCGCCCTGCAGAAAAACAGTAAGAGTCTTGTCCGCAAAAGATGTGTACATATTTTTCCCTCCAAAAAAAGAACTCCGCTAAAATTATAGCGGAGTTCCTTTGCAAAAGCTGTCTTATTCTGTAATTTGTTAAAAATTATCCTATGCCGGGAGTCTTCAGAATACCCGTTGTTCGGAAAATATATTCATAGCTCCAGTTGATATCATCACTTCTCCATGCTCCGGGCCCGTGCCAGGATTCCTTAACATTTACAAGGTGAAGAGGACCGAAGGAGTTGTAGCGGTGGGTATAGAGCTTGATATCAACCTGATGCTCACCGTCAGAAATTTCATTTATTTCAAGGGTATAGGGAGGATAAATGATATTTCCTGCTTCCTTGCCGTCAACATTTACTTCGATGAGAGCGCCCATATAGTTGCTTGCGGTGATACTCATTTTTCCGTTTTCGGCTGTACCCTTCATCTTGTAGGTTACGGCGCCGCCGTAGAAAGGAAGTCCCTGGGAAAGGAGTGAGCCGAAGCTTAATTTTTCGGGAAGTGCGGTAATTGCTGCTTCTGAGCCTGTTACTCTTACGCCGAATTTACCTAAAATAAATACACTTTCAAGGTTTGCCGTTTCACCGAAGGGAAGGGTTATCTCAAGAATATTTTCGCCTTTATTGATATTTCCGAGAAGAAGCTTTCCTATAGAAATGTCAACATAGTAACCGTCAAGCTTTTCGGTTATTTTATTACCGTTGAATACAACTTCGGCGATATCTGCATCCTCAAGGGCAAGAACTGCTCCCTCATAGTCAATCTCACTGTTTACGGTGTATCGGAGAGTAACCTTGTGTGGCTTCGGCAGATTACCGAGTACCCAGGGCTGAACAACGTGGCCGCCTCTTTCCTTGATGCCGAGTCTTTCACGAGCCAGGTTATCAAGGCGGAGAATTTCTTCCTTTTCAGCGAAATCCTTATCATCGTTGAGCTTCCACTGAGCCATATCAAGAAGAAGCACGTTATCCTCAGAAAGCTCGTAATCGAACATTCCGCCCATCGCTTCCTTTACTGTTTCAGGCACGTGCTGAGGTGCATCGCAGTCTGATTCTCCTTCTGTAAGTCTCAGAAGAATGGAATCGTAACCGAAAAGGGTACATCTGATAATTGTTTTACCTTCTCTGTATTCTGCCTTTACGGGTGAAACTGTACCGTTTTCTGTGTTGTATATTTCGGGAGCATATATGCCGTTTATAATTATCTGAATATCGTGACCCCAGTCAATGTGCTTGTTGTCGGGTTCCTTTGAGTTACAGATAAAGAGCCACTTGCAGTCGTTATCCTCTCTTAACTGATACATATATCTGTCGGTAAGTCTGCCGTCTGCATAACGGATTGTAAGTGTTCTTGAGTCTTCGAGAGCAGTGAGAAGGGATGCACGGGAGAAATCAATACATTTGCTGTCTAAGAAAAGTTTTTTGCCTTCTTCTGAGGGTACTGCATCAACAAGAGTGGGGGCATCTCCCATGAATATGAGCTTACCGCCGTTTTTGCGGAAATCACTGAGTCTATCAACTGTTGTTTTTCTGAGAGTTTCGCAGCCGGGCACGATAATTGCATCGTATTCCATCTGACCAACCCTGAGAGGAGCTGTACCGTTTTCGCAGAGTGACGGCAAGAGTGATTCCGAAATAAAGTTGAAGTCAATGCTGCCTTCAATAAGCCATTCTGTGATATTGTGGAAACGCTCGTCAAGGCTTTCTCTGAAAACTGCCGATTTATCATTTGGTCCCCAATGAAGCCAGAAGCTTTCAACAGGATGGATTACGCCTACCTTTACAACGGGCTTACCTCTTGTGAGTGCAGTGTTTACACGTGCGAAATGATCTTCAACAAGGTTATATTTCTTGTACCAGGGGGACTGATAGTGAATTGAGGCGGGATAGTCTCTCTTTGCTTCGCCCTTCATTGCATACCAGGAAAGGTGAGGTACACGGATTGTAACACCGAGACATGCCTGCCAGTCTCCCTGGTGCTTGTAGGTTCTGAAATCACAGTCCCAGCCCGTAACGCCGTAAAGCTCGGAAAGCATTCCTTCATAGCCATACTGATGAACTGCAGACTGCGCCTGCTTTGCTGTTGTGAATTCGTGAGAGTTACAAAGCATATCAATGCCGGGAAGCTGGAAGTTTCTGTATGAACGCATTGCTTCGCCGAGAGCTGCTGTCTGAGAATTGAGAGAAGGCTCCTCCATCATATGGCCTGTAAGAGCTATATTGTTCTTTTTACACCATTCGCCTACGGTATCAGCAAAGGATACGGCAAACAGCTCAGCTATGAAATCGTGATATCTGTAACGGGAGAGAGAGGGAGCTGAGCCGGGCTTATCCCAGAATACCTCGGGGAGTGTCTCAAAAATATCCTCTCCGTAATACTCCTTATAAAGCTCGGGAACCTTGTCTGTCCAGGGCATCGTGATATCCATTTTATCAAAGGAGTTATTCAGAACTCTTTTTCTTGTGAACTGAGGTTCATCAGTAAAAATTGCGGGAACGGTTTTGTCAAATTCATCTCCCACCTTGGCTTTATATTTTTCGTGGGTGACCTCTATGAATTTTTCAATTGCTTCGCGGCTTAAGGTATCGGCATAAGCCTGATCGTTATACCAGCTTGAGGGAGTGTGTACTTCAAGAAATGCATACCATTTTGTGCCTGTGGCCTCTTCATCTTCGCCGATTAATCTGTACTCCTTCAGATATCCGTTCTCATCAAGGATAATATCATAGCAGGCAAGAAGCTTACCCTTGCCGCTTCTGCCGCCCTCTGCACGGGAATCATCTGAAGAAAATGCTTCTGCTTCCATAAAGGGGGTAAAAAGAAGGCATCTGCCTCTGTATTTTTCATCCTTTGTAACAAGGCCGCCTGCAGCACCTGAGGGCCAGCGGTCCTCATCATAAAGCCAGGCAAGCATTTCTTCGTTCTTTGCCTTGACTACGGTATCCTTGATAAGCTCCATATATTCTTCGCTTAAATATTCATTTTCAAGACCTGTTCTTACATGCAGATGGAATCCGCCCAGTCCCATTTCCTTGAAAACATCAATCTGACGGCACAGTTCATCCTTTGTCAGATAAGAGTTCAGTGCCCAGAAGGGGGTTCCTCTGAATTCTGAGGTGGGATTTTCAAACAGCTCTTTCTTTAATGTGGGTTCGTTATTCTTTTTATAAAGCATATATACACCTCCTAAGGTATTCAATTTATTCTAACACATATTTTTTTTCAGCACAACTTTGTTTTGATTAGCAGATATACAAATTAGAAGCGGAAAAATTATGTAAATTGACAAAAGAATATCCCGACAGATCAGGGAATATATTTGTAATGAAAATATGTTTTATGTGAAGGGATTGTTTTATGAAGGTATTGTCTGTTGCAAAAAAGGATGTTTCTCTGATTATAATAATGCTTCTGTGGATTATTTCTTTGGTGTTTGCCGTTGTTTATACTCTTAATACCACGGTTTCAGCCGAGGTAAGGCGGCTCCCTGTGTATTCGGTTGAAACTGATATAAAGGAAATTGCCCTTACATTCAATTGTGCGTGGGGAACTGAGGGGCTTGACGAAATTATTGATCTGTTAAGAAAAGAAGATATAAAATGCACCTTCTTTTTTGTGGGGGATTTTGCAGAAAAATATCCTGATGCTGTAAGAAGGATATATAATGCAGGGCATGAAACGGGAAATCACTCTATGAAGCATATTGATCCCGTGACTCAGGAATTTGCCGATATTGTCAGCGACATAAATGCCTGCAATGAGTTGATTTTCTCTCTTACTGGTGTTGCTCCGCTTCTTTACCGTGCTCCCTCCGGCTCGTATGATAATAAAACCATAGAGGCGGCAGAAAGTCTCGGAATGACCGCTGTGCAATGGGATGTTGACAGCATTGACTGGAAGGATCCGTCTCCGGAAAAAATAGTGAGCCGCGTTACCTCAAAGGCAACAAACGGCTCAATTGTTTTATTCCATCTGGGTAAGGTTAATACCCTCAATGCTCTTCCGGCTGTTATTGACAGCCTTAAAAGTCAGGGATACAGCTTTTCTTCTGTAGGAGATATGCTGATTCAGGGGAATACTTACATTGACAATAACGGGAGACAGCATATTTTTATTGATCAAGGGACAGAGTGACGGTTATTATTATACCGTTATTCTCTGCAAGCTCGGCTGTGACAAAGCCTTCGTGAAGCTCTGCGATTTTTTTACCACATTAAGTCCGATTCCGTCACGAAAGGTGCAGGGGGGTATTTTACTATATTAGGAAATTGCTCGCATAGTGAGCAATTCAGCTTATAACAAGAAACACCTACATCCCCCAAGATTGGGGGGAGTAGGTGTTGATAAATCGTAAGATTTTTTCTTATAAATCTAGCAAAATATTTGATTGCAGTGAAAACTGCAAAAAAATAAACCTTCCCGGAAAGGAAGGTTCAATTTTTATTCTTCTGTGTTTTTTGAGGGGATCTCTATTTTGCCGTAAAGGGAGCCTGCAGTGTCCTTACGGGGTGCACGGGTTACTTCGGGCTGATATGCTTCCTTCTTCTGGAAACCGCCCTTTTTGCCGCCTCTGCGGTCATTTTTGCCCCTGTTGTTATATCCGCCCTTTGAAGGATGTGTAGGCTGCACGCCTTCTTCAAGAGAGATTATAACCTTTCTGCCTGCATCTTGACCGATGGAGTGTGATGTAACACCATCGATTTCCTGGATAGCGGTGTGAACAATTCTTCTTTCATAGGGATTCATAGGATCAAGAATGACATTCTTGCCGTATTTAAGCACCTGTTTTGCGCTTCTATGAGCAAGGGCACGAAGATTGTCATTTCTCTTTTCTCTGTAATTTCCTATGTTTACGGATACCTTACGATGCTTGTCATCGTCAATTCCCTTGTTGACGGAGAGACGGAGAAGATACTGGATAGAATCAAGTGTTTCGCCTCTTCTGCCAATAAGAGCACCGTCTTCAGCACATTCAATAGTGTAGATGTATTCGCTCGAATCAGCTGCTTTAGAAAGAGTAAGATTATACTCATTGATGCCCATACCTTCGATAATCATTCTGAGGTATTTTGCAGCACCGTCATTTTCTGAAATTTCAATTGTCTCACGGACAGGCTTTTTTACTTCTGCTTTTGCAGGAGCTTCAGCCTTTGCTGCCTCTTCCTTAGCAGGCTTTGCTGCCTTAGGAGCATCCTTCTGTGCGGGCTTCTGTGCGGGCTTTGCCTCGGGCTGTTTTTTCTTTTCAACTGCAACGGGTTTTTCTGTTTTGATTTCTTTTACGGGCTTGTCTGCGATTTCGTACCAGACTTTAACCTTGGCGGGCTCTGAAAAAAGACCGAAAAGCTTTTTCTTTGCATCCTGGATTATTTCCTGATGAAGCTCTGCATCATCGGGAGCGGCAAGGAGAGCCTTGGCATTTTCGTAAGCTTCGGTAATCGAACTGCCGGTGCCGATTTTTTCTATAATCATTAACAACGAAATCCTTTCTTGTTATATAAACCGTATACGGTTTGTTTCCAGATTATTCGTTATTGTCTTCGTTTTTCTTCACTGCTGCTGCCTTTATTTTTACGTTGTTTTCCTTTGCTCGTCTCTGAACAGTTTCATCTATCATCTGTTCGGCAATAATTGCATCGGGCTTTAACGCAACATGGAGACCGACTGTCTGGATAAAGGAGAGTATATTGGAGATAATCCAGTAGAAGCCGATACCGGCAGGGAAGCCGAATGAGAACATAAAAGACATAACGGGGGACATAAATGTCATACATCCCATAGCGGGATTCTTGGACATTTCGGGGTTTGTCTTTCTCTGCTTGAGATACATAAACAAGCTTGAGAAGAGTGCGGTAATGCCTGCGAGAACAGGAATGATAATAAGTATACCGCCGACTTCCTTCGGATTTGCAGTAAGGTCAATTCCGAAGATTCTGAAGTTTTCAATAAAGCTTTCAATTCTTGTGATGTCAGCTTCTTTTATGATTTCGGGATTGAGAAATTCCTTGAGCTCTGAAAACTTGTTAAGAATGAGAAGTTCAATCTGACGGTTTGCTGCAACATCACCCATAACCTTTGTGTATGCGGCTGTAAGCTCTGCAATCTGAGCCTCGCTGAACTTGAGAACAAGCTTTATGGGAGAGTAAATTGCACCGTAAAGCCCCATCATAACTACAAGCTGAAGAATCATGGGAAGGCATCCCATATTGCTCATGCTGAAGCCTTCGCGTCTGTAAAGCTCCTGGGTTTCTTCGGATATTTTCATCTGAGCTTCTCTCGGATTGAGCGTTGAATACTTTGCTCTTATTTTGTTGACCTTAGCCTGAAGACGCATCTGCTTTGCAGAGTTCTTCTGCTGAATGACAGCCTGGGGCAGAAGGAGAAGTCTTATAATAAGAGTTATAAGTATAAGAGAGAGAAGGTAGTTGTTTGTTATTTCGAAAAGAAATGAAAGCGCATATCCGAAAGGAACGGCTATAATATCATAAAATCCCATTGAAATCCTCCGAGTTTTATTTCCTGCGTTTTCTTTTATATTTAAGTTCGGGAACAGGATCTACGCCACCCGGAAAAAGCGGGTTGCATCGTAATATTCGCAGCGTTCCCAGGGCGCCGCCGAGAAAGAAGCCGTAACGGTCAATGGCTTCAAGAGTATAATGGGAACAGGTAGGATAATATCTGCATTTAGGACCTGAAAGAGGGGAGATGTATTTCTGATAGAAATGTATGATCCCCATGGCCACTTTCTTAAACATCTCTGATAATACCTGCCGAGGTTAACTGACTGCGCATAACAGCGCCTATTTCCGTACTTTTCTTAAAGACCGTTTTTGTTCTTGCAACAAATACAATATCGTAACTGCCCTGAATCTCTCCGAGCGACAGAAATGCTGCACGGATGACTCTTCTTGCGCGATTACGCTGGACTGCGTTGCCTATTTTTTTGCTTGTTGTTATCCCTATACGACAAATTCCCGCGCGGTTCTTTATAACATAGGTAACCAACGCAGGATTTGTGTATGCTTTTCCGCGACCGTAGGCTCTGCGGAAATCGGTGTTGGAATCAAGTGTTGCGAATCGTGACAATTTACACGAATCCTTTCAGCTTTAATTAGTATGTAAGCTGCTTTCTGCCCTTAGCTCTGCGGCGGGCAAGAACCTTGCGGCCGTTTCTGTCTGCCATTCTCTTACGGAAACCGTGCTCCATCTTACGCTGACGCTTTTTAGGCTGATATGTTCTTTTCATTGGTAATACCCCTCCATTCTTATTCTTCTTAAACAGCTAAAGTAACGGAAAAAATGCTGTTTGACTCGAAAAAAGGCGCAATGCACCCCTATTTCTACAATTTCACATTATATAATAGCAAGCCCTGTATGTCAACAGTTTTTTTCTCTAAATAATTTCTTAATTTCTGAAAAATTTTATTGTATTTTCAGATTTTTGTTGTATTATAATATTGATTAATTATGTAAAGATTGTTGTTATTACATACTATTTTATCAGATGATGAGGTGACATAATGAATTCTCTTATTGAAAAGCGCCGTAAGGTGCTTATAAACACAGCATATTTTGCATTGATTGCAGCGGTTGTATTTGTGTTGTACAAATGGCTTCTTCCACTGATTGTTCCGTTTGTTCTTGCTTTTTTTACTGCGGCTGTCATTAACCGTCCTATTAAAGCCATAACAAAAAGAACTGCGCTCAGGCGCTCGTGGCTGAGTGTGGCTTTTGTGCTTATATTTGTGCTGATTATTGCTGCGGTGTTTTTCCTTATCGGTATGGAGGTTTTTGAGACCTTCAGCGGCTTTTACGATTATTCGGTTTCACAGCTGAATAATATTTCGGCTCTCGTGAATGATCTTAAACTGTGGATTCTTGATGCTACCGTCTTTCTGCCTGAAACGGTAAGGGGGACTCTCCACGAAAATGTCACTCTTTTCTTCGATAATATTGTGAAGAACGGCTTCAAGGATTTTTCATTTGATACATCTATGATCAACTGGTCGGAGCTTATTTCCAAGGGCTCTGATGTGATTACCGGTACTGTGGGAAAGATCCCCTCCTTCTTTATTGCGTTTGTTATATTCCTGATTTCCACGGTGTTTATCTCAACCGATTATGATAAGATAAAAAGATTCGTTGTGAAGCAGGTAAGCCGTGAGCGTGCTGAGAAAATATCATATGCCTGGCATCTGGGTGTGAATTCTCTCAGAAAAATGATCAAGGCATACTGTCTTATAATTCTGATAACAACCTTTGAGCTTACGGTGGGCTTTTATGTGCTTAAGTTCATCGGTGTGTTTGATAATCCTTATATCCTTTTTATTGCGGTTGCCATTGCATTTATTGACATTATCCCCGTGCTCGGTACAGGTACTGTTCTTCTTCCCTGGGCTGTGATTTCATTTATTATGGGTAATGTGGGGCTTGGAATAGGTCTTCTTGTGCTTTATGTGATAATTCTTGTTATCAGACAGATAATAGAACCGAAGCTTGTGGCAGGACAGGTGGGGCTTCCTCCTATTGCTACAATTATTGCTATGTATGTCGGTTCGAAAACCCTCGGTGTTCTCGGCTTCTTTATTCTTCCCTTTGTTGTTATCCTTGTGAAGGTATTCAATGATGCAGGGCTTATTCATGTATTCAAGAATATCCATGATGATGAAAATGATAATGAGCAGAATAATTCCATAACAGAGGGTGAGACTGAGGTCTCCGCGGAAAAATAAGGATGTTAACAATTTGGTAAAGAAACATATGAAAAATGTTTATAATTCCAAAACAGAATAATAAACATTTTTCTGTATGGTATCATCAGTTTTGCGCAGAGTAGTTTATATCGGAGGAGTAATCCCATGCTTAATACCTTGATTCAGACAATTTCAAATCTCGGCTTTGATTCTCAGGCTATAACAGACGCCTTTAACGGTGTTATCAATACTATCCGTAACGGTGATGTTTCTTCTGTGCAGGGTATCTCCGATGTATTTACCGGTGTCCTTGCGTCATTGGCAGGGGTGACGGCAGGCGATATAAGCGCAGTTATTTCCTCTCTCACAAGCAGTATTGTTGCAATTCTTTCTGATGATGCTACCGGTTCTGTTCTTTCGATTATAACAGGAGCGTAAATCCTTTAGCTAAGCTGAAGCCCGATGGAAAGTCTCTGTCGGGCTGAATTTTTTTCAGAGACTTTTTTGCAGCTTGTTGCTATATATATTATGTAATTAATTATTAAAGGAGAATCTGTTGATGAAGAGGTCGGTGATATTGTCAGTTGCAGTGATGATGCTGATGCTTTGCGGATGTGCTGCCGGTGGGGATTCTGAAACCGGAACAACCACAGCTGCGGTTGCAGAAGACACATTGGCTGAGACGATTACAGCTGCGGTGACGGAAGCTTATGAAGCAGAAGTCAGTACGATGCCGGAATATGAAGCTGCGGTGACACAGACGCAGCCTCTTCAGGGTGAAACGGCAAGTGTGATGGTCGAGGCTTCTGCGACTACGGCAGAGGAAACAACAGAAACAGCCGTAACGGAAGAGAATATCCCTGTAACAGAAGATGATGTGCAGACGGAGTCATCCTTAACAACCGACAATGCTGAAATGGCAACAGAGGCCAGTTCAGCGGAGAGCAGTACATCGGATGAGATGACAACGGCAGAGAACATTGTATCAGAGATCTCGTCGGAAGAAGCGTGTGCCTCCGCAACGGAAGCTGAATCAGGAACCACAGAAACTGTTTCCGAAGAAGAAACCACTCAGCTTTCCTTTGATGAAATTGATCTCAGCATATCGATGCCGGAAAAGAACGGTACTATGGAGACGGACAGGGATTCCGGTAACAAGTACATAATGATAGTAAATAAAGAAAAGGATATAGATGCTGATCTTCTTCTTGCGGTGTATTCCGTTCCCGAATCCGGGCAGAACTATGTTTTTGAGTTTTATGATGAAAAGGATTTCTCTGCTGAAAATATAAGAAGAGTTTATCTTATAGCTCCTGACGGGAAGATTTCAAGTGTTGCCGCAGCGGAGAGCAATGAAAAAGAGAACATTTCACCGGTGGAAAACTGGTTTTGTATGAATGTTCTTATCAAGGAAATTATCTATCCTGCACTTTCTCATGGGGAATAATGCAGGAAAAGCCCGGTGTCGTGGATTAAATATTTTTGCTGTTGTACAAAAAAACAGAAATCTGCGTCTGATAGGCAATAAAAACAGATTATCCGGGTGGCTGAGTAGATAAAAAAGCAGAAAAGTGCATAAATATGCAAATATTCTATGAATATTCATTGTAAAATGTATAAAAAAGCAGATATTGATTGCAACAAAAAAAACAGCATTTTTTACGAAAAAAATTTCAAAAAATTGTTGCAATTTACAGAAATATATGGTACAATGCATCTTGCCTGTTAAAAAAGGGTGTATTATGCCTAAATGTAACAGGATGATATGCGATGATACGGGAGGTGGCTGCGCTCGACGCAGGAAATTTCCGTGGAGTATGTCCGATTTTCAAACCGGGCGATTATGTAATACCGCACAAGGGGGGAGTCTGCGCC
>JAZRNB010000054.1:0-3639 GCA_045647985.1 Acutalibacteraceae bacterium
TACGCTCGTAGAAAGTTGGGAGGAAGGTTTTTCGGACAGGGGTTCGACTCCCCTCGCCTCCACCACACAATAACACAATATTGCAGTAAGAAAGGACGACAGAAATGTCGTCCTTTCCTACGTCTATACGGGAAATATAAAAAGAAATCATTCTTCTCAACCCCTCAGTTTCCTTATTTCTTATAACCTTCTTTGTTTCTGTAAGAAGCTTCTGAAACTCTTCTTCAGAAACCTCTTTAGGACGATTATTTTCAGCCTGTTCAATCATCACATCGTATTTTTTTATTTCTTCATCTTTTTCTTCTATTCTCGCAAGAAGCTGATCTGCAGCCATACCTTTTTCTAAAGCTCTGAACAGATTTTCTTTTGCCGTTTCCGCCCCCTGCTTTTCCTTGTGGAGTCTTAAAACCTTATTTGAATATTCCTTATTCTGCTCTTTCTGATATAAGCGGAAATCATCAATAAGTCTGTTTACATTTTCAGGGACAAGCATAGTTTTACATATTATATCAATAACAAAGCTTTCAAGATAATCCTTGTTGACTTCTTTGCAGTTACACTTTTCACCCTTGTTGTGATTAGTGCAACGATAGGTAACATACTTTCTCTTGTTACGTCCTGAAAATCTTCTGTTTCCTGTAAAAGCGTGTCCGCATTCTTTACAGTAAACCAAGCCCGTCAGAAGATAATCTTCTTTTTCTCTTCTGCTTCTTGTACCGTACTTATTTTCCTCTTTTCTCTTCTGTGCCAGCTCAAAGGTTTTTTCATCCACTATAGCAGGAATACCGTTTGGTATCATAATCATTTCATCAACATCCTTGTACTTATGACTGTTACGCTTTGCGGTATTGCAATCAGCGGCAGCCCTTCTGTTATACACATATGTACCTACATATTTAGGATTAGAAATCATATCACCGAGAGAATTCTTTGAAAACGGCTTGCCGGTTCTTGTTCTTGCTCCTCTTTCTGTAAGAATATTAAGAATCTCCGTAAAACCTACCTTTTCATTATAAAGCTTGAAAAGCAAGCGGACATTTTCGGCTTCCGATTCCTCTATTTCATATAACTTTGTTTCCGGGTTGATTTTGAAACCGTACGGAACGTATCCGCCTGTGTAGCGGCACTGCTTGGCTCTTTCTTTCATTCCGCGTTTTACGACAGTAGCAAGGTTCTTTGAAAAATATTCATCCATGACCTCCATAGAACCTTCCATAAAGGTTCCTTCAGGACTGTCATCAAGAAGCATATTGGAATATATAACCTTTATTCCGTAATTCTTGTAAATATTTTTTGCATTGGAGCATTCTGCTCTGTTACGCCCGAAACGGTTTGTGCTGTAAACAACATAACGGTAACCGTTATACTTTTCATCCAGAATATCATTATGTAATTTAGTAAAAGCACCTCTGTTGCTGTTGGTTCCAGTCTGGGCAAGATCAACATAAATCGCAGACACAGTCCATTTCATTCTTTCACAACAGGAAAAACATTCGGAAAGCTGTCCGAGAATAGATATTTCCTTCTGATTTGAAGATGAAAAACGTGCATAAATAATAGCTGCGTCTTTCAAAGAATTGTTGCCCGAAACTCGTACATATTCATTTTTCGGAGGAATAGTTTTGTCCAGATGGACAATTTCAATATCGTTTTCTGCTGCAAAATCTTCAATCTCATTTGTTACCTTGCTTGCAGCAAGCTTAGAGTACATATACATTTTAATTTTTTTCATAATATCAGTTACCTTTCATATCTTCTTTATATAATTTATACATTATTTCAACAATTCCCTGTGTAGGAAAACTTGTTGCTTCTTCTTTGTTTACTGAGAAATTCTCAAATAACTTTTTGTTTAATTCTGCTCTTGATATACTTATCATTTTCTTCACCATAAATCGTTTTATGGGAATCCTGAATAGAGTAATATCTGTTATCTGAAAAGAGTACTGTCTTAATCCCAACAGCAATGCGTTAAAAGATTTCACATTGCCTTTTGTGTGCCGGAGGTTTTTTTCCGGCACACATCTGACCGAGTTCTTTCTTAATAGTTTTTATTATGATATAAATGATGAATTTTATTTTTCACCATAATTATTTTCCGGCTTTTTTGGTTTTGTTTTATATATTTCATAACGATACGCCCTTTCTGTTTAATATTCCGCTGCATATACTCCATTTGTCTATTCAGCTATTAATATAATGACAGATCGGACGTACCGATATCTGTAAAAATCAAGTCA
This sequence comes from Acutalibacteraceae bacterium, assembly GCA_045647985.1. Lineage (GTDB taxonomy): Bacteria > Bacillota > Clostridia > Oscillospirales > Acutalibacteraceae > RUG806. The sequence continues at coordinate 2,241 of JAZRNB010000054.1, forward strand.
TCAGACTGACAATTTGTCCGAGTTTATTGAATTGTATATTATTTTCAGTGATTGTTGTTTAATGTTATTTCATGGATTATCTATCAGATAATTCGGCATCAGCATAATTTACAATTTTAGGGGCATCCATAAAGTTTTCCACATAAATAGCCATTCGCTCTTCCATTGTTTCAAACTGCTTTTTTATATCTATCACTTCTTTCAGATCAAAAGTAAAATATATCACTTTAATACCACTGGTCTTGTGATAAAGATAGGACTCGCACATTGAATCATGATTAATCGTATCTATCATAAAACCATCTTCCACTTCATAGAAACTAACATCCTGCTGAAATCTTTCAACCACTTCATTGCCCTTTGTAGGATCAATTATGTCTTCAGGATAAAAATATTCTTTCTGATAGCTTTCAATATCATCAGATATATTCTCAAGAATTGCATCTACATCAATAATCCCGGGTTCACTAATCCCGAATAACAATGATTTGAGTCCATAACGTTTATGTGAAAGATAACACTCGCTTGTATCACCATTACGGACTATTTCAATTCTGAAGCCGTTGCTTAATTCAAACACGGTATCTGTTCTGACCTTTTTATCCAAATCGTGATTTATATACAAATCATCTGTCGGATACAGCTGATGATAATAACTCGGATTACAGCCATCTTCGTCAGGAAAGATATTATTGGAATCAGGAACAATTACACGAAGAACATCTCGTCCTGATTCTTCAAAAACATCCAGACGGACATCACAGTCTTCAAATATTCCCTTTACATAGTCGCCGGTCTTGAATTTCTCACCATTGCGGACACGCTCACCAAGAGCATTAAGGATATCTGCAGCTGTTCCTAATTCATAATCAAGCACAAGCTGAAAATCAGGGTGATCGTACTGCTCCAGTCCGTGAGTATGAAAATTTGCAGCACCGGGAATCATATCAAAGATATAGTCGCCATCATTTTCACATTTGCATCCATTTTTAATGGCATGGATCTGCCAGTTATAATTTGATTTCATATTAGATTTCTCCTTTTTATTATCAATTTTAGAATTACTCATATTGGATTTATCCTTGTTTTTATTAAAATTTGTTTTAGTTTTATTTTTCATAGCTAAAACTCCTTATATTAATTATTTTGCACATTCGTGCCCGATAACGTATTAGGACGGTAAGAACTGTCATGAAAACTTATGCGATTCACGACCTCGCAGTAGGAGCGGTAAAATATTCAGTTTTCAAGGTACGGGCAACAGCAATCCTTGAACACGAACAACAAAAAAAGACCTAACGATCATTTTCGTTAGGTCTTTGAAATCCCAGATTAACCGTTAAGTGGAAAAAAGGCATAACGAAAAATGACAGGTGTAAAAAGGATATAATAATCCTAT
>JAZRNB010000055.1:0-24524 GCA_045647985.1 Acutalibacteraceae bacterium
TTTTGATTTGCTTTTTGCTCCTGCATAATTTCAAAGATGGTATCCATGGTGAGTTTCTTTTCATCACTTAACTTATGCATACGCTGAGCCTGAGAGAGTGATGGAGTGCAATCTTCACTTTCAATAGTTTCAATTAAGTTACACTGTTCCTCTTCTGTTAAATACGAAAGTTCAACTGCAGGTATAAAAGAAATTCTTTTTTCATCCACCATATCAAGAAGAGTAGGTTGCAAATTATTAAGACGGATATATCTCTGAATCTGCATTCGGGAATCAGGCATTGTTTCTGCGAGCTTTTCATCACTGCGAAACTTCGTCCCAACTTGTGACGAAGTTAAATCAGTTCTTGCACCTTGCTTTTTAATTGCATCGTGTTTCATTTTATACGCACGGGCTTTTTCGCTCGGTAAAATTTTTTCTCGGCTGAGATTACAGTCAACAAAATTTATTACCGCTTCTTCTTTTGAAAACTCTCTTACATAAACGGGAACAACAGAAAGATTTAGTTCCTTTGCAATCTGCCATCGTCTGTGACCTGAGATGATTTCGTAACCGTTATCCGACTTATTAACAATCAGCGGAGTGATGATTCCGAACTCTTTAACGCTATCACGAAGCTCATAGTATTCACTTTCATCAACACTCTGAAACGGATTGTTTTCAAAGGGATGAAGTAAATCGAGATTTAAATATTCAATTTTTTCATTTGACATAAATGTGTTTTTCCTTTCTTAAGACTTTAATTTTTGATTTTTGAAAAGTTATTTTTACATTTTGCTAAAGCATTGTTTCACTTCCTTTACTTAAAATTTTTGCAGATAAAAAATCCTCGTACCGAAACTTAAAGTACAAGGATATGTATTTAGGTTGATTTGTTTGGTGATTGTGTGGTATAATTGTTTTTACAAATACAGCTTGGTGGGGTTTGTAATATGGCTGAATCAGAAAAAGTAATATTGACTAACATGTGTATGGTTTATGATGGAAAAAGGGTTCTTGTGCAGGATAGATTGAACAAGAATTGGAAAGGACTCACATTTCCCGGCGGACACGTTGAAAAACATGAGTCTTTTACAGATGCCGTTATCAGAGAAGTGAAAGAAGAAACTGGGCTTACAATTTCATCGCCACAGCTCTGCGGAATAAAGCAATGGCCTGATTCTAAATCAGTTCGATACATAGTTTTGTTTTATAAAACAGATAAGTTCGAAGGTGAATTGAAATCATCCACAGAGGGTGAAGTATTTTGGATGGATTTGGAAGAATTCAAAAAAGCTGAACTTGCCAAAGATATGTTAGATATGCTTGATATTTTCCTTGATGATGATAAAAGTGAGTTTTTCTATTATCACAACAAAATTGACGGTGAATGGAAATATGAAATAAAATAATAGGTAAATGCTCAATGCTGCTCTCGCATTTGTGGGGGCAGTTTCTTTTTATCAAAACCGCCCCTAATAGCAATGGGAATGGGCATAACAAAAATGTTCCTGATTTTTCAAAATATTATTACGAGCCGAAGAAGAAATGCATTGTTACATCAGTATTTCGCATTCATCCAAGCCGCCATATATACTTAAAGTTACTACTAACTAAATTAAAGATAAATTCTCTTTTCTCGGTTGGTATATAACTTTCAGTCTTACTCTGCTCAGTATTATTACTTGCGAGTTTTACGGTGGCTCGGTGCTTATTTTCGGTATCGTTAAAACATACAGCTTTGCAGGCTTACCTTTGCCTTGATATTTGCGACAGAGCAGATTGTGTTTTACAAGTTCACGCTGCAACCTCGTTGCTTTGTCGTGTCCGCATCCGAGTTTTTCACTTGTTTCGGCAATGGTATAAAAAATAAAGACCTCTCCGTTTTTATCACACCAACCGTTTATTGCTGATAAATTCATCCTGTCAAGCATTAAGCCGTATAAAAGCTTTGCTTCTGCAGATAGGCCTTTATATATCTCTGTAAACAACACCTTCGGCATTTTGAAGAAGGATTCATTATCCACTATTTTTCACGCTCCTTTTTGATACATAATTGCAGGATATAACCACAGCCTTGAAACTCTGCTTGCAGCTGTTTACACATCTTCTGCAAAGCTCGTTGTAGCAGATTCTGTTTCGTTCATTCAGGAACAGGCTCCATTCTGATTTTTTACTTTTGGTCATTCTCGGAATAACTATCACACTCCTTTTTACTGTAGCTTTTCGGGTTGATTTTCAATGATTTTTTCGTCTGTAATGCGTTTATTTTCGTTGGTAGGGTAATTCCATCAACCACATATCAAAAGCCTCTTTGCCGTTTCACCCGAAATAGTTCCTGCCCCGGAATCTCACCGCAACGTTGCCTCGCTCATATCATCGCAAAGTTGTATCACTTTCGGACGGTCATTCAGTTGTCAAAGTACAAAAAAAGACCTTTCCTTGCAGTAAGCAGAGGAAAGGTCTTTGAGCATCCGTATGAAGTAAGGGAACAAAAAAACACCAAATGAAATAAGGCAGAATGCTCTTCTGTTCTTATCTTCATACGGTGCCTGGGTAGTTTTTCAGCCTGTTAAGGTCCTGCTCCGCTTACTCGCTATAAAGTAAACTAATATTGAATTGTAGGTTCATTATATAGAACGAATGTATGCTTGTCAATAGGTTTTTGCAAATAAAAGTTCGTGTTGGTAAAAATAATTCCAACAATACATTTTGCTTTTATTACTCATCCGTCACAAATATTGATTTAACCTCTCTTTTTATATATAATTATTACATAACCACTGAAAAGGGTGAAATTATGATTAGAATTCTTATCATAGAGGACGATGTTACAATCGTTAAAAATTTAAGTGAGCTTCTCCGTCATGAAGGCTTTGATACGGACAGTGTCCTTAACTGCAAAGAAGCCGAAAATAAGATTGAAACAAAGCAGTTTGACCTTGTTTTATTGGATGTTCTTCTGCCTGACGGGAACGGATTTTCTCTTTGCAAAAGAATCAAGAGTGTAACCGACTGTCCCGTTATATTTCTTACTGCTTCTGCTGATGAGTTCAGCGTTGTAACAGGGCTTGATATCGGTGCTGATGATTATATAGAAAAGCCTTACCGTCCGAGAGAGCTTATCTCCCGCATTAAATCTGTTCTTCGCAGAACAGGTAAAAGTCAGAGTATGCTCACTCTTGGCAATATAAGTGTTGATATGGATAAAGGAATTGTCACCAAAAATGGCAAGGATGTTTTTCTTTCAGCTTTAGAGTACAGACTTTTTCTTGTCTTTCTTAATAATCCCGGAGTTACTCTTACAAGAAATAAACTGCTTTCTGAAATATGGGATATTGCAGGCGACTTCGTTAATGACAATACGCTTACGGTATATATAAAAAGGCTGAGAGAAAAAGTTGAAGATGATATACAGAACCCCAAAATCATTCTTACAGTAAGAGGTTTAGGATATAAATTAGGTGAATAATATGAAACTTTCAAACAATCCCGAAATAAGAAAATTTTTAGCAGTAACAGTGATACCCTCACTGTTACTATGCTTTATTACAGCTTTTTATTCAATATTCACATCTGTCTGCATTTTGATTTTAAGCTCGTTCCTGATAATCAGCTTTTTTGTGTTTACAAAGAAAAGATATAACAGAATTAATAGTCTTGGTGAAAGTATAGATAACATCCTTCATGGTAACGATACAATCAATATTAAATCCTTTGGCGAAGGTGAACTTTCAATACTTGAAAGTGATGTGCAAAAAATGCTTGTACGCCTTCGTGACCAAAAGGATATTTTAGAAAAAGAAAGAACTTTCCTTGCAGATTCTATTGCTGATATTTCTCATCAGTTAAGAACTCCTCTTACAAGTATAAATCTTATTCTGTCTCTCATTGAGTCTCCTGACATTTCAGCGGAAAGAAGAGAGGAACTTTTAAGAGAACTTTCTTCGCTTATTACAAAAACGGAATATCTTGTTTCTGTTCTTCTTAAAATTTCAAAACTTGACGCAGGAACTGTACAGTTTGAAAAGAAGACCACAGACCTATCTTCTCTTCTTAAAAAGTCTGCAGAACCTCTTCTGATACTCATGGATATTAAAAACCAAAAGCTTAATATAAATGTGGATAATATTTCTCTTGATTGTGATTTTGCTTGGTGCCTTGAAGCCTTTGGAAACATATTGAAAAATTGTACGGAGCATACACCCGAAAACGGAGAGATAACGGTAACTGCTGAAGATACGCCGATTTTTACGGAGATTGTTATCACAGATACAGGCAGTGGTATTAATGATGAAGATTTACCTCATATTTTTGAACGCTTTTATAAGGGTAAAAACTCAACAAAAGAGAGTTTCGGTGTAGGTCTTAACCTTGCCAAAATGATTATATCCCACCATAACGGAACTATAAAAGCTGAAAACGGTCAGCTCGGTGGTGCGGAATTCACAATAAGATTTTATAAACAGGTTGTGTGACGTTTTTGTAATAATAGAGTCACCGTACTGTAATCTCAGATTGGTACAATGAAGCTACAATAAAAGAAAAGGAGTAATTCAATATGGATATTTTAAGAATTGAAAACCTTTCAAAATTTTACGGAGAGGGCGAAAATCAGGTAAAAGCTCTCGACAACGTAAGCTTCAGCGTACCCAAAGGTCAGTTTGTTGCTATTATCGGTCCTTCAGGTTCAGGTAAGAGTACGCTCTTGCATATTCTAGGCGGTGTTGACAGGCCTACAAGTGGTAAGGTTTATCTTGACGGTCAGGATGTTTATGCTCAGAACGAAGACCAACTTGCCATTTTCAGAAGAAGACAGGTAGGACTTATTTATCAGTTCTATAATCTCATCCCGGTACTTAATGTGACAGAAAACATCACATTGCCCGTACTTATGGATGGCAAAAAGGTTGATGAAAAGTATCTTCAGGAACTCATTGGACTTCTTTCACTTAATGGCAGAGAAAAGCATCTTCCAAATGAGCTTTCAGGAGGTCAACAGCAGAGAGTTTCTATCGGCAGAGCACTTATCAATAATCCCGCAGTTATGCTTGCCGATGAGCCTACGGGTAACCTTGACTCAAAGAACAGCCACGAAATCGTAGAGCTTCTTAAGCTTTCAAACAAGAAATATGGTCAGACACTTATTGTTATCACTCACGATGACTCAATTGCTTTACAGGCAGACAGAATTATCACAATAAATGACGGTAAAATCGCGAGTGACCGACTTCTTCAGAAGTGAGGTGACTGTAATGAATATCTTTAAACAGTTTACCAATCGGTCACTTAAAGAAAACAAAACAAGAACCATCGTTACCATAGTCGGTATAATACTTTCCGTTGCAATGTTTACAGCAACAATAGAAGCATTTGTCACTGTACAAGACTATCTTATAAATTATGCAGAAATGTATAACGGCAAATATCATGTAGGATTTTACGGTGTTGAATATAATGATATTTCAAAAATCACCGAGGATGAAAGAGTAGAAAAATACACTTATGTTCAGGATATAGGTTATGCTGAAATCGGTTCGTCAAACGAATACAAGCCATATCTGTATATCGCAGGCGTACCAACTGATTTTACAGATGTAATGCCAATTCATCTGACAGAAGGCAGACTTCCTGAAAACAGTAATGAAATCGTTGTTTCGGACCATCTTTATTCAAACGGAGGAGTGCATCTTAAACTAGGACAAAAAATTACTCTTGAAGTCGGCCAAAGACAATGGTCTGAGCTTGTAAACATTACAGACGAAGAGTACAAAGCACTTGACGGAGATAATTGGCAAAAACTTACACAGCAAGTTTCCTTAAGCAAAAATGAAGGCGAAGAAACGATGGAACAACTTGTTAACACCAAAGAAAAAAGCTATACTGTTGTTGGCTTTTGTGTGAGACCTGACCAATCTTCGATTGAACCATATTCTGCTCCCGGCTATACAGCATTTACTATAAGTGAGCCGGGCAATACTAATACACAAAGTATTTACACAGTTCTTGAAAAGCCTGCGGAATACGGAAAATTTAATAGAGATATTCTTAATTCTTTAAGTGGCATAGCAAGTTCAACGAATAGTGATTTACTTATGTATAGCTTTAATAGCTTCGATTCTGCTTTTCCTGTATTAGTATTCGGCTTGTTATCTATACTGATAGGACTTATTGTTTTCGGTTCTGTTTCTCTTATTTATAATTCGTTTTCCATTTCTGTAAGCGAAAGAACTAAACAGTTTGGCATTCTCAAAAGTATAGGCGCTACCAAAAAGCAGATAAGAAAATCCGTTCTTTACGAAGCAGCAGTTCTTTGTGTTATAGGTATTCCCATAGGTCTTATTTCCGGTTGCCTTGGTATTGCAATAACATTCCATTTCTTAAGCGATTCAATTTCTACTTTCCTTGCTGACCTTACAAATCTCAAAATGCAGTTTGTATTTTCACCGTTGGCAATAATTGCTGCAAGCGTAATAAGCTTTATTACAGTTATTATTTCAGCTTACATTCCTGCAAAAAAGGCAATAAAAATCAACCCCATTGAATCTGTAAGACAGTCAAATGATATAAAAATTAACCGTCGCAGTGTTAAGGTATCTCCGCTTACTCAAAAATTGTTTGGATTTGAAGCAACACTTTCTTCCAAGAATTTTAAGAGAAACAAACGAAAATACCGCACTACCGTTTTTTCGCTTTTTGTTTCTGTTGTTCTGTTTATTTCCGCTTCTTCTCTTGCAACATATTTTACCGATATTGTTGAAGCAGAAAGTCAGGATATGAAATATGATGTTGCCATCAATGTATTTAACTATGAAGATAGAACAGATGGTGAACCGTTTACCGAAACGGAAGAATTCAGAACAAAGCTTTACAATGGTTTGAAAACGGTCAATGGAATTGACGAGTTTACCTTTACTCAGCAGAAGGGTACCGATTTTAATATTGACAAAAAGTATATCTCAGAAGAATATCTTAACATGATTAATAAAGAGCATTCCGGTTCAGTTGATAAGAATAATGAGTTTAATGGAATGTTTACTTATAACTTTATTGATGATGATGCTTTCAGAAGGCTTCTCAAAGAGGAAGGACTCAGCGAAGAAGGATATTTTGACAAAGAAAATCCAAAGGCTCTTGTTTATGATATGGGAACACATATTTATCAGACTAATAATAAAGAAAAGGTTTATATAGTACCTTTCCTTAATACTGATGATATTTCCTCAACCATCGAAATAACCAAAATGCTTCCTTTTTTTGAGGAGAACGGCGAAACGTACTATTATTACGGTGAAACAGTAGTTAAAGACAGCACAACATATTATGTATATGATATAGGTCGCGATGAGGGTGAAGAATTTGACGAAGCTACAAAGCGTTATCTGCCGGAAGAAAAAGCTGTAAGCCATATTAGCATATCAATTGGAGCAGTTCTTAAGGAAAAGCCATATTTCGCAGGACATAACACGAACCTTATTTATCCCAAATCCGTAAAAGGGGAGATTATGCTTGAAGGTTATTGGCAGACACATGCGTTTATTCTTTGTGATGACCACACAAAGGTTGCAAGTGATGTAAGCCGACTTGTCAGGGATATTGGTGGAGATTCAAATCATGTCAGCGTAGTAGATTATGCAGCGGAAATTGAAAGCATCCGAGCACTTGTAACAATTGCAAAGGTGTTAGCATACGGATTTATCGTTCTCATTTCTTTGATAGCTGCAGCTAATGTTTTCAATACTATCTCAACTAACATTTCCCTCAGAAGACGAGAATTCGCAACACTCAAATCTGTGGGTCTTACAAGTAAGGGCATGAGAAAAATGATGACATTTGAATCTATCCTTTACGGAGTAAAAAGTCTTTTATTCTCACTTCCGGTTTCATTGGCAATGACATATCTAGTATATCTTGTAGCGTCAGATAGCGGTTATGAAATGGCATTCTATGTACCGTGGGATAAATTCATTATAGCGATTGCAAGTGTATTTATAATTGTTGCACTTAGTATGGTCTATTCAATTAAAAAGGTAAACAAAGAAAACACTGTTGAAACCTTAAGAAACGAGAATATATAAAGTGAACCCCGCAGACTGCAAAGTCTGCGGGGTATTTGCGTATTAGTTGTAAATCAGCTCAGTTGTCACAATCTCTCTTGCCCTTGCCTCAATATTCTGCATACGGCATACCCACTCAAGCTGATTTTCTTCTTTCAGTTGTTCAGTTACACCTTCTGATTCTTTCATTCGCTTAACAAGAGTATCAAACATATCTCGTGCCTGGTTTTCAACTTCGGCACAATGTTGATATAGCTTACCTTGCACAAGAAGTGTGCTAAACAGTGCCTTCTTATGCTTTTCAAGATAAGTTTTGTGCATCATGCCCCACTTGCCGAGGGTGATATTTGCTTCTTCAGGTGGTAATACAAGGTTAGGGATTAAATAATCACCAACTCTGCGATATTGGATTGAATTTTTGTTTGACATAATGACAACCTCCTTATTTTTCACTTTTATCAATGATTTTCAGCAACAGCTCATCAATATCCTCGGTGGGTAAATTCTCCGCCAAAAGCATATTGCGAAACTCATTCATACCGTTGATAAGTAAATTGCACTCAAAATCCGTAAACTTGATTTTTGTCTTTCTGTCCATAAAAATGACCTCCTGTTATTTGGTAGCTTTATTCTACCTTATAACGGGAGGTTAGTCGAATGTGTGGGATTGTTGTTAAAAGTTGATGATTACATCTTGATGTCGTCTATTGATAAAAGTGACATTTTATGATAAAATATTACAAATAGTTGGTTGTTTAAATGGAGGGATTCGTAATGTCTGAAAAAGAGAAGATGATTTATTTAAATACACCTATAACAACTAAAGAAAATGATATTATCGGTTTGTCTGTTTGCGCTGATAAATTAAGTGATGCAATAGATGCCGGAGCACAAATGATTGCTATAACCTCTCCCTTTGGTGCAGGAAAGACAAGCGTTATTGACCTTTTACAAGAAAAGCGTGAACAAAATAAAAATGAGCACATCTTAAAAATACCTATGTGGTCACAATTGCATCAGTTGGAAAATCATACAAATGAATTACATAAGAATTTTTTGTATCAAATAAGCAGTTTGATAAACCACAAACGTGGCACATACATAAGCAGAAGATTAAGTAATAACTATGGGCTTTTGACATTGCACGCTAACAAGCAGCGTTCGTGGTTGTTTTTTACCATTGCACTTTTGTTTGGTTGTGCATCTTGGTGTGTGAATCATTTTTCGGAAAACATTGAAACTTTACTTCCAATTCTAAAGGATAAGTCTGCGTATTTAACGTTGGCTTTAGCAATAATAGCTATTTATATAGGCATTGTTGTGCTAACAAGAGCAGAAATCATCTTTTCTTCACAAAAATCAGAAAGAGAGAGAACGATTGAAGAAGATGAAATTATTGACTTATATAGAGCAGAAATACTTAAGCACTCCACTCGTTTTGGCAATTGGATACGAAAAATAACAAAAAATTGTAAACATAGACCTTTAAGAGAGCACACATACATAATAGTAGTTGAAGATTTGGACCGCACAAACGATGGTGAATCAGTTATTGAATTTTTAACTGAATTAAGAAAGTATTATTTGCCAATTGATTATTCAAAAAGCAAAACAGCTATATTTAAGAACAAAGTTGTTTTTATTGTAAATATAAAATCGGAATCAGTTTTGCTTTCAGAAATAGAATCAAAGCAAAAAGAGGCAAAAAAGGAAATTGAAAGAAACAAATCGAAAAATAGTATTAATGAAGAAATTTCTGATGAATCAATTTTAACGAATGAAGAAAACGCTATTCTCGATGAGTATCTGTCTGAAGCATATATAAATATGCATCTTTTTGCAAAGATCTTTGATTATGTGCTTGACTTGCTTACAATTAACATTGTTGACTATGAAACTGTTTTGGAAGGTTTACTTAATGTAAAGAAAGATACAATTAATAAACTTGGATTACAAACAACGGGAAAACTTATTGAGATTCCGGGAATGCTTTGGCTTGTTAGAGGACAAACATTAGATATTCGAGAAATAAAAAATAGACTTAATAAAGCTTTTTTGATTTTTGAAACTTTGCAAGATAGGTTTCCAACTGAAAAAAAGCAAATATCTTTTGAAAAATGCGCGATGGCTGCTTATCTTACTACTGCTTTTGAACATGAATTTCACCTGACAGACGATGTAGCTTTTCAAAAATTAATTGAACAAGATATTAAAAATAAATTAGATGCAAAGTCTTGCAAAGAAATTTTGAACACTAATAGTGACGAATATGTAAAAGCCGTTTTAGAGCTTATGGAATCTAAGTTAATTGATGATTCTTATAGAATGTATTTTTATAACTATCCTAAAGATAGTAAAATATATTCATATAGTGAGGAGCTTGTTCAAAAAGCAATTTTGTATGGTGAAGAATCAGAGGAATTGGATAGTGCAATTGACAAGGTTATTGAGTCTAATTCGTCTATTATAGTTGATTCTTTTGAAAAGATGAAACAGCTTAAGCTAAGGTTGCCATCAGTAGTTTATTTGCACGAAAATTTATATATTCAAACTTTGACTTATGCTGAAAATGAAATAATTTTGTGGTTAGATAATTTTGATAAAAGCACATCTGCCATCGATAAGAATATATCTGAAATATTACGAATTCTTAGATATGATTCTTTGAGAAAAAAATACAGCGATGCACAGGCAAAACGTTTTTGTGATTCTTTTGAAAAGATATTTGCTGAGGATGGATTATTAAAACTAAGAGCGTGTTTGTGTGAACAATTTCCAAATGAAATAATCTGGTACAAATCACTCTTTATGGGAGTACACAATATAATAAGAAGTTCAGAAATGAAGTTTTTATCACTTGCTGACTGCATTAGTCTTATAAATGTTGATAATGACAAATTCGGACTTGATGAAGTTGAATATATTATTAATCGTTTTTGTGAAATTGAAAATGTCTCTGAGGCAGATGTTTATAAAGTGAAATCATTTTTAATTAGTGTTAAATCAAAAATTGATTCAACTGAAATAACTAAGCTTTATTTAACTTTCATGAAAAAAATAAAAACCATTATTCCGGAACTTGAGTCAACAGTTGTCGAACTTCTTAATTTGGAAGCGGATATTGAAGAAGAGGATGAATATTTTATTGCTTCAGATGAGCAAGAGAGTATTTTTGTTGAGTATCAAGAATTGATAAATCAAGTTGATTGTGAAAAATTATCAATAAAAACTTTATCAAATATTAGTGAAATTCAGAAGTTTGATGGTTATGAAAGATATAATGACGATATTGCTTCTGCATTGTATGCTAATAAATTCTATGTAGATTTCATATTGATTAGTTTGCTAAAAAACAATCAATTTGATTTAAATGACGCAAATATCTATTCTGCAATAAAAGAATCTATAGATTGGTTTTATTCGGAAAGTAAGGTTTTTAGAAAACTGCGTATTTATATTATAAAAAATGCGACAGATGTTATTTCTGACTTTGGATTTATGTTTAGTGAAGAGGTAGATGTGATTTCTGAACACGAATTTGATTTGATTAAAAATCGAAAAGATATTGACGAAAATAACATTCTTAAACTGATACCGGTAAATTTGGTAACCGAAACAGAGGCTACGTTTATATCAAAATATTTCTGTAGGAAGAATCAAAACAATAACATCGCTTTCGAGTTTCTTAAATATGTTGCAAAGATGGATGCCGCTATTGCTAAATACTGTTTTGAATCTTTAGAATATGTTTCTGCTATACAATATTATCGTTTTGCCGCAGGTAAGAAAACAAGCATAAAAAATCTTTTCACAAAAGTTTTAGCTCTTGATACTTGTCAAGGAAAACTTCGATTTATGGAAATAACCAAATGTTTGGATTCTAATTTTGAAAGCGCGATTGCAAAAGAGCTTGTTGATGATAAAGACTTACAAAATTACTATGTTAAGATAGTAAACAACAATGCAAAATCTATGACATCAATAACAACGACAACATTAAAAAATCTGTATTCATTTAGTAAATATTATGCGATGAATGATTTCGTAACAGAACGTTACTATAGAGACAAAAAATATATTTATTATGTTGTTTCTAAAGCGAATTATCACAAGCGATTTGATATTGATTCTGGTGATAAATTTGATGTGTTATGGCCTGTATATATAGAAATTTTCAGCGAAAACTATTTTACTAATACATGTTCTTATATGTCTGAAAATTATGATTTCTTAAGATTAATCATAAAAAGAAAGGCATATGAAGGTTTATCTGAAGATGTAAGAATGAATTTAGCAAAAGTTTATCAGGATTCAGATAGTATTTTGAATGTATTAGAATATGGAATTAAATTTGCTGTTAAGTATTATAGTGTGATAGGTGGTTTTACCGATTATAATGCAGCCAATACATTTGTTGATATTGTAGAGCAAAATAATCAAATTTTGGCCTCTGATGATGTCTATAATAATACCTATGAAAAATTATGGAATGCTCCTTTGAAAACGAGGTATACAAAACTGCGAAAAAAGAATGGGTATAAGAAATAACATAAGTTGAAATGGTGGGGTGCGTTTCTGCGTGTATCGGGAGAGCGCTTGAATGGCATTCAAGAGGTCAAGAGTTCGATCCTCTCCGTCTCCACCAAAAAAATCCGTAATCGTAATGATTGCGGATTTTTGTTTATTCTTTATATTTGTTGAAATGCTATTATGTTGATGCTTATAGTGCATATTATAAGATAATATTGATTGTCTTATGTGTTTTATTTGTTCTTCTTTTTCTTAATTATAGTTACAACAGTAATAATTACACCGAGTAAAACAACAATTAAGATTATCAATATAACAATGGCGATGTCGTTTTGTTTGGGATGGGTTATTTCCTGAAGTTCTGCAACGGCAACAACCATTTTTGATTTTTCGGGGTTATTATCATTTTGCGGATTGTTTATGGCATACATTGTTTTGCCGTCATCTGAGAACGCGAAAGAGTTGCTGTAGCCAACGTGGTCATCGGAAGTGTAGGGGATTATGTGGGGAACAGTTTCCCAGGTGTTTCCGTTATCATAGCTAATGAAATAATCTGAACCTGTTTTACTGTTTCCTTTTCTCATATGTGAACCGCTTACAATCAATATTCCGTATTCACTGCCAACAGGAGTCCATGCACAGTATGGGGCAGAGCCTAAAGCCTTTTTCCCGTTTTTACTTAAAAGCTCTTTACCAATAGTAGAAGTTTCGCCCCAATCAAGTCCATCTTCTGACCTTTTGAAATAAATTGGATTTCCGTCAACACCGTCTTTGTCAACAACCTCATAAACCATAAAATATGAGCCGTCAGCAATTCTTGTAACAACGGGCATACCCGGTCTTTCTTCAAAAATATCACTTGCTACAACAGTTGCAGTATCACCCCAATTTTCAGCGTCTTTCGATTGCTTATAAACGATTTTCTGTGAGTGCTTGGGGTCTGAATCATCGGAATAATAGCAAATAAGACTACCATCATCAAGCTGAATTAAAAAAGGCTCCCATACACCATCATCAAGTCCGCCTGCAGATGCAACCACAACACCCTGATCAAAGGTATAACCACCATCAAGACTGAAATAAAGGCGGATGTGTGATTCTTTTTTATGCGCGGGGTCAACGGAACATGCTGCAAGAATTATAGTTCCTGCAGGGTATTCTCCGCAAGGCTTCGAAAGCTCAAAAAGTGTAGGGTTCCATTCGGAATTTGCACCTGTCAGAGTATCCGTAATACGGGTGATAACTTCCCATGTCTTTCCGTTATCGGTGCTTCGGTAAATCGGATAACCGGGTGCATTCTCTGTAAGCCCTGCATTAAGCTCACAATGAGTGGCAAGAAGAACGTTGTTTTCTTCTATACTTTGATTATTCAGAACGAGAAGTCGTCCGTACTGAACACCTCTGTCCCACCAATTATCATCAGAAAAAGAAATATCAGTTGTGTGTTTGACTTCAATAGTGGTTGCTGCGAAAACAGGTAAAGCGCTTAAATACAAAAACATAACCGCAATTAAAACACAACTTATCTTTTTTAGCGATTTAAATAAACTCATACTGTTGCTCTCTTCAAAATGTAATATTTTATATGAAAATTCTAACACAGAATACCAATAAAAACAAGAGTGTAATATTTGATTAAATGCAGCGTTAAGTTGGGATGTTTTGCTTTTAAATTAGAGTATATTACTGCTTGTATCGGGAGAGCGTTTGACTGGCAGTGTAGAGGTCAGCGGTTCGATCCCGCTATGCTCCACCAAAACATGACAGTCGGAAGACTGTCTTTTTTTGTTGCAAAAAATCAGGTATAGATTTATTCAGTATTGTGTGGTAATATAAAATATGGGGAGGTGTGGTTATGCAGCCTGCAGTTAAAAAGAATGTGAGAAATCTGATTGTTGTTGTGCTTCTGATGGCGATTGCTTATTACGGAAGATACTGTGCATTGACATCAAGTGACTACTTTTTTGTTGCAATTATGACACTACTCAGAAATACTATACATATATCTATTGTTGTCGTATGGGCAGTTTCTATATATATGCGAGTTGTCAATAAGCGGGTAAGAAATATGCTTATTGCTGTCGGACTTCTTATGGTAGGATGGCTTGTAGTACGTACCTGCAAGTGGGAGTTCCTTGAAAAAACGGATACACTTACAAGATATCTGTGGTATGCGTTTTATATCCCTATGATACTAATTCCTTTGCTGGGAGTTTTTATCACTCTGCATATAGGAAAGCCCGACAGCTTTGTGATTCCGAAAAAATACAGACTGCTTTATATCCCTGCCGTAATTCTTATTATCGTTGTTTTTACCAACGATTTTCACCGGCTTGTTTTTGATTTTCCCGACGGTATATATTATTCTGATACAAGCTACACACATGAGATTCTGTTTTATGCTGTGGGCGGCTGGTTTGTTCTTCTCGGCTTTTATTTTGTTCTGATGCTTCTTATAAAAAGCCGTGTTCCCGGAAGCCGTTCCTTTCAGAAGGTGCATATTGTCATTATGGGCGGGGCCGTTGTTTTCTGGTGCTTATACGGCTTCGATATTATTGATGCCGACCTTACGGCTGTTGACTGTACGCTCATAACCCTTCTTCTCGAAAGTGCAATACAAAGCGGACTTATAAGAACCAATACAAATTACAACAAGCTGTTTGAGGTTTCAAGTGTTGCGGCACAGATTGCTGATAATGAATTCAATCCTTGCGTAGTGTCTTCGGGGGCAGAATACTTTTCAAAGGATGTTATGAAAAATGCGGTGGAAGCCCCCCAGAATCTCGGAGAATATATTCTCAACGGTGAAAAAATCCACGGCGGTTTTGTGTTCTGGCAGGATGATATAAAGGATATAACGGAGCTTATTGAAACTCTGCAGGATACGCAAAAACAGCTCAGCGAAAATAACTATCTCCTGCAGGCAGAGCTTGAGCTTAAAGAAAAACAGGCAAAAACCGAAGAAAAAACAAGGCTTTTCAACCGTCTGATTTATGAAATTTCTCCCCAACTTGAAAAAACAAAAGGGCTTCTGAGTGAGGCTGAAAGGGATATTGAAGGAAGAAAAGAGCGCTTATCACAGCTGTCATTTATAGGTGCATACATCAAAAGAAGGGGAAATCTGTTTCTGATTTCTGAGGACAGCAGATTCATTAAAGCACAGGAAATTGAATTCTGCATAAATGAATCCCTTAACAATTTGAGGCTCCTTGATGTGCATACATCGTTTTTCTTTGATTTAGGCGGTGAAATATCTGCAGAAACAGCCGTAAAGGTGTATGATATATTCCAGTATTTTACGGAAGAAGCTATTGAATATCTTACTGCCGTGCTTGTTAAAATCAGCGGTAATGATGATGAGATTTTTATGAGATTGATGCTCGGTGTAAATGACAGCAATGTTAAAATTGAAGCAGACACCGAAATGCTAAGGGATACCCTCATTTCAATTGAACACTCAGATGAGGATATTATTATTGATATCACACTCCCGAAGGGAGGGTTGACGGTATGATTCCCTTTGTTGACCTTCATGCATATATAAGAGCTCTTGTGCTTACGGTATTGTTTTTCTCAACCTGCTTGTCGGTGTGTCTTACTTTCTGGAGCTTTAAGTATAAGTTTTTGCTTCCGAAAATTATTTCACCTCTGTGCGGAGTTGTCTGTACGGTATTTCTGCTGCCGTATTCTGCTTTTATTCTTTATTTCAGAATCAATCCGTCTTTAGCGTCACAAGAGTATTCGGGAAAAATTTTCTCCGTTTCCGCTGCTGCCGTTATTGCAGTATCATTACTGATGCTCGGAACTCTTGTTCTGATTGCATATTTTTTCTATCACCAAAGCAGAAACAGTATATCTCCCTTTTCTGTCAAGGAAAGTGTTGATAAGCTTAAAACCGGTATATGCTTCTGCTATAAAAACGGTATGATAAAGCTTATAAATCACAGAATGGACGAGTTGGGCAGAATCATAACGGGAAATGAAGTAAGCAATGCCCTTGAATTTATAGATACTATAAAGAACGGAATGTTTCAGCCCGGAGTTGAAAGACTGTCCGTTGGTGAGGACAGAATAATTCTCCGTCTTCCGGATTTGTCTGTGTGGAGCTTTTCTGTTGAAGAAATCGCATCTATGTACGAAATTACTGCCGCAGATACTACCGATATTTACAGAGTTACGGAAGAGCTGAAAATGAGCAATGCTGAGCTTCAGCTTATGAATGACAGACTTGTGAAATACGGTGAAAATGTCGATGAACTGACAAAGTCCCGTGAAAGGCTTGAAACAAAGCACCGTATTCATGCAGAGCTGGGTAAGGCTCTTCTTGCAACACGTTTGTTTTTGCAGAACAATGACGGTAATGCGGATGAAATAATCAGTATGTGGAAAAGAAATATTACGGTGCTTGGTGTTGAACACGAAAGTACGGCAGAATATGATGCACTTAAAGACTTGTTCTCTGCGGCAGAAGCGGTGGGAATCAGCATTGAAATGTCAGGAGAGATTCCAGAAAAGGAAAAGGTCAGAAAGCTTTTTATTGAGACAACCACCGAGGCTCTTACAAATGCCGTAAAACATGCAGATGCAAAGCTGTTCAGGGTATCCTTCTACAATGATATTTTCAGCTACTCTGCATCATTTTCAAATACGGGAGGAAATTTGCCGGATACAATAAGTGAGGGGGGCGGACTTTCATCAATCAGAAAAAAGACCGAACAGGCA
This sequence comes from Acutalibacteraceae bacterium, assembly GCA_045647985.1. Lineage (GTDB taxonomy): Bacteria > Bacillota > Clostridia > Oscillospirales > Acutalibacteraceae > RUG806. The sequence goes on from JAZRNB010000055.1 coordinate 17,289, forward strand.
GGCGGAAGAATGTCTGTTGTTACGTCTCCCGAATTTACTCTTACGATAACATTGCCTAAATAAGAAGGAGGATACTTATGATAAATGTTCTTATTGTTGAAGACGATCGTATGGCCAGCAAGCTGCTTGAAATGTTTTTGCAGGACAGCAAGGAATATAACGTTGTTTCAACCATTGAAAGTGCTTCAATGGCAGAGCTTTTCTGCAGTAAGGGTATGTGTGATCTGATTTTAATGGATGTTTGTACCTCAATGAATGCATCGGGACTTGATGCTGCCGAAAAAATAAAAGCCGCTTATCCTGATATAAAAATCATAATTATCACAAGTCAGCCTGAAATCAGCTTCATTGAAAGAGCAAAAAGCATAGGTGTTGACAGCTTCTGGTATAAATCTCCCGTTGAAAGTGAGCTTTTAGGGATTATGGATAGAACCGTAGCGGGTGAGAATGTTTATCCGGAAATGACTCCTACTCTGAAAATGGGATGTGCTCTGAGTATTGAATTCACCGATCGTGAGCTTGATGTATTAAGAGAGCTTATAACGGGCGACACCAACAAGGAAATCGGAGACAGACTTAATATGTCGCAGTATACGGTAAGAGATTACATTCAGAGTATGCTTGAAAAAACAGGCTTCCGAAGCCGAACAGAGCTTGCTGTAAAAGCAAGAGAAAGCGGTCTTGTTATCAATACCTGAGAAAATGAATTAAGAAACACCTACATTTGTAGGTGTTTCTTTGCATTTTAAATGTATATAATACCCTGTAGGATGGCAATTTTTAACATTTTTTAAGGAGGAATAAGATGCAGAAAAAATTATTTGCTTTATCTCTTTGTACAATTTTTGTTTTTTCTTTTGCAGCATGCGGAAATGATAATACGGATATTACCGCAACTGACCCTGCCCGGGAAACAACCTCAGAAGAAATAACGACAGGGGAATCGGAAGAAACAACAGTTGAAGAAGGAACAACAGTTGAAGAAGGAACAACAGTTGAAGAAGAAACAACAGTTGAAGAAGGAACAACAGTTGAAGAAGAAACAACAGTTGAAGAAGAAACAACGGTTGAAGAAGAAACAACAGTTGAAGAAGAAACAACGGTTGAAGAAGAAACAACGGTTGAAGAAGAAACCGCAGCTGAAACAAAAAATGCAACTGTTACGGTTGAACAGATTGATGATATTGCAGGTGAATACGGAACTGTATTTAATGCTTCATCCGAGGAATACGCATTCTATGCAGTTTTCAGAAGCGATGTGAAAATCACCGATGTAAAGGTATTGAAGCTTACCTTTGTTGATGCCGACGAAAAGGGCAACATAACCTTCGATAGGGAAGTGCTTCATACCGTCGAGGAGATAAGTCCCGATTTTAATCTTTCTGTTCATCTTACTGCTGACGGCTCAATCCCTGCATACGGTATTTCATATGTTGATACCGACGGCACGGAAAAAGCCTTTTCAGTAAATATGAGCGGTGAGGACGGCTCTCTTTATCTTAGCGGAATCGCATAAGCTACCTTATGGACACATCCCTCTTCCCGTATGCCGTACATCGGGAAAATATCCCTGCAATTTACGGCAATCAACGACATTTCAATTTTTAAAGGAGAAAAACCATGAAAAGTACAGGAAAACGATTAATAAGCATGCTGCTGGTTGCAGTGATGTTCTTTTCTGTGTTTGCGCCGACAGCCAGCGCATGGAGCAGTCTGTCGCATGTAAATAGCGCAGACCTTATTCTGCTTGAGCTTCAGCGTGCTGCAAAGCAGAACGGCGGCAACGCAAAAGTAACTCTGTATGCACCTTACGATGACCACAGTGCCGCCAATACATACTCCTATGAGATTCCCGAAGAGTATCAGACAGCGATTTTTGCCTATCCTGATGCCTTCCGATCGGGTGCATTGGGTCCTGACTTTTACCCCGATATGGTTACAGGTCAGATGTACACACATCCCTACTATTTAAATGAGGAAAATAACCAAAGGATTGAATCCGGTGAATGGATAACTCTTCTTTGTGATTCAGTAAACAGATTACCAAAAAACAGTGAGGAAAGAAAAGAAGCTTTATCCTTTACTCTCGGTTATATGCTTCATTTCTGCGGTGATATGTTTGGTCATGACTTCGTAAACACCTTTGCAGGAGGTTCTTATCCTTCATATTCCGATGTAAATATTTTAGATGCAACCGATGCCGAGCTTAATAACATAGTAAGCCATATGTCAACAGAAAACTATATGGATAGCTTTGTTAACAGCGAGTTTTATAAGGAAAATGGTTATTTAGGTATTCAGGGTCCCTTACAGTTTATTGCTGATACAATGCTGTATAACGGCAGTGCCAATGCCGGCAGTGCATCAATATTTGAAAAGTACGGCAGCGTTCCTTATCAGTATGAATATCTTATTGAGCTTCGTACTGCGATATACAACAAAGCAAATGAGTGGCGTGAAACCATGAACCCCTTCCTTGCAATGTGCGTAACCTTCTGTGACAGATGGATTGAGGATATTGACAGAGCCACATACGCTCTTGTTGAATGCTTCAATAATATTGCTGAAAGAATGGTAACAGGTGAAAAAAATCCTCTCATAGAAGAGGAAAAGAAAAAAGAAGAGGAAGAAAACGGCGGCCCTTCTATGATGGATGAGATTATGGAGGAATGCTTCGGCGATCTTACAGATCAGGCGGACGACTCAACTATTACCATTATCAAGGAAGAACTCAGTTATTGGCTTAACCATTACGGTTCCTATGCTACACCACTTCCTGATATTTTCATTGACGGTATCCCCGTTTTGGATGAAATTCTCGATTATGTTCTTAAGGCAATCGGAATCGGTTTCATTTTTGAGGGAATCGAAAAGCTTATCAAGCTTATCATCAAAGAGATTATAATGTATGCATTGCAGGAATACTTACCTGAGCTTCAGGAAATTGCTGTTAAGCTTCCCGAATATGCTGAAAAAATAAAATCGCCCGAAAGACAGCTTGACAGTGAGTATAACCCATATAAGCCTTCTGCAGACAATTTTGCAGAGTTCAAGGAGTATATGGATAAATATGCCGAAGAGCAGAGACTTCTTTCAAACACAACGGCAACGGGTATTATCAATGGTAATGATAACGGTGTTTTTGACAATGCTCTTGATTCTGATTTTGAAGCATTTTACAACACCCTTACAATGTTCAAGCTTGTACTCATGGGACCCGAAAACTTCTCAGATTTCGTATACGGTCTTTCAGGAGTTAAGTATTTATACGGAAAGCAGCCAACCAATATTCAGGCAACAAGCCTTAAGTTTGAAATTGCAACAGCCGATTTATATACCGCAGGTACAGACGATAATGTCTTTGCTGAGGTTTACCGAATTGACGGCGATAAAAAGATACGTCTAACACGTAAGCTTCTTGATAAGTCTAATTACAATGACTTTGAAGCAGGCGATAATGATGTATATGACGTAGAACTGCCATACCCTGTAAGAATTGATAAGCTTGAGGTTGCTATAAAGCAGGAGGATACCGATACTGCCGGTGAGGGTTGGATGTGTCAGAATATCAATATCACACCTATGCATGCAGGTGTTGCACTTACCGAGGCTATCGGCGTAGGCGGTAACCTTTATATGAAGTCAGGCACTAAATGGTATGTCGATTTCCAGGCATCTCTTAATGAAAGAGGCATTGCAGACCCAAGAAAGCAGATTGTTACAAATGTAAAGCTGAAGATTAAAACAAGCTCTGAAGCTACCTATGGCGGCACAGACTCTGATATTTATCTTGTAGCGTATAACGGTACAACCGAATGGTCAAAGGTATCTCTTGATAAGCCTGGATATAATGATTTTGAAAAGGGTGATAACGACGAATACAATGTTTCTATTGAAAGATATAACAAATCAACCGGTATAATGGAAGGTATTCCTCTTGATAAGCTTGCACTTAAAATCAAGCATTCAGGCAGTGATGAATGGACTATTGCAGATATGGATGTAATTCTCTGCAACGGTGACCTTAATCTTATATCTGCCAAAGATTCAGGTCTTTCAAACACTGCTCTTGAAGATAAAGAGGTTTTAATCAGCCAGTTGAAAAGCACTAATATTCCGGACAGCTATCTGAAGACATACAGCAAACCTGTTCTTTCGTATGAAACCGTTGTAAACGATAAGCTTTTATCCTACGTGAACAGCATTGACGAAAGCACACAGTGGGTTGATGACGAGAGCATGGTCTGGGCTCATCCCGGAATCCGCAAAAATGTATTCTTTAAATTATTCAAGGGCTTTGCTCCTGAAATCAGATTTATTGCACCGGAAACAATTGTCCCCGGTGAAGCATTTGATATGACAGTTATGCTTAACGGTAAGTGGAACGGCGTGGATGAATACCGACGTAACGCACCTGAAGGTCTTGAAGATATGGAGCCTGTAAACGGTACAGCTACAATATCCTTTATCAATTCCAACAATGCTGTTGTAGCAGTCATTCCGAATAAGACGGTTGATAACAACAGAGTCAGGATAGATGACTTTGCAGACAGCAGACTTATTGCCGGTAGCTATGATGTAAAGGTAACATTTACGGCAGACGCAAGCCGTCCTATGTATTCCGATGCAGAGACGCTTATTGAAGACGGTTTTATTGTAATGCCGGAGCTTAAATTCACCTCTCAGAGCCCGGTTGCTATGCCTGAAGGTCAGAATGTAACAAGTTTCAACACAGCTATCGGTTCTACTGTTAGCTTTGTATTTGATAATGAAGATGTACCCGAAGGCTTTACGGTAGAAAAATCAGGCAGCCTTGTGGGTGAAGGTGTTAATGTTCAGTTCAGCGGTGACCCTGCAACACTTAAGCACATATTCAATAAAGCAGGCGTTTATGTGCTGACGGAAAAAATAGTTCTCAAGCAGGGCACAAAAACCGTTGCTACCAAGATAAACACCTTTAATGTTACTGCTTCAGCCGAGCCTTGTACACATAGCTACATTGTAACTGCTGATACTTCAACATGTACAAGAAACGGCAATAGAACGCAAAGATGTACATTATGCGGTGATACAAAAACATCCAGAGCGATGGCTCGAGGTCATAAGGCTGTAGACGGTTATCAGTATGACGATGAAACACATTACAGCTACTGTGAAAAATGCTGGAAGCAAATGAATATAACCGAACACACATCTCCTTGTTCAATATGCGGTTACAATTATGCTTGTGAACCCGTAAATGAAATGACCTATGAATGTGATAATACATATCACTGGATTCCTTGCGTAACAGATCATAACTGTCCCAATAACGGCAAGCTTTATAAGAGCGAGCATATTGCTTATACCCGCCAGTCAGGTGACTGGACAATGGCTGACGGTTATACAGTTCACGAATCTGTTGCTGTTGGTGAAATGGTTTACCACTGTCAGCTTGGCTACTATTGTAACGATTGTAATCTTTACTTCGGCGAAAAGAATCTTCACGAGTGGGTAGTTTATAATGAAACAAGCACACAAATTATTTACAAATGTGCATGTGCGGGTCTGCAGTATGACGTAAGTGGTAAAAAAATTTCCAGATGTAGTGCAACAATCACCGTTAATATAGCACAGCACGAGCATGAATGGGATATTGATAACCCTGTTAAGAATACTGCAACATGTACTGCAAGCGGAACACTTACTGTAAGGTGTAAGGGCTGTGATGCAACAAAAACTGCTACCGCACTTGCTACAGGCCACAATTACAACTTAGCAGACTGCGAAACTAAAATGACATGCAGTATCTGCGGAGCAACCGATGGTTCTGTATTGAATCACCACTATGATAATGCCTGTGACGATTCATGTAACCGTTGCGGTAAAAAGCGAACAGTTGCTGACCACATTTACAGCAATAATTGTGATGCTGAATGTAACGAATGCGGTACAACACGTACTGCTTCCGCACATAAGTATACGTGGGTTTGTGATACTGAATGTAACGAATGCGGAGCTGTCAGAGTGGCAGCAGAGCATACAGGAGGAACCGCAACATGTGCTGAAAAAGCAAAATGTACTGAATGCGGTGAAGAATACGGCAAATTAGCAGAACATGATTATATTTCAGCTACCTGTACCACACCGACAATCTGTAAGGTTTGCGGATTTACAGCAGGTGCGCAGCTTGGTCACATTGGCGGCATAGCAACCTGTACTGAAAAGGCTGTATGTGCTGAATGTGGTGTAGAATACGGAGAGCTTGCTGCTCATAAGGTAAGCGAGGTTAAAGGTAAAGCAGCAACATGTACTGCAAACGGCACAATTGATCATTATAAGTGTGACGACTGCGGAGCTCTCTGCTCTGATAGTGCCGGTACAACTGTAATTACCAACACTACGGAAAAAGCAACAGGCCACAGCATTAAGAAGGTTTCTGCAAAGGCTGCAACTACCTCAGCGAATGGTAATATTGCACATTATAAGTGCTCAAAGTGCTCAAAGCTCTTCTCAGATTCTGCAGGAAAGAATGTTATAAGCAATACTGCTATCAAAAATGTAAAATCAGTTTCTCTTTCTTCAACTAGTTATACATACAACGGTGCAGTAAGAACACCCACTGTAACCGTAAAGGATTCAGCAGGAAAGGTGCTTGTCAAGGATACTGATTATACCGTAACATATGATGCAGGAAGAAAGAATGTTGGCACATATAATGTCAAGGTAACATTCAAGGGCAACTACAGTGGTACAAAAACACTTTCATTTAAGATCAATCCCATTGATATATCAACCTGTAAGGTAAAGCTTTCCGCAACAAGCTATACATATAACGGCAGCGTTAAAACTCCCACCGTAACTGTAACCAATGCAAACGGAACAAAGCTTACCAAGGATACACATTACACAGTAACATATGCATCGGGCAGAAAGAATGCAGGTACATATAATGTTACGGTGAAAATGAAAGGAAACTACACAGGCACAAAGACACTTTCATTTAAGATCAATCCCATTGATATATCAACCTGTAAGGTAAAGCTTTCCGCAACAAGCTATACATATAACGGCAGCGTCAAAACTCCCACCGTAACTGTAACCAATGCAAACGGAACAAAGCTTACCAAGGATACACATTACACAGTAACATATGCATCGGGCAGAAAGAACGTTGGTACATACAAGGTTACCGTTACTATGAAGGGTAACTATAAGGGAAGCAAAACATTTACATTCAAAATCAATCCTCCCGCA
>JAZRNB010000056.1:0-24067 GCA_045647985.1 Acutalibacteraceae bacterium
AACACCGAGGAAATGTCCTTCGAGCAGGCTCTTGAGGAATCCCTCAACAGCATGAACAATGATCAGAAAGTAACAGGCGTAGTAATGCACATCGCTCCCAACGAAATCCAGGTTGATATCGGAAGAAAGCAGACAGGCTACATTCCCAGCGGTGAATACAGTGCAGATCCTACAGCAGATCCCATGAAAGAGCTTAAGGTAGGCGACGAGCTTACTCTCATCATTATGAAAACTAATGATGTTGAAGGCACAATTATGCTTTCAAAGCGCCGTTATGACGCAGTTAAGAACTGGGATGCTATTGTTGCAGCAAAAGAGGAAGGAAAGGTTCTTGAAGGTGTCGTTGTTGAAGTTATCAGCAAGGGACTCATCGTTGTAGTTAACGGTACAAGAATTTTTGTTCCCGCATCTCTTTCAGGTGTACCCAAGAGCGGCAGACTTGAAGATATGACAGGCAAGACTGTTAACTTCGTTGTTATTGATATAGATAAGCGCCGCAGAAGAGCTGTAGGCTCCATCCGCGAGGCTAATGCAATTGCACGTAAGGCTAACAAGGAAAAGTTCTGGGCAGCTGTTGAAGAAGGCCAGAAGTACACAGGTGTTGTCAAGTCTCTTACAGACTACGGCGCATTCGTTGAAATTGACGGCGTTACAGGTATGATCCACAGAACTGAGCTTTCATGGAAGAGAATCAAGCATCCTTCAGAAATCGTTAACCCCGGTGATACTGTTGAAGTATACATCAAGGGTCTTGACAGAGAAAAGGGCAAGATCTCTCTCGGCTTCAAGAGAATTGAAGACAATCCCTGGGAAATTCTTAAGAGAGATTATCCTGTAGGAACAGAAACAGACGTTAAGATTGTAAAGCTTACAACCTTCGGTGCTTTCGCTGAAATCTTCCCCAGAATGGAAGGTCTCATCCATATTTCACAGATTGCTTATGAAAGAATCGAAGAGCCCCAGGATGTTCTTTCAATTGACGAAACCGTTAAGGTTAAGATCATTGAAATCGACTCCGAAAAGAGAAAGATCGGTCTTTCAATCAAGGCTCTTCTTCCCGCTCCCGAGAAGAAGGTTGTTGAAGAAGTCGCTGAAGAAGAGGATGCAGCTCCCGTTACAATGTCCATTGACGAGCTTATCGCAAAGGCAAACGAGGAAGCAGCAGCTGCAGAAGAAGTTGCAGCAGACGCTGAATAATTTAACATAATAAAAATTGACCTTAAGCAGCTTGTGCTGCCTGAGGTCTTTTTTTTGATCTGAAAAAACATACAGGGGATGATATGAAAATCATCCCCTGTTTATTCTTTGTCCGTTTTATCTTATTTTCTGAAGGCTTATAATCATTCTTAAAACTTCAGCTGCGTTTTTCTGCATTTCACCGGTTGTGATACCGCCTTCCTTGCCGAGAGACGCAAGAAGAGTGCCGTCAGGCACGCGTTTACCTGTTCTGCCGCCGCCGGGCATAAGCACATTTACACCGGCTCTTACACGGTATGCCTGATTTTCCATTACGGGGAATTCGGGAGATTCTGAAGGCTGCATCCACCAGTCTGTCATAACACATCCCTCATAGCCCCATTCTCCTCTTAAAATGCCTGTTACAAGGTCATAGTTATAATGCCCCCATACACCGTTTATTTTGTTGTAGGAGGTCATTATATTAAGAGGCTTTGCGGTTTTTACGCATATTTCAAAGCCCTTGAGGTAAATTTCGCGAAGTGCTCTTTCCGAAACCACGGAATTGTTCTTTGTGCGTCTTACCTCCTGATTATTGCAGGCAAAATGCTTGGGACAGGCACTGACACCTGAGGACTGAAGTCCCTTTGTAACTGCGGCTGCCATCTGTCCTGCGCTTACGGGATCCTCGGAGAAGTATTCAAAGTTTCTTCCGCACAGGGGATTTCTGTGAATATTCATACCGGGTGCTAAAAGAACATCGGAGCCTCTTGCTCTCATTTCAGTGCCAAGCAGTCTGTAAAGCTCCTCTACAAGCTCTGTGTTCCATGTACAGGCAAGAGCTGTGCCGCAGGGGAACAGGGCACTGTAAGCACCTATTCTGATGCCTGAGGGGCCGTCAGTTGTTGTTATGGGGGGAATGCCCTTATCTCTCAGGGATTCCAGCACTCCTCCGAACACACCTGCATTTCCCTTTGCTCCTAAGGGAGAGTTCATAACATAATCACCGCGGGAAATTGCCTCAAGCTCATCGTAGGAAAGAGTTGCAACGAACTTTTCCATGGTGATTCTTTCTTCTCTTACGTCATCGAGAGTGTATTTTCTGCCATAGGGCATATAAAGAGTTTCGGGAAGATTGTTTTCTATAGTTTCCTTAAGGGAAACCGTTCTTACGGGCACTGACTCATAAGTCTTATAAGCCATACCGTCTGAATAAACCGCACAAAGGCGTTTGAATGAATTTTCCTCTTCAACTGCGGAGATTTCGGAAAGACCGAGAATCTTTTCTGTTTCTGTTCTTTCCATAGTGCCTGCTTCAACAGTATTTCTCACATCGAAGCCAAGCATAAAGCGGTAAATTCCCGAGCTTAAAACATATGCGCTCTTAAATCCGGTAATTCCTGAATCATCATAGGATGAAAGCTCATAGAATGAAACAGAGAAAATAATTGTCTGCTCTTCTCCGGGGGCTAATTCTTTTGTTTTTGTGAAAGCCTTAAGTGCTGTTACAGGTACGGAAATAACAGAATTTTCCTGATTGACATAAAGGCCTACAGCCTTTTTGCCGGGTACATTTCCGATATTTTTAATTGTTGCACTGACATTTACGCCGTCTGCATCAACAGAAAAACTAATACCCTTAATTTCAAAATCCGTATAAGAAAGTCCGTGACCGAAGGGATAAAGCACCTTGTCCTTGCAGAAGGTTTCAAAATATCTGTAGCCGACAAAAATGTCCTCGGTGTATTTGTTCAGATCCTTTCCGCCGAAGTTGTCGGAGGAGGGGTAGTCATTATAGGAATAAGCGACTGTGTCTGTAAGCGCACCTGAGGGAGAAATCTTACCCGTCAGCACATCAGCAAGACCGTTGCCGGCTTCCATTCCGCCCTGCCAGCAGATAAGAGCTGCAGGAGCCTTGTATTTTTCAATGAAGGAGAAGTCAATTATGTTACCGATATTGAGAACAACAGCCCATTTCTTAAAGCACATGCTTACGAGCATCAGCATTGTTTCTTCTTCCTCGGTAAGATAGAAGCTGCCCTTTGTGAGAGTGTTTTCTCGGTCTTCACCTGCTGCACGGCCGATAAAGACAACAGCAGTATCGCTTTTTTCTGCAGCTGCACTTACGATATCATAAGTAAGAGGCATTTCATCATAGCACATAGGCCAGTTGCCCCAGAAGCCGTCGTCAGGCTTGTTTTCTTTTCTCCATTTATCATAAATTGTCAGCAGCTCCTTGTTTATTTTGACATCTGCATTCAGAAGTCCTTCACGGAAGCTGACCTTATAATGAGGCTTTACATCACCGCCTGATCCGTAGCCTACAAAGAATGTATCGCCCTGAACTCTGCCGAACAGGGAAACAGTTTCCGTGTTTTTCAGGGGAAGTATACCTTCGTTTTTAAGCAGAACAATGCTTTCGGCTGCAGCCTGACGTGATACCTTGTCAATGCCTTCAGCCATCGGGAAGCTTTTATCTATATCCTTGCCTGATGTCTGTGACACGGAATTAGCCACGAGAGTTACGATTTTGTTTATGGGCTTTGGTAATTTCATATTTTCAGCTCCTTAGATTTCTTTGACTATGATATTTACGTTACCCGTAAGACCCCATTCTGAATCCTCGGGGAAGTTTGAATATTTTGAGGGAATTGTGCTGTAGTGATTACAAAGAGTTCCCGAAACCGTTATCTTTATATGGTTTTTACCGTTTATAAGATAATCGGTAATATCCGCATAAAAAGGACGGTATGTGAAAACAACGGCGGTTTTTCCGTTGATTTCAACATTAACGGTTGCCGCGGCATCCTCTATATCAAGGAAAAATCTTCTGTCCGTGTAAATTTTGCTGATATTGATATTTTTTTCATATACCGCCTTGCCCGAGAAAGCTGCAAGAGCTCCCGTTTTACATAGATCCCCCGTCTTTATCAGTCCCTTGCCGGAATAAAGCTTTACAGGCTCCGGAATAAGGGAAGCATATTCCTTGCCATCCTTGCTTCTTACCATAAATGTTACCTCAGAAACATAAGGAGAAACGTCATCTACTTCGGCGATATACTGACGGGCACCGAAATTTCCTGCTTCGTTTTCTGTAAATTCAAGCTTCTTGCCGTCACAGTAAACAGAAATCAGCTCTCCGAAAAGGCTGAATTCCATTTTTTCAAGCGCAGGTATTGCCTTAAAGCTGAAACGGAAAAGACCGTGCTTTTCACAATTATCGGAAAAGCCGAAGTAGGTATTATTTGCAAAGGATGATATTGAAAGGGGATAGCCTGTTTCCTTTGTTTCCTTTTTGGTTATATAAAGAGAGGTTCTTTTAAGGTAAGAGGAATTTCTGTAGTCGGGCTTTTCGTCTTCATTATAGGAAAATGCTGCAAAAAGAAGATTTTTCCCCTTGTGAAGTCTTACCGTGCCTTCGTTTACCTCTTCACCGTGGAGTAGGGTAAATTCAGGCTTTATATTTCCGTAATGAAGCAGGGCTTCGGTATCATCATCCGAATAAACATAAGTAAAGAAAATACAGTCTTCCCCGAAAATTATATTGTCATCATAAACTCTGCCCTTGAGTCCGTGATGTCCCTGTTCAAAAAGAGAGGGAGAATATTCCTTTGAATGGAAGCCGTATCTGTCGTGAAGAGAGATTCTTTCAATTCTGATTTCTTCACTTTCAAAAATGAAAGCATCCTCTGCCAGAAGCTCAGTGTTTTCGGCAAGATACTTTATTATTTCCCTGCTGTTTCCGTTTACTGCAATTTTCCCCAAGGCTGTGCTTGTACAGTAGGGGATACCGTAATAATCGGGTGTATCGGGAGCGTCAGCTTCATTATTTATTGCACTTACATCAAAAAAGCGCGCCTCGGCGCCGATAATACCGCTTGCAGGAATGTAATAGTCACCGAAGGTGTTATCAAGGGTGGGGATAATTGAAAAATCCCAGTCCCCGTCAAGAGAAATTACCTCAACCGTTGTTTCTTTTCGCTGAGAGGCAATATTGATTTCTCTGTCGCAGGGAATATCCTCATTTGTAAAGAGAATAAGTGTATCATCCTCTGCTTCAAGAGGCATTTTTATATAGGTGAAGCCATCTTTTTCCACGGCTCCCGTAAGAGCAATGAATTCACCGCGGTCGGTATCGAGAAGATAGGTTTTTCCCGTAGCCTCAAAGCGGCAGACACTGTCCTTTTTTACATAACGGACAAAGAACAGCTTATCGGTTCCGTGGACACGGGTATGAACATAAGCCTTTGTCACATCCGATGCAATGTCCGTAAGGAAGCTTCTTTTTATGTTTTTATTTATAACCGTAAGTGCGCCGTCTTCATTTGCTGTCAGGTGGCAGCACGGGTGAGACAGCATATTTTCAATCTCTTCTCTGAAAATTTTGTTGCCGGCACCGTATTTGTCTGAAACAAAGGGAGCCAGACCTGAGAAAATAACGGTACCGCCGTTTTTAAGGAATTCCCTTGCTTTATCAATTACAGACTGCCTTACGGCATCAACACCTGCAAAAATCAGTACCTTGTACTGTTCATCCGATATTTTAAGCAAACCGTTTTCGCATACGGCATTTTCAATTGACTGAAAATCAATAAAGTCAAAGTCAACACCGTTATTGAAAAGATGCTCAGCCATATTAAAGGTTGACTCTATGCACATTTTTGCATTCTCCCCGTAGTCGCAGGAGGAAACGGGATAGAAAACAGCCGCATCACAGCGATGCACACCCAGTGTCAGAAGAGCAGACAATCTTTTGTATTTGTCAAGCCATGACTTTTCATCATCCCAATACGGCATCCGGAAATGAAAATCGGGAGGTGCCCATTCAAAGAAACCGCCGTCAGTTCCGTAATAAAGTCCGTGGAGATTAAGAAGATTTGCTCCGTAAATAAAATTGTCGCTTGTGGGGGCGGTTATGCTTTCAAGAGTTGTGCCCCAGCCTGAGCTGTGATAACCTTCAAGCCATACTCTCGGTCTTTTGTAAAGGTGGGCAATTGAACTGTTTACCTTTACTTTTATAAGATCGGCAGCTCTTCCGGGAGTATCGTTTCCGGGGGCGGTAAACCAACGGACGGTTCTGAAATAATCTGAAAATTCGTCAGGCTCCTTGCCTCTTGATGACTGATCGCAGCCGTAAATAAGACCTCTTTCCGAGTGATAACTGTAAACGGGAATAAAGTAATTCCTTTCAATAAGCTCAGTTTTTGCATCGGCAGTGTCGAGCCTTATTACGGGAGTATAATCGGAAAGATTGTAAAAGAGATGGGGAAGGTAGCCTAAAAGATCATAGCCGTGCTTTTCCTTTACCGCTTCTCTTAAGCTTTCACCCCATAAATATTTTGTATCAGTCCCGAACATCAGCTCGTCCTGGAAAAAGTAATTGAGAGTGCCGGGTTTTAAGTCAGGGCATCTTCTTTCAAATTCCCTGAAATATAAGTCAACCAAAAGCTCACCGCAACGGGGATTGAGAGGATCAATTGAATTTTCTTTTGTTTCCTCGGTGATAATATATGCATTACAAAGTCCCTTTACGGGATTTAATACACCTTTGTTTTTTTCGAAAATTATAACAGGATTTTTGCACTCACTGTCCTCATATGTAATAACAGCAAGAGTATTTTCGGGAAGGGCTTCTTCATCTCCCGAAAACATCATCTGCTGTGTACAGGAGAGATTTGTTGCATTCATACCCTCGGTGTTTGCCACCATATCTGTAAAATAGCCGTTTCCGATCCATGCTATTGTGTAGTCGCCCATGCCTATGGACATGCCGAGTCTTTCACATTCCTTGGCCGCGTGGTAAAAAAGCTCCCACCATTGGTCGGAAAACTGAGGGGGAGTACCCTCAACGCTTCTGCCGTGACCTCCGTGGGGGAGATTATTTTCACCGCCGCCGTTTAAGTGACAGTAATTTACCTGAACCCCTGCAAGCCCCTTTTCAGCGAGTGCCTCAAGCTGGGAGGTCAGTCTTTCTTTTGTAAGCTCTCCGCCGTTCCACCAATAAAAAGGCACCTCGCCGTATCGGCGGTCGGGCGAGGTGAGAGCTTTTATAAAATCTGCCGTATATTGCATATAAAAATTATTCCTTTTCAGCTGTCTTTTTCTTGCAGGTTCTTTTTTTGGGAGCAGCCTTTATAATTTCTTCAGTCTTTACTTCTTCACAGACAGCTTTTTCTTCTGAAGTTTTTTTCTTGCAGGTTCTTTTCTTGGGAGCTGCTTCTGTAATTTCTTCAGTCTTTACTTCTTCACAGACTGCCTTTTCTTCAGTAGTTTTCTTTTTGCATACTCGTTTTTTACCCTTGAGCACTTCAATCAGCTGAAGGGCATGATCAAGGTTGCCCCATGCCTGAAGCTTGCCGTCAAGATATGCTTTTACAGGATCAGCCTTTCCTTTAATGCAATCCTCAAGAAGCAGGGAATTTACGATAACGGCCACGGTGTTGTCATGATAATCATAGGGCTCAAAAGAGAGCTTGCCGTCAATGAATGCAGCATACATAGTACCGCCGCAGTCCTCATCGGACATAGTAATCTGAGCAGCAATAAACTCATCTCTGAATTTTGCCGTGTCAGCCTTCTGGGCATATTTTTTCTTGAGATAGTCATATTTTTCAATGAATGTCATAATGTTTTTCCTTTCTCAGTTCTTAAGTGAATGTATGGGAGCAGGGATTCTGCCTCCGCGTGAAATAAACTTTTCGGGAGAATTATGATTGAGCTTTATTACGGGAGCATAGCCTAAAAGACCGCCGAATTCTACTGTTTCTCCCTCTTTTTTTCCGTATGCAGGGATAACTCTTACTGCAGTTGTTTTGGTGTTGGCTACACCTATAGAGATTTCATCGGCAATGATACCTGAAATTACGGCTTCCGTTGTGTCACCGGGAATAGCAATCATATCAAGACCAACAGAGCATACCGCAGTCATAGCCTCAAGCTTTTCTATGGAAAGAGAGCCGTTTGCAACTGCCGCAATCATACCCTCATCCTCTGACACGGGAATGAATGCGCCTGAAAGACCGCCTACGTGAGACGAAGCCATAACACCGCCCTTTTTAACTGCATCATTGAGCATTGCAAGAGCTGCCGTTGTGCCGTGAGCACCGCAGCATTCCAGTCCCATATTTTCAAGTATTCTTGCAACAGAGTCACCTATAGCAGGTGTGGGAGCAAGAGAAAGATCGATAATACCGAAGGGAACACCGAGGCGCTCTGCAGCCTCCGAAGCCACAAGCTGTCCCACTCTCGTAATCTTGAATGCGGTTTTCTTTATTATGTCCGCAAGCTGTGAAAGATCGCAGTCACCTGCACGTGCTATTGCGGAGGATACAACACCGGGACCGGATACACCTACATTGATAACACATTCAGGTTCACCTATTCCGTGGAAGGCACCTGCCATAAAGGGGTTATCCTGAGGTACATTTGCAAACACTACAAGCTTTGCGCATCCGATGGAATAATTGTCCCTTGTAAGATATGCTGTTTCCTTGATAGTTTTACCCATAAGTCTTATTGCATCCATATTGATGCCTGCCTTTGTGGATGCAACATTTACCGAAGAGCATACCTTGCCTGTGGTGCTGAGAGCCTCGGGAATTGCAGCAATGAGATTTTCGGCACTTCTTGTAAAGCCCTTGTCAACAAGAGCAGAGAAGCCGCCTATAAAGTTAATGCCTAATGTATCTGCCGCCCTGTCGAGAGTACGGGCTATTTTTACATAAGTATCGCTGCCGTGCTTACCTCCGATTAATGCTACAGGAGTTACGGAAACACGCTTGTTTACAATCGGGATGCCGTATTTTTTTTCGATTTCTTCTCCCGTCTTAACAAGATTTTCTGCATTTTTTGTGATTTTATCATAAATGTTAGTGAGAAGTCTGTTTTCATCCTCACTGCAGCAGTCAAGGAGAGATATACCCATTGTGATGGTGCGTATATCAAGATTCTCCTGACGGATCATATTTATGGTTTCGAGGATATCCGCTGTATTAATCATAATTGACCGTCTCCTCCGTTATATGTGATGCATAGTGTTAAAAATATCTTCATGCATTGTCTGAATCTGAAGGTTTTTGCTGTTGCCGTATTCTGCAAGAATATCTACAAATTCAGAAAAAGGAATGTTGAGTGCGGAAATGTCTGCAAGCATAATCATGGCAAAGTATTCACTGAGAACACTTTGTGTGATATCAAGAATATTGGCGCCCTTGTCTGCACAGATTGTGCTGACTCCGGCAATAATTCCTACATTGTCTTTACCTGTTACACTGATAATAGCTTTCATAATTTACTTCCTCCAAAGTATATATATACAAATATTACTATATATTTACTTTTTTTTCAATTGTTTGTGATTATTTTATTGAAAAAAACGCAAAAAACGGGTATTATTACCTTTGGTGAATGGAAATGAATGAATTTATCTGTAACGGGAAGCAATTTTCTTTAGGTGAAAAAGCTTACATTATGGGGATACTCAATGTAACGCCCGATTCTTTTTCGGACGGAGGAAAATATAATTCTCTGAAAAATGCTCTCAGTCATACGGAAAAGATGCTTCTTGAGGGTGCGGATATTATTGATATCGGTGCTGTTTCCACAAGACCCTTTTCGGAAAAGGTCTCGGAAGAAGAGGAGTGGGAGAGGCTCGGCGGTATTCTTCGCGGAATAAAGAAAGCCTTCCCGCAGGCGGTGATCTCCGTTGATACAACAAGTCCTCTTGTGGCGGAAAAAAGCCTTTCTGAGGGCGCGGATATTATAAATGATGTAAGCGGTATTTTTCTGTCGGAAATGGCAGAAATTGTAAAAAAATATGACTGCGGCTGGGTTGTTATGCATGGCGGAATTGCTGTGAGAAAGACAGAGGATGTTACGGATTTCCCCGAAGGTATAACAGCGGATGTAAACAGCTTTTTTCGGGGAATTCTTCAGAAAGCCGAGGATCTGGGAATTCACCGTAGCCGTATATGTCTTGATCCCGGTTTCGGATTTTCAAAGACAAACCGGCAGAACAGAGAGCTTCTTGATAATTTCGGAAAAATTGATAAATGCGGTTGTGCTCTTATGTGTGCACTGTCACGAAAGCGGTTTATACGAGAAATGTCCGCAGTTATGGAAGAAGATTTAATTGCAGCAACCGTAAGTGCAAACACAATAGCAGTAAAAAACGGTGCGGATATAATAAGAGTTCACGATGTAAAGGAGCATCTGCCTCTGAAATAAGAGCAGCGCTCGTGAAAAAAGCACGCAGTCTTTCTTTGTATTTATGATATTTGGCGGTTGATTTATCATAGCAGGTAATCTATAATTAACACGGTACAGACCGGAGAATACGGAATATGTGATTTCAGGAAGGAGAAAACGGATGAAGGATTATATACTGCAGTATAATAAGCAGACACCTCTGAGAAACGATGAGCTTTCTCTCAGAGACCACAGAAAATGCAATATCCCCGAGGACGGCTGGGAGAGATGGTCGCTGCCCATAGGTAACGGCTATATGGGAATAAATATTTTCGGCAGAACGGACACGGAAAGGCTTCTTATAACAGAAAACAGCCTTTCAAATCCCTGCGCCTATCACGATAATTTTCCGGGCGGTGCGGCAGGCCTTTCAAATTTCTGCAGCTTTTATCTTGATTTTGCTCACAAAAGAGTAAAAAACTACCGCCGCAGTCTGAATCTTAACAAGGCACTTTGCACCACCGTATATGAATATAAGGGTGTGAATTACAAAAGGGAGCATTTTGCATCCTATCCCGATAATGTTTTTGTTACAAAAATTACGAGTGACAGGGAAAACAGCATTTCCTTTACCCTTCGTGCAGATGTTTCACTTAACCGTCCTTACCTCTTTGAGGAGGGTGACGGAATGGGAAAAACCGCAGAGATAAGGGCAGAGAATGATGAAATTACCGTAAAGGGTGAAATGCATTATTACGGCATAAAATTTTACGGAAAAATGAAGGTCCGCCTTGCTGACGGTACGGTTTCTGTTAACGGAAATGCCCTTGAAATAAAGGGTGCTACGGAAGTGCTTCTCGTTTTCAGTTGTGCTACAAACTATGTGCCCGAGGAAAGAGTTTTCCTTGAAAACGAGCCTGCAAAAAAGCTTTCTCCCTACAGTGTTCCTGAAAATAAGGTCAATGAAAATGCAGAAAACGGTGTAAGAACGGGCTTTTGTCAACTTTTCAATAATCACCTTAAGGATTATTCCGCACTTTTTGACAGGGCGCAGATTGATCTTTCTGGAGAGAGTGAAGGCCTTACTACCGATAAGCTGCTGAGCAGATACAGAAGAGTAAGGGATTCCCGTTATCTTGAGGAGCTGGTTTTTCAGTACGGCAGATATCTGCTGATTTCCTCCTCGCGTCCCGGAGGCAGACCTGCAAATCTTCAGGGCATATGGAACAGATATGATTCCGCCCCCTGGTCGTCAGGCTACTGGCATAACATAAATGTGCAGATGAATTACTGGCCCTCCTTCAATACCAATCTTCACGAGTGCTTCATCCCGTATATTGATTACTATAATTCCTACAAGGCTCTTGCGGCACGGAATGCGGATGAATACATAAAGAAATATTTCCCTGAGGAATATTCCGATGATAACGGAATTGCAATAGCTACGGGTGCCTGGCTTTACGATATGGAAAAGCTGCCCGATCCGAAAACAGGACATTCGGGTGCAGGCACGGGTGCATTTACCGTAAAGCTTTTTGATGATTATTTTGAATTTACAAGGGATGAGAAATTCCTTCGTGAAACGGGCTATCCTGCTCTGAGAAGAGTTTCCGTGCTTCTCTCAAAAATCCTTGAAAGGCAGGAGGACGGCACCCTTCTTGCAAAATATTCCGCTTCTCCCGAGCAGTGCCACAATGATGAATATTATCACACAAAGGGCTGTGCCTTTGATCAGCAGATGATTTACCAGTGCTGGCAGGATACCGTAAAGGCTGCAGAAATTCTCGGAATCAACGATAGCTTTATTGATTATATCAAGGAAAATCTTCCGAGGCTTTCTCCTGTATTAATCGGGAAATCGGGACAGGTAAAGGAATTCCGTGAGGAAAAATATTACGGTGACATAGGCGAAAAGCACCACCGTCATATTTCTCATCTTGTGGGACTTTATCCCGGAAATATCATAACAAGTGAAAATGAAGACTACATAAAGGCGGCTCAGGTAACTCTTAACCGTCGCGGAGACAAGTCAACCGGCTGGTCAACGGCTCATAAGCTTAACTTATGGGCAAGAACAAAAAACGGGGAAAGAGCATATGATCTTGTGAAGATGGCTTTGTCAAAGTGTATGGCAACAAATCTCTGGGATCTTCATCCTCCCTTCCAGATTGACGGGAACTTCGGCTTTACGGCAGGTGTTGCGGAAATGCTTCTGCAGAGCCATGAGGGCTTTATTGAGGTTATTCCCGCACTTCCCGCAAAATGGAAGACAGGCTCCTTCTGCGGACTTACCGCACGAGGTGGTTTTATCGTTGATGCAACGTGGGAAAACGGTGAAATTACAAGTATTTCCGTATTATCGCTCAGCGGTGAAAGGCTTCGAATAAAGACCTCAAAAGGTATTGTTGAAACAGATACCGAAAAAGGAAAAAGATATAATTTTTGATGAAAGGAAAATAAAAAATGAAAAAATTGTTTTTTACTAAAATCACGGCAATTATCAGTGCATTACTTATTGTTATGTCCCTTGCATCCTGCAGTGTATCAATACCTGAGGAAATCACTAAAAAGGATGAAATCACAGATGCAGATACTCTTCGTATTATGTCATTCAATATCCGCTGCCTTGAATACAACAAAAGAAAAAACATTGTTCCTCTGCTTATAATGGAGTATTCTCCCGACTCTGTTGGAATTCAGGAATGTACACATCAGTGGTATAATAATCTCACAGAAACACTTACCGAATATGAATTTATCGGTGTGGGCAGAGATACCGGTGATACCTCAGCGCTGTGCGGAGAAATGTCTGCAATTCTCTTCAAAAAGGATAAGTTCAACCTTGTTGACAGCGGCACATTCTGGCTGTCCGAAACTCCTGATGAGGTTTCTCAGGGCTGGGACGGTGCATGCAGAAGAATCTGCACATGGGTGGTTCTTGAAAACAAGGAAACAGGGGAGCAGTTTGCCCATGTGAACACTCACCTTGATCATGAAGGTCCCGAAGCAAGAGTCAACGGCTCACAGATGGTAAAATCCCATGCGCTTGAATTTGATATGCCCACAGTTGTTACGGGCGATTTCAATTTCAGGAATGATACAGACCTTTATAAAGGCATGGTTGACGGTGGCCTGTGGGATGTTCAGACAAAGGCTGAAGATACAATGGAAGGAAAAACCTACCATGACTATAAGGGCGGAGAAGATGGACTTCCCATCGACTTTATCTTTGTAAACGAAAAGGTTTCCGAGGTGCTTAAATACAAAATTGTCCGTGATAAATATAACGGAAAGTATTCCTCCGACCACTATCCCATCTACACTGATATCAGGTTTTAATTTATAAAACAACAACTGACTGCAAACGGTATATCCGTATCTGCAGTCAGTTTTTTTTGAAGTCTTATATTTTTTTGTTACGGTGCTTCATTCGTAAAGCTTTCAGCTGAAATTATAAATGAGCAGCCCGTTTCCGAGGAGTAAAGAGAGGTCTGAAATCTTCCGTTTTCGGAAAAATAAGCTCCGTCCGAGAAAAACAAATCCGTGTCACCGATACGGGAATCGGCTATTATTTTTTCGGAATCGGCATTTTCCGTGAAGGCATTTGTAAGGCGTATGCAGAAATCGGAAAATATCTCCTTCTGCTTTTCAGTCCCGTTATTGATTATGCTGACAGACGCGGTATGCAATATTCTGTCCTCGTCCTCTTTTGCGGTTATGAGCATATCGCTTTTGCTTATTGTATCCGTAAAAAGGAACCATTCCCCTTCGGAGTAAAATGAATTTTCAATATCCGCCTTATATGTATCGGTACCGAGATTCAGTCTTCTTATCAGCTCCGAAAAATCAACCCGTGTTTCATATCTGCAGGAATTACACATAACGGACAAAATAAATATTAACAAAACTGCTGCAGCTTTTTTTGTCACATTCAACATAATATCACACCCGTGTCCTGAATTTCAATTTTTCTATTCCATATTTTATCTTTATGTACTATAATATATTTTAGAACAGACAAAGGATTGATGATATGGAAAAGAAAACCGAAAATAACGATATTCCCGATTTTTCCGTGGTTTTTAATGTTGATACAGATTCCCTTCCGGATAAGCTTATTGAAAAGGATCCCAATGCTTCGACAAGGAATCTCGGTTTCCTTTCAGGGGAAAATGAGCTTTCCTCCAAGGAAAAACAGGAAAAGGAAAAACAGGAAAAGGTCGAAAACAGAAAAAAGAAGATTAACCGCGGGAAAAACCGTGCAATCGGTGTGCTTTCCGCAATTATAATTCTCTTTATGGCAGCTACTGCTGTCAGTGTTGCGGTGAGAGAGGCTAAGAAGCCTGTTGTAACTATAGAGAAGCCCGTAATTCAGACTGTTTCAAGATATACTGAAGCTAATGCGGTAACAATCTCATCAGGAACAGGCTGCAGGGCAGTATTTGTTGATAATGATTATGATGTTCACTATATTGCTCCCGGACAGAAGGTGGAACTTACGGATGAAAACGGTGTTGTTTATACCGGAAGTGTTACTGAAATTACGGAGGCTTTCCCTGATTCGTATTATATAAAGAATTATTATCAGGTGCTTACGGGCAGTCAGCCCTCTACCGTTGTTTATGCCGTATTTGTAGCCCCTGATGACTCTGCAGCCTTTACACGGGAGGGCATATCCCTTAATGTTAAGGTGCTTACAAAAACTGCTGCAGATGCTCTGACGGTAAAGGCATCAGCTGTTTTTGTCAGCGGTAATCAGCATTATGTGTGGAAATATTCCTCACTCGCAAAGTCTCTGCAGAAGCAGGATGTGAAGGTGGGGCTCACTGTTGACGGCATAACCGAAATCCTTGCAGGTATTGAAAAGTCTGACAGAATAGGAACTGCGTTTTCCTGTACGGAGGACAAGCTCTTTGACGGAATAAAGGTGAAAACAGAAAATTAAAATGAGGCGATTTGTATGAAAAAGATTCTTGTTGCAGGTGCAGGTCACGGCGGTCTTTCCGCAGCCGCCATTCTTTCAAAAAACGGTTTTGATGTTACTGTTGTTGAAAAAGCAACAAGGGAAGCCATAGGTCATGACTGGCATGATACTATGGATATTCCCGCTTTTAAATTTGCCGATATCCCCGTCCCCGATGAAGCTCATTTCAGACGGGGACTGAATATGTGCTATTTCAATCCTAAAAAAACAGCAAGAATCAATATGGACGGAGGACCCGGTGTTTCATCCTCTGACTGTATTATGATTGACAGAAAGTTTCTGATAAATTATCTTATTTCCCATTGCGAGGCTAACGGTGTAAAATTCATTTTCGGTACAGAAATAATTTCCGCTATATGCGCGGATGCAAGGGTAATGGGAGTAAAAACGAAATCGGAAAACGGAGAAAAGGACTATTTTGCCGATATGATAATTGATGCGGCAGGAATGTTTTCTCCGGTAAGACGCTCTCTTCCTGAGGAATTTGATATAGAAAAGGACTTTTCTGTGGCGGATACCTTTGAGATTTTCCGTGCTTACTATGAAAATACTGAAAAGTATATGACCTCTCCCAATTATTCCGTGTTTTTCTTCAACTGCGGGAAGCCCGGTCTTGACTGGGTAATAACGGAAGAGGATTATGTGGATGTTCTTATAGGAAAATTCGGAAGCCTCACGGAAGAGGAAATTGAAGCCTCTCTTAATGATATAAGAGAAAATTATCCCGGAATCGGAGCCGCTCCCGTAAGAGGCGGTACAATTGCCAGAATTCCTCTTGCAAAAACAGCCTCCTTGCTTGTTGCTGATTCTTATGCCCTTATCGGTGACAGCGCGAGCATGACCGTTCCTCTTAACGGCTCGGGAATTGACCTTTCACTGCAGGCTGGGAAGCTGCTTGCAAATACTGTCACGGCAGCCGCAAAAAACGGCTTCCGAAAAGAGGATCTGTGGCAGTATCAGTATAAATATTTCACGCTTTTCGGCAATTCTCTTATGCCGATTGCCGTGCTTCGCCGTTTTTTAAGTGCAGTAAAGCCTGAGGATATTGATTTCTTCCTTGAAAAAGGGCTACTTACTGAGAAAGAAATCGGTATGGCAGGAGGAGATTTTTCTGCGGTGAACGTGCAGTATGTGATTGAAAAAATGATAGCTGCAATCCCCGAAATAAAGCTTCTTCCCGACCTTGTAAGGACTGCAAAAAGTATGCCGCTGCTTCCCATTGTTCAGAAAACAATGCCCCCTGTGTGGGATGAAAAGAAAGTAAAAAAATGGCTCGGAATTTACCGCAGTCTGTAATAATTATTATATATTAATACTTGAATTTAAATGTAAGATGTGATACTATAGTCATATATATACATCTTTACCAGGAGGTAAATGAAATGAAGAACAGATTTTTGCATGTGATTTTAGTCGCAGTTGCAATACTCTTTTGTTTTGTTGCTTCGGCTTCTGCCGCAGTAAACTTCACAACAGAGGAAGTGCTTCAGCTTGAGGTAATAGAAAACCTCGACGAGTGCTTTGCAATAGGCGATATTGACGGAGACGGTGTACAGGCAAGCGATGCCCGTTCAATCCTCCGTGTGTCCGTAAAGCTCGATGAAATCGATGTGGCATATTTTGACAAGGCTGACGTTGATGCCGACGGTAATATTACCGCAGCTGATGCCCGTATTGCACTTCGTCTTTCAACAGGGCTTGATAAGGCTCCCGCCCATAGGCTTGTTGAGCTTGAGGTGGCTCCTGCTACCTGTTCAGGTGATGGGCTTAAGGTTCAGGTTTGTCTTTGCTGTCTTCAGCTTTATTCAAAGACAACCATTCCTGCTGAAAAGGACAATCATGTGGTCGGCTCCTGGGAAACAGTAAAGGAACCCGATTGTAAGAATAAGGGACTTTCACAGCTCAGATGTACCGTTTGTAATGAGGTTGTAAAGGAAACTGTTCTCCAGCCTACAAAGAAGCATTCGGGCGAATGGGTATATCCCGAGGGTAAGGACTGTTACAATCCTGTTCCCAAGCACAGAACCTGCACTGTCTGCAAGCAGTTTGAGGAGATGATTGAAAATCCTCAGGGCTCACATACATACAAGTGGGTAACCGAAAAGGAAAATACCTGCACCGAAAAGGGACTTGATGTTTACAAGTGTACAAACTGCTCGCATATAAAGCAGAAAACCGAAACAGTAGCAGTAGGTCATGTATTTGAACACGATGTTGTTATAAAAGAGCCTACCTGTGAAAAGAACGGTCTTAACGCAAAGAAATGTGTTAACTGTGATGCTACAAAGGACGAATATGCAGTAGCAGCTCTCGGTCACAAGTTTAATAACAAAAACTATAAAGTAACCAAAGAGCCTACCTGCTCGGCAGAAGGTAAAGCAAGCGCAGTATGCTCAACATGCGGTAAGTCAAAAACAATTGTTCTTGAAAAAGCTCCTCATACATTAACGGGAAAATGGACAGTAAAAATCAAGGCTACCTGCGAAAAGGACGGCAAGAAAACAGGCACCTGCCGTGTATGCGGTCCCGTAACAGAGGTTATTCCCGCAACAGGACACAAGGTTGAAAAGTGGACAACCGTAAAAGAAGCAACCTGTAAAAAGGCAGGTCTTCAGAAGGGTGAATGCTCCGTTTGCGGAAATTCCGCTGCCGAAAAGGAAATACCAAAGCTTGAACACGATTTTGATGAATCCGTAATCTACTGGACAGCAGGTATCCGTTGTCAGGAGGATGCAAAGGGCTACTATCAGTGCAAAACCTGTGACAAAAAGCAAAATATCATTCTTCTTCAGGAGCCCTGTACCAATAAGAACTTCGGTAAGACAAATGTTGTAGCAGAGGCAACCTGTACCAAGAGAAAGACTGTTATTTCAGTATGTGATTACTGTGAAAAGGAAATTGAAGGTACAGTAAGATCAGTAGGTAAGCCTCTCGGTCACGATAATAAAACAGAAGATTGGAAGATTACAAAGGCTCCCACCTGTACCGAAGAAGGCAGCAGAGTATGTAAGTGCTCACGCTGCGGCGCAAATACAACAGAGTCAATAAAGGCACTCGGGCACGAGTTCAAGGCTGAAAACTGGAAGGTAACAAAGAAAGCAACCTGTACGGGTGAAGGCGCAAAGGCTTGTAAGTGTACACGCTGCCCCGAAGTTAAGAAAGAAGTTATCAAGGCACTCGGTCACGAGTTCAAGACAGAAAACTGGAAGGTAACAAAGAAGGCAACCTGTACTGCAGCGGGCATCAAGTCCAATAAGTGTACCCGTTGCGATGCAACAAAGAAAGAAACCATCAAGGCACTCGGTCACGAATTCAAGACAGAGAACTGGAAGGTAACAAAGAAGGCAACATGTACCGCAGACGGTCTTAAGGAATGCAAGTGTACTCGTTGTGATGAAACTCTGAAGCAGACAATCAAGGCCCCCGGACATAAATTTAATCTTCTTAAGTGGGAAGTAACAAAGGCTCCTACTTGTACAGAGGATGGCCTCAAGGAAAGCAAGTGCGCACGCTGCGATGAGAGCAAAAAGCAGACTGTATCAGCTCTGGGACATGATTACAGCTCAAATAAGTGGGTTGTAACAACGGATCCCACCTGCACAAAAGCAGGCGTTAAGGAATGTAAGTGCAGCCGCTGCGATGAAACAAAGAAGGCTGCTGTAGAATCACTCGGACACGATTTTACATCAAATAAGTGGGTTACTACAAAGAATCCCACATGTACAGCAACCGGTATCAAGGAATGCAAGTGTACTCGTTGTGATGTCACAAAGAAGGGTATTGTTCCTGCACTCGGACATCAGGTTGATAAGACCAAGAGCACTGTAGTCAAGGCAGCAACCTGTACAGAAACAGGTATCAAGGCATATAAGTGTATCCGTTGTACATATACACAGCAGGAGACAATCAAGGCTCTCGGACATAAGTTCAATGCCGAAAACTGGACGGTAGCAAAGAAAGCAACCTGTACAGCAGATGGTACTATGGAAAACAAGTGTATCCGTTGTCCCGAAAAAATGAAGGAGACCATCAAGGCTCTCGGTCACGAGTTCAAGGCAGAGAACTGGAAGGAAACAACACCTGCAACCTGTACAGCTGTCGGCAAGCAGGAGTGTAAGTGCAGCCGTTGTGATGTTGTTAAGACATCAGATATCAAGGCGCTCGGACATGAATATAAAGCCAACAACTGGAAGGTTACAACGCCTGCAGGTTGTACGGAAAAGGGTATCGAGGAATGCAAGTGTACACGTTGCTCTTCAAGCCTCAAGAGAGATATCCCCTCACTCGGCGGACACGATTTCACCTCAGGTAACTGGGAGGAAACAACACCTGCAACCTGTACAGAAACAGGTATCAGGGAATGTAAGTGTAATCGCTGCGATGTAACAAAGAAGGAAACCATAAAGGCGCAGGGCCATAAGGAAGTAACAGATGCTGCGGTAGCACCTACATGTACAGAAACAGGTCTTACGGAAGGTAAGCACTGCTCGGTATGCGGTGATATCGGAATTGCTCAGAATGTAGTTCCTGCACTCGGTCATACGGAGGTAACAGATGCAGCAGTAGCACCTACATGTAAGGATGCAGGTCTTACAGAAGGTAAGCACTGCTCAGTATGCGGCACCGTTACAGTTGCTCAGGAAGAAGTGGCAGCAAACGGACATACAGAAGTGATTGATGCAGGTACTGATGCTACATGTAAGGAAGCCGGTCTTACAGATGGTAAGCATTGTACGGTATGCGGTCTTGTTACCGTAGAGCAGGAGGTTGCAGAGGCTCTCGGACATGAGTTTGTTGACTGGGTAGTTGTAACACCTGTAACATGTAGTTCAGACGGCTTAAAGGAAAGTCAGTGTATCCGTTGCGAAGAAAAGACAGAAGAGGTTATTGTTTCTTCCGGTCATACAAGAGGCGAATATGTGGCAATTGAAGATTCCGCAGAAATAAATGAAGAAGGCAACATCACTATCAGAAGACAGGAAATCTGCCCCGTATGCGATGAAGCTATCGGTGAAGAGGAAGTAATCGAAAGAGTTGTTATCAGCTGTGAAGATGAAAATCTTACTGTTGTATTTGATGATTTTGATGTTACTCCCGGCGGCTATATCTGCTTTACTGTAGAAGGTGCGGAAGGCACACTCTTCATTATGGTTATCGGCGATGAGGATGAATTCATAGAAGACGACGAAGGCTACTGTGAATATGACATCTCCGAAGATATGGGTGAAACTGAAACAATAACAATTGTTATTGCACAGTACAGCACCAACAGATTATAATAATGAAACCCGACAGAGATTCTGTCGGGTTTTTTTTGCAGTGTCAGTATATATAATGTTATTAAATATAGTATTTATATAAAAAGTTGAACCTCCGGCTTATCCGGAGGTTCTTACTATCTTGTTTTATACGAGATTCAGTTTTTTCATTTTCGATTTTATTTCGATTTTTTGTTTTCTCTCAGCTTCCTGAAAAAGTCAGACAACACAGCAGCACATTCATCCTCCATAATGCCTCCTGTGACCTCAGGCTTATGGTTATACGGAATATCAAAAAGCTGCACAAGACTTCTTACAGAGCCTGCCTTTTTATCATAAGCGCCGAAAAAGACCTTTTCTATACGGGAGTTGATTATAGCTCCCGCGCACATAGGACAGGGCTCAAGAGTGACATATAGCTGACATCCGGGAAGCCGCCAGCCTCCAAGCCTTCTGCAGGCACTGTCTATTGCTTCAATTTCAGCATGGGAAAGAGCATTTTTATTTGATTCTCTGCCGTTTTTGCCTTCTGCAATAATTTCACCGTTACGGACGATTACTGCACCTACGGGCACCTCGCCCTTTTCTGCTGCCTCTTTTGCAAGCTCCAGGGCTCTTTCCATAAAAACATTGTTATAAGAGTTCATCGGCTTTTTTCAGTGTATTAAGTCCGCATCTGACACCAGTCTTTGCGTCTTCCATACCTTCAAATTCAACTGTTACATAGCCGTTATAGCCTGCATTTTTAAGAATACGAAGGCACTGTATTACGGGAACCTCACCGTGACCGATAATTGCACCCTTGAGGAAGTTTCCGCCTCTTGTCATAAAATATCCGTCGGGAGGAATGAACTCATTTCCCTTTTTTACGGTGAAATCCTTTGCGTGGACGTGAATTGCATAAGGGGCAACATTACCCACCGCAATTGCAGGATTTTCATCAGCACACATAAAGTTTCCTATATCAACGAGAGCACCGAAATTTTCATCATTTACACCGTTGATGATTGCTTCTACACGGGCAGAATCCTGGGCAAAAAAGCCGTGGTTTTCTATGCAGGTTTTAATTCCCTTTGTCTTTGCGTATTCTGTTACTGCCTTATAGCCCTTAACAATGATGGGAAGAGCATTGTTAAAGCCCAGTCCCTTCTTTTTATCTTCGGGTGAATAACCGCCTGTAGCATCGTGGCGCATTGTTCTGCAGCCCAATGCTTCACAGACATCAACCTCAGTCTTTAATCTCTCAATTTCATTATCTGTATCATATAAGAGGTTTGCACCTATGGCGTATGCTGCAATATCAATTTCGTGCTTTTCTGCCTCCTCCTTAAGCATTGAGGCATACTGAAGCTTTGTCATGCCGTCAGGAGTATGAATTTCTGCAAATTCAATTGCATCAAAGCCCATTTCCGAAGCCAGGGCAATAAGCTCAATTTCCTTATATTCACCTGAAGAAGTGAGCTTATGGTAGCTGTATGATGATACCGAATATTTCATAATTATTCTCCTTTTGAAAATGTTAAGGTATACTTAATATCGCTGTAGAATATACCGGGTGTTACCTTGATATAATACTTTCCTGCAGGCAGATCCTTATAGCTGACTACGGTTTTTTCACTGTCGGAAAGGGACTTGATTGTGGTCTGTCCGCTATCTGCAGCTTTTATCTTCTGCCGCTTGAAGTTATACAGTGTAAAATTGAATATATCACGGCTGCCGGGAAGCTTTTCGTGTGCGAATTCTATATTGATATCATCTTTTTCGGTGATTTCAAATATATAGAAATCGGTATCATAATCGGTACCCTGTTCAGCGATAAAGCCTGAAACAGGTACCTGCAGGTTGATAACATCGGAGGTATTGAATGTGTTGTTGAACTCAGTTTCACTTGATGCATCTTCCGAGAAATTTACGGTAATGTAATACTTTTCGGAATTGAGATTAAGGTTTTCACTATCAATTTTTATATAGTAAGAACCCTTTGCAAGACCGATAAGGGAAGAAGCCGTTACATCGTCTGCCCATGCAGACAGACCCTTATAGAGGATATTTCCCTCTTCATCAATGAGAGTTATATTCCATCCGTTTTTGTTGTCCGAATCCTCAATGGGCTCGTGGGCAAAATCTATTACACACCATCCGTTTTTATCAAGAGTAAATTTGAAGTAATCTCTGTCAATACCGCTTATCTGAGAGGCTACCGAGCCTGAAACGGTTGAACCTGTTCCGATTGCGTTGGCGGTTTCCTTAGTATCATTCTTTTCTGTTTCATAGTCCTTGTTATCAGTTCTTGAAACAGAGAGCTTATATGTTATATTTGTGTATACACGGTTTCTTATAAGGATATAATAATTTCCCCGAGTGAGTCCCAGCTTACCGCTTTTGTTTACGGTGTCCGAGAAAAGTGAATTTGCCGAGAACAGACATATTCCGTCTTCTGAAAATAAAAGGATCTGCCAGCAGACACTTGTTTTATCCTTGACTGCAGAATGCTCAAATTTCAGATCAATAAAGCCGTCTTCGTACATGCTGAACATATAATGATCCTCGTCCTGCCTGTCAGGGAAGCAGGATGCACTTCCTTTTACGGGAACACCGCTGTAAATTTCATTATAGCGGTAAATATTATCGTTACACTCTGTTTCGTATTCTGTAGTTTCCTTGAGCTTTGCTTCAATTTCATAGGTTTTACCGCTGAATGCGGAGCCTTTTTTTACAACCAGTCTGTACTCTCCGGGCGCAAGACCTGTTTCAGGGGAAATATCCTGCTTCTGGGTGGTTGTCTTAACGGTATTCAGAAGTCTGAAAGCCTTTTCTTTTCCGTCACCGTTTACGGAGTATTCACCGTAAAGAGAAACCTCCCAGCCCTCCATACCTTCGGGGGCAGGATGAGAAAATTTATAGCTGAATACAGATCTTTTTGTTACTGAAAATGTATATACATTTTCAATGTCGGCTGAAGAAAGGGAATCCTCTGTAGCGCCGAGAAAAGACAGCTCAGAAACCTTTTCCTTTTCTTTGACAGGGGAGTAGTTGCTTTCATAAGGTACGGGGGAAACCTCAAGAATTTCCTCAAAGGTAATTATATCCTCTGTATTTTCTGTCTCAGCGGCTGCATTTGCAGATACCACAGAAACAATATCATCAGTACTGAAGCCGACGGCAACGGCACCGATAACCAATGCCGCCGAAAGATATAAACAGATAGCTTGTTTGAAACGGGACATCCGGGTCTCTCTCTTTCCAAAAATAATAAATCATAAGTATTTTAGCATATTATAAAATACTAATCAAGGACAATCACCTAAAAAGTCTCGCAAATCATTGACAATGCCGACAGAATTTGGTAAAATTATTTTCGCATAAAATATCCGCCTCCTTAGTTAAATGGATATAAGAACCTGACACCTTGTGTCAGAACCTTGTTACTCGCAAAGCTCGTAATAATAAGCCGCTGATTTTG
>JAZRNB010000057.1:0-5819 GCA_045647985.1 Acutalibacteraceae bacterium
TGTAGGCAGCTCTTGCCACTTAAAGGGTTCGCCCGAAATCGTGGAGCTTCTGCAGAAAGCCGTCAGTGATTATCATCTTGAAGACGAGGTTGCGCTTGCCGGCAGTTTCTGTATCGGCAAGTGCAATCGCATTGGTGTAACCCTGCAGGTCGATGATGATATTTACACAGGCGTAACAAAGGAAAGCTTCAAAGAGTTTTTTGAGGAAAATGTACTTCAAAAATTAAATGAAGGGAAGTAACGGATAATGCCTAATTGTCTGACACTTAAAAAATCAAACTGCAAAAACTGTTATAAATGCATCCGCCATTGTCCTGTAAAGGCGATCCGTTTTTCAGGCAACCAGGCGCACATCATTGGCAATGAGTGTATTCTTTGCGGACAGTGTTTCGTTGTGTGTCCCCAGAATGCAAAAGAAATTGTTGATGAGACAGAAAAAGTAAAGGTTCTTCTTCAGTCAGGTGACCCTGTAATTGTTTCTCTTGCTCCCTCATTTGTTGCTAACTACGACGGTGCAGGTATCAACTCAATGAGAAAAGCCCTTAAAAAGCTGGGCTTTTATGATGTTGAGGAAACTGCAATCGGTGCGACCATTGTAAAAAATGAATATGAGAGAATGATAAAAGAGGAAGACAGAGATATAATTATTTCCTCTTGTTGCCATTCTATTAACCTTCTTATTCAGAAGCATCATCCTGCAGCTCTTGAGTATCTTGCTGATGTTGTGTCTCCTATGCAGGCTCATTGTAACGATATAAAGCAGCGCTATCAGAATGCAAAAACTGTTTTTATCGGACCTTGTGTTGCAAAAAAAGATGAGGCTGAGCATTATGAAGGCATTGTGGATGCAGTGCTTACATTTGAAGAATTAACCGAATGGTTAAAATATGAAAATATAGAAATTGAGCCGGAAACGGATAATGATATCTGCTCCCGTGCAAGATTTTTTCCTACCACAGGCGGTGTGCTTAAAACAATGGCACAGGAAAATACAGGCTTTACATATCTCGCACTTGATGGCGTAGAAAACTGCATCGCGGCTCTTAAGGATATTGAAAGCGGAAAAATCCACAAATGCTTTATTGAGATGTCTGCTTGTGTCGGAAGCTGTATGGGTGGTCCCGTTATGGAAAAATATCACCATACAGAAACAGTAAAAGATTATATCACTATTACAAAATATGCAGGCGCAAAGGATTTCGAGGTTTCTCAGCCTAAGGCAAAGGATCTGAAAAAGCATTTTGCATTTATAGAACAGCGTTCTCCTCAGCCTTCCGATTATGAAATCAATACTGTTCTCCGTCAGATGGGCAAATTCAAGCCCTCTCAGGAGCTTAATTGCGGCTCCTGCGGATACAATACCTGCCGCGAAAAGGCAATAGCTATTATTCAGGGCAAAGCAGAAAGCTCCATGTGTCTTCCTTTCCTCAAGGATAAGGCTGAAAGCTTTTCTGATACAATTGTTAACAATTCACCTAACGGACTTATTGTTCTTAACGACCAGCTTGAGGTTCAGCAGATTAACAAGGCTGCAAGGGAAATTATGAATATCCGTTATGCTTCCGATGTTCTCGGTACTCAGTGTATAAGAATTCTTGATCCTACGCCTTTTATGAAAGTCCGTGACACGGGTATTGGAATTCATAACGAGCGTGTGTACTTTGCTGAGTACAAGCGTTATGTTGAACAAACAATAGTTTATGACCGTGATTCAAGACTTCTTGTAGGTATTATGCGTGATGTTACTGATGAACAATATGCAAAGGAAAGAAAAGATACCATCAGTAAGCAAACTGTAGAAGTTGCTGACAAGGTTGTTGAAAAACAGATGCGTATCGTTCAGGAAATTGCATCACTTCTGGGAGAAACAGCCGCAGAAACAAAAATTGCTCTTGCAAAGCTGAAGGAGTCAATTACCAATGAATGATTTATGTGCTGACATCGGATATAAAAGTATAAATCATCACGGTGAAGAGCTTTGCGGGGACCATGTTGATATAGTTGAGCCGAGTGACGATTCAACAGTTATTGTGTTATCGGACGGACTCGGCAGCGGTGTAAAAGCAAGTATTCTTTCTACTCTTACATCTAAGATTATTTCAACTATGCTTGCAGAAGGATTGTCACTTGAAGAATGTGTTGAAACAATTGCAGCAACTCTGCCTGTTTGCTCAGTAAGAGGAGTTGCTTATTCAACATTCACAATCATACATCTTAAAAACAATCAGACTGCTGAGCTTATTCAGTACGATAATCCTCATGCGATTATTATCCGTGATGAAAAGAATTGGGATTATCCCAAGACAGAAATGAACATCGGTGGTAAGAAAATATTCAAATCCGTTATAAATCTTCAGGAAAATGACGTATTCGTTGCGATGAGTGACGGGTGTCCCCACGCAGGAATCGGTATTTCCTATAATTTCGGCTGGAAAAGAGAAGATATAATCGATTTTATCGAAACTCTTATTCCTGCCGGCTACACAGCAAAAACACTTTCAACAATGCTTGTTGATGAATGCGACAAGCTTTACGGTCATAAGCCCGGTGACGATGCAACAGCCTGCATTGTCAGAATCAGAAAGAGGGTACCGATGAATATGCTCTTCGGTCCTCCTTCTAACCGTGATGACGCAGACCGGATGATGTCCCTCTTTTTCTCTAAAGAAGGAAAACACATTATCTGCGGCGGTACAACATCATCAATTGCTGCCAAATTCTTAAGAAAACCTCTTAAACCCACTCTTAATTTTGAGCAGAGTGATGTTCCGCCTATTGCAGAACTTGAAGGCGCTGACCTTGTAACAGAAGGTGTTATTACAGTCAACAAAGTTGTTGAATACGCAGAGGATTACCTCGGCGAAAATAAATTTTATGAGCATTGGAGCTTCAGAAAAGATGGCGCATCTCTTATCTGCCGTCTGTTGTTTGAAGAAGCAACCGATATCAATTTCTATGTCGGACGTGCAATTAATCCTGCTCATCAGAACCCTGACTTACCTATAAACTTTAACATTAAAATGAATCTTGTTGAGGAGCTTTCAAAGTCTCTGAGAAAAATGGGTAAACGTATTAAAGTCAGTTATTTCTAAGGAGTGTATATAATGAGAAAATTTGACACTAAGGTTCAATATCTTAAATATAAGGTTTTGCGTCAGGTTGCTCACGAGGCATGGAATGACACACTTCTTCAGAATCTTCTTGATATCCCACAGAAGATTGTGCCCGGCAAAACCTCAACGATGCGCTGCTGTGTTTATAAAGAGCGTGCAATTCTCGGTGAGCGTGTAAAGCTTGCAATGGGCGGTGATAAAGAAAACCCCAATGTTATTGAGGTTATCGATATCGCTTGTGATGAATGCCCTGCTGCAGGTTACGAGGTAACGGATTCTTGCCGTGGCTGTCTTGCTCACAGATGTGAGGATGTTTGTAAGCGTGGTGCAATTTCTTTTGACCACAACCATGTTGCACATATTGATAAGTCAAAGTGTGTAGAGTGCGGTCAGTGTGCAAAGGTTTGTCCTTTTGCCGCCATTGTCAATCACAAGCGTCCATGTCAGATTGCTTGTAAAGTTAAAGCAATTTCAATCAATGATGATAATGCAGCGGCAATTGATAACAATAAATGTATTCAGTGCGGTGCTTGTGTATATCAGTGTCCGTTTGGTGCAATAAGTGACAAGTCATATATAATAAACGTTATTGATATTCTGAAAAAAAGTCAGAATAATGAAAAATATAAGGTTTATGCTGTGGTTGCTCCTTCAATTTCAAGCCAGTTTACTTATGCTAAACTGGGTCAGGTAATTACAGGATTAAAGGAAATTGGATTTTTTACTGTTGTTGAAGCAGCACTCGGTGCAGATATGGTTGCTATGGAAGAATCAAAAGAACTGAGCGAAAAAGAATTTTTGACAAGTTCATGCTGTCCTGCCTTTGTGCAGTATATCAAGTCAGCTTTTCCTGCTCTTGTGCCTTATGTTTCACATAACCTGTCACCTATGGCAATGCTTGCGAAGTATATCAAGGAAACAAGTGAGGGGGCAAAGGTCGTATTCATCGGACCTTGTACTGCAAAGAAAGCAGAAGCACAGCTTGAAACAGTCAAACCTTATGTTGATTCAGTACTTACCTTTGAAGAGCTTCAGGCTCTCTTCGACAGTAAAGATGTTGATATCACAACTCTTCCCGAAGATGTTCTTGATAATGCATCTTATTTTGGAAGAATATTTGCCCGTTCAGGCGGTCTTTCAGACGCTGTTGCTCAGGCTCTGACTGAACAGAAGATTGATTTTACAGTGAACCCTGTTGTATGTGACGGTATCGAAGCCTGCAAGACTGCGCTTCTTAAGAAGAGTAAAAATGTTCTTGATGCAAACTTTATTGAAGGTATGGCTTGCATAGGCGGTTGTATCGGTGGGGCAGGATGCCTCACTCACGGAGAAAAGAATAAAGCACAGGTTGATGTCTACGGAAAAGAAGCACTCGAAAAAACAATAAGTGATGCTGTTTCTATCTTGAAATAGCTAAAAATAAATTCCTGCACATTACATATCTTTTTGTCTTTGTTATGTAATGTGCAGGGTTTATCTTTATTATAGTGAAGTTATGTCGCCCGTTTCTTTCGGGCGACAATTATTTATTGGAATATTAAATCATTACAAACTATCTCAGTTGCTATTTGCTGAATGTTGCCCATTCGCTGAACCCATTCCCATTGGTTATGCTCTTTCAACTTTTCTGTAATGTCTTCAGCTTCTTTCATCTGTTCAACAATCGTATCAAACATGTGCTGAGCTTGATTTTTTGTTTCTGCCCTAAGGCAAATAAATTCTATTGTAAAACAGAAAAATGCTAAATGGATTTGTTTGTGTAAAACTAAATACGGACATCCGCATCATCCTACAAGATTAGCTTATGATAAAATGATTTTTGAAAGCTTTGATATGGATGAATCCTTAGATGAAATTTTACGGAGCTGATATTATGAAAATAAAGGGACTGATATTAATACTTGCAATAACTCTTACGCTTTTCGGGCTTTGTGCCTGTAGTGATAAAAACATAACGGAAGAAACGGTGGAGAGCACCACGTCTGCAGCTATAACCTATGAGCAGATTTCTCAGGATGAGGCAAAGAGGATAATGGACACGGTCGAGGGATTTGTTATCATTGATGCCCGTACCGAGGAAGAGTTCAGTGAGGGACACATTGAGGATGCAATTCTCATCCCCGACTATAAAATAACAGAACGCGCCGAAAAGGAAATCCCCGAAAAGGATACCTTGATTCTCGTCTATTGCCGAAGCGGAAGACGAAGCAAAATCGCATCCGAGGCACTCGTACAGCTGGGCTGCACCAACATAAATGAATTCGGCGGTATCATCGATTGGCCGTATAAAGTAGAAAAGTAAAGGGCAGCACAAAAATGTAAGGCATGCCTATAATGCTTTTTATTTGCCTGTAAGATCTATTTTTTCGATAACATCAGTATATTTTTCTTTAGCATTGATATTATTCCCAATAGGTGATATAATGTGTGAGACTGAATATTTTCGGATTTTTCTTTATGAAAAGCGAAAGGAAAAAAGATTATGATTAAGGAAAAGCTTTCTAAAAAAACCTGGTTTACAATGTGCCTGTTCAGTTTTATGGGCGGTATTGCATGGAATATTGAAAATATGTATTTCAATACCTTCCTTTATAATTCCGTTTATGCAAGCGCATCGGCTCAGGCTATGGCAGGCTCAATGGCTCCTACTACTGCAATAAGCCGTATGGTAGCTCTTTCGGCTATTGCTGCAGTGCTTACAACCTT
>JAZRNB010000058.1:0-69827 GCA_045647985.1 Acutalibacteraceae bacterium
CAACTCCTTGGCTCACAGAACGACATGGCTACGATCCGACTTCAACAGTTCTCGTATCAAAGGCTACAATATCACCATTCATGATACCGAGAGCTTTTACATCATCGGCACTCTTTACATCCTCATCAAGCACAAGCTCCATATTGGAAAAGCTTCTGTCGGTCTTGTTGAACTCACTGTTCACATGAATTGAAGGATTTTTAAGAAGGAATGTGCCTTCATATACTCCGTTTTTTCTTGTGATGACACGGCAGTTTTCACCCTCGGTATTAAAACCGTTAAGACCGCCCAGAGGTGTTATACGAAGTCTTCCGTTGCTCTTGATTTCGGCAACCATTCCGCCTAAAGTATCAAGATGCGCCTCCAGAAGAAGGGCATTTTCTTTATCTTCGCCGCCGATTTCAACAGCCACACCGCCTTTTTCAGTTATGAAAGCAGGACAGCCCAGCTTGACAAATTCATCCCTTACAAATTCTGCCGCTTTTTCCGTATAGCCCGTAGGAGAATCTATTGAAAGAATCTGGACAGCTTTTTCAGTTGCAAATTCAGCATATTTTTTATACACAATACATCACCATTTTTGATAATAACACAAAATAAAACAAAGTCAAAGTATTTTTTCAAAAAACAACTATACATATTTACCCAAAACCAATTGAATTATTTTATTTATTATGTTATTATTAATTTAACTATTATTATAGGGAGTATTGATATGAAACTTGTTGACACAGCAAAAAGTCTGATTTCAGATGTAGTTACCCATTGGAACAAACCTGCTCCGGGTAAATATGTACCTTACAAGGGTATTTTCGGATATTCCGTAGGCGGTATCGGTGCTTATATGATAATCACCCTCGGAACAGCCTGCCTTCTTTCCGCAAATAACACCCTTCTTACAATGACGCTGGGTGTAAAGCCTACCCATGTTTATCTGATGTATGTTATATGCGTAATTGCGAATATTCCTCTTACGGGTATTCGTGCAAGCATCATCGATAACACCCGTAACAAAGCCGGCAAATATCGTCCGTACATACTTACCATGGCAGTACCTTCCGCACTTCTGTGTCTCGCTATGGTATGGATTCCATACGGAAGATTTTCGGAAATTTCCTTCCTCCAGGGTGAAATTTTCGGTGAAAGCAAAGCATATGTTGCGAAATGTGCAATAATTTTCGTTATAAATCTGCTTCTTCACTTCTTCTACTATTTCTTCTATGATGCATATGAAAATCTCATTCACGTTCTTTCTCCCGATTCACAGGAAAGAGCAAATGTACAGTCAATAAAGAGTGTTGTTTATTCTTTTGCCCCTACGGTTGTAAATCTTTTCACTCCCCTTATTGCAGGTAATATTTTCCATACAAATACAACCGACATACGCGTTTACAGACTTCTCTATCCGATTCTCACCGTACTGGGACTTCTTCTCTGCATCCTTGTTTATAAGCAGACAGAAGAAAAAATCGTTCAGGCAAGAACACACGTTGTGCAGATCAAGTTTATTGATGCATTAAGAGCTGTTGCCAAAAACAAATATTTCTGGGTTATTTCTCTTGCAGGCTGGATAGGCTTCCTTGAAGCATCCTACTCCAACATCCTTGCATGGCTTTATAACTACGGCGGCGCATGCAACAGTAACGAATATGCCCTTATTGTAACAGTTTACGGAAACGCTTCTCTCTGGGGTATGCTTCTTGCTCCCTTTGCAATCAAAAGATGGGGTAAAAAAGCAGTTCTTGTTGTAACAAATCTTTTTAATGTTGTATTCATTCTTTTGCTGCTTCCTGTTTGTCAGGAAATTTCTCATATGACAATCTGGCTTGTTATGGGATGTCTGTGGCTCAACGCTCTTATGGGCTCGTTCGCACACATCCTCAATCCTGCTATCCAGGCTGACATCCGTGACTATCAGCAGTATAAGACAGGCGAAAGAATTGACGGTATGTTCTCTGCTGTTGCAACAATAGGTACGGTAATCACCCTCGCAACCTCCAGTGTGCTTCCTCTTGTTTATGAAAAAAACGGTCTTACAGATACCAATGCCCTTAAAATTACCTCCGACCCCAACATACTCAACAGAATGCTCGGTGACGGTATGACGGTAGGTCAGCTTCTTGCTGAGCAGTTCGGCAAGGGTCAGGACAACTACTCCAACCCGACATCTGCACTTTATGATCCTGCAATTCTTCTCAATCTTCTTCAGGTTCTCATTATCCTTGCTGCAGTCGGTGCATTTATGAATGTTATTCCCTTCTTCTGGTACGATTTCAATGAGAAAAAGCAGAAATCAGTCGTCCGTGTTCTTAAGGTCCGTGCTATGTTTGAAGATTTCGGCAACAATATTGTAAATGATACAGGTCTCGTTGAAGGCATTGAAATCATCAGAAAAGCTCGTTCTCTGGCAAATGCTACTCCTGAAAAAGCCGACAAAAAGGAATATAAGAACGCAAAAAGCAAAGAGCTTAAGGCTCAGGCAAAGGCAGCCTACAAGGAAGCAATCGACTATAATGCAGAAATTGAAATTTCAAAATTTGTATGCGATGAGCTTGACCGTTTCAGCTCCACCGCAGGAAAATTCGAATATGCTGAAGCAAGTGCATTATATGCACAGGGTATAAATGCAATTCTTACTATGGAAAAGCACAACTTAAAGGAAGATCTCAAAGCTGCAAAGGCTATGCCGAAAAACACCTCCGATGAGAAAGAAATGAGAAAAACGGCAATTGAAAATGCAAAGAAAAAGCTGACAGCTGCAGCTGCCGTAAAGAAAAACTTCAAGGGTGTAACAGAGCTCGTTCAGCCTGATTTTGCAGATCTTGAGAGCCTCTACGAACATGAAGACAGAATTGATGAAGAAATGAAGACTCTTTATCTTGAACTTTCCTCCGCGAAGAAATTCAAGGATCCCTCGTTAAAAGCTGAAGCAAAACAGAGAATTGCTTCCCTCAAGAGTGAAAAGAAGGCTCTTCAGAGAAAAATCAAAAATGAAATGAACCGACATGCATACTTCAACCGTGCTGCAAAGCCCTATCTTGATGCAGAAAAGCTTGTAAAGCAGGCAGACAACTACACACATCTCAGTGACATCGAAGCAGAATACGAAAATGCAAAAAACCGTCTCAGTGCCGCAATTCAGGAATAATTTATGAAACTAAAAAAATTCTACGAAAAACTCTACAATAAAATATTCTCGGTTCCGCTTTTCAAAAAGCTCCTGAAAATTCCGGGAGTGGAAAAGCTTCTGCAATATGAAATTGTATCATATCTTGTTTTCGGAGTGCTTACAACAGCCGTAAACTTCATAACATATATGATCCTCGGAATATTTGCAGGGGAAAACTATGAAGCAAGGATTCTTTTTACTATAGGCTCCTTCGATTTCCGGCTTATTCTTCTTATGAACGGAATTGCCTGGGTAGCATCGGTGCTTTTCGCTTTCATAACAAACAAGCTGTTTGTGTTTGAAAGCAGCTCCGTGAAGGCAGCCGTGCTTATAAAGGAAATCGTTTCTTTTTTCGGAGCCAGAGTTGTTTCTTTCCTTCTGTTTGAAGAGCTTCTCTTTGCGCTTCTCGTCGGCCATCTTTCGGTAAACGACCTTATTGCAAAGCTTCTTGTTGCAGTTTTTGTGATTATTTTTAACTTCATTGCAAGTAAGCTTGTGATTTTCCGTAAAAAGGGAGATAAAAATGCTTAATATTGCAATTTGCGATGACGAAAAGTATATATGCGATTTTCTCAGGAAATCGGTAACTGACTGTCTTGCAAAAGCCG
Organism: Acutalibacteraceae bacterium; assembly: GCA_045647985.1. GTDB lineage: Bacteria > Bacillota > Clostridia > Oscillospirales > Acutalibacteraceae > RUG806. The sequence goes on from JAZRNB010000058.1 coordinate 3,778, forward strand.
ATCTTACGGGAAACATATCGGTTTTTGATGACGGTCAGCCGCTTTGCGACCTTTACAAAGAAGGAAAAGCCGCCTTTGATATCATTCTTCTTGATATAACAATGAAAAAATGCGACGGTATGACTGCAGCAAAGCTTATCCGCTCAATGGACAGCAATGTTATGATTGTTTTTGTCACAGCTTCTGCCGAATTTGTTTTTTCGGGTTATGAAGTAAGAGCCTTCCGTTATATACTGAAGCCGGAGCTTCTTCATGGCTTTCAGGGCGTTTTCAGGGAATGCCTGCAGGAGCTGACAAAATCAAACGAGATACGCTTTACCTTCCAGAAGGCATCAGAAACCGTAAGCCTGCCCCTGAGAGACATAATTTATTTTGAAAGCGATAAACGAATTATAAATATCGTCACCGTCAATGAGGAATATTCATTCTACGGAAAACTGGACGATATTGAGGAACAGCTGAAAAAGCAAGATTTTGTCCGCTGCCATCAGTCTTTTCTTGTAAACGCAAAAAAAATCACCTCGGTAAAAGGAACCGAGCTTACACTGACCGACAAAAAAACCATTCCCGTAAGTAAAAGACGGGCAAAGGAAACCAATGAAGCCTTTTTATGGGCTATGAGATAAAACTATGCTTGAATTCATTTCGGAAAACTACCAGGATATAATACTCAACACCGCAAGAATTTTTTCTTCGGTGTTTGAGATCATGCTTGCTTTTATTCTCACCAATAATTTTTTCAAAGTCCGTCCGAAAGCAAAAAAATTTGACTACATTCCCTTTGTGCTTATAGCCTCACTTATAATTTTTCTGCAGGAATATACGGAAATAGGATATCTGAAATATCTTATCGAATTAGTTCTTCTCTCTCTTCTGCTTATTATTATGTACGCAGGAAAACTGAAACACAAAATAGAGGCAATTTTAATTTTTTCCTCTATCCTTGCAATATCCGTACTGGTTTCCGATCTGCTGTACGGCATCATAACAGGACAGCTGAATGCAGAGCCCGAAAGCTCCACAGCCTTCGGCTCATTGCTGAGAATTACTCTTGCTAACGTGACCCTCATTCCGCTTGCAGTGCTTTTGAGCGTAATTCTGAAGGGCTTCGGGAAAGGCAGCTCGGTTCTCAGAATCTGGCTGAGTCTTCTTCTTGTACCTGCTGTTACACTCATTACATTCTCAGTGTTCCAGTACATTATTGAAAGCTATGAGCTGAATCAGCAGATAAAAGCATATATCTACATTTCCTGTATAGGCATAATAATTATCAATGTTGTTGTATTCGTTCTCTTCTGGCTGAATCAGAGACAGCTGGGAATAAAGCGGGAAAATGACCTGCTGACAGCACAGATAAATCAGCAGGAAATGGGCATAAAAAATCTCGAGAATGCCTATAACCGCACAAGAAATTTCCGTCACGATATAAAAAATCATATGCTGACACTGAATATTCTTGCGGAAAACGGAAACATAGAAGAAATAAAGAAGTATATAAGGGAAATGAACGGCATCATTGACGAATCCTCATATATCAGAATCACGGGGATATCCGCTGTTGATGCAATTCTTAATGAAAAGCTTTATGAAGCACAGTCTGACAGCATAACAACAAATTATGATGTTATGAATATGGAAAAAAACAGCATAAAGCCTGTTGATATGTGCATAATCCTTTCAAATGCCCTTGATAATGCAATAGAGGCAAACCGCAAAATTGAAGATCCGGAAAGAAGATATATAAAGATGAAAATCCACGGAAACGAATCCTTCAGTATCATTTCCGTATCCAATCCGACTAAAGCGGCACCCGTAAAAGTAAACCAGAATTCCTATCTTACCTCAAAAAAAGATTCGGGTAATCACGGCTTCGGTCTTAAAAGTATTGAAAGCACCGCAAAAAAATATGACGGCGAAATGCTGACAAAATATGAAGACGGTGTTTTTACTCTTGTCATAAAACTCAACGCAATTTCCTGAAAAGGGGGACATATTTATGAATAAAGACATAATAAACGAAATCAACAGACTCAAAGAGGAAACAAATACTGTCATCCTTGCACACACATATCAGAATCCCGAGATAATCGAGCTTGCAGATATTACGGGCGACTCCTTTGCTCTTGCAAAGAAAAGCCTTTCCGCAGGTGCAAAAAGGGTAATTATGTGCGGAGTGCGTTTTATGGCGGAAAGTGTTAAAATTCTGTCTCCCGACACAGAGGTTATACTCCCCGTACCCGAGGCTACCTGCCCTATGGCAGAAATGATAACCCCCGAAAGAGTAAGAAAATATAAAGAAGCAAATCCCGATGCCGTTGTTGTAGCATATATCAATACAACTGCAGCTCTCAAGGCAGAATGTGATGTGTGCGTTACATCCTCAAGTGCATTAAAAATTGTAAGTAAAATTGATGCACCCGAAATTCTTTTCATTCCCGATAAAAATCTCGGCTCTTTTGTAAAAGAGCACTTTCCAGAAAAGAACATTGTGCTGTGGGACGGCTACTGCCCTATTCATGCAACACTTACAGAGGATGATATCCTTAAAGCAAAGGCTGAGCATCCTGAGGCACTTCTTGCTGTCCATCCTGAATGCGAAAGGGATGTTGTGAAGCATGCAGATATGGCAGGCTCCACAGCTGAAATCATAGATTTTGCATTAGCTGCCGCGAAGCCCGTAATCATCGGCACCGAAAGAGGTGTTGCAGATTACCTTATTCCTAAGTACCCCGAAAAGAAGCTTTATCATCTTTGCCCCGGTAAGCTTACCTGCAAGGACATGAAATATACCACTCCCGAAAGCATACTGAAGGCTCTGAAGGGTGAGGGCGGAGAGAAAATTGAGCTTTCATCGGAACTCATAGAAAAAGCAAAGCACAGTATTGATGAAATGCTCAGACTCGGTTGAGGTGAAACAGATGGAAAACGTTACTAATGTTGTTGATGTACTTGTTGTAGGCTCAGGTGTTGCAGGTATGTACGGCGCCTTACAGTTTGACTCCGATACAAGTGTTATGATACTTTCAAAATATTCCAAAACCACATCTAACTCCAACCTTGCACAGGGCGGTGTGGCAGCAGTACTCAACCTTCAGGAGGACAGCTTCGATCTTCATATAAAGGACACCTTCATTGCGGGCCGTCACGAAAACGATCCCGAAAGTGTTGAGGTGCTCGTAAGCGAAGGGCCCGAGGATGTCAGAAAAATTATGGATATGGGTGTACGCTTTGACAGAAATCCTGACGGTGAGCTTGATATGACTCTCGAGGGCGGTCATTGCCGAAGAAGAATTGTACACTACAAGGATTGCACGGGTGCTGAAATGGTAAGAGGACTTCTTGCCGAGGTTGAAAAAAAGGAAAATATCATTTATAAAGAAAACACCGTGCTTGTTCGTCTTGTCAGAGTAAGAAGCGGCTTCCGTGCCGACCTTCTTCAGGACGGAGAATATTACAGCGTATTCTGCAGCTACTGTATGCTCTGCACGGGCGGTGTAGGAAGAGTATATAAATACACCACCAACCCGAAATCCGCAACAGGTGACGGAATAAGAATTGCTTATGAGCTGGGCGCAAAAATCAAGAATCTGAGCTACATACAGTTTCACCCTACAGCCTTCAATTCCGAAAACGGCGAGCAGTTTCTGATAAGCGAATCCGTAAGAGGCGAAGGCGCTTATCTTCTCAACTGCCGCAAGGAACGCTTTATGGACAGATATGATGAGAGATTGGAGCTTGCTCCCCGTGATGTTGTTTCAAAGTCAATAATCCTTGAAAGCAGAAGAACGGGCAGTAATAACTTTTACCTTGATATCACACATGAGGACGCGGATTTCTTGAGAGAGCGGTTCCCTGCCATCTCCGAAGGCTGCAGACAGTACGGAGTTGATATTACAAAGGATCTGATTCCCGTCTTCCCCTGCCAGCACTATCTTATGGGCGGCATAGAGGTTGACATAGACTCCAAAACAACCGTACCCCGCCTTTATGCCTGCGGCGAATGTGCAAACACAGGCGTACACGGAAAAAACAGACTTGCAAGTAATTCACTTCTTGAGGCTCTTGTTTTCTCAAGAAGAGCGGCAGAAGATATAAAAAGATGTATACTTAACGGCTTTGCCAAGGTAAGTGAGCTTCCCGTTTCCAATGATTTTTCGGGTGCACCTCTGCCCGAAGGCGTCATTACAGAAATCCGGAGTATTATGCAAAGAGCATATTTTGTGCTTCCCGATGCCGGTGCAGTACGCTTCGGACTCAAGCAGATCGACAATATCTTAAAGAGATTAAAGGGTGCAAAATATGCCCAGACAACCAAGTATCTTGAAGCCTTGTCACTTGCAACCTGCGCATATATAATTTTACGTGAAGCAGAAGAAAACGTATAAAGGAGCAGAATAATATGTTACTTCCTCAGTTCTATATTGACGATATTATAAAAAATGCCCTCAAGGAGGACATAAATTATCTTGATACGGCAACTGCATATGTAATTCCCGAGAAAGCCCGCACAACCGCAAAATTTGTTGCCAAGGCATCCGGTGTTCTTTGCGGTATTGAAGTTGCTATGAGAGTTTTTACTCTTCTTGATCCCGAGGTTCAGTATACACTTTACAAAAAAGACGGCGAAAATGTAGAAAACGGCGATCTTATTGCAACAATGAAGGGCAAGGCATCAATGCTTCTGCAGGGTGAAAGAACTGCCCTTAATTTACTTCAGCATATGTCGGGTATTGCTACTGCAACAAATGAATGCGTAAAACTTGTTGAGGGAACAGATGTAAGCATTGCAGATACAAGAAAAACTCTTCCCGGTCTTCGTGCTTTACAGAAATATGCGGTCACCTGCGGCGGCGGAAAAAATCACCGCTATAACCTTTCCGACTGTGCAATGCTCAAGGACAACCACATAGATGCAGGCGGCGGAATCACCGCAACCGTCAAGGCTCTTCGCGAAAAAATCGGTCACACCGTAAAAATTGAAGTCGAAACCAGAAATATGGACGAAGTTAAGGAAGCTGTTTCTGCCGGTGCTGATATCATTATGCTTGATAATATGACAGCCTCTCAGATGAAGGAAGCGGTAGAATACATTGACGGCAGGGCTCTGACCGAAGCTTCCGGTAACATTACAGCTGAAAACATCAGAGAAAAGGCAAGCTCAGGCATAGATATAATTTCAATGGGTGCTCTCACTCACTCTGTCAAGGCATTTGATATTTCTATGCGTATTGACTGATGAAAGCCTTCTCCAAAAAACAAAAAACCATAACAGCCGTTCTTGCTGCAGTCTTTCTTGTACTGTTTTCTGCCTACTGCATATATCAGAACAATGCGCTGACATTGTCGGAATATGAGTATACAAATAAAAAGCTGCCTGCGGAGTTTGACGGTTTCAGGATTGTACAGATTTCTGATTTTCACAACACCCGTTCATCCGTACTAAGAGACAGCATTATTAAAGAGCTGGCTGCTTTATCTCCTGATATAATTGTTATTACGGGAGATTTTATTGACTGCAGAAAAACGAACACGGAAATCTCCCTGGACTTTGCAGAAGAGCTGCTGAAAACGGCACCCGTGTATTATTCAACGGGCAATCACGAGGCAAGACTTCCCGATATATATGAGAGCTTCGAAAGGGAGCTTAAAAATCTCGGGGTAGCAGTTCTCCGCAACTCCTGTGCAGCAATTACGGAAAACAACAGCATAATCAACCTTATCGGCATTGACGATGCAACATTTTACGGCAGTGAAAATGAAAAGTCCGTATCAACTGCAGCTGCACTGAATGAAGTAGTTTACGATAAAAATCTGTTTACAATCACTCTTTCTCACAGACCTGAGGTATTTTCTGTTTATGTTGAAAATAATCTTGATCTTGTGTTTTCGGGACATGCACACGGAGGACAGTTTATAATTCCGTTTATCGGCGGACTGTTTTCTCCTACAGAGGGCCTTTTTCCCGAATATTCCCAAGGCTCTCACAATAAAAACGATACAACAATGATTATAAGCCGAGGAATCGGAAACAGCGTATTTCCTATAAGAATAAACAACCGCCCCGAAATTATTTCCGTAACTCTCAGGGCGGTAAAAAATTAAATTTTCCTTTAAGGGAGGAACAAAAATGAGAAACCGTCAGGTACATCTGGATTTTCACACAAGCGGTGCGTTGAAGGTCGGAGAAAAATTTTCAAAAGAACAATTCAAGGCTCAGCTTATAAACGGACATATTGACTCAATAACTGTATTCTCAAAATGCCACCACGGATGGTCTTACCATCCTACAACGGCAAACGAGATGCATCCGGGGCTTTCCTTTGATCTTTTAGAGGCTCAGCTTGAGGCCTGCAAGGAAATCGGTGTCAATGCACCCGTATATATTTCCGCAGGCTTTGATGAAAAGGACTATGACCGCCATCCCGAATGGAGGTATATCTGCTCAAAAAATCCGGAGGATGCACTGGAATATCACAACGAAACTCATTTCCATCTTCTGTGCTTCAATACTCCTTATCTTGACGTATTGTGCGCTCAGGTTGAAGAGGTTATGGAAAAATACAATCCCTGCGGAATTTTCCTGGATATTATTTTTCCAAAGATCTGCTACTGTGAAAAGTGTCTTAAGGATATGAAAGAGCAGGGACTTGATTCCGATAATTACGATGACTGCAAAAAATTCTCAATCATTACCTTCAACAAATATGCAGATGCAATAAATGCTTCCGTAAGAAAATACAGCGATACAGCAACAATCTTCCATAACAGCGGTCACATTCCCAAGGGAGATCTGTCCTTTATAAACAAAAACACTCATTTGGAGCTTGAAAGCCTTCCCACAGGCGGATGGGGCTATGATCACTTCCCTCTTTCCGCTGCATATGTAAGAACGCTGGAGGACAAGGAATTTCTCGGAATGACAGGCAAATTCCATCAGAGCTGGGGTGAATTCGGCGGCTTCAAGCATCCTAATGCATTAATTTACGAAACAGCCCTCAGTGTAATGAACGGGGCAGGCTGTTCAATAGGCGATCAGCTTCATTCTTCAGGTGAGATGAATCCCGCAACATATTCTCTTATAGGAAAGTCATATTCAAGAATAGAAGAAAGAGAGCCCTGGCTTAAAGGGGCAAAAAATGTTGCTGAAATTGCAGTTTTAAGTGAAGAGGCAACATCAGGTGACAGAGACGCAAAGTCCGATATCGGTGCGAACAGAATGCTTCTTGAAAGCAAGCTTTTATATAATTTCATTGATGAAACAGCTGAAATCGAAGATTATAAGCTTCTTATTATCCCCGACAAAGCAAGAGTTTCTGACTGTATGGCTGAAAAGATAAACAGCTTTATTGCAAAGGGCGGAAAGGTACTTGCAAGCGGTGCAAGTATCGTAAAGGACGAAAAATTCATGCTTGATACAGGTGCCGTATTCTGCGGTAAAAATGAATTCTCACCCACATACTTTGTACCTCTTTTCCCCACTGTAAATGGAGAAACCGCATATATTATGCGCTGTGATTCATACAAAATTGAAGCAGCTGACTGCGAGGTTACCGCATTAAGAGAAAACCCCTATTTCAACAGAGAAAGAGAGCGCTTCTGTTCTCATATGCATGCTCCCAATAACGAGGATGAACGCTTCCCTGCAGTTACGATAAAGGGAAATGTTGCTTACATATCCTGGGATATATTCTCAGCTTACGGCAGACTGGGACATCTTTGCTTCAAGGAAATTTTCAAAAATACAATAAACCGCCTTATGAGCGATGATGTTACCGTAAAGGTAAGTCTTCCTGACAAGGCTGTTATGACACTTACCCGTCAGGAGGAAGAAAAGAGAAGTATTCTTCACCTTCTTTTCTCTCACACCACGGTAAGAGGAGAAAATACAGAGGTTATCGAAGATACAGTGCCTCTTTACAATGTAAATTGCGAAGTTAAATATAACAACAAACCGTCAAGGGTTTATATGGCTCCCACACTCGAAGAAATCCCCTTTGACTATAAAGACGGCAAGGTAATATTTACCGTACCTACCGTGGATATTCACGCAATGGCAGTAATTGAAGACTGAAAAGGAAAGGCTTTATGGCAGAAATATTCCCCGTAGCACACATATATACAGATTTCCCCTCTAAATTCGGCATCCCCCGTCAGAGCGGGCTTGCCGATACTGCGGGAAGGATAGTTTTCTGCCCTGAATTCCGTTCTCCTGAAGCAATAAGAGGAATTGAAGGCTTTTCTCATCTGTGGCTTATCTGGGAATTTTCCGAAAATCGTGAAAAAAGCCCATCTCTTACAGTCAGACCCCCGAGGCTTGGAGGAAATGCAAGAATGGGCGTTTTTGCAACACGCTCACCCTTCAGACCGAATAATTTAGGGCTGTCATCCGTCAGAATTGAAAGAATCGATTATGAGACAAAGGACGGTCCTGTTATATATGTTAAGGGAGCTGATATTCTTGACGGCACTCCAGTTTTCGATATAAAGCCCTACATTCCTTATTCGGACTCCCACCCCGATGCAAAAAGCGGCTTTTCAGGTGAGGTTTTTGATTGTAATCTTAATGTTATTTTTGAAAACGGGGCTGAAGAATGTATTGCAAAAGAGGATATAGCCGTTATCAGAGAAATTCTCTCGGAAGACCCGAGACCGCACTATCACGAAGATCCTGACAGAGTTTATGCTTTTGAATACTCACACTATAAAATAAAATTCAGGGTAGAAAAAACTACCCTGAAAGTAATTGAGATATCAGATTATTAAGCAACACTGACCGTTTCTTTTTCCGCTGATGATATACACTGCTTTTCTTTTCTGCGAAGAACAGCAAAAAGAATCGCGGCACACACGGCACAACCGATAACTGCATAGAACATATCAACATTAGTATCCATTACAGCTGCATTATCGGGAAGATTTTTTGACAGTCCGAAAATTTTCACAAAAAACATAGAGTCATCGGGAACTTTGTAATATCCCTGATTGTTGGAGCCTGAAATATAATAATCGGCAAAGAACTCAACAAGCTCCCACATTACCATAACGATAAAGGAAAATCCGACACCGATAAATGTTTTTATTCCTGCTGATACCCTTTCATTTCCGTCAAAAGCCTTAAGCACCTCCGCACCGATAAAAACGACAACACCGCCGGACAGCACGTGCATAAATTTGTCAAACTCGGCAACCTCAATAAAAAGATTGAAGCCGTGTCCGAGAAATGAGCCGATAAAAATAAATACATTTACATAAGTCTGTATGCGGAAGGGTGTTCTTGATGTAAAAAGCTTTTTCGGTGAAATGAACCTGAGAAGCGGAATTACGAATGTTAGGGCAGTATTAAGAAGTACAAGATTTCTCTGGTAAAGCTGCTCCTGCTTCACGGTAAAAACTATGTATACAGTCACCATAGCAAGACGCAGAATCCACCACGATATATATTCTGCAGAAGGCAGTTCTTTTTTTAATTCACGAAATTCGAAAGAAAATCTGTTTTTAAGCTTTTTCATATTGACCTCTCTTACAATAAAATGTTTCTCTCCTAATCCAAAAGGATTATACTGCAAAAAAAGCATAAAATAAACAATTATTTCCGTTTTGTAACAATTACTTAATTTATGTTACTAAAACTTAAAAATCACCGAAAGTGAGGTTTTGCAAATGATAAAATCAGCAAAGGACGCAGGAGCTGATAATTTTACTCCTTCCGTTCCCCAGTATTTTTCCTGGATAAACAACACAAACGAAGGCTCTACCGAAGAGCACACCCTCATAAATCTTGACTTCTTCAGATATCTCAAGGATACCTACGGGATGGAAATAAAAATTTATGCCTGGGACGCGGGAAACTTTGACGGAGCAAGCGAAGGCTACGGAAATGTAAACGGTGAAAAATTCAGAGGACAGTATCCCGATGAATACAACAGGGTTGTTGAAAAGGCAAAGGAATCCGGAATAAGGATGGGGCTCTGGGGCAGCCCTGACGGATTCGGTGACGATGAAGAAACCGAGAAGGAAAGATTCGATTTTTTCGTACATCTGTGCCGCGACCACAACTTTGCTCTTTTCAAGCTTGACGGCGTATGCGGACATCTGCGTCCTGAAAAAGCAGAGCTTTTTGCCGAAATGCTGCGCGAATGCAGAAAATATTCCCCCGACCTTATAGTGCTTAACCACAGACTGAATCTCTTTCAGGCAGAAAAGCATATTACTACATATTTATGGAACGGCAACGAAACATATGTGGATGTTCTGTCGGGAAATGACAATACCTGTATGCACCACAGAGGTTTTATGTTTGAAAGAGGACACACAGATAATCTTGAAAGACTTGCAGAAGATCACGGTGTGTGCATCTCCTCTTGTATAGATTACTTTGAAGACGAGCTTATTTATCAGGCTTTTAACCGCTCCCTTATCTTAGCACCCGAAACCTACGGTAACCCCTGGCTTATGAGAGACGACGAGCTGGCTGAATTTGCCCGTGTATACAATCTTCACAGAAGAAATGCGGATATTCTCGTAAACGGTATGCTTTTACCCGAAAGCTATGGTGCAAATGCCTGTTCAAGAGGTACAGCTTCCAAGCGTTTTATTTCAACGGGAAACAACTCCTGGGAAGAAAAAACAATTACAATAAAGCTGGATTCCGAAATCGGTATCAGCACCGGCAAAAGGCTTGAGGTAAACATTCACCATCCGTATGAAAAGCACTTAGGCTCATTCAATGCAGGGGACAGAATCTCTGTTACTCTTATGCCCTTCAGAGCAACTCTTATTGAAGTTTCAGTTATTGAAGAGGCAGAGCCTATGCTTAAAAACTGTGAATACAGAATTATAAAAGAGCTGTCTGACGGAACTCCCGAAAGCATAAGGGTGCTTTACTCTGACGGAGAAGACATACTTCTTCATAAAAACGGTGAAGACTTCTTCTTTATGAAGGGTGAAAAAACCGATGTAAGAGAAAAGGCTCCCGTAAAGCTGGGAACCATCAGTAACATAGAAAGAAATCCCGCAAACGGAGAATTTCTCTATGAAAATGCAATGTTTGCAATCAATAATGACTGTCTTGAAAAGAGAAGCCTTATCCGCTCGGGAGATACTGAAATTCCCGAAGTAAAAAAAGCAAGGGATGCATTCTTCAATCAGAAATTATACAAATTAAGAGGTCTTGAAGCTAAAAATATGTTTGACGGCAGAGAAAATACATTCTTTGATTCTCAGTCAAAGACCTACTGTGACAATAATCTTCGTATTGAAAACGGCTGTCTCAGAGTTGATTTTGGTGAAGAAATCAACTGCGACAGTGCAGAAATTGAGTTTTTCTCTGCTGATTATCCCACAAGAGAGGTTGAAATCCAATCAGCACCCCTGAAGGCAGAATATTCCGCTGACCTGAAGGAGTGGAAAGCCTCAGAGGATGTCATTCTCACAGAAAAGGAAAAGTATACAGAGGAGATTATACGCTTTACCGTACACACAACATATAACCTTCCCGGAAAGAAAATGATTTCCGCCTACGGTATAAACGACAGCTTAAGATATCTTCGTATTGCTCACCCCGTTGACAGAATTTTTGCAATAAGACTCATAAAAAACGGAAAAGCAATTGAGCTTAAAAATCCCGCAGCCAACAATATGCAAGCTCACTATCGTTACAAGCAATCAAGAGCTCTGATCTCGGGAGAAATAAAATTACCCGAAAATTACAGCGCTCTTCCCCGTCTTGCTGTTGCAGTTGAAGGTGAGCACGGTACAGAAGGTGTTTACTGTGTTGCTGAAATTAACGGCAAATTGTGCGGCTTTCCTGAAAGAGCACCTGAATATAAGGCAAATCAATGGGAACACCGCGTCCTTGATAAAGACAAGAACAATACCTTCTTCGTAAATCTCCCTGAAGGACTTGAAGGAGAAACCATCAAACTCTATGCAGTTTTCTCAGACTACAACAAAGCAAAAAATTGCAAGTGTGACGTATATCTCACCCCGATACATTAAAAACAGGACACCTGTCACAAATAATGTGACAGGTGTCCGTTTGTTTTATTACAAACCAAATACGGGAATTTAAGTTAATCTTTTATTTTACCACATAGAAGGTCATTCTTTCCTGAATAGTGAATGATCCGTGTCCCGTGTTAAATCCTCCATGGTCAGAGGTAATTATAATAAGCCAATCTTCAAGAGCATATGTAGGTCTTGACTCAATTGCTTCAATTATAGCAGCAGCATCTGCTTCTGCCGCATAGAAAGCGTCTGAATAATCTTCGTTTTCAAGATCAAATCCTGTACTGTGGCCCATATGATCTGTGTGCTCTAAAATTGTAAAAATAAAATCAGAGCAAAGAAGACCGTTAATATCCCTGATTGTGTTTGATACTGTTCCTGCATCGTCATCAGCATCGGAGAACGTAACATCAAGATGCTTTTCTTCACAATATGCCTTTTCATTTATGTACGTGGAATCACTGTCAACAAAATGACCGTCCCAGGACACATAGAAAGCCGAAGAGCCTGCCTTGTCATTTTCAACAAGAGAGGAAAAAAGAGTATGGCAATCCTTTGACATAGGAATACTGTTACCCTTTACCCCTGTTACATCAGCCCACTGACCTGTAAGAATGGAAGCCCAGCCGGGAGCAGTTGAAGTATCCTGAGTGTTAAATACGGGATAATTCACACCGCCGCAGTAAGCAATGTAAGCCTTACCGCCGTCAAGAATAAGCTTTGTAATTGCGCCATCCTCTTCACAAAGAGAAAGAGCATCTGCACGGCAGCCGTCATAACCGATAACTATAGCCTTTTTAGTAAGCTTACCTAAGGGCAGCTCAGATTCAAAGTGCTCATTGATTACATTATAAATCTCTGTCTGGGGAACTGCAGTTTCAAGTGTGTTTTCGTAAGGCTCAAACTGCAAGACATTCTCTTTGTACTTATCTATTGTATCAAAGTTATTGACTCCTCCGATAACACCGAACATCATAACAAAGAATGAAGCAATAGTTGCTATAACCGAATAAAACATATTAAGCATAAGATCAATCCTTTCTTAAAATATATTACAAATATATAATATCATTCAGCAGAGCCCTTGTCAAAATGATTAGTTTACAAAAAAAATAAAATTTTTTCATATAATATGCAACAATCATGTCGCTTTTTGCGTCTGATATAAAGAGAAGAAAAAAAAGGAGAAACACATTATGACAAAGAAAAAAGCTATTTCAATCGCATTAGTATGTACCGTATTTATTATTGCAATCTCTTCATTCACCTTTATTCTGAGCAGCAATATAAATATCAGCACGGGCAAAGTGCTTATAAGTGAAAACGGAACATATTTTCTCATAAAGGGCAACACCCCTGTAAGACTTTCAGACTACAGCGAAGAAAAAAACATTTTTTCGGACATTGAAAGCGGAGATAAAATTCTGGTGATTCACAACACAATAGCTGAAAGCTACCCTGCATCTGCCGTCTGCAGATTCTGTATAAAAACAGGAAAAGGCAGCATTTCGGACATCCCCGAGGAAGTAATCACAACAATGACTCAGCTCGGATGGCTAAAAAACACATCCGAAGAAATAAAGCCGTCGGAGACTTGGAAGGAAATTGAAGCTTCAACGGAAAATGCAAATTTATTTCTTTCGGTTCCCCAAGACTGGGAATACACAAAAAGCAACATTCTGAACAGCAATTTCAGCATCAGCCTTTACCACAGCACGGATAATGAAAACAATATAACAATTGAATTCACCGATTCATTCGGCGTCTGCGGTACGGGGCTTCACACAGAAGAAACAACAATAAACGGATATAAAGCAACAATGGGAATATATGACGGAAATCCTGTTTTTGATTATATAGTTTTTAATAACACTCCCGGCTTCTATGTAATTTATAATAACGGTGATACATCGTGGTGGCAGGAATATGAAAGTGAGCTAAGAGCAATTTTTTCTTCACTGCGCATTGCAGAAGGTATCGTATTCCGTGACGAGGCAATAAGAATTGCCGAAAAATCTGCCATCGGCGAAAACAATCAACAATATGGTGAATTTGATCCCGATACGGGAATATGGAGCTTTGTCTTTGAATCAGATGAAAAATCGCAGATAATAAAAATTGATAAAAACGGCAGTATACTGTAAAGCACTCTTTACCGTCCGGGTTCATTCAGACAAATAAAAGCATTACGGAGTCAGAATTATCTTTTTTAGGTAATGTAAAAGAGCTGTAAAAAACTCATGTTTTTTACAGCTCTTGTTATTTCAGCTTCCTACATATCAGATACAGGAATTTATACACAATTCTTATTTATAGAGAGGGCCGTATGCCTGGCAAGCTCTGTAGTCAGCACCCTCAAGATCCTTTGTGCCGAATGCGTTCCAGCAAGCAGGACGGAAGATCTTCTCTTCGGGCACGTTGTGAAGACCTACAGGAATACGAAGCATTGAGCAAAGAGTAATAAGGTCTGCACCGATGTGACCGTAGGAAATAGCACCGTGGTTAGCACCCCATGCATTCATAAGGTCATATGCTGACTTGAAGGGACCTTCTCCTGTGCAATTGGGAGCAAACCATGTGCAAGGCCATGTATAGTCAGTTCTCTTCCAAAGTGTATCAGAAACTTCATCGGGAAGATTTACTGTGTAGCCTTCTGCGATCTGGATTGTGGGTCCAAGGCCCTTGACAAGATTGATTCTTATCATTGTGCAAGGCATTTCAGCGCGTGTAAGGAATCTTGAAGAATATCCGCCGCCTCTGAAGTAACCGTTGTCAGCAGGTGCCCATTCTGTAGCAGCAAGCATCTTTTCAATATCTTCCTCTGTTACATCATACCAGGGCTTCATAACGGGGTTACCGTTTTCATCCTTTACTTCGCCGCATGCATCAAGACAGCATGCACCGGAGTTGATAAGGTGAATAAAGCCGCCGGCTTCCTTAGCCTTACCTTCTATATCATAGCCTGTAACTCTCTTTACTGCTGAGTCACTCCAGAAGGTACGAACGTCAGCAAACATCTGAGCACGGTTTGTAAGTAATTTCATAAAGAGCATTGAAATAGAGTTGAGAACATCATTTTCTGTTGCAAGAATGTAGGGCTCTCTTGCGCCGTTCCAGTCAAATGATGTATTACAAAGAGCTTCGCCGAAGTCACAGTTGGGATAGAAGTCTGTCCACTGTCTCTGGCCCTGGAAGCCTGCTGCAATAGCATTGTGACCTACCATTTCTTCTTCGCAGCCCTTGGGAAGATTGGGATTGCCGTTCATAAGATCCTTGATGATAACCATCATCTTTACAACAAATTCCCAGTCTGCATCCTTCTGCTCGCGGGACTTTCTTACGAATTCAGGATTCTTATCAAAGCCTTCCTTGCACTTTGCCTTTGTCCATGCAAGAGCCTTCTGATATTCAGCCTCGTCATAGATATTTTCAGACATTCGTCTGATGATTTCTACCTCGTCAACTGATTCAACACGCATGCCGAGATATTCTTCAATGAACTCGGGGCTGATGGATGAACCGCCGATACCCATACAGATTGAGCCGATCTGAAGATATGACTTGCCTCTCATGGAAGCGGCAGCAACAGCTGCACGTGCAAAGCGGAGAATCTTTTCCTGAACGTCTGCAGGAACTGTTGTATCATCAGCATCCTGTACGTCGTGTCCGTAGATACCGAATGCGGGAAGTCCCTTCTGTGCGTGTGTAGCAAGAACAGATGCAAGATAAACAGCACCGGGTCTTTCAGTTGCATTAAAGCCCCATACACCCTTGATTGTCATAGGATCCATATCCATTGTTTCGGAGCCGTAGCACCAGCAGGGAGTAACGGAAAGAGTAATATCAACGCCTTCCTTCTTGAACTTTGCAGCACAGGCTGCTGCTTCTGCAACTCTGCCGATAGTTGTATCAGCAATAACAACCTTTACGGGTTCTCCGTTTGAATATTTAAGATTATCGGAAATAAGCTTTGCGGCAGTTTTTGCCATATTCATTGTCTGCTCTTCAAGTGAGCCTCTTACATCAAGAGGACCTCTTCTTCCGTCGATACAGGGACGGATACCGATTACGGGGTAATCGCCGATAAGTCTGTTTTCAGCCATAATAAAAATCGTCCTTTCATAAAAACAGCCTTGATAGACTGCCATATTTTCACAAGTATAATATATCACAGCAAAAGGCTTAATTCAATAATAAACTTATATAATATTATAAGGAAAAATATGTAAATTATATAAAATTCTAAAGCTTACACCGACATATTTTCATTGACTAGGCCCCTTATTGCTGATAAATTGTTCTTAAAAAGAAAGAGAAATATCACGGTTAAAAATCGTTAAGATTACAGCCATTGTAATACTTGCCGTGGCCCTGTTATCCCAGGAGGACTTATGGTGTCATTGTTTGCTATTCCGCAGAAAATCAGGGTTCAGCCCACCGTTTTTGATATGGGAGATGAAAATTACTGTGTTATATTCGTCACAACACTCAAGGGCAGCGGTTACATAAAATATACCGTTAACGGTGAAGAAAAAACCATATGGGATACAACCTCAGGCACAATTTCAACTCACCACACAATTCATAAAATTTTTGTGCCAAAGAAAGAGCTCAGAGGTAACACCTATGTTGTCGGCTCACAGTTTGTTGCCTATAAGCTGGCTTATTCTGCAATCAAGGGAACTTCCGTTGAAAGTGATCCCATAAAATTCAGGGGTAAAGAAAAAAAGGACGGAATAAGGCTTCTTGCCGTTACAGACATACACGAAATGGAGGCGGAGGTAAAAAAATCTCTTACTTATTTTCCCGAAGAATATGATATGCTGGTGCTTCTCGGAGATATCTGCTCCGATTTCTTAAACAAGAACAATTTCACTGATTACGTGCTTGCTGATGCTGCATTCATTTCAAAGGGAGAAATTCCCGTTATATATGCAAGAGGAAATCACGAAACAAGAGGAGAATATGCGTCACAGCTACTGCAGTACTTCCCCACAAATACGGGTGAGCTTTACTACACCTTCGATTTCGGCGGGCTTTCCGCTATTGTCCTTGATCCCGGTGAAGACAAGGAAGATGATCATGTTGAATACAGCGGCCTTGTAGATTTCAGCTCCTACAGAGAAAAACAGTTCAGATGGATAAATTCTCTCAGTGCAAAGGATTTCAAGGGAAAGTATAAGCTTGCTTTCAGCCACGATCCCACACTCACCGAGCACTTCGGCAAAAATTGGGAGGAGCCCCTTAAGAACCTCGGCTTTGATCTCATAGTCGGAGGTCATTATCATAAGAGCTCCCTTACAAAAGGAAATATATCAGTATTTATTGCAGGAGGAAAGAACAGTGACTTTATATGGGCTGCCTCCTCAATTACACTGGAAAACGGCGAAATTAAAATGAAGACCGTAAACATTGACGGAAAAATAATTCTTGAGGATTCAATCAATATAAAATAAAGCACAACAAAAAAAGAGCTGTAAAAAAACTATCGTTTTTTTACAGCTCCTTTTTGTATCTCAAATGACTTCAGAAAAAAAATATTACTCGTTCCGAATAATTTAATATCAATTAAGCAGATTATCGGGACGATATTTTCTGACTGTTAAGCGGGTTCCATTTTCCGCTTATCCAATGGATAAAATACAAAATAAACAGGAACATATTATGAGCTATCATACAGCCCCAGGCAGAAATAAGACCGCCCGAAAAAAACTGTATAAATATAAAGGTACCGACAATACGTATACCCCACATGCCTATTATATTGTAAACAAAGGGCTTTACGGTTCTGCCCACACCCTGCATCATACCCTCTATGATAATGGACACTCCGTAAAACGGCTCAGACACGGCAACCATACGAAGAACAGCTGAGCCCAGGCTTATTACATCGGGAGAATCGGAAAAGATATCCATCATAAGCGGAGCAAAAATGAACAACAGCCCACCGGAAATTATCATAAGAACAACCTCTGAAAGCACTGTCATTCCTGCAAATTCCTTCATTTTCTTATTGTCCTTTGCACCGAGTGCATTGCCTGCAAGAGTTGCCGCCGCAGTCTGCATACCGTATCCCGGGATATAAAATGCAGATTCAACGGTATTTGCAATTGTATGTGCTGCTGTTGCAACCTCACCCAGTGAATTAATCATGGAAGCAAATGCAACATATCCGAGGCAGGTGCCGAAGCGCTGGAGCATATTGGGAAAAGCCACCTTAAGACAAGGCTTGAGAATATCCTTATCGGGCTTCATTGATATTTTTTTCGGTGAAAGAAGAGGGTGATGCCACAAGGCAGATGTGATGATAATGCCACCTGCAGTAAAGCCTGCTGCACTTGCAATTGCAGCCCCGGTAACACCCATATCGGCACCCCATACGGTAATTCCGAAAATCTCTCTTGTAGGATAAATAAGCAGGAAATTAAGAATGACATTCACAAGATTTACGGCTATTCCCGCATACATCGGAGTTCTTGTGTCCCCTACAGCACGAAGCACTGTTCCGAAAATTATTGTGGCAGCCCTCGGCAGCATCGGTGTATAAAGAATAAAGAAATATTTTGCGGCAAGCTCTCTTATGGGCTCATCAACCTGCATAAGCACAGGCACAACACCGCTTAAGGAAAGTGTAAGAATCGTGAAAAATATTCCTGTCACCAATACAGCAAGAACACTCTGTGCAGATGCACGTCTTACCGAAACAAGATCTCCTGAGCCGTGTTTTTTTGCAATATATGAAAGAAATCCTACACCGACAGCGGAAACAGTACTTCCCACAAGCCAATTGACTGTGGTTGTGGCACCTACCGCCGCAGTTGCAGAGGTTCCGAGAGAACCTACCATTGCAGTATCAATATACTGAACGGCAGTCTGCATAAATTGCTCAAATATTGTAGGCCCTGCAAGAGTAAAAATCACACCGAGCATTGACCATCTGATTTTACTTTTTTCCATAAAACTCAATCTTCAAAAAGGATGTTTATCTTTTCTGCACATTTTTTGCAGACCTTCTTATCTCTGAAGCCTACGAGATTTTCCATTCCTGCACAGAACACACAGGAAGGCTCGTACTTTCTTAAAATAATCATATCGTCTTCCACAAAAATTTCAACAGCATCATCCTGTGTAGTCATACTCAGCTTCTTGCGGAGCTCCATAGGAAGCACAAATCTTCCGTTTTCATCAAATTTTCTTACAATACCTGTTGCTTTCATCTTTTTTTACTCCATATCTTTATATATAGTCACAAATTAACATAATTTACCATAAAAGTCAATAATTTTCACAAATTTTACTTTCTGACATATTTGTGAGTAATATTTCATTCAGCAGTAACATAAAAAATTACTATGATGAATTACATTTTTGCCTTTTCTGTCACTGCTTCTGTTATTATTGCCCTGTTTACGGATAACACCTCTTCCCTTTCCGACGGAATCCTTTCAGGGGCCGCAAATGCAGTTTCAATCTGTATAAAGCTATCGGGAACTATGGCTTTATGGAACGGAATAACGGAAATTATAACAGAATCCGGATTACAGAAAAAAATTGAAAAGCTCCTTTCTCCCCTTATGAGGCTTGTTTTTCCCTCATACAAATCCTCGCCTGCAGGCTCAGCCATATGCAGCAATATAACCGCAAATCTTTTAGGCCTGGGCAATGCCGCAACACCGCTCGGAATTGAAGCTATGAAAAGAATTAAAGCACAGACAGGGAATAATTATGCAGATAATGAAACCGTACGCTTTGTTGTCATCAATTCTGCAGCACTGACTCTTATCCCCACAAATATCGCAGCTATGAGAAGCATTGCAGGCAGTACCGCACCCTTTTCGATACTGATACCTGTGTGGATTACGGGAATTCTGGCTCTTGCTGCGGGACTTCTTTGTGAAAAATTACTGTCAAAAGGATGGAAAATATGAAAAATCTGCTGTTGCTCGTTCTTACCTATACACTGCTCATAACCTTTGTTCCCCTTATCACATACGGGACAATTTCCGACTTTCAGCATTACAACAATACCGAGAGAGAAAGCAATGATACAATAAGGGTATTTCTTGCAGGTGAAAATACCGCAGTCGATATGAATTTCAGAGAATACATAACGGGAGTTGTGGCAGCAGAAATGCCCGCTGAATTTCACGAGGAAGCTCTTAGCGCATTGACCTGTGCGGCAGCAACCCTTGCAAGACTAAAAATGCAATCTGACGGTGATGAATCACTCAAGGGTGCAGTAATTTCAACTGATCCCGAGAAGCATCAGGCCTATATCACAAAAGAAGAAATGAAGAAAAGATGGAAAAATGATTTTGATACTTATTATGCCAAGCTGACAGCCGCTGTGGACAAGGCAATAGACTACTCCCTGACATATAACGGAAAGCTGATAACTCCTGCCTATCACGCAATGAATACGGGAATGACGGAAGATGCAGAAAATGTCTGGAGCAATTCCGCACCTTATCTGGTAAGCGTCAAAAGTCCCGGTGATATTACTGCCCCCGAATATGAAACAAAAATAACGCTTTCATTCGACGAATTCAGAGAAAGAATGGAGGAAAACGGTGCTAAAACAGGAGACGATATAACCAAGTGGCTCGGCGAAAGTGATTACACAAAAGCAGGAACACTTAAAAATATTACCATAGGCGGCAAAGATTTTTCGGGAGCAAAGCTCAGAGAAATATTTTCTCTGCGATCAGCAGCAATTACTCTTTCAATGACAAAGGACGGAGTGACACTTCTTACCAGAGGCTACGGGCACGGAGTGGGACTTTCGCAATACGGAGCAGATTATCTTGCAAATGAAGGCTTTACCTGGCAGGAAATACTGAAGCATTACTATACGGGAGTTGAAATTGAGATTATTTAATTCTTAATATTTTATTAAGTGTGTTGATTCTCACTTGCGGGGAATGTAAAATCAAATAAAAAAGAAAGGACGATAAAAAATGAAAATTTGCAATTCATGCGGCTTTGAATGTGAGAATGAAGCTACACTTTGCCCCACTTGCGGAAAAAGCTGCGACGGAAGTGATACACAAAAGGATATCCCTATGACACCCGATCCCTTTAGGGAATACCGTGAAAAAATTGATATGCAGATAAAGGAGCAGGAAAAGAGGATTGAGGAAATATCACAGAAAATGCTGAATGAGCAGGAGAAAAACGGAAAGAAAGCAGAAAAACGGGATAAGAGCAAATGGGACAAAACAGAGCTTTTCTCTGAGGATGAGGTAAAAAAGCATCGGCTTACAGCTGTTCTTATATACCTTCTCGGCATATTCGGGGTCATGCTTGCATTGTTGACCGACAAAGAGTCCTTATATCTGAACTTCCATATAAAGGAAGAGCTGAAAATAACAACGGTAACAGCCTTTCTTACACTTATGGCAATAGTCCTCTTCTGGACATTTATTATTCCCGTAATCTGCACAGTGGGGATAATAGTCTGCTCCGTCATAAATCTTATTGCCGCATACCGCACGCTTAAAGGAAAATCGGAAAATGCCGTGATTATAAGAAATTTGTCAATTCTTGATTAATTTTCATATAATACAAAAGATTTCCGGTTGATAATATTTACCCGATATGGTATAATTTTTGCAAAAGAGTGACTGAAATTGTCAATCTTAAAAGGATATCGGAGAAGAAGCATGAAAAAAAGGATGAAAAACCTGCTTATAGCTGCACTTTGCATTGTAATGGCTCTGGGGACTCTTGCGCCTGCATCTGCAGCTACCGCCTATGATGAACCTATAAACGCTTTATGCCAAAACATAAATGCACTTGTTGTTTACGATATTACCGAGAACAGAGTGCTTTTCGGAAAAAATGAAAAACAGCAGATTTCTGTTGCAAGCACAACGAAGCTGCTTACTTCACTTGTCACGCTTTCTGTTTTCGGTCCCGAGGAAATAATCACTGTAGGACAGGAAATTGACCTGAGAAAACCAAACTCAAGTGTCAGCCTCATACAGCCCGGACATCAGTTGACTGTCAGAACTCTCATAGCTGCACTTCTTCTGCCGTCAGGAAATGATGCGGCATATACTGCAGCAGTCAATACCGCAAGAAAACACTCAAAAAACAGCAATATGCCCTACGAAGAGGCTGTTACATACTTCTGCGGTCTTATGTGTGAATATGCAAAGAAGCTGGGATGTAAAAAATCAAATTTTGTAAATCCCGAGGGTTGGGATGACGATAATCATTATTCAACAGCCTCCGATATGACAAAAATTGCCGTTGCTGCACTGAAAAATGAGGTAATTGCATCAATTTCAAATATTCATTACAGCAGATTTGATTTTCAATCGGGTGAATGGATAGATTGGTACAACACAAATGAACTGCTTAACCCCGAAAGTGAATACTATTATGAATATGCACACGGTATGAAAACAGGAACAACCTATGCTGCAGGAAAATGCCTTATAGCTTATGCGGAAAAGGACGGTCACGAAATACTGATAGCAGCCTTCGGCTGCGCTGAGGAAGCCGACCGATTCGGCAGAATAAGGGATATTTTCGAATGCGTTTTTGCTTTACCGTCACTGGGAGATATTGATGAAAACGGAGTAATTGACGCATCCGATGCAAGAGTTCTCCTTCGCGCCGCAGTAGGACTTGAGAAAATCACTCCTGTACTAAAAGCAAGAGGCGATATTGATAATGACGGTGCTTTGACATCCTTTGATGCCAGAACGGTGCTTCGCGCTGCAGTAGGTATTGAAAGCATATAAGGAATACATACATAAAATCAAGGGTATCTTCCGCTGAAACGCGGTTGATACCCTTTTCTTTTGTTCCTGAGACGGCTTAGCCGTTTTTTCTTTCATTAATATAGCTTTTAAGCATAAGACACCAGTCAGTCTGTATTATATCAAATTTTTTATCAATAAGCCAACCCCAACCCCTGTCCTTTTCACCGGTAACTGCAACATTATCCGTATGTCCTGCGCTGAGAATTGCTCTGTAGTTATAAACAATGGAATTTGCCCAGACAATCCTGCCCTTTTCGTGCATTGACTTTATGTATTCATCGCTGCAGACCTCATCACTTTCAAGCTTAAAGATAACCTCTGCGCCTATGCAGTTAACACCTTCTGCAGCAAGCCTGTCGGTCACCTCATCTTTTTTTGTGACAATGGGCATAAACATAAAATCGGGAGCATATTCCGCAACCTGCTTAAGATACTTTTCTGTTGTATCGGTTTTTACAATTACCTGATCCTCCACGCCTGTTTTTCTTATGACCTCAGATATACCGGGAATATCTATCCAGAATTTATCTATATTGATATAGCACTTACCCTTCAGAAAGGTCAGCACCTCTTCAAGGGTATTGACCTCACATACGGTGGGAGTGTTATCCTGATTGAGAAAACGGAGCTTGCTTATAATCTTAGACGGTAAAGCGGAAAGAAGCACGGGAATTCCCAGATGAGCCTTTTCCATACCGGGATGAAAAACATAGAATTTTCCGTCGCGGCTTTTGGAAACATCAAGCTCTATCACATCAGCCCCCTGTTCCAATGCCGCCTTGAATGCCGACATTGTATTACAGGGAATATCTGCACCTGACACTCCACGGTGGGCACACACAAGAGGGCCGCTCTTCGCATTTTCAAAAAGACTTTTTGTAAAATCTATCATATCTGTTCTCCTTTATGAAACCGAATTTACCCTGATATTGCCGATATTGGGGGCATAAGTGACCTTATTGTTGAAACTGTAGCTTCCGTCATTTATAAATTTCACGGTATTTTCACCTTTATGAAGCTTCAGTACAATTGTTTTTGTCTTGTAATTATCCCAGCTGTATGTACTGCGGAAGAAGAAGTTACCCTGTTTTTCTCCGTCAATAAATATGCTTATATATCTTTCTACAAGATCAACATTATAATCGTGATATCCGCCCTCCTCATTATTGGCATATTCCACGGTAAATGCATAATAACCGTCTTTACTTACATTTACCTTAAACTCTATGCCGCTTTCCTTATCGGAGGATATCCAGCCGATATGCTTACCCGCTGTTGTGTTTCCGTTATCCTCAACAGTAGCCTCACCTATAACAGTAACATCATCGGGCGTAAATTCAAAATCACTTCCCTGCTCAGAAACCAACTCAGCAGAAGAGAATGTTACCCCGTCGGGAAGAACAAGCTTATTATAGCCTCTGCCTAACCAGTGGATTCCGTCACCGTTTCCGCTGATTTCAATACCGTTTATTGTAATTTTTCCGTCATCGGTAAGTTCTGAAAGCTTATAAAATCCGTCATAAGGTGCAATGATAAAATAAGCATTTTTTTCGTTGACATTTCTTGATGTGAGTCTGTCGGAATACACCTTTTCTTCGGTTTTCTCTGTAACATCTATAAAATCAAGCACAAGAACATCATCATCCTGTGGGGTTACAGTAATTTTGTTATTTCCCTTTTCAAGCTCAAGATAAAGAGAAACACATTCCATACAGTCTTCCTTCACAGATGACGGACATATAACGGTATTAACATTATCAAGGCAGGTGATTTCAACCGCTATGCTTTCTCTGCCCGCGTCACCCGTATTCATATTTCCGTAAACCATATCGAGCCTGTATTCGCCCTTTTCGGGAACACTTACATTAAAAATAACGGGAGTATCCTTCTTTATTCCCTTGACACATCTGCCTTCGCTTACGGAATATGCAACCGCATCTGTCCCCGTAAGTCCGCCCTGAAGCTCTGCATCCTCCGCTTCATATCTTACTGCTCTTACAGGATTTTCGCAGTTTTCTCCGTTACCCCTTGTAATCTCAATAAAGAAAGCCTGAGATTCTCTTTCGCAGGGTATATCAAAGCTTAATCTGCCGTTTCGGACCGTTATGTTCCGCATTTCACAGAAAACGGGAGCATTCACCGCACCGCCGAGTCCCTTATAATCGACATAGCTGATTTTAATATTGAAGCGATCACCATTCATAAAAGAGCTGTCAAGATTCTTTATTACAACCTTACTGTCCTTTTCACTTCCGCCTGCAAGCACATAGAATTTCTCGTCCGCTTCATCATAGGAAGCAAGTGCAATAAAGCCCTTGTTCATAAGGGGATATTTACCCTTCAGCCAGTTACCGATGTTTGAGTGCATCATATCCCATTCCTTGGTGCTGAGCTCCTTACCCTTCATCCTTCCGTAAAAATTATACACCCAGTAATTTCCGTTTGGTGTAACATCGTCGGCTACGGTATCGGAAAGATTGTTTGCAAGACGCCAGTAAGCAACACAGCCGTAGGCATCCTGCTTTTCAAGGCGGGACAGCCACTTTACACTTTCACCGGGAATACCGTTTGTGCGCATAAGTCCGTATTCGGAAATACACACGGGGAGTCTTTCTATGCCAAGCTCATCACAGATTGAATAATATCCGTTGAAGTTACTTTCCATCCAATAAATTGACTGATCACTTAGCTCGTGCCACACAACAACCTCGGGAAGGCAATCATTTTCCTTGCAGTAAGCAAGAAATTCTTTTATGAAATCATAATTGTATCCGCAATGCCCGGGTCCTGCAATTTTTGCCTTGGGATTAATTTCTTTTACCAGCCCGTAGGTCTCTTTCCACGCTTCGTAAAATTTATATCTGTTTTCCTCTTCCCAGAAATTACCCAACCACGCACCGTTATCCATTTCATTGTAAATGCAGTATACAAGACTGTCACGATATGAAGAGCTTTCCATTTCAGTGACAGTTTTTATTACCTTTTCGTTATATTCGGGAAGTGAATCAAGCTGATAATACCATGTATCATACATATCCTGGGTATATACCATCAGCATTTCACCGCCGGCACCGAGGAAGGTGTCAGCAACATTATTGACATCACCGATGGGATGCTGAAGTCCTCCTGCAGTTTTTGTAGCAAGAGAATTCACACCGATGCTTTCGGCAATTTCCATTGTGGGGATATCATCCTCGGCAAAGCCGTACAAAAAGCCCGATGCCCTGCCCGAAAGTCCGAACTGCTGAGAAAAATCTACAGTTACCGTAGGTGTCATAAGATAAAGCAGCGCCACGCCTGCGGCTATCACAAAGCACATAAGCACACTCATTATTATAATTACAGCTTTTTTGAAAATCTTTTTCATAAAAACACCTCAGCAAATACGTGAATTTATCATATCGGAATAATATTCAGGAGGAAATTTCATTTTAACATACCTATGAAGACCGTTTTCATCCTCTGAAAAATAGTTTCTGCCTGTATCTGTATCAAGACGGGCTGTACCCGTAACAGTATCATATCCTGCTTTTTCCTCATCACCGATTACAGCCATAAGTGCAGTCATAGGATCCCATGAATATCTTCCCTTTTCACTTCCGTGATCAGAAAATCCTTTGTATAAGAAATCATCGTGTGAAAGCTTATCTCCCGACACGACCTGAATTCCGGTTTCAAATCCCAGGAAGGTTACGGATACGGGACACATACGGCAGAATATTTCACCGCCCCTGATTGAACGGGGATTATTACAAAAATTATGCTCCCTTCCCCCTTCTTCGTCCCATTTTCCTGCCATTACCCAGACCTTTTTTACCTTATTTTTCACAAGAGAAAGTCCCGTTTCGGGAGAGATATCATCTCCCTCACTTAATAGCAAATCGGCAAAGACCTGAAGAAAGCCCACCTCAACTATCTCAACATTACCGTCACTCTCTGCGAGAAGTCTTCTGTAAAGACGTACCGCATCCTCTGCATCCTCATTCTTTTTACATTTTACGGCAAATGGCGCGAGATTTTTCTGATATTTAAGGTGTGTTCCCTCGAAATCCGTGGCATTAAGGTCAATTCCCAGAGGTATGTCCTTTACTCCCTCAAGATTTATAAAGCCGTCAACAGATGCCGCAGACAAATCCATACAGGCATTTATACCCACTCCGAGAAGTCTTATTTCTCCATTTTTGTGGGCACGGAGAAGAATTCTCATAGCCGCCAGGTCATCACAGTCTGTCCACCAGTCAGTACCGAAAATAAATTCTCTCATTTTTCTCACATCCTACCAAAAAAATCAAAGGAAAGCTGTCCCGATATCTCATGCTTCCCGTCGTGTATGTGTGCCGTAAAGTTTTCTTCTGCCCCTATTACTTTATAAACATCGGAAATCCTCTTTATTGCCTCTTCAGATCCTTTTATCGGGAAAAGAGGATCCCTTTTTCCGCACTCAACAAGAAGCTTACGTGGTGCTAAGGCCGCAGCAAAATCATACATATCACCGATTTCAAGAAGCCCCGGTATGTAGTTATCTGTGCAATGCCACCTTGAAAATATACTTGCACCGAAGGTATTAACATAACCCGACACAACGGTTTTTTCAATTCTTTCATCAAGAAGCGCCGTATAAAGAGACACAAGACCGCCTCCCGATATGCCCATAATACCGAATCGGGAAAGACCCTCTTTTTCCAGAATATCAATACAGCACTTTGCCTGATAAATCCGAAGCCCTGCACAGGTAAAGCCGTACATTAACGAATGCATTGAAACTGTTTCGCAGGAGGAAATGTAAAAGGGCTTTCTGCGGTCTTTTTTCAGCCTTGCTTTACCGAATGCTACAGGCTCAAAAACAATAACCGTATTACCTCTTAGCGCCAGCTCCTCTGCAAAGTTTTTCTGATAATTATCAAAAAAGTTTATTCTTCTGTATTTTCCGTTTTTACCCTGTCTTATAATCTGTCTTGATCCATACCCGTGACCGCACACGGCAACCACACCGAAGCCGTTCTTTTTTTCGGGAACAAGAAGATAGCAGAGCATATTAAGATTTCTGCAGATTTCAACAGAAAGAGTTTTTATTTCATAGCCTTTCCGGGTCTCAGAAGAAAGGACAACTGGGGAAGGATTATTAATCTTCCCTGGAATTTTATCAATCCCGAATGCCCTTTCTGCTTGTTTTCTGATTCTCTCCGCCGTTTTCTTTATTTCCTCTGCCGGCTTATCATTAAACGGAAAGTGTCTGTTTTCATAAAGTTCCCGAAAATATAAGTCGGGAGAAAAGTCTGTATTTTTCATATATCACCGAAAATTAAAATATGATTTTTTTCCGATACAGAACCAATTGCAGCTTTAATGAAGATGTACCGGTCAGGCATATCTGAACTGAAGCTTATGTGCTGCGGCAGCCTTTTCGGAGTTGCCTATATATGCAATATAGCTTATATCTTCTTCCGCAAAGCCCTTATCTCCGTAGTAAGCAAGTGCAGCCTTATTTACCGTGAGCCTTACCTCCGTTTCCTCTCCTGCCAGGAGATAAACACGCTTAAAGTCCTTCAGCTCTCTTTCGGGACGGTCAACCGCACTGTTTTCATATCCCACATAAAGCTGCAGTGTTTCACTGCCCTCACGATGTCCGATATTTTTAACTTTTACGGTAAATTCTGCTGTCCTGTCCGTGATTTCCCTCAATTCAGGCTCACCGATTTCAAAATCCGTATATGAAAGACCGAATCCGTAAGAATAGTCCTCTTCCTTATTATCCTTGTTGAGCTTTTTATATCCGTGGTAATAGCCGTATTCCTGCTGAAGGCTCAGCCACTTCACCTGCGGGAAATCACTATCCTTTTTGCCGATAACAAAGGGAAGCTTTCCTCCGGGATTCACCTTGCCGAAAATAATATCTGCAATTGCCGTGCCGCCCTCCATTCCGGGATAATATGCAAAGAGAATTGAGTTGATACTGTCGTGCCACTCGTTCATTCTTATCATATTACCGCCCATAACAACAGCAACGGTATTTTTATTAAGCTTGCCGACCGCCCTGAGCATTTCAGGCTCTTTTCTCTTAAGTCCCAGCTGCTTTCTGTCTCCACCGATAACAACAATATATTCACCCTCATCAGAGTGCTTCATGCCTACAACACATATTACCGCATCAGCTTTTTCTATAACGGATTTTTTTGAATTAACTGCATTTGTGGGGATAAAATCAACCTGAATACCGTGATAGTTTTCTGCTAAAGCCTGCTTTACGGTTTTTATGTAAGGAGGATGAACCTGACTGGAGCCGTTGTCTCCTATATTTTCTTCATTTGCAAGATTTCCTACAAGGGCAATTCTTTTAACCTTTTTGCTGTCAAGGGGAAGAAGCTTATCCTTGTTCTTTATAAGAGTTATACTCTTTTCTGCAACCTCTTTTGAAAGTGCAATATGCTCCTTGCAGGCAATAAGCTCCTTGGGATATTTTTTATTGCCCTTAGCATTTTCTGCGGCAAGTATTGTTCTTACAATTCTCACACTTGCCTCATTTATCTGCTCCATGGTAATTCTGCCCTTTTTAAGAGCACGTTTTATGTTTCCGTATGTATACTTTCTTCTTATATTCATTTCAACATCAAGACCGGCATTCATACCGCCTGAAGTGTTGTGAAGTCCAAAGAAAAAGTCGGACACAACAAAGCCGTCAAAATCCCATTCTCCCTTTAACACATCACGCAGAAGATAGCTGTTTGCACCGTTGAAGTGTCCGAGATAACGGTTATATGAGCTCATAACTGCACCTGCTCCGGCATCAATACACTCCTTGAAATGACGGAAATATATTTCCCTTTCCGTTCTTTTATCGGCAGTGATATTAACCCAGAAACGGGAATTTTCCATACTGTTGAAGGCAAAATGCTTTATACAGGCAATAACACTTTCATCCTGCACACCCTTGACCAGAGCCGCTGCCATTTTTCCGATATGAACAGAATCCTCACCATAGGTCTCCTGGCTTCTTCCTCCGCCGGGATTATAAGGTACATTTATGCACACACCGCCGTAGAAGTTTCCGCCGTTTGCTCTTATTTCCTTAGCAATTGCATTACCTACTCTTTCTTCAAGCTCCGGATCAAAGGTTGCACCTCTTGCCATAGATACGGGAAAGCAAGTGGATTTGCCGCTGACACAGCCTCTGGGGCCGTCACAGAAAAGCATCTGAGAAATGCCGAGACGCTCGTTTCCACCCGCACCGTAAGGAACAGAATTGTATGAACCGATTCCCATACTCTGATACCATTTACAATGTCCTGCAAGCAGAACAACCTTCTCTTTAAGAGACATCTGCTCCACAAGCTTTTGCGCTTGTTCGGTAAATGAAATGCGGTATTTTTTGTCATTAAGCATAATGAACTCTCCTACAGCATATAATTTTTGTGTATAATTAATAATAACAGTAAAAAAATATATTGTCAATAAAAACTATATGTGTTAAAATATGCACAATTACTTTTATGAAGGAAAATGATAATATGCTTAAAAACAGAGCCTCAGGTGTGCTTATGCACATCTCAACTATCCCCTCTGATTACGGTATCGGAGTTTTTGATGAAAACTGTAAGTATTTTGCTGATAAGCTTCAGGAAATGAATTTCGGTTACTGGCAGGTGCTCCCCTTTAACCCCGTTGATAAGGCAAACTCCCCCTACTGCTCTGCCTCTGCATTTGCGGGTAACATTCTTTTTATTGATCCGAAAGCCCTTTATGAAGAGGGGCTTTGTACAAAGGAGCAGTATGAAGAAAATATCTATACGGGCTCACCCTATACTGCTGATTACGAATTTGCATTCAAAAAAAGAATGAAGCTTCTTAAAACAGCATTCTCAAATATTTCCCCGAAAACTGCAGAAAAGGTGCGCGAATTTTCAGATGAAAATCCCTGGCTTCCCGATTTTGCTCTCTTTATGGCATTAAAGGAGTTGCACAACGATGCTCCCTGGTGGGAATGGGACGAAAAATATGCACATTACAAAAGCGCAAGAAGACTTCGCAGAAGCTTTGAAAAGGAATGTGCCTTCTTTAAATTCACACAATATATATTCTTCACACAATGGAACAGAATAAAAGCTTATGCCAACAAAAAAGGCATTGCAATTATAGGCGATATGCCCATTTATGTTGCAATGGACTCTTCTGATGTATGGGCAAACACCGCCCAGTTCCTGATTGATGAGGAAAGTCTGAAGCCAAAGGCTGTTGCAGGCTGTCCTCCAGACTATTTCTCAGAGGACGGACAGTTATGGGGCAACCCTCTGTACAATTGGGAGTATATGGAAAAGGACGGCTACAAATGGTGGCTGAAAAGAATAGAACAGAGCTTTAAGACATATGACTGTGTACGAATTGACCATTTCAGAGCCTTTGCCTCTTATTGGGAAATTCCCGCTGACAGCAAAACCGCCAAAAACGGAAAATGGGTTGAGGGTCCCCGTATGAAGTTATGGAATAAGGTAAAAAAGACCTTCGGAGAGCTTCCGATAATTGCAGAGGATCTGGGCATCTTCGGTGAGGATGTGCCGAAGCTTCTTGCTGATACAGGCTTCCCCGGAATGAAGGTTGTACAGTTCGGCTTCGAGCCTGATGGTGACTCTCTTCATATGCCTCACAATACCCCCATAAATTCCGTAAACTACTGCGGTACCCACGACAATAACACACTTCTCGGATGGCTGTGGGAAGCAACAGAAAGAGAACGCGCGTTTGCCCTTGAATACACAGGCTTTACGGGAAATAACTGGGGGGACGGCGGTTACAAATCCGAATCCTGCCGTAAAATAATTGAAGCTGTATGGAAATCATCCTCCAACACGGCAATAATAGCTTTCCAGGATATGTGCGGCTTCGGATCGGACGCAAGAATGAACATTCCCGGTGTTCCTGAGAAAAACTGGCGCTACCGCACAACAAAAGACACCATTAATAATGTTGATACGGAGTATTTCAGAAAGATAAACTCCCTTTACAGAAGAACATACAAGGTTCTGTAATCAGCAAATATAAAACAGGGTATCAGCCGTTTTCGGTTGATACCCTCAATATATATCTGAATTGAAAAATAAGCGTTATTGCTTTTTGCATTTTCGTGCAAAAGCAAGTGTCTGCTTCAGTGCATCTTCTTTATTCACACCTGCAAGGCGGAGCTTATGAGCATAAGCCAGAATCTCCGAAAAGCTTTTATCCGGCTTCAGTCCTGCTTCTATCAGATCCTTTCCCTGCACAAAGGGAAGCACCATTGTTTTCTCGAAAATATCAAGCTTTTCAAAAAGAATATTTTCAATATTTTCGTTTCTTTCACCTTCATCGCTCAGTGCAAGACAGATAAGATCATAAGGAGCCGTACTTTCATCAAAAAGCTTATTGAAGGACTTGACCGAAGAGCCTGCCCTTGCCATAACTCCCGGCTTCATATGAAGCTCCGTCATATTAAGCACATAGCTTATAACCCCCTTATCCCCCGTTAGCCTTGAAAGAAAGGCCTTTACAACCGGAAGCCCCTTTTTCTCGTGGGCATAAGCATGAATTACACCGTTTATCTCCTCGGTTGCCTCAATTTTTCCCAAATCGTGAGAAAGTGCCGACAGCATAAATGAATACGGCTCAGATACCTTGTCTCTGAAAGATACCGCACGGTCAAGCACCTGCATAGTGTGTATCCACACGTCACCCTCAGGGTGAAAAGCAGGATTCTGAGGAAGATTTATCAGACTTTTAATCTCGGTGAACCAGGAATCAAGCCCGTTTACTTCTCTGAGCACCTCAAAAAATACTGAAGGTTTATCCGATTTCAGAAGTGCCTTTTTCATTTCGCCGTCAATTCTTTCCCGTGAAAGCGATGATAAGTCTATTGCTCTGCACAGCTCCTTTGTTTCCTCGCAAACGGAAAAGCCGAAACGTGCCGCAAACTGTGCAAGGCGGAGCACTCTCAGGGGATCCTCGGGAAAGCTTTCATCATTTACGTGTCTCAGCACCTTGCTTTTTAAGTCCTCCGCACCGCCGTAATGATCAATAACCTCACCTGTCAGCACATCCTCCATAAGAGCATTGACCGTAAAGTCGCGTCTCAATGCCGCCTTCTCTGTACCTATAAACGGATCTACGGACACATCAAAATCACGGTGTCCCCTGCCTGTAAGCTTTTCACTCCTGGGCATTGCAATGTCAATATCTGTGCCTTTGAGAGAGAAAATTCCGAAGCTTTCCCCCATCTCAAGAATCTGTCCCGACTGCGATATAATTTCCCGCAATTTATCGGGAGTAACACCGTGAACCTCAATATCAATATCCTTATTTGAAAAACCAAGAAGGCGGTCTCTTACAAAACCGCCTACATAATATGCTCTGCCGCCTTCATTGGCGACTTTATATGCTATTTCCTTTGCCTTTTTTTCATCGCTTGCTTTCATCGCTCAGCTTCTTTTCATATAAAATCTTAAGTCCCTTCAGCAGAAGGTACTCGTCATATATAACCTTCCGTCCGATAACCGGAAGTATAAATTTTGCTGCGCCTCCGGTTACCACAGCAGTAACCTTTTCGTGAAGCAGCTCCTCAACACGAGAGCATACACCCTCTATTGCAAAAGCACCGGAATATATAACACCGTTATTAATGCAGGATACCGTGTCCTGTCCCAGAAGGGAATTAGGCGATGTAGGGTTGATGCCCGGAAGAAGTGCAGTACCTGAGGAAAGGGCGTTTATTGAAAGTCCGAGCCCCGGCATAATCATTCCGCCTATAAATACGCCGTCCTTATCCAGCACGGAAACAGTATTTGCTGTGCCCATATCAAAAACAACGGCAGGTGCTCCGTAAAGCGCTTTCACTGCGGACATATCTGCTATTCTGTCATTTCCGAGCTTTCTTCTGTCATATCCGGAAATTACCATTCCGTCGTTGAAATCAACATCAATAACAACAACCTCTCCCGATATAAACTCAGAGAGAGCCTTCTTAACCATTGATGCAAGCACGGGAACAACAGAGCAAAGAACAGCACCGCTGAATTCACCGCTGATATCATTTCTTAGTGCTTTCAGAAGCTCATCTGAATTGTGAAATCGGTTGTCGGGATAATTCTTTATAAAAACGGGCTCATCCGTGTCGCCGAAGCCGGCAATACAGATGTTCGTATTTCCGATATCTGCGGCAAGAATCATACATCTTCCCTTCTCATCTTAAGACGAACCATAACTTTTTCGAGAGCAAGACATACGGGGGTTACAATAACTGCGGCAGCTACAGCCTCAGGAACACCGTTGGTGCCTACAATTCCGAGAATTACGGAAAGCACTGTTTCAACGGGGATAGAATTTGCCGTGGCATAAGGCTCCTTGAAAAAGAGATATATCATACCCATTACAAGTATTGTGTTTGTAAATGCACCAACAACTGCCGAAACGGTAGTTGCAACAGAACGGATTCCCTTATTTTTCTTTCCCGTGAATTTATGTACAGCAAGCTCAATACCCTTTACCGTAAAGTAAGGAGTAATTCCCACGAGAATTCTCGGAATGAAGCAAATTATAATTGCAAGAAAGCTGCCTTCGCCGATACCGGGAAGAGGAATAAAGGGAGAAAATGCGAAGGATAACAGACTGGGAGCCGTGGTATTTTTTATAAGGCTTGTAAGTCCGAAGACAAAGCCGAGGAAAGCACCCTTTTTCGGTCCTAAAACAACAGAACCGATAATAACAGGCACATGAAGAATTGTAGCCTTTATTATCGGAAGATCAATGAGTCCGAAGGGAGTAAAGGCTAAAAGCAATACTATTGCTGTAAAGAGAGCTAAAACAACCTGGTCCTTTACCTTTTCATTTCTTTTTTTCATTTTCATAAAAACCTCCTGCTGTTGTTCGTAATGATACAACGCATAATGGATAGACAGAAAATAAAGTCCTTTTGCCTGATGTCCCAAAGGGGTACATCGGCAGAGCTTCATATATTTCCTACTACATTATATATACTGCATAAGAAAATTGCAAGTTTTTTGTTCAGTTTTTATCCTTGTTTTTCAAGAGGGTATTTACAAACTAAGTGAATTTCTGTATAATTTTTTCAGAAATGATTTACGGGAGAGATCAATTATGCTTAAAGGAAAAACCGTAATACTCGGAATAACGGGAGGCATCGCCTGCTATAAAGCAGCAGAGCTTACCTCACTTTTGGTAAAACAGCACGCAGATGTAAACGTCATTATGACAAAGGGAGCCATGGAATTTATGTCCCCGCTTACATTTGAAGCCCTTACCGGAAATAAGGTTCATTACGATATTTTTGACAAGGAATCAAGTACTGAAATTCCTCATATTTCTCTGTCAGGAAAGGCTGATGCTCTGATAATCGCTCCTGCAACAGCAAATGTTATTGCAAAGCTGGCACACGGCTTAGCTGACGATATGCTTACTTCAACCATGCTTGCCTCTACCTGCCCTAAAATCATAGCCCCTGCTATGAATACAAGGATGTACGAAAATGCGGTAACTCAGGATAATATCAGAATTCTTACGGAGTACGGCTGGAATGTAATCACTCCCGATTCGGGCAGACTTGCCTGCGGAGACACCGGTAAAGGAAAGCTTCCGGCTCCTGAAAAGCTTCTTGAAAGTGTCATAAATGAAATTGCACTCCCGAAGGATATGAAAGGCCTCCGTGTTCTCGTAACGGCAGGTGCAACAAAAGAGGCAATTGACCCCGTCAGATACATCACAAACCATTCCACAGGAAAAATGGGCTATGCATTGGCAAAAAATGCCGCAAGACGAGGTGCCGAGGTTACTCTCATTACAGGCTCAGATATTCTTCCCGATCCCGATTTTGTAAATACCGTGCACATAGAAAGTGCAAAGGATATGTTCGATGCTGTCAGGAAATATAAGGATTCGGACATAATTGTAAAGGCTGCTGCTGTTGCAGACTACAGACCTGAAACAGTAGCCGGAGATAAAATCAAAAAGAGTGACAGCAATGCTGCAATTTCGCTGCAAAGAACCGATGATATCCTGAAATATCTCGGAGAAAACAAAAAAGAAGGACAGCTGCTCTGCGGATTTTCAATGGAAACCAGAGATCTTATTGAAAATTCCAAAAAGAAGCTTCAGAAGAAAAATCTTGATATGATATGTGCAAACAACCTGAAGGTTGAGGGTGCAGGCTTTGGTACGGACACCAATGTCATAACAATGATAACAAGCAGTTCCGAGACAGAGCTTCCCGTTATGTCCAAGGATGAAGCGGCAAACCGTATTTTCTCAGAGCTTCTCAAAATGTTATAGAAACAGACGGGCGGATTTCTCTGCCCGCTTTTCATTTTTCACAACACAGTTCCCTCTCGGCCCTTGAGTCATCCCTGAAAAAAGTAATTGATTTCAGCAATAATTTATGCGCAGCATTTTCTTTATTCCAACAAAACAGGCTGCTTTTTAAAAATTATGCTTATTTTACGAAAAGCTCCAAGTATTTTTTATACAAAACAATCATAAATTTACATAAAATCCGTTGATTTTGTGTTTTTTGTCTGATAAAATACACCATATAGTCTGATATCATACATATGTTTGATATTATACAGGAGGAAACAAAATATGGGAGAAACAAAAATCAAAAGAAATGAGGACCGCCGTGTCAAGAGAACCAAGCGAGTCCTCAGAGAGCATCTTTTCCTTATGCTTGAAACCAAATCAATTGATGAGATAACCGTAAAGGAGCTTACAGAAAAGGCGGATGTAAACCGTTCTACATTTTACTTCTACTACAAAGATATTGATGATATGATGATACAAATTCAGAATGATATTTTTGAAGTGTTCTATGAAAATGTAATTGCCCCGCAGGCAAGCTTTATAACAATGGATGATTTTACGGATTATCTTCTCCGCTTCCTTTTGTTCTGCAAGGAATATGAGGATATATGTAAATTTGTCGTAAGCAACGACCCGAAGAATTTCCTTGCAAAAAAGATAAAAGTGTCGCTTCTTGAGCATGTGCCTGATTCTCACAAGATTTTCCCTGAGGATGACCCAAAGAGATATCTTACCTGCTTTGCCGTATCAGCTATGTGGCAGACAATTATTCAATGGATGTATGACGAAATGAAGGTTCCCCCCGAGGAAATGGCATCCTTCCTTGCTCAGGCTTATTTCCACGGAGGCAGAACAATTCTCAGCGGCTCAGGCAAATAAATTTCTCTTGCACTATCTGTTTTTTTGTTGTATACTTATTATGTAGAATTATGTTTAACTTTACGGAGGACAAAATATGAAAAAGTCACTTTTAAAAGTTCTGAGCATTGTACTTATTATCATGCTTACGGGGCTTATGTGCATCACGGCATCTGCCGCTGTGCTTCCCGGAAGCGGTACAATGAAAAATCCTTACACAATCAGCACTGCAGCAGAGCTTTCTGCTTTCTCAAAGGCAGTTGCTGACGGTAACTCCTTCAGCGGAAAATTCATTGTTGTCAAGAGCAATATCACTGCAAACAGCAACTTCAAGCCCATCGGTACATCAAAGACTCCCTTCAAGGGTACGTTTGACGGTAACGGAAAGACTCTTTCCGGTTTTAATTCAAATGCTGATTATTCAGGTCTTTTTGCATTTACTGACGGCGCTGTTATTACATCAGTTTCCGTTTCCGGTACTTTCTATGCAACAAATTATGCAGGCGGAATTGTTGCATATGCAAAGGATACGGTAATTGAAAGCTGCACAAGCTCTGCACGTGTAAATGCCGCAACCTATGCAGGTGGTATTGCAGGCTGTATAGAATCAGGTAAAATCGTTTCCTGCACAACCACAAGCTCTGCCAATATCGGTAGTTCCAAGGAATATTGCGGCGGTATTGCAGGCTACAGCGCAGCTGAAATTACAGACTGCACAAACAATGCTTACACTTACGGTGCAAAAAATGTCGGCGGAATTGCAGGCTATAGTGCAGCTGACATCACTTCCTGCACAAATACGGTCATGATAAACGCATCAAAAACAAATCTCGGCGGTATTGCAGGTCTTACCGAAGCTACAATCAAGTACTGCAAAAATACAGGTAAGATAGAGCCTACAGTATCAGCAAAAGCCGGCAAAATCGGCGGTATTGCAGGTGTTGCAACAGATGCAGTAATCACTGAGTGTATGAACAACGGTACGGTTTCCGCAACTGCTTCCTTTGCAGGAGGTATCGCAGGATATGCAACAAACACAAACATCGAAAACTGCGTTGCAACAGCAAATGTTTCCAATTCAGGTGAATATGCCGGCGGTATCTTCGGCTTTGCACTTGAAGGCACAACATCAAAATGTGTTTTCACGGCTCTTGCATCTGCAAAGAATAATACAAAGGGCGGAATCGGAGCAATTTCACAGGGTACGGTTTCCGAATGCTATTATAACAACAGTAAGTCTGACAAGGCAGTTCTTTCCGGTAAGACAACTAAAACAACAGGTCTTGCTGCTGCAGATTTCACAAATCGTTCAAAGCTTTCAAATCTTGATTTCACCAAGGTATGGACAACAAACACCATACATGCAGCATATCCCCTCCTTATAAACATTCCCTTCCACACTCTCAAGGTTTCTGTTTCAACCGTTGCAAGCTGTACAAAGGACGGTGAATTCAAGGGTACCTGCACTCTCTGCAAGGAAACATTCCAGCAGATCACTCCCGCTTTCGGACACACTAATATGACAGTTTCCTCAAGCCCTGCAACCTGCACAACTGCAGGATACAAGGATGTTCTCTGTACTGTCTGCAGTGAAACAGATACTATTGTTCTTCCTGCTACCGGCCATACAGATACCAATGCAGACAACATCTGTGATGTATGTAAGGCAGACACAACAGTAAAGGAGCCCGAAGCTGAAAAGACCTTCTTCCAGAAGCTTGCTGACTTCTTCAATTCAATTATTGAATGGATAAGAAACCTGTTTGCAGGTATTTTCGGATAAAAAACACGCCTCCCCGGGGAGGCGTTTTTTTATCATACAGGAAATTGCTCGCGTTGTGAGCAATTCAGCTTATAACAAGAAACACTTACTGTCCCCAAGATTTGGGACAGGGGGTTGATAAATCATAAAATTTTCTTATATTTATCTGAAAAGCTTTATCTATCCCGCAATCCATTGTGCGAGGATTCCCACGTATTCTCTCATAACATATGTTGCAAGAAGCGGATAAGGAGTGAATGCGGAAACCCCGTAAAATTCAAGTCCCTCTTCCTTAACAATGACAGAAGCCCTGTAAAGATGGAAATTGTTTGAAACAATTGCAACCTTTGTGTTAAGACCTTCTTTTTCAATTATATCTTTTGAAAAGGCTATATTTTCCTTTGTGCTTGTTGACAGTCCCTCCATATAAAGTCTGTCTGCGGCAATCCCCCGCTTTGTAAGCTCGCGGTACATACAAAGAGCCTCGGTAATGTCCTCTCCGGGGCCCTGACCACCCGAAAGAACGGCATTGGATCCGGGATTTGCTTTCAGAAATTCCTCCGCCGCTTCAATTCGCAGTCTCAGCATCTGACTGGGATCCTCACCCTTTACTGAGCAGCCGAGGATTATCACGGTAGCATCCGGAGGAGGTGCTTTCATTATTGCATTAACAATAAAAACACTTTCCACAGCAAAAAGCAAAGTAAATGCAATATATCCTGTTATCAGCACACCTCGCAAAGCCTTGAATTTCTTATTTACGGCAGCCTTTTTATTCAGCTTATTCTGAAAAACTCCCCATAAGAACAGACAGCCGAAAAACAGCATTCCCGCTCCGTTTCCGATATTCAGTATTCCGCTGAAAACAACAGGGATAAAAAACCATATCCAGCCTGCAGCACCGATTAAAATTTTCAGAATTCTTATTATTTTCACTTCCATCACCACTTTATAATCTACCATAAGTATAGATAATAATCAATCAGCTTAAACCATTCTTAATAAAAAAGCAAAGTTTAGCTAAAAATTAAAATTGCTCTTGAAATTTCAGTACATTTATACTATAATGACACTTACAATGTATTTTGCTGGTGTGGCTCAATGGCAGAGCAGCTCATTCGTAATGAGCAGGTTGCAGGTTCGATTCCCGTCACCAGCTCCAAAAAATAAAGCATCGCAACAGCGGTGCTTCATTTTTTATCCTTGATTATGCAGAGAATTCCTCCCCTGATCCGCAGTTTTTTCTGCGGATTTTTTTGTTTTTCATTGATATATTTATAACTGTATGCTATAATTTTATATTGGTGATATATATGAAAAATGTCATTCTTATCGGTATGCCGGGCGCCGGAAAAAGCACTGTAGGAGTGTTTCTTGCAAAGACACTTTTAGCGGATTTTACCGATACCGACTTAATTATACAGAAGGAAACAAAAAAAGCTCTTTGCGAAATAATAAATGAAAAGGGCACGGATTATTTCATAAAGCTCGAAGAAGAAATAATACTGAAGCAAGCCTTCACAAATTCCGTAATTGCAACGGGCGGAAGCGCGGTATACGGCAAAGAAGCTATGAAAAAGCTCGCCAAAGACGGTATTATAGTGTACCTTAAGGTTTCTCTTCCCGAGCTGATAAAAAGACTCGGAGATATAACAACAAGGGGAATTGCTATGGACAAGAACTCTGGAATTCCGGAATTACTCAGGGAAAGAAGTCCCTTGTACGAAAGCTTTGCACATTTTACTGTTGACTGTACAGATAAAACACCCGAAGAATGTGTCAGCCTTATTGCAGAAAAATTAAAGGAAGAAATCTATGACTAAAATACTTTTTGTTTGTCACGGAAACATCTGCCGAAGTCCTATGGCGGAATTTATTTTCAAGGATTTGGTAAAGAAAAACGGCAGAGAAAATGAGTTTTATATAGAATCCGCCGCCACAAGCAACGATGAAATTTTTATGGGCATAGGCAATCCCGTTTATCCTCCCGCACGTGAGCAGCTTCTTCTTCACGGCATCAATCCGGACGGCAAAACTGCCAGAAGACTTACAAAAGCCGATTATGATAACTTCGATCTCATTATCGGTATGGATAAAATGAATATGAGAAACATCACCCTTATGTTAGGGGAAGATACGGACCAAAAGGCAAAAAAGCTCCTTGACTACTGCGGGGGCGGGGATGTTGATGATCCCTGGTACACAGGAAGATTTGAGGAATGCTATAATTGCATATCACGCGGATGCTCCGCTCTTTTTGATGAGTTAACAAAAAAAGGAAACTGAAAAAACGGGCAAGAAAAACCTCACCCGTTATAAAAATTATAATTCACCTTCAAAAAATGCTGTTCTGAACCAGACATCTTCCACCTCAAAGAATCTGTCCTTCAGGTAATTCAGTATTCCTGCATCGGTTTTGAAGGTAAAGCCTGTTTTATATGAACAAAGACACTGCTTTTTATATCCGCCGTACTTTTTATTCAAAGCATTTGTGCCGTACTTGCCGTCTCCGAGAAGGGGACAGCCGAGAGAGGCTAAATGTGCTCTTATCTGATGGGTTCTTCCTGTAAAAAGCTCCACCTCTACAAGAGAAAGCTCACCCCGTGTTTCAATTACGGTATAGCCTGTTTTGATGCTCTTTCCGCCGGGTACGGGCTTTGAAAGCACGGTTACTGTATTTTTCTTTTCGTCTTTTACAAGATATCCTTCGGCAATCCCCTTCTTTTTAGGAGGTTTTCCGATTGTGATACAGAGATATCGTTTATCTATTTCACGAAGCTTTATTTTTTCATTGAGAATACGAAGAGCCTCCGCATTTTTTGCTGCCATAACAATTCCCGATGTATTACGATCAATACGGTTAGCAAGGGCAGGAGCAAACGAAGCCTCGTTTTTCGGATCATACTCCCCCTTTTCATAGAGATAGCGCTGTACTCTCGTAATAAGAGTATCCGTATATTCCCCTTCCTCGGGATGGGACAAAAGACCGACCTTTTTATTAAGAAGCAGAATGTTTTCATCCTCGTATACAATGCTCAGCTCCTTGCCCGCACCTAAAAAAGAATATTTCTCTTCCTTGGGAGCAAAAAACTCATCATTTATATACATCTGAACCTTATCGCCTTCTTTGAGCCGCGTTGAAATTTCCGCTTTTTTACCGTTGAGCTTTATTCTTTTAAGCCTCAGGTATTTATATAAAAGGGATTGGGGCAGAAGAGGCACGGTTTTGGTTATAAACTTGTCAAATCGCTGATTCGCATCATTTTTCGTTATAATAAATTCTTTCATAAATTAAAGTTTACTACATAAGAAAAGATTTTTCAAGGGTGACTCTTATGAAAATAATGACCTTCAACATTCTTCATTGTATGAATTATCAGACAAAGAAAATTTCCTTCCGGGACTTTTCCCGTGAAATTGCGGAAACCCATGCAGATTTTGTGGGCCTTAATGAGGTAAGAGGCAAAGGTTTTCTTAAGGATTACAGTGATCAGGCAAAAAAGCTTGGCACTCTTACAAATATGAATTATTATTTCGGAAAAGCTATCACCGTGGCAGGACTGGCACCCTATGGTAATGCGATTTTAAGCAAATTCCCCATCCTTTCTGCAGAAACAATAAAAATTCCCGATCCTTCACC
This sequence comes from Acutalibacteraceae bacterium, assembly GCA_045647985.1. GTDB lineage: Bacteria > Bacillota > Clostridia > Oscillospirales > Acutalibacteraceae > RUG806. Next base: position 46,145 of record JAZRNB010000058.1, read on the forward strand.
AAAAAAAGGGAAAGAAATGTACGAATCACGTGCAATAATAAAGGCTGAAATTGACGCAGGAGAAAAATATACCGTGCTTGTTACCCATATGGGGCTGAATACGGACGAAAGAGAAAATGCAATAAAAACTCTGCTCTCTGTTGCACCTGATGAGAGGTGCATCATTATGGGTGACTTCAACTGCTCCCCCGAAAGCGAAGAACTAAAGCCGGTATTCGAAAAATATAACTGCTCAGACACCGACACGCTCACATTCCCCTCAGATAATCCGAGAGTAAAAATTGATTACATTTTCACCTCTCCCGACATAAAGATTATCGACAAGGGCACAACAAAAAATATCGTTTCCGATCATTTAGGACAGTGGATTGAAATCAAGGAGAAATAAGATGACAAAAAAAGAAGCAAAGCTGAGAATTGATGAATTGTGCGATAAGCTCAATTTCTTCTCATATAAATATTATGTGGAAAACGAAAGTCCCGTAAGTGACTATGAATATGATATGCTTCAAAGAGAGCTGAAGTCTCTTGAGGAACAGTATCCCGAATATCTCCGTACTGATTCTCCCACTATGAGAGTCGGCGGTGAGGCTGAAAATACATTTGCCCCCGTTCCTCACGAAGTGCGCCTTGAAAGTCTGCAGGATGCCTTCAGCTACGATGAAATTGACGATTTCAACAGAAGGGTGACTGATACCGTAATTGACTGCACTTATGTGGTTGAGCCTAAAATTGACGGTCTTTCCGTGGCACTCGAATACAAAAACGGAATCTTTTTCCGTGGTGCTACAAGAGGAGACGGCAATACAGGTGAGGATATCACAGAAAACCTTAAAACCGTAAAATCCATCCCACTGAAGCTTCAGAAGGACATAGATATCACCGTAAGAGGTGAAGTGTATATGTCAAAATCCGTATTTCTTGACATTGCAGAAAAACAGGAAGAAGCAGGAGAAATCCCATTTAAAAATCCCCGAAATGCCGCTGCAGGCTCTTTAAGGCAGAAGAACCCGAAAATCACAGCGGAAAGACGGCTTGACATTTTCGTTTTCAATGTGCAGAAATATGACGGCACAGAGTTTTCCGACCACAAAAGCTCTCTTGATTTCCTGAAAGAGCTGGGCTTTGTTACAGTCCCCTTCTATACACTCTGCAAAAATATTGAGGAAGCCAAAAATGAGCTTACAAGAATAGGCGAAATAAGAAGCTCCCTGCCCTTTGATATTGACGGTGCTGTTATAAAGGTTAATGAATTCAGGCACAGAAAAACACTCGGCAGCACGGCAAAATTCCCGCGCTGGGCAGTCGCCTACAAATATCCGCCTGAGGAAAAGGACACCGTGCTTCGTGATATTGAAATAAGTGTGGGAAGAACCGGTGTTCTTACTCCCACTGCAGTTTTTGACAGTGTGCTTCTTGCAGGCTCCACAGTTTCCCGTGCAACTCTCCACAACGAAGACAGGATAAACGAATTTTCATTGGCTCTCGGTGATACAATTACGGTGCGAAAAGCAGGTGACGTCATACCTGAGGTTGTGGGAGTAAAAACACACTCGGGAAATGAAACTTTCCGCTTCCCCGTAACCTGCCCCTCCTGCGGCGCAGAGGTTTTCCGCGATGAGGGAGCTGCTGCTCACCGCTGTCTTAATCCCTTATGCCCTGCACAGGCACTGCGTCTCATAATACATTTCTGTTCAAGAGATGCTATGGATATTGAGGGCCTGGGAGAAGCAATACTTGAGGTTTTCTCCGAAAAAGGTATGATAAATGATATTGCGGATATTTACAGTCTGAAGGCAGAAGATATCGCAGTGCTTGAAGGTCTCGGAGAAAAATCTGCCCGTAATATTCTCGATGCAATAGAAAAATCAAAAGAAAATGACCTTTCAAAGCTTCTTTTTGCTCTCGGCATAAACCATATAGGAGAAAAGGCTGCAAAGCTCCTTTCCGTGCATTTCGGAAATCTTGAAAAAATTATGTCTGCAACAAAAGAAGAGCTTCTTGAAATAGAAGGCTTCGGCGGCATTATGGCAGATGCCGTAACGGAGTATTTCTCCCGCGAACAGACTAAGACTATTATTTCAAGGCTGATTGCCGCAGGACTTAACACAAAGAATCTCGCAGAAGTAAAGGATGAACGCTTCAAGGGAATGACATTTGTTCTGACAGGAGCATTATCCCTTTATACAAGAGATGAAGCATCAGCAATTATTGAGCAGTTCGGCGGAAAAACCTCTTCCTCTGTTTCAAAGAAAACGAGCATCGTTTTAGCCGGTGAGGATGCGGGAAGCAAGCTGAGAAAGGCTAACGAGCTTGGCATAAAGGTTATAAACGAAGAAGAATTCAAATCACTTATAGAAAACTGAAAAGGCGGTAACTTATGAAGAACAGAATTTCTGCTTATATTGACTCTCAGAGAGAGGCTTTTCTTAAAGATCTTAAAGGTCTTGTTGATATAAAAAGTGTCAGAGAACCTGCAAAAGACGGTATGCCCTTCGGCGAAGGTCCTGCAAGGGCGCTCAAGGAAGCAATAAAAATTTCTGCATCACACGGATTTGACACTGTAAATTTTGAAAATTATGCAGGAGAAATTACCTACGGTACCGACCCTGTGCTTATGCTTCTTGCCCACCTTGATGTGGTTGATGAGGGTGACTTCTGGACCTATGAGCCTTATAATATGAAAATAGTTGACGGTAAAGCTTACGGCAGAGGAACAACCGACGATAAGGGAGCTATGCTTTGCTGCCTTTATGCGATAAAGGCTGCCCGTGAGCTTTTCGGTGAGCCGCAGCGCGGAGTCCGCCTTGTTATGGGATGCGGCGAGGAAACGGGAAGTGAGGATATGGATTACTACTTCTCAAAGCGCGAAAAGCTTCCCTTTACACTTTCTCCCGATGCAGATTATCCTCTTATAAATCTCGAAAAGGGCAGATTTGCTCCCGGATTCACAAAAAAAGCTGAAAATAACGGAGAAAAAACCGTTGTTTCTTTCTTCGGCGGTACAACAGGTAACATTGTTCCCTGCAAGGCAAAAGTAATTATTTCGGGAATTGATGCAGATGAAATAAAGGATATCGTTTCTTCAGCAAGAAGTGAAACAGGAGTAGAATTCTCCTTAAACGAAGAAAACGGTTTTCTTGAAATTTCTGCTCTCGGTGTATCCTCACACGCTGCCCACCCTGAAAGCGGCAACAATGCACAGACTGCACTTATTTCGCTTATAAATAAGCTTCCTCTTACGGAAAACGAAACACGCAATTCCTTCAGGGCTCTCGAAAAAATGTTCCCTCATAAGGAAACTGACGGACTTTCCGCAGGAGTAAAAATGAGCGATGAAACATCAGGTGCACTTACTCTTAACTTCGGTGTTCTTCATTTTGAAGACAGTAAATTTACGGGAAGCCTTGACCTTCGCTGCCCGTTGTGTGCAAACGAAGAAAATGTAAAGGCAGTAATTGCAAAGAATTTCTCGGAAAACGGCTTTGCTTTTACGGGTGAGCCCTCTATGATTCCCGTGCACTATGTCCCCGAGGATGCGCCCGTTATAAAAACTGCCCTCAAGGTATATGAAGAATATACAGGTCTTAAAGGCGAATGTCTTTCCATCGGCGGCGGAACTTACGTTCACGATATTGAAGGCGGTGTTGCCTTCGGAATTGAATTCCACGGTACCGACTACAGAATACACGGTGCAGACGAATTTGCGGTTATTGACGAGCTTCTTCTTACCGCAAAAATGTACACGGCAATTATATATGAACTTTGTTATTGAGGATATTAATTATGAATGTTGAACTTTTAGCTCCTGCAGGCTCCTTTGAAAGCCTTAAAACAGCATTATATTTCGGTGCTGATGCTGTTTACTGCGGCGGTCCCCTTTTACAGCTTCGTGCATCGGGTGCAGGATTTTCTTTTGATGATCTTAAAAATGCAGTTGAATATACCCATGCAAGAGGAAAAAAAATATATGTAACGGTAAACTGCTTTGCCGAAAATGAAGAAATTGAAATGCTCGGTGATTATGCAAATACCCTTTATAACCTTGGGGTTGATGCGGTTATCGTATCTGATCTCGGCGCAGTATCCGAAATAAGAGAAAAATGCCCCTCTCTTCCCGTACATATCTCAACTCAGGCTAATACTCAGAATTTCAAAACCATTGAGGTATATCATAAAATGGGAGTTGAAAGAGTAGTTCTCGGAAGAGAAATGACAATGGCTCAGATTGAGGATCTTAAAGACCGTATCCCCGAAGAAATGGAAATCGAGGTTTTTGTACACGGCGCTATGTGCATGGCTTATTCAGGTCGCTGTCTTCTGAGCTCCTTTCTTTCAAACCGTTCAGGAAACCGAGGAGAATGCTCACAGCCCTGCCGCTGGAACTATTACCTTATGGAAGAAAAAAGGCAGAACATGTTCCTTCCGGTAATCGAAGAAGACGGAGCAACGGCAGTACTCAGCTCAACTGACCTTAAAGCAATAGAATTCCTTGACCGCTTAGAAAAGGCAGGAGTAAAATCCTTCAAGATTGAAGGCAGAATGAAATCACCCTACTATGTAGCAACGGTTGTCAATGCTTACCGCCATTATATGGACGGCACGGCAACACTTGAAGAATGTGAAAATGAGCTTGACTGTGCTTCACACCGTCCCTTCGCATCAGGATTTTATTTCGGCGAAGCAAAGGCAGATCCCAACAATGACGGACTTTACCATCAGACCTGCTCCTTTATCGGCATTGTTCTCGAGGATCTCGGTGAGGGCAGATATCTTGTAGAACAAAGAAACCGTTTTGATGTAGGCGATACACTTGAAATACTTTCACCCGCAGCCATAGGTATGTCTTTTGAAGTGACTTCAATAAAGGATAAACACGGAAATGACCGTGACAGCGCTCATCTTGTTCAGGAAAAGGTTAACATTTTCTGTCCCCACACTCTTCACGAAGGTGATATTCTCAGAAAACGCCTCACTTAATTGAAGCATATTGAGCCGTTTCTTATTGACAATACTCTGATTTTTATATATAATAACAGAGGTTGCCGACATAAAATCGGATTTTATGTCTGTCAAAATCGGAAAAAGGAGATATTAATATGCTTTTTTACATCATTTACCATAATGTTATATGGGCTTGTATCATTTCTGCAATTGTAGGTGCAGGTGCAGTTCTTGCTTTCTTCCTTATAAAAAACAGGGGCAAAAAGACAACCAAGGATATGAAGCCCTCCGACAAGAAAAATATCGTTTTAGGTCTTCGCGATAATGCGGAAGATTTCTCTGATCTTCTTGAACCTCTGTTCCTCCTTGCTTCAGGCAGAACAGAAAGAAAAGATGAGATTCTTGATGCATGGTATGACAGAGTAAAATCTATTGATGACAAGGCCTTTGAAGCATCTTTTATTAAGAAGTTCGGCGAAATCGGCTCCTTCAAGGGCAAGAAAAAGAAGTATGTAAAGTGTGCAGACAAGATTCTCAAGTATGTTTACAAGGCAGGTATTGAGCGTGATGACGATACTGTTGTAACAGCTGATGAAACAACTGCAGAAAAGTACGACATTATCGGTGCAGCTTCAATTGAAGCAGGCAAGGTATACGATGTATTTGTTCCTTTCTGGGAGCTTGAAATTGAAACAACTGATGAAAACGGTGAAGAGGTTGAAACTGAAACCGTTATTTCAAAGGGCGCTATCAGATAAATTTTATAAAATTGAAAGAGGTAACACAAATGTGTTACCTCTCTTTTTTTGTGAAAATTATCAGATATTGAAATATGCTCTTATTCGCTCAACAGATAAGGGCAGCTTTTCTTTTTTTGTGTTATTTTCTGCCTTTTCCTCAGCACCGTCAATGGAATCGGTTGTAATTTCTATCCCCTGCGCCTTCAGAATTGAAACGCAGGAATCGTACCAGGAAGTATCCCTGTTGGCACTCGAGAAACAAAGTGAAAGCATATCGCCGAAGCCGATACACGAGCAGGTAACAGCAAGCCCGTATTTTCTTGTATCTCCGTTTACGAACTGAAGTCTTTCAATATCAGGAGATAAAGAATCAGAAAGTCTGCAATCTCCGTAATTTGTAAATATGGAAGTAACACCTGCATGGGTATTTTTCTGCATTATTCTCATAACAGGCTGCTTTACAGCATTCGGAACAACTCTTATTACAGGATTATTTACAAGAGCTCCGTATTTATTTATGGTTTTCTGCAGCTCTTCCATTTTAAGCTGCGTCTTCAGCTGACCTCTTGTTTCCTCAAGAATATCCTTGAGAGTCACATCTTTTCTGCCCTTTGGTTCAAATGTAACAAAGGTCTGCACGGTAAAATTCCGAAGAGTCATTGTCGGAAAAAATCTTCTAAGATTCACAGGGGTTGCAATGGTTATAGGCTCATTGATCGGATTTTCCTGACTTTTTATTATACCGAGAATAAGTATACCCGTCAGATATTCCGTGACTGTCATTTTTTCCTTGTGGGCAAGATCTTTTATTTCTGCTGTACTCATTCGGACAAACGAAAGACGCGTGACATCTTTTTCATATTCCTCGGGGAAATGAAAAGCCTTAGTCTGTGAGCCTGAAGCCTTTTCTCCGTCCGGCTCATAATAATCACTGTATGCATCGGTAATATTAAGCTCAGGATCTTCTTTTGTTATATATTCACTTGTCGCTCCTTTTCGAAGTTCATTATATCGTGTAAGGAGTGCCTTGAAATATATAATCATGCCCTTGCCGTCTCCGAGGCTGTGGGAACAGTCTATATTTATTCTGTTACCCTTATATGTCAGCCTGAAATCTGGAGTTCCATCGTTACGGAGAACAACTGGTTTCATACCAAATTTCTTTTCTTCCCTTATTTCGGGCATTTTATCGGATACTATAAGATAATTCCAGAAAAAGCCCCGTTTAAGGTAAGAATATATGGCAGGATAGTAAGGCTTAAGATCTTTTACCGCTTTTTCAAGGGCAACAGGATCTATATTGTGCTTAAAATATGCACTGAAACGAAATGTCCTTCCCCACTTTTTATCCGAAAGAGAGGAAAACATTATGGCTGCTGTATCAACCTTGAACCACTTAAAATCCGTCATCATAATTCTCCAAAATAATTAATTTCCCCCATAGTAGCACAAATATATTAATTTTTCAACCGAAAATACCAAAAGACGCTGTCTTATTTTGCCTTTTTCTTGACTATTTTATTATTTTTAATTAATATTATAACAGTAATACAAAGGAGGACAATCCTATGAAGTACAGCATTATTGCTTTTTTCAGAAATGTTATTGCAACTCTCACAGCCTTTCTCCTGTCACTGGGCGGATTATTCGGCACGACCAATGAGCCTGCAGAACCGCTCCCTGAAAATCAGATTTTCTCTTACAATGAGGAATCGGCAGACTACACTCTTAACATTGATCCCGATGATGAAATTCACGATATAAGTGAACTTCTTTTCGGTATCTTCTTCGAGGATATCAACTTTGCCGCAGACGGTGGTCTTTATGCAGAAATGGTTGTTAACCGTTCATTCCAGTTCACAGATATTGCCGAAAATGATGCTCTTTACGGTTGGAAAACCATAGGTGAAGCAACAAACACGGTAGTTGAAAACGACAAAGAAAACTATCTCAACATAAATAACACTAATTATCTTATCATAAAAAATGATTCTCCCCAAAAAGCAGGTATTGAAAACAAAGGCTTTCTCGACGGAATGGCAGTAAAGGAAAATGAAGATTATAACATTTCCTTCTATGCAAAAGCCGCAGACTTTAAGGGTGAAATTACTGTAAGACTTGCAGTAAATGGTGAAGTAAAGACAGAAAAGTCAATTGCTATCAAAGAAGCAGGTGAATGGACAAAATACAATCTCACTATTACTTCCCCTGTCAGTGCACACGAGGGTGTGACATTGCAGCTTCTTATTGACAAAGGCGAAGTGTTCTTTGATATGATTTCAATGTTCCCGGAAAACACCTTCAACGGCAGAGAAAACGGACTGAGAAATGACCTTGCAACAATGCTTCAGGAGCTTCAGCCTAAATTCCTCCGTTTTCCCGGCGGATGTATCATTGAAGGCTATGATGATGACACCGCTTACGACTGGAAGGATTCCATAGGTGTTGATGAAAACCGTCAGCCTCTTGAATTCGGCGGAACCTACGGTGATATTGCCGCAAGAAAACAGGGAATTAACCTCTGGACAAATATTGCAGCGACAGACGATCCCCTCCCCAGCTTTATGACTTACGGCCTGGGCTTCTATGAGTATTTCCTTCTCTGTGAGGACATCGGCGCTGTAGGTGTACCGGTTCTCAACTGCGGACTTTTCTGTCAGATGAGAGGTAAGGGTCCCGTAGATATGTATACACCTGAATTTCAGAGATATATTGACGATATGTTTGACCTTATTGAATTCTGCCGCGGAGATGAAGAAACTATCTGGGGCAAGGTAAGAATTGCAATGGGCCATGAAGCTCCTTTCGAATTAAAGTACATATGCATCGGAAATGAAAACGAGGGACAGGTGTACTTTGAAAGATATTCCGCCTTCCTTGATGCATTCAATAAGGCAAAAGAAGAGAATCCCGAATTATATGAAGGACTTGAGCTTATCTACTCTGCAGGCACAGCAGACGGCACAAGAGGCGCACAGTACCTTCCCTCTTACGAGTATGCAAAAAATGAACTCGATAAAATGGGCAGTGAGAATGTCCTTGATTTTGCAGGTGCTACAGACCAGCATTACTATAACGATCCCATCTGGTTCTTAAGAAATGCGGATTATTACGATGAAGATAATTACAGACGTGATTTTTCCCAAATGACAGATACCATTTACGGCGGCGGCTTAAATGTATTCTTAGGTGAATATGCAGCAAAAAGCAACCGACTTGAAGCAGCTCTCGCAGAGGCTGCATATATGACAGGTCTTGAAAGAAACGGCGATATTGTTACAATGGCAGCATATGCACCTCTTTTCGGTAACCTTACCGCTACTCATTGGTCACCTGATCTTATATGGTTCAACAATCATCAGGTAACAGGTTCAATCAGCTACTATGCTCAGAAGCTTTTCAGCGTAAATCAGGGCACAAAGGTGCTCTCACATAACCTCACAAATGCAGAAATTGATGAGGGAGATATTACAGGTAAGGTAGGTGTCGGCACCTGGTACACCTCAGCGGAATTTGATAATATCAAAGTCACCGATAACAAAACAGGAGAAATCTTAGGTAAGGATAATTTCACTATAAAAAATCTCTTCTGGAATTGGGAAACTCCCACCGACGGAAACTGGAATATAAAGGACGGAAAGCTTCAGCAGACTGACACATGGATGGAATATAACAACACGGGAAGCGTTGCTTTCTTCGGTGATGATACCTGGAGTGATTACACCTACACCCTTAAAGCCACAAAAACGGGCGGTGATGAAGGCTTCCTGATTCACTTCGGAGTACAGGATACAAAGAATAATTACTTCTGGAACATCGGCGGCTGGGGAAACACAAGAAGTGTTGTTCAGAAAATCGAAAATGATATAAAATCCGAAATTCTTGCAACAAATACGGATTTCACAGTTGAAACAGGCAAAACCTATGAAATTAAGCTTGAGGTATCGGGTACAGTCGTAAGAGGCTTCATTGACGGAGAGCTTCAGTTCGAATATGACTTCGGAAACGATGCCTATGCCCGGTGTTACACCGTTGTCAGCACAGACAATACAGGTGATATCATTGTAAAGCTTGTGAATGTAACCGATGGCACAAAATCTGTTGCTGTAAACCTTGGAGAAACACAGGTTAAGACAACAACAGCAGTACAGCAGTTAAAGGGTAACGACCTCGGCAACGATAACATTTTAGGTGCTGAAGAAGACTGCAAGATTGAAGAATTCACCATAGACGGCATTTCATCACAGTTTAACTACACAATTCCTATGTACAGCGTTACGGTTATCAGAATACCGAGATAAAAATTACGGGGGCAAAGCTGCCCCCGATTTTTTATGATATATAAACCTTACATTCTTCGTCCCGTCTTACAAAAAATGTCCGCCAACTGCTTACGGACTCTCCAAGTGAGCAGAACCATTTGCAGTAATATGAAAGACCTTTCTCAGTGAACACCATGATATCAGGCTGGATACTCATAACATTCAGCTCCTCTGCCCCCGGATCCTCAACAACAAGAACTACCAGTCTTTCCCCGTCAAATCCGAAATAGCTGTTATAGGAAAAATAATCTCTGTCGGCTACCGTTTCAAGAGGCATTGCACCTGTAAGAGCGGATTTATATGACCCGTCAGAATTTCTTTCCACAACATTGAAATCCACGCTGTTTTTAATGAACACGAAGAAATCATCATACTGCTTTACATACACATTGTCTTCATAGGCAAAATCGAAAAGCTCAATTACCGTTTTGTCAGTCATAGTCGCCGTATCAATGATATGCAGAATAGCTTTATCATTTTTGTGTAAAACAAGATACAGCTCATTTCTTTCTTCATCGCAGAATAATATTTCAACCGTAGCATCAGAAGGTATACTGTAAACCGTTTTAAGCTCATTATACTTTACTTCACCCTCTTCATAAGGAAGACAGTATATTCCGTAGCCGCCCTGAATCTCAGATGTATCAACAAGCTCTCTGACATAATCGTGACCGTTGTTTATTTCGTTTCGGAATGTAAAATAAATACAATCAGAAAAAACAACATCAAAAAAGACATAGTCAAAGGTACTGATATAGCTGCAGCCGTACGAAAAGCCGTTGTCACTTGCATGTACTTTAATCTCTCTGACATCCTTATCGTGTACGGGAATCTTAAAATATTCATTAAAGACTCTCTGCATATCTTTACCTGTTGCAGGGGTTATGCCTGAATAAACATATTCTCCCTTATCGTCATGCATAATTCCCGATTCCCAGTATACGGAAATACCGGGAATCTCAAGATCGAAATTCACAGGATAATACTCATAGTAGTCACTGTATTTCAGTGTCGCTCTTCTTATATCTCCGGGATTTTTTGCCTCTGCCTTAAGGTTATTAAATACCTCAAGTATTGCAGGATTTCCGTTTTTCATATCATAAACACTAAAAAACGGATCGGTAATACCGTAACGGGGCTCTGATTTCACATATCTCTCATAGAAGGTCGTGTAATCGTATTCTGTTTTTGTTTCCCCCGCAGGAGAAAATTTTACATTCCAGTTAAGTTGCCCGTGGTGAGTAAAGGGCATTTCTGCCGTTACACCGTCAAGATACCTTCTGTCTCCCCACTCATCAACAACGGTAAATGTAACATTATCACTCTCCTTATTAAGGGAATATCCCGTAACTGCAATAAGGGATGACGCAAGAATTATGAGAGAACAAAGAAAGCATAAAACCTTCTTCATAGTCACACCTCCTCACCCATTATGTCTGAAAGTGCCTTTCCTACTCTGTCGGGACGATAATGATATGTCTCCTTGATATATGACATAAGGGTTTTACCCTCACTTTCAAGGGCTTCAACTGTTTTATCTCCGATTATTTCTCCCTCACGGATAAGAATCGCACGGCCTATAAAGTCCGACACCTCTTCAATAAGATGAGTTGAAAGAATGACAGTTTCGTTTTCATTTAAGATGCCGGACAGCACCTTATAAAAATCCTCACGGTTGAAAACATCGTTCCCTGCAAAGGGCTCATCCATAAAGATATAGTCGGCACCCTGGGAGAGTGCAAGAATTACCTCAAACTGATTTTTCTGACCTGCGGAAAATGTACGAAGAGGTCTGTTTTTCGGTAAATCAAAAAACTCCATAAGTCCTGAATATCTCTTTTCATTAAAAGACGGAAAATGCTCCTTGTAAAAATCAAGGTGAGCAGAAGGTGACAGTGCCGGAAAAAATGAATGCTCACAGGTTGCAAATGAGAGCTTTTCAATATTTTTATGGCTAATTTTATCTCCGTCAAGGGTAATTTCTCCCTTATGGGGAATAAAGCCGAATATACTTTTCATAAGTGTGGTCTTACCTGCTCCGTTTTCACCGAAAAGTCCCACGATTTCACCTCGGGGAAGCTCCAGAGAAACATTATTAAGTGCAATTTTTTTGCCGTATTTTTTTGTAAGTCCGTTTATTTTAATCATAACAAATCCCTCCATATATCTTTGTTCCACCAGGGGAAGAGACATTCCTCAGGCACAAGGAAAAGATAGATTTTAATATAGACGAAGGTCATAAGGTAAATAAGTGCAATACCGAGAATTATAAATGTAACCGGTATGATGAGGCACCTGACATAAAGCTCAAGAGGATTTTTTAGTCTTCTCATTGTGTAGATGCTTTTTGCGCCCATAAAGTGATATATAAAGAAATATACCGCAAGAAGTCCCATACATATAAAGAAAGCGTCAAAAAACTCGAAATTCCAATTAAAGCTTGTCAGCGGCTCCATTTTTGCATACTCTGTAAAAACACGGTTTCCCATAGCATCAATGGAACAAATTTTGCTGTAAGAATTCATAAACTTCAACCAGAACATCCATAAGGCAGAAATTCCGCATACGATAAGTCCCAGAATTGAAGGAATCAATACAGGTCCTACTCTGACACCCACAGGAAGAAGTCTGCTTAGTTTACGTATCATATGCTTCCCTCCTTGTATGAGCTATTCCCAAAGCAATAAGCAGTGAACCCAAAGCTGTCACTAAAAATGTAATATTCTCAACATAATTGTAATCCGGGCACCACCAGAACAAGAGAGCAACAGCAGTAAGCACAAGTAATCCGAAAAGATATTTTTTGCCTCTGCGCCAGGAATATGAGAAGAGTGAAAGATTAAAGCCAACAGTTGCAATCATCATAATGTTTCTTACAAGTATTATAATATCTCTTCCGGCAAACATATTGGAAATAAACTCCGAGCTGTAAAAGGTAAGATATACTGTCTGGCTTGTAATAAACTGCGGATCAATAAAGGCTTTTCCCCAATGAGAGAGTATGAAACAAAGTGCTGCTTCAAAAACAAAAAGAAGGAATATCATTATGCAATTATACAGGGACTGCATTAAAAAAACCTGCTTTTCGCTGATACGGAGCCGTCTCAGGGTATAGCCCGTTTTTGTCCTGAATTCCAGTCCTGTTTTTGCGAGAAGAACACCCGTAAGAAGAATCGCCAGGGAAAACAGAAACGGCACACACATTTCTTCATTATAGTTACTGAAGGCTTCTGCGATAAGCATTGTTTTCTGTACATGCTCAGAATTTATTTCAATATAAAAAACTACCGCCTGCCAGAGCGCAAACATAAGCCACATAAAAGATATTCTGAAAATACTTTCTCTTGCAATAACATAAAACACAGATAAATATTTTTTCATACCGTCACCTCAATCCCAGTTTTCTTCAATAAGGCGGGCTGCCTCTTCACGGGAAAGCCCCATCTGCTTCAATGCAGAGGTAATATTTCTGATATCGGAAAGCAAGAGCTCTGCTTTAATATCAGAGATTATCTCATCCGTCACTGATATTACACTTTTGGCACCTGCACGGGAAATAATCAGCCCCTGCTCCTCCAAAAGGGCAAATGCCTTCTGTACCGTGTTGGGGTTTACTCCTAAAAGTGCTGAAAGCACACGTCGGGACGGAAGCTCATCACCATTTACCACCGTACCGGCAATAAGTCCCCGTTTAATAAAAAGAATTATCTGCAAATAAATCGCAAGTATCCCGTCAGGGACAAATCCTTCAAAGGAAATCATTACACCTACCTCCTTCACTGTATTATGTGCATAATACACTTTACAACTGTATTATAATCATAGTACAGTTGTTTTGTCAATACTTTTCATAAAAAAATCAGGGACGGTTTTCCGTCCCTGAATGATTGTACGAAAATGTAAAAAACTCATTGTTTTTTACAGCCTCATTTTTTACATTTTATTTTATCAAACTTGAGAAATTGTCTCTTATTTCCTCTGCTGTGCCTGTTGAAAGGTAAAATTCGTAGATTGTGGGATTAAAGCTCTTGAATTCATAAATTTCAACTGCGGCGATGTAGGATGTGGGACTTTCCGTTGCAGGGTCAGATGTTGTGCAATTACCTCTTGAGAAAACACCTGCAAGGAAGGAGGCTTCATTCGGTACATAAAGACCAATACCAAAGCTGTCGTCAAATTCACCAACGAATGCAGACCAGTTTTCAGTTGCGTTAAAATTAGGATAACCTGCATCGGGCCAGAAAATAAGGTCATTTTGGTATGAGAGAGTCTTATCGTCTGTCCAGGGCTTATCACCCGAATAGTAAACAAAGCGGTTAAGAGGCTCTATGCAGTAGAATGCGGGACACTCCTGAGTGGTTGTAACGGCAGGATAACCCGAGTAATCAACAAAACGGCACTCAGCTTTTACAAGTCCGTCAGAAAGAGAATAGGTTGCTTCCATATAAGAGGGCGTGATACATTCCTTTTCCTTTGCCCAGTCAAGAGGACGGCACTTTATATAGATGCTGTCTGCACTTATTCTTACGTCAACAATTTTAGCAGCATCGTTAAACTGATTACCGCCCTGCACGGGGTTATAATTCCACTTATTTTCACCGTAATAGCCGCCCGTGTAGCCCTCGAAATCACCTGTGCCGTAGTAAGACTGCTGAACAAGTCTTCCCGTATCATTAGCATTTATGAGATTAACATTCTTGCTTGATGCCTTCACACTATATCTTGACGACGCATTGGAATCAACCTTTGTCACACCGTCAACAATAACGGCTTCAACGGAAGAATTTTTGTCCTCAAGATATGAAAGAGCACCGCCCCACTTAAGGGTAACACCAAGCTTGTGCTCATCATTTTCAATGTAAATTTCATTCTTTAATATTTCGCGGTTAAAGAGTGCTACATCCGAAAGAGTAAACTGCGCATCTTCCTTATTGAGTGCCTTAAATTCAAGAGAATAAAGCTTATTCATCTTTGAATAATCAAGATAACCGTCAATAAAGCTGAAAAATTCCTTGTTTTCACCGGGCTCAAGGAAAAATTCCTCACTCTGTGCGGTACTCTTACCGGAATAAGTTATAACACCCTTAACATAAGCATCTGTTGTGTAGCGTATTCCGAAATAGTTAAAAATATCGGTCTCCATATCACCGAAGGAATATGTTACATTTCCGTCAGCTTCTGTTTTTTCATAAGTCACGGACTCACCGTCAAAACATACAGTTCCGTCACCGTCGGGGATCGAAAAATCCGTATCCTGCCGCGCGGGAAGAAAGCTTAAAAGGTATGAGGGGAAGAACATAAACAGTGCCATAAAAAATGCAATAATCTTTTCCATAATTAATTCTCCTTTATAAATGAGTATTTCTTATAAAATAATTAAGACCGCCTTCAAGGAAGCCCGGTTTTCTGAGAGCTCTTTCGCCCATAATTGACATCAGCTTTATATGATGGGTTTCAAGGGTACCGTCTTTATAAATATCAATAACCCTGCCGCCTCTTACATCATCGTGTGCTGACATATCATAGCCGACACAGGAATCATAACCGAGAGTTATTCCGCAATACCTTCCGTGATAAGCATTCATATGCTCATGACCGCAGAAAATACCCTTTACATCTCCTCTTTCAAGACAAGCCATAAAGAGTCCCGAATTCAATTCAGAGCAACAGACAGCTTCTCTTTTTTCTCCGTACATATCCGTTTCCTCTGGGTTACGAAAAATGAGATTGAACTCGATTATAGGATTGTGCATAAACATAAGTGCGGGAATCTTTCTGCCGTTTTCCTTTTCCATATCACGGGAAGTGTTGTAATACCACATTACCTGCTGAAAAAACGGCATTGACTGAACACTGCGAGATCCGAATGCAAAGGGAAGAAGAATATTGTTGTCTTCCTCCTTTATTCCGAATTCTTTGATATAATCGGAAATCTCACGGTTTGAGTCAAGGGCAAAAAGATTATAGGCTATTCCCTTTCCGTCCTCACTATAAACAGGAATAACATAATTACACACACCGAAAATGTCACCGGGACCTCTTTTTGAAAAGCAGTGGGGAATTTTTTCATATATCTCCTGCTGTTCTTCGGTAGTCATATTCATTTCTCTGTCGTGATTTCCGAAAATTTGTGCCCAGGGAATATTTCTTCTGAGAACGGGGGCCATAATATCCGTCATTGCGTTATACAGATACTCGGGAGAATGACCGATACACTGATCGCCTCCCACCATAACAAAATCGGGATTTGTTTCCGTCACCAGTGCTTCAATTGCCTCTTTTATCTTCGGGCTGTATGGATTGCCGTCCTCAAATCCTTTTCTTCGTGAGCCTGCGTGAAAATCCGACACCATCAGGATTCTGAATTTACCGTCGGCATTGAATCTGAGTTTCTTCTCAGCCATATCATACATCGGTTTCACCTCTTATATAAAAAATACCACAAACACTGAAATAATACAAGAGAAAAAACCGGGGTACCGGCAAAAACCGATACCCCAAAAACTATTTTGTTTTACTTTATGCTTCCGCAATATACAAGAATATTTTCATCGAAATAGTCTCTGTAATTATCGTCAGTAACCTTTGTGTTACCGCAGACAATGTTTTCAATCACAACATTTCTGATTGTTGAGGTTGCAGAGAATGTGTTGATTGTACTTACCGAATCAACATTTTGATCACCATAGGTCATGCCGTTAATCTTTTCGAATTTGATATTTTTGAAGGTAAGACCATCAATAAGATAATTCTGAACATCCTTAAAAATTATAGCATTGATTGCAGATGCTCTGTTACGGCAGATTTCAATGTTGTCGAAGACAATATTCGTGAGCGTTGTACCTGAATTTTCAACTGCCAGAGACGGATTCGTTTCATCACCCTCAACAACAATACCGATAGCGGGAATTTTCATATAATCCCAGGTTGCATCGTGGAAGAGAATCGTATTATCTTTGAATGTGACATTGCTGATATTTTTGTGGGTCTCTCCGAAGATACCGAAGGCTCTTGCCTTACCAACCCATGCATAGCAGTTTTTGATCATAATTGTATCTGTAGTAGCATTTTCATCTCCGCCAAGAGTCTTCACAACAAAAGCATCGTCTCCTGATCTTGAAAAACAGCCATCAATGGTAACATTTCTTGAATTACAAATATCAAATGAGTCAGAGTTCAATCTGTAGCCGTAAACGTCAACATCCTTAATTGTCATATCATTGACTCTGTAGGTAAAAATTGACCACTGAGGAGCATTGATAAGCTTGACACCGCGAAGCTCAACATTTTCACTCCAGGAGAATATCATACCTCTGCGTTCGCTTCTGTCAAGGTGGCTCAGGTCAATAGCACCGTAGCCCATAAGCTTGAAGTTTGTACAACCGTTAACGGTTACAAAGCCCCAACGATTCTGACCACCGACACCGGTATTTGCATCTGCTTCGATGTTTACACTTTCATCCGTATCATTATTAATTTCATGCACATGCTTAGCAGCAATGTACGAGCCCTTACGGAGGTATATAACCAGATCTCTACTACCTACATAAGCAACGTAGGGAAGCTCTGTAAGATATTCCATTGAGTTAACTACTTCTACTGTATAGCCGTCAGCTCTGAGCTGTGCAATTTCTGCATCCTCATCAATCTCTGCACGTACATGCACGGTGTAAGCATACTGCTGATTGTCTTTACCGTTAAAGAGGAAGGTATGAGTACCGAGTCCGGAAAGAACTGCAGTTGCCTTTCCATTCTTGACTGTTACGGTCTCACCTGAGGATTCAGGAAGGATAACAGCACTTGTAATATTGAGTGAGGCAGAATCGATTTCAATTGTAAATGTATCATATTCACCCTCCTTGATATAAATCTCTGAGAATGAATGGAGTGCGCCTCTCTGTGTTGCACCAACAAAAACAATTGTTCCGTAAACGGGAATTGGTGTGGTTGTTGCTGTCTGAGCTCCGTTTACTCTGCCCTTAACCTTAGCCGTGAAATAGGGAGATGTTCTGATACCGTTGTATTCTGTACCCTTATTGGAGCTGTATTCGTCAGTTCCGTAGGTTGCATTGGCCTTTTCAAGGAAAGTGTTAAGATCAATGTTATCAGCTAATGCAGCAGCAGGATACTGAAGGTAAGTATAGTCAACAAATATTTCAGTACCGCATACATCACACAAGGTATCCTTAGTGTTGTCCTCATGAGGAAGCATAGGTCCGTCACCGGGAATATTGCTGATTACTCCGCAATCGAAATCACACTGTGCGGTCTTTGTACCGGGACTTGTGCAGGTTGCGTTATTGTCAGATATATATTCTGTGAACTTATGATTTGTTTTTTCTACAATATCTGCTCTGTAAGACTTATCACAACGCTTGCACTTATATGTGGTATAGCCGTCTGTTGTACAGGTAGGCTCGGTAACATGCGGTTCATAATCGTGACCGAGAGCAGATTCAGATACCTCGGAATACGAATACTTACAGGTTTCGCATCTGTGAATAATTGTGTATCCTGAAGTACAGTCAGCAGAAGAATACTCTTCCTTATACTTGTGTCCCTTAGCAGGCTCTGTTTCTTCCTTGTAGAAATAGGTGCAGTTGAGACATGAATAATAATCACAACCTGCAACTACACAGGTAGCCTTTGTGGAAGATTTTTCAATGGAATGCCCCGTAGCTTCCGTGTAATCATCTACCTTCTTGTCAAGACAGAAACGGCATCTGTAGGTTGTATAACCGCCTTCAAGACACGTGGCAGGAGTGACAGTAGCACCATATACGTGCTCACCGCGGCCGCCGTAAACCTCACCGCAGATTTCACAGACTGCACTCTGAAGACAGTTTCCGTTTCCGCCGGTGTGCTCGTGATCCTCGGGGATAACATCCTCTATAACAATATCTGTTGTCTGCTCGGGAACAACAACTTCGTCATCCTTGAAAGCAAACGGAAACAAAAATTGCAATATGGACATGAAAAACAAAAAGAATTCCGTAAATACGTTCATATTATATTCCTCCGTAAATTTACTCATTTAATATAATATCATACAGTTCATTTTTAGTCAACAAAAAATAGCCCCCTTACAGGCTTCAGACGACGCCAAAAAATCAATAACGGTTTTAGTTATTTTTTAACAAAAAAAATTCCCGGAAGACTTTCCGGGAACAAGCTTACAGCTTACTGTAGTCTATTTTTCTGTCCTTGAAATAGTATTCTCTGTCATTCTCACCGATTTTCCGAAGAACTTTACAGGGATTACCTACGGCAACTACATCGGCGGGAATGTCCTTCGTGACAACACTGCCTGCACCAATAACCGTATTATCCCCTATTGTGACTCCCGGCATAACAAGAACACCGGCACCAAGCCAGCAATTCTTACCGATATGCACGGGAATATTATACTGCAGCTGCTTTTCTCTGAGCTCCGGGTCAATGGGGTGCCCTGCTGTAGCAATAACACAATTGGGACCTATCATTGTGCCGTCTCCGATAAAAATATGTGTATCATCAACCAGAGTAAGACCGAAATTTGCATAGACATTATTGCCGAAATGAACGTGCTTTCCGCCCCAGTTAGAATGCAAGGGCGGCTCAATATAACAGTTTTCACCAATTTCGGCAAACATATCTCTGAGCATTTTTTCTCTTTTGTCAAGCTCACTCGGTCTTGTCATATTAAAATCATAGAGCTTATCAAGACATAAAAGCTGTTGAGCCATAATTTCATCATCTGCAGGATCATATATATCTCCCGAATGTATTTTTTCATACTGTGTCATTAATTTACCCTCAAAAATCGTTTTTTCTTTGATGATAATATGACAGCGCTTAAATGTCAACCCGTATTATCTGTTAAGAATCCATACACCAAAGGTGAGATACCCTGCAAATGCTGTCCAGAGAATATACGGAATCTTTAAATATGCCGCAAGAGGTACAACTTTTTTATAATTGATAACTGTCAGGATTATCAGGGCAAGCATCATTAAAAGCCACACAAAGGCGAAGAAATATGCCCTGAAATTAAAGAAAATGAGACTCCACACAAAATTAAAAAACAGACTGCCTGCATAATACAGAAGTCCTTTATCTGCAGTGTCCTTATCTTCACTGCGGTTAAACCATATAAAAGCAGAGCTTATTCCCATAAGAATATAAAGAATTGTCCACACAACAGGAAAAAGAAAAGACGGAGGTGACAGAGGCGGAGTATTTATCTCCTCATATATATTCATATTGTCCTTAGTGAGAAACGCAGAAAAACCTCCGATTGCAAGAGGTAATGCAACAGCGATTACAAATGTGATAATCTTTCGCTTCGTGTCTTTTTTCATATAATCATCCCTTTCGTTTGTATTATTTATATGTCCGGAAGGGAAATTTTATGCACCGGAAGCCCCCCGTTACGGAAATAAAAAAATTAAGGAAAGAGCAATTTGGTTTTCTGCTCTTTCCTTTTTATTTTCTGTGCATCAACGCTTATCTATGACATATTACAGAAGAATTATATTATGCCCGGCGCACTGCTCACGCATATCATCAGGCCAGATTGAAACCTGTACCTCACCAACATGAGCCTTTCCTAAAAGAAACATACAGATTCTTGACTGTCCCAGTCCGCCGCCGATTGTAAGAGGATATTCTCCGGAAATAACACCCTGATGATAGGGAAATTTCATTCTGTCGGTTGCATTTGCAATTTCAAGCTGTGCCTTCAGCGTTTCGGCATCAACTCTTATACCCATTGAAGAGATTTCAAGAGCAGCATCAAGCTCCTTGTCCCATACGAGGATATCACCGTTAAGATTCCAGTCATCATAATCGGGAGCTCTGCCGTCATGGCGGTGACCGCTTTTAAGACGGGCTCCGATACCCATAATAAATACTGTTCCGTGCTCTTTTGTAATGAGATTCTCCCTTTCCTTGCCTGATTTATCGGGATACATATCCTCAAGCTCCTGGGAAGTAATAAAGAAAACATCTTCATTGACTACCGTATTCAGAACAGGATACTTTTCCTTCAGTATTTCATTGGTCTCTGAAAGTGCCTTTACAATTGCACGGACAGTTTCCTGTAAAAAATCAACGGTTCTCTGCTCTTTTGTTATAACCTTTTCCCAGTCCCACTGATCAACAAAAAGTGAGTGGGTATTGTCACAGTCATCATCACGGCGGATAGCATTCATATCGGTATAAATACCCTCACCTACAGTATAGCCGTAACGGTGAAGCGCCCTTCTCTTCCACTTTGCAAGTGACTGAACAACCTCTGCAGTTCCGTCAATTTCTTTCATGGTGAAATGTACTTTTCTCTCAATACCGTTAAGGTCATCATTAATACCCGATGCCTTTGTGACAATAAGAGGAGCAGTAACTCTGTCGAGATTCAGTGCATCAGCCAATTTCACCTGAAAAGTATCTTTTATTGTTTTTATTGCCCTCTGGGTTTCTTTCTGAGTAAGAGAAGATTTATACCCCTCGGGAAAAACTAATCTTTTAGCCATAATAGCTCCTTATCTGATGTTTCCTACTGTTCTGGGGTAAAAAATAACATCACGGATGTTTGCCATACCTGTGCAATACATAATTACTCTTTCAAAGCCAAGTCCGAAGCCTGAATGAGGAACAGTTCCGTACTTGCGAAGATCAAGATAGTCAGAATATTCCTCTGTGCCCATTCCCTTAGCCTCCATCGCAGCAAGAAGCTTGTCAAGGTCTGCCTCTCTTTCACTGCCGCCGATGATTTCACCGATACCGGGCACAAGAAGGTCTGTAGCTGCAACTGTCTTTCCGTCAGCATTCTGCTTCATGTAGAAGGACTTGATTTCCTTGGGATAGTTAATAAGGAATACAGGCTTATTGTATACCTGCTCCGTAATATATCTTTCGTGCTCAGACTGTAAATCGCAGCCCCATTCTACGGGAAATTCAAACTTAACATCTGCCTTCTTGAGAATTTCAATGGCATCCGTGTAATCAACAACTGCAAAATCGTTGTTTACAACATTGAGAAGCTTCTCTGTAAGCCCCTTTTCGAATCTCTCCTCAAAGAATTTCAATTCATCGGGACATTTTTCCATATAGTCACGGATAATGTACTTGATCATATCCTCTGCAATTTCAATAAGATCAGGAAGCTCTGCAAATGCAATTTCGGGCTCAACGTGCCAGAATTCCGCAACGTGACGGAGAGTATTACTCTTTTCTGCACGGAAGGAGGGTCCGAAGGTGTAGATTTTACCCATTGCCATAGCAGCAACCTCACCCTCAAGCTGACCTGAAACACTGAGTCCTGCCTTCTTGCCGAAGAAATCATCTGCATAGTATTCTTCAGCATTCTTATAATCTTCAGAATAACCTATGGTGGTTACCTTGAACATTTCACCTGCACCCTCACAGTCGGACCCTGTGATGAGGGGTGTATGAACATATACATAACCTCTGTCCTGGAAATATCTGTGAATAGCCGCTGCCATAACGGAGCGTACTCTGAAAACTGCATTGAATGTGTTTGTTCTTACACGGATATGGGGATTCTCTCTTAAGGTTTCAAGCTTCTGGAACTTCTTCTGAAGAGGATAATCAGGGGGACATTTACCGAGAAGAATAATCTCTCCGGTATTTATCTCAACCGTTCCGTTGTTTTCATTCTTTACAACAGTACCGATAACCTTAACGGAAGCACCGAGCTTTGTAGCCTCTGCATCCACCTCAATTCCTAAGGTTTTATCAATAACTATCTGCAAATGATTAAGCGTAGTACCATCATTAAGAGCTAAAAAGCCTACATTTTTGGAATCTCTTGCCGTTCTTACCCAACCGCAGACGGTAACCTCTGTGCCGATAAAGTCTGCATTGTTGAAAATTTCCTTGATGTCGATGTGTTTCATAAAATTTTCCTTTCAGTAAAAAAAATAACAGTTGTCCGTCCCATATAGGACGAGCAACTGTAAACCCGCGGTACCACCTATCTTGCCTTCAAGGCCCCTTTACGCTTTCATATCAAAAGCTTTCCGCTTAACGCACGGATACGGCAGCCCTACTGAAGCATCTTTTCGGGCAAGCGGCTCCCAGGTGTTATTCATCACTCCGCCTTGTATGTGCTTTCCACCGCCGCACACTCTCTGTAACCGCCTGAATGACTACTTCTCCTGATCTTTGCCTTTATATTAGCATTATATTTATTTTTTCTGTTTTGTCAACAATAAAAAAATAAAGGGAGGAAAAATCCTCCCTGTGTTTTCAACCTATCAGTTGAGAGCAGCCTTTGCCTGCTCTGTAAGAGCTGTGAATGCTGCGGGATCTGCAATTGCGATTTCGGAAAGCATCTTTCTGTTAAGATTGATGTTTGCCTTCTTGAGACCGTTCATAAATGTTGAGTAGTTCATGCCGTTAGCCTTGCAGCCTGCAGAAATTCTTGCAATCCAGAGTCTTCTGAAATCTCTCTTCTTCTGCTTTCTGCCGATGTAAGCATAGTTACCGCTCTTCATAACAGCCTGCTTAGCAGTCTTGAAAAGCTTGCTCTTGGAGCCATAGTAGCCCTTAGCGAGCTTGAGAACCTTATTTCTTCTCTTACGAGTCATTAATGCGCCTTTAATACGTGCCATTCTTAGTTACCTCCGTTAAATCTTCTTCTTATTTGTAAGGAATAAGACGCTTGATCTGCTTAAC
>JAZRNB010000059.1:0-2173 GCA_045647985.1 Acutalibacteraceae bacterium
CATTAGAGGCTATATATGAGCTTTTCATGTTATCCAAGAAAATAGCAGCAAAGGTGATACAATGATCAAAGAAGTAATACATGATCCGATTTTGTTGGCAATGAAATCGGAGAAGGCCACATTTGAAGATTTGCAGGTGGCAGAGGATTTGTTGGACACGCTCGTTGCTAATGCAGAGGGCTGTGTTGGTATGGCTGCCAACATGATTGGAGTTCACAAGCGCATTATCTGTTTTGATAATGATGGTACATATATGACTATGCTGAACCCCGAAATCATCAAAAAATCAGACCCGTATCAGACTGAAGAGGGTTGCCTTTCACTCCTTGGTGGGCCTCGTCCTTGCAAGCGTTATAAGAGTATAAAAGTACAGTGGCAGACTGCCGAATTTCAGACCCGAATCAAAACATTTACAGGCTGGACAGCGCAAATAATCCAACACGAAATCGACCATTGTGATGGCATTTTAATTTGAGGTGGAGTATGAAAAAAGTAATTTCTATTATTATAGCCGTGCTTGTTATTGTGGGTGGTGTAGCTACTGCCTTTGTACTTATCAATAAGGATGAGCCCGTTGAATTTACACCTGTTGAAAACAGAGTATATACAGATAAAGAACTTTCGGTTGAGCCCGATACAGAAAAATATGTGAAAATGGTTGCCCTCGATTCAGGCAACGATATTTATACTCCTGCTAAAAAGCAGAGCTATGTTTATCGCTACGGACCGTCTTTAATAAGAAATGCCGACGGTAGCATTGATGCTTTTTTCTCTTCTCCCGGTATTTTTGATGAGTGGGATTATCTTTTTTACAGACACTCTCCCGATGGCGGTAAAACATGGACAACTGAAAAATCTGTTTTAGCACCAACTCCCGATTCTACTGATTTTTATTCCTGTTGTGATCCCGGCGTTGTAAGATTCGGCGGCTACTATTATCTTGCTTATACGTCAACTGTTGTTGAGGGTGGCGTTGATAACGATGTTTTTGTTGCAAGAAGTAAAAATCTTGACGGACCTTATGAGAAATGGAATGGTGAGGGTTGGGGCGGAAAGCCTGCTCCCATCATTGAATATACAGGCAATCCCGAGACTTACGGTGCAGGTGAGCCGTCAATGGTAGTTTTGAATGATACTCTTTATCTTTACTACACGTGGCGTGACGGTGAATTGAATCAGACAAGGCTTTCCCTTGCAGATGCCAGAGACGAAAACTGGCCGAAGACACTTGAATATAAAGGCATTGCAATAGACCATATTCAAGGTGATACCGACTCTGCTGACGTGAAATTTATCGAGGATTACGGCAAATTTATAGCAGTTTCAACCGCTTCAAGATTCACAACCGATAGCTATATTAAGGTGTATATGTCAAACGACGGTGTTAAGTTTGAGGAATCTTATTTCCTTAAAACAAACACCATACATAACCTTCATAACTGCGGTATCACTTCAAGAGAAAACGGTCATATCCGTTTGAGTGATAATATTTATCTTTCCTATGCTTACGGTGAAGAATTCGGCACTTGGGCAACAAGAATTCAGGAGGTGAAATTCTCTCTCATTGATGAACCTGATTTCAGTGATAAGGAAAATGATAATGTTAAAGAGAATTTCAAGCCTGTTTCAAAATCCCGTTACACTGCGGCTGTCGGTATAACAACCGACCCTCATATTTATGAGAAAAATCTTGCAGACGGCGCCTTCAAGGTTGAGGTTTATAAATATGATGCCAATAAGGACGATAAGCAGGTTAAGAAGGGGATAACCCTTACAGATTTTGATGAAAGCATCATATCTGTTGATGGGGATGAAATAACACCCAAAACAAAGGGTGAAACCTATGTTACTGCCCATTGGGAAGATTTCTCCGTTACATTTTTAGTTAAGATTAAGTGAGTTAAAGTATGAAAATAATTATTGATGCTGATGCATGTCCCGTTGTAGATATTACCGTCAATGTAGCTAAAGAGCGTGGACTCGAGTGTATTATTGTCTGCGACAACACCCACACTATTGAAAAAGACGGAGCAAGAACTATCGTTGTTGACAAGGGCGCAGATTCTGCCGATTGCCGTACTGCAAATCTAACCGAAAAGGCCGATGTGATTATCACACAGGACTACGGTCTTGCAGCTCTCGTCCTTGGCAAGGGCGCTAAGGCGCTTAATCA
>JAZRNB010000060.1:0-39498 GCA_045647985.1 Acutalibacteraceae bacterium
AAGAAAAGAATTCCATCAACATTCCCGGCTTCAGAAAAGGTAAGGCTCCCAAGGCTATGATCGAGAAGATGTACGGTGAAAGTGTTTTCTATGATACCGCTCTCGATATCGCTTTCCCCGAAGCATACGAAGCTGCATTAACAGAAGCTAAAATTGATCCCGTTGACAATCCCTTCGATTTCGACATCAAGAAAATCGGCAAGGAAGGCGTTGAGCTTACCTGTAAGGTAACCGTAAAGCCCGAAATCACAATTGACGGCTACAAGGGTCTCTCAGCAGTAAAGCCCTCTACAGAGGTTACTGACGAAGAGGTTGAAGCAGAAATCACTCTCAAGCTTCAGCAGAATGCAAGAATCATTTCCGTTGAGGATAAGGCTGTTGAAAACGGCAATATCGCAGTTATCGATTTTGAAGGCTTTGTTGACGGCGAAGCATTTGAAGGCGGCAAGGCTGAAGAATATGAGCTTGAAATCGGCTCAGGCTCCTTCATTCCCGGCTTTGAGGAGCAGATTATCGGTCACAGCATCGGTGAAGAATTTGACGTAAACGTTACCTTCCCCGAGGAGTACTCCGAGCCTCTTGCAGGCAAGCCCGCAGTTTTCAAGATCAAGCTTCACGCTATCAAGGCTAAGGAGCTTCCCGTAGCTGATGACGATTTCGTTAAGGATGTTTCCGAATTTGATACACTTGACGAGTTCAAGGCTGACATCAGAAAGACTCTTGAAGAGCAGAAGGCTAAGTCCTCTGAAAACAGCTTCAAGAATGAAATCTACAACAAGCTCGCTGAGCTCGTAACAGATGAAATTCCCGAGGTTATGATCAACCGTTCCGTTGACGGCATGATCAACGAATTCAAGTACAGAGTAGAAAGCCAGGGTATCCCCTTTGAGCAGTATCTCGGATATCTCGGTATGAGTGTTGATTCTCTCAAGGATTCCTACAAGGAAAGAGCTGAGCTTGATGTTAAGGTTGAGCTTGCTCTCGAAAAGATTGCAGAGCTTGAAGGCATCGAGGTTACTGACGAAGAGGTTGACGCAGAGCTTTCCGCTATGGCTGAAAAGTACGGTGTAGATCTTGACACAGTTAAGAAGGCTGTTCTTCCCGAAACAGTAAAGAAAGAGCTGAAGGCAAGAAAAGCTGACGAAATTGTTATCGCTAATGCAGCAGAAGAGGGCGCTCCCAAGAAGAAGGCTGCTAAGAAGCCCGCTGCCAAGAAGCCCGCTGCTAAGAAAACAACAAAGAAGAACGCTGAAGAAGCAGCAGAAGCTGAAACAAAAGAAGAATCTGCCGAATAAGATCAAGGATATCCGCCAACAATGAAGCGGAAAGGATAATTTTTCCTGACTACGGCTGATTTCAGAACATATACTGACGGTCGGGGATATACAGATATTTCCGACCGTATGTATATAATATGTATATTCAGAAAAAGTTAAGGTTCGGATTGTTGAATAATAAATGACTTACAGTCGTTCCGGCAAAAAACCTAATCACACAGGAGGATTCACTATGTTACCCAATCCCTATATGTCACTTGTTCCCACAGTTATTGAACAGACTAACCGCGGTGAAAGAGCATATGACATTTACTCAAGACTTCTCAATGACAGAATCATAGTTCTCTCCGAAGAAGTAAACGATGTTACGGCAAGCCTCGTTGTAGCACAGCTTCTTTTCCTTGAGGGACAGGATCCCGAGAAGGATATCTCCCTTTATATCAATTCCCCCGGCGGCTCCGTTTCCGCAGGCTTTGCAATTTTTGATACAATGAATTACATCAAGTGCGATGTTTCAACCATCTGTATGGGTATGGCTGCCTCTATGGGCGCATTCCTTCTCGCAGCAGGTGCTCCCGGCAAGAGATATGCTCTTCCCAATGCCGAAATTATGATTCATCAGCCCTTAGGCGGTGCAAGA
The DNA here is from genome assembly GCA_045647985.1 of Acutalibacteraceae bacterium. Classification (GTDB taxonomy): domain Bacteria; phylum Bacillota; class Clostridia; order Oscillospirales; family Acutalibacteraceae; genus RUG806. Next base: position 1,918 of record JAZRNB010000060.1, read on the forward strand.
GGTCAGGCTTCTGATATCAAGATTGCCGCTGACCACATTCTTAAGACCCGTCAGAAGCTCAATGAAATACTTGCAAAGGAAACAGGTAAGCCCATTGAGGTTATTGAGCGCGATACAGACCGTGACAACTTTATGAGTGCCGAAGAGGCTCTTGAATACGGTCTTATTGACAAGGTTCTTTATAACAGATAATTCGGGAGGAAATTCCATTGGCTAAGTATGAAGATCCCAAGGATAAGCTTCGCTGTTCGTTCTGCGGAAGAACTCAGGACCAGGTTTCAATGCTCATACAGGGTCCCGATGCTTTCATCTGTGACGAATGTATTGAAAATTGCGTAAGCATTATTTCTCAGGATGAAGGAAATACGAAAAAAAATTCTAAGAAGAAGTCCTCTCCCCGGATACTTCCAAAGCCCGAGGAGCTGAAGGCTAAGCTTGACGAATATGTTATCGGTCAGGATCAGGCAAAAATTGCCCTTTCCGTTGCTGTCTATAATCATTATAAGAGAATTTACAGAAAAGCTAAAACCGATGTTGATATCAATAAGTCAAATGTGCTTCTTTTAGGCCCTACCGGTGTCGGCAAGACCTTCCTTGCACAGACTCTTGCAAAAACACTTGATGTGCCCTTTGCAATTGCAGACGCAACAACTCTTACAGAGGCCGGCTATGTAGGTGAAGACGTTGAAAACATTCTCTTAAGACTTATTCAGGCTGCTGATTTTGACATTGAAAAGGCTGAACGCGGCATTATATATGTTGATGAAATAGATAAGATTGCAAGAAAAAGCGAAAACACCTCCATTACCCGTGATGTAAGCGGTGAAGGTGTTCAGCAGGCTCTTCTTAAAATTCTTGAGGGTACTGTTGCTAATGTTCCTCCTCAGGGCGGCAGAAAGCATCCCCAGCAGGAATTTTTACAGATTGACACCACAAATATTCTCTTTATCTGCGGCGGTGCCTTTGACGGCATTGAAAAGATTGTGGAAAAGAGAATGGGAAATTCCGTGCTCGGCTTCGGCTCAGAGATTCTTATCAAATCCGAGCTTGATGCTGATGCAATTATGTCAAGGGTTATTCCTCAGGACCTTGTAAAATTCGGTCTTATCCCCGAGCTTGTGGGCAGACTTCCCGTGCTTACAGCCCTTCGCAATCTTGACGAGGAAGCACTTATAAAAATTCTCAAGGAGCCTAAAAACTCTCTTCTCAAGCAGTATCAGGCTCTTTTCGGAATTGATGACATTGTGCTTGAATTCACCGATGAAGCATTCTCGGAAATTGCAAGAGAGGCACTCGAAAAGAAAACAGGTGCAAGAGGTCTCCGTGCAATAATGGAAAAGGTTCTGCTTCCCATTATGTACACAGCTCCCTCAGATGCAAGCATTGAGAAAATCACAGTTACCAAAGAGTGTGTCTTAAACGGCGAGCTTCCGGAAATCGTAAAAAATCCTGCAAGACTTTCCTCAAAAAATGCACTTAATCCCACAATAGCATAAACAAAAAACTCTCCTGAAAGTTTCTTCGGGAGAGTTTTTTTTACCTATCTTTATTGTAAAAATCTACTACGATGATTTCGCATCTTTTTTAGCGTTGATTCTCAGAAAAACTTTTCCTTGTTCAATATACAATTCTTGCTGCTCCTTGGTTAATGAACGGAAAATTCGCAAAATCTCATTTTCTCTTTCTGATTTGATGGCGTCAGAATAACAATTCAAAAGATAGTCAGTTGATACATTAAAATAGCGAGCAAGGAGTTTCAGTGTTTCAAAATCCGGTTCACTCGTCCCCTGTACATATCCGCCTAATGTTGATGTCGGAATTTTTAAATCGTTAGCCAAATTTTTTTGTGTTAAATCAAATTCATCTATTAACATTCTCAGCCTGTCTGCAAAAGTCAACAATATCAGCCCCTCGTCTAATATATTAAATAAAAAAACATATTTATTGTCATAAAAACGAGATACTAATTGACAAAAACGAGCAACCAGCATTATACTGTCATTGTCCGGAAAATATTCTCTTTCCCAACAAAAATAATCTTCATTACAAACTAAATCGGAGGAATAAAGATGGATAGCGTAGGTTTTGACAATAAAACAAATGTTAATGTTAAACAAAAGAAAATAATAAAAATAATTGTTGCGATTATTATAATTGTGCTCTTAATCGGCATATCTGCAGGAACAGCAATGATTGTAGAAAAAAGTATTCCTGCCTCTGCAACAATTAATAACGGCATGTCTGCGTATGAACTTGCAGTTGAACAGGGCTACAAAGGAACTGTACAGGAATGGCTCAGTTCTCTTTCGGGCAAATCAGCCTATGAAATTGCCGTTGATAACGGCTACAGCGGTACAGAGTCAGAATGGTTAAATTCACTCAAAGCTGTAGCTTCACAAAATTCAGCAAGCATAAAAACCGCTTCCTTTTCATTAAAAGGTGAACTTTTGCTTACACTTTCGGACGGAACTGTTATAAATTTGGGCAATGCAAAAGGTGCAGATGGAAAGAACGGCATTGACGGTAAAGACGGTAAAGACGGTAAAGATGGTACTGATGGTAAAAACGGAAAAGACGGAACAAGCATTTCGTCCGTTAATATCAATAAAGACGGACAGCTTCTTTTATCTTTCTCTGACGGTTCAAACGTAAATCTCGGAAAAGTTGTCGGAATGAACGGCTTTGACGGAATAAGCGTAACAAATTCAGTCATTAACGATAGCGGAGAACTTATACTCACTTATTCAAACGGTCAGAGTGCAAATTTAGGTATTGTTATAGGTGCAGCCGGCAAGGACGGAACTGACGGAATTGACGGCATAAGTGTAACAAGCTCTGCGATAAATGATGCAGGTGAACTTATTCTGACATATTCAGACGGAACATCTGCAAATCTTGGTTCGGTAATCGGCGAAAACGGCAAAGACGGTACTAACGGAACTGACGGCATAAGCGTAGTCGGTGCTGAAATAAACTCCTCCGGCGAACTTGTACTTACATATTCAAACAATCAGCGTTCAAATCTGGGGGTTGTTATCGGTTCTGACGGTAAGGACGGCGTTGACGGTAAGGACGGCGTTGACGGTAAGGACGGCGCTGACGGCAAGGATGGCGCTGACGGTAAGGACGGCGTTGATGGTAAGGACGGCGTTGATGGTAAGGATGGCGTTGATGGTAAGGATGGCGCTGACGGTAAGGACGGCGTTGATGGTAAGGACGGCGTTGACGGCAAGGACGGCGCTGACGGCAAGGACGGCGCTGACGGTAAGGACGGTGCTGACGGTAAGGACGGTGCTGACGGTAAGGTCGGCGCAGACGGTAAGGACGGTGCTGACGGTAAGGACGGCGTTGACGGTAAGGACGGCGTTGACGGCAAGGACGGCGCTGATGGTAAGGACGGCACCGACGGAACAGATGGCGTAAGCGTTGTCAAGTCCGAAATCAACGTAAAAGGTGAACTTGTTCTTACTTATTCTAATAACCTTATTGATAACCTTGGTGTAGTTATCGGTGCCGACGGCAAAGACGGTGCCGACGGCAAAGACGGTGCTGACGGCAAAGACGGTGCTGACGGCAAGGATGGTGCAGACGGCAAGGATGGTGCAGACGGCAAGGATGGTGTTGACGGCAAGGATGGTGTTGATGGAAAGGACGGCATAAGCATTGACAGCATCGCAATCAATGATAATGGACAGCTTGAAATTACATTGTCAAATAGTTCACAACTGAACCTTGGCAAAATTAAAGGTGCGGACGGCAAGGACGGGGCCAACGGTAAAGACGGTGCCGATGGTAAAGACGGCATCGGTATAACATCAACCGAAATCAACTCTTACGGTGAATTAGTTTTAACATATTCTGACGGGGAAACCACCAACCTCGGTGTAGTTGTCGGTTCTGATGGAAAAGACGGCAGTAACGGTACTGACGGAAAAGATGGAGCAAACGGCAAAGACGGTACTGACGGTAAAGATGGCGCTAACGGTAAGGATGGTGCTGACGGTAAAGATGGCGCTAACGGTAAGGATGGTGCTGACGGTAAAGATGGTGCTGACGGTAAAGATGGCGCTGACGGTAAAGATGGCGCTGACGGTAAAGATGGCGCTGACGGCATAGGTGTATCAAAAACAGCAATAAATTCTGCAGGCGAACTTGTAATATATTATTCTGACGGCACATCTGAAAATCTCGGCGTTGTAATCGGCAAAGACGGAAAAGACGGCAGTAATGGTGCAGACGGTGTAGACGGTGCTGACGGTAAAGACGGTGCTAATGGTAAGGATGGCGCCGACGGTAAAGATGGCGCTGATGGCATAGGTGTATCAAAAACAGAAATAAATTCTGCTGGCGAACTTGTAATATATTATTCTGACGGCACATCTGAAAATCTCGGCGTTGTAATCGGTAAAGACGGCGCTGACGGTAAGAACGGCGCTGACGGTATAGACGGTGCAAACGGCAAAGACGGTGTCGACGGTAAAGATGGTGCTGACGGTAAAGATGGTGCTGACGGTAAAGACGGCGCTGACGGTAAGGACGGCGCTGACGGTAATGATGGTGAAGACGGCATAGGAATTTCAGATGTAACCGTAAACGCTTCCGGTGAACTCATTCTTACATTTTCAAATGACTCCGATATTAATTTAGGCAGAATCGTCGGTAAGGACGGTGCTGACGGCAAGGACGGCGCTGACGGCAAGGACGGTGTTAACGGTAAGGATGGTGCTGACGGTGAGGACGGTGCTGACGGTAAGGACGGTGTCGGTATAGATACTGTTGATATTGACGATAACGGCATTTTATCTGTAAGGCTCACAAACGGAACCACTCTTACGTTGGGTAATGTTAAAGGCGTTGACGGTATCGGTGTTGCAAAATCTGAAATTAACGCAAGCGGTGAGCTTATCCTTACTTATACTAATAAAACAAGCACAAATCTCGGTAAGGTTATAGGCTCTGACGGTAAGAACGGCACAGACGGCGTAGGCATAACAGATGTTACCATTTCTGATGCAGGTGCATTAAATATTGAACTTACAAACGGTACAGTAATCAATCTCGGCAATATAAAGGGCAATGACGGAAATGGTATTAAGAAGTCAGAACTTAATGCAGACGGTGAACTTATACTTACTTATACTGACGGCACATCAACAACTGTAGGAAAAGTTGTCGGTAATGACGGAGCAAAAGGTGCAGACGGCAAAGACGGTGTAGGAATAAAGACCGTAACATTGTCCTCAACAGGTGAACTTATTATCACTCTTACAGATAATTCTGTTACAAACCTCGGTAACATAAAAGGCGAAAAGGGTGACAAGGGTGACAAAGGTGATAAAGGCGACAAAGGCGACAAGGGTGATAAAGGCGATAAAGGTGACGACGGCAGAGGTATAGCCGGTATGAGGATTGTTAACGGAGAATTAGTCGTTACGTACACTGACGGGACTACACAATATTCAGGATATATAAATGAAAGTGTAGAAAACTCTGTTTCAATGCTTGACTTTACAGAGCTTGACGACGGAACATACAGTGTTTCAATAAAAAGTGAGTATAAAGATACTGCAACAAGCATAAGTATACCTGCAAGCTATCAAGGAAAAACAGTATCTGTAATTAATCAATATGCATTTCAGGATTGTTCTGCACTGAACAGCATAACAATTCCCGATTCAATTTCATCAATAAAAACATCGTCATTTTCCGGATGTGAAAATCTCAGCAGTGTTTATTATAAAGGTAATATTGAGAATTGGTTTGATATCGTACCTGATAACGGACCTACAGAAATATGGTATTACGGTGCAAGTATGTATCTTGGCGAAAATGCACAGCTTCTGACAGATCTGGTTGTACCGGGTACAGTAGATTTAATTCCGAGATATGCCTTAAGTTATTACTCTAAATTAGAATCAGTTACATTACATTCAGGTGTAACAAAGGTTGTACAATGTGCATTTGAAGGGTGCTCTAACTTAAAAACTGTTGATATGTCTGAAGCAACGCAGATAACCGCATTGTATAATTCAACCTTTAAGGATTGTACAAATCTGGAAACAGTTATTCTGCCTGAAAGCATTACCTCTATAGGAGGCAGCGAAGTATTTATGAATTGTACAAATCTAAAGAATATAAATCTTCCTGAAGGACTGGAATTTATAGGTAATTATTCATTTAAGAGTTGTGCAAATTTAAAAGAAATAGTCATCCCGAAATCAGTTAAAACTATAGCAACTTATGCACTTTTTGTAGGAACCGGTACAGAATTGACAGTATATTATAAAGGCAGTGCTGCTGATTTTGGAAATATCGAGCTTGGCACCAGTTGGATGAACACAAAGTATGGTGATGTTTATTATTACAGTGAAACAAAACCAACAACAAGCGGATATTACTGGCACTATGTAAATAAAGTTCCCACAGCCTGGTAAAATTAAAGGTGATTAGTTTGTCTGAAAAAAACTCTGTTACCATACGTAATATAAATCAATTAATTAACCAAAGGCGGACATTATAAAAATCCCGCAAAAAAATGAGACAGAGCCAAGTGCAGAAAAAACTGTACTTGGCTCTGAATATTTGCAATAATTTAGTAAAAAAACTACAAAAGTCGGGAGAGTTAATTCTTATTCAATAAGCATATAGTAATTATTGATTTTTTCAAGCTTATAGAATTCGTGCTTTACGGTGCGGAAGCCCAGCCTTTCGTAAAAGCCTACGTTTTCGGGATTCTGAGTTTCAAGACCGACCTTATATCCCTTTGAGAGCATATCCTCAATGCCCATCTTAAGAAGCCGTGTGGCAACTCCCTTGCCCTGGTACTCCTTGCCCACAAACACGGGAGAAACAATATAAGTCTTTTCGTCAAAAAGCTCCTTGTTGTCAAGGTGAGAATAAGCCATAAGACACTTTATTGTAAGCGGCCAGTACAGCACAAGGAAGGGCCAGTTTATACACTGAAGAAACTGCCACATTGTATAGTCATAATGTGCTTCACGCAGAATCAAAAGTCCTCTTTTCTCCTCATCGAAATAGAAAATATCCTTTTTTTTCGAGGAATTAAGGCGGATAAGAAGCCAATGATAGATAAATCTCTTTCTTATTTTTTCATTTTTACAGGCAAAAACATAAACAGGGTCATTAACATAAGCCTCACTTGCCATTCTTGCATAGTATTTAAGTGTCTTTCTGTCAATTTTATTATCTGCCATAAGCTCACTCTCCCATGGGAATTATATATTAATTGTATCATATCATATAAAAATAATCAACCGCACAAAAAATGTGCGGCTGACTGTTTTTTACGGATTATTTATTACACCTGCAAACAGAGGAGTTGTTCCGTCAAGAGTTATTACGAATGCAAAGGGACGGTCAAGAACAAAATCAACCTCATCATCGGGGGGAGCAGCAGCTCCTGCACCTCTTATTACAGTATATGCGGCAGCCTGAACACCCTCCTCGTCAATTTTTACTCTTACTCCGTGAGATACCTCATCAATAAAAATACCTTCGGGGTTTTCTGCTAAGGGTGAAAAATCGGAAAGAGTGCTGTCCGTAACATCGGTAATTCCCAGTGCCTTAAGCCCTTCAATGACATTTCTTTCACTCTTTGCATCAAATTTCGGAATTGACATATTTACCTTTATATATTTGTTGTTTTCAGACTCACGGTAGATATCCTTCATTGTCACAAGCTCAAGCAGCTGATCATCTGAGAAGATTTCGTCTGCATCAACCCCCTCATCGGGGAGGATAAACCACATATGTCCGCCGATGTTAAGACTCAGATTTATTGCTGCATATTTTTCACCCCAGAAATAGTGCATATCCCTTGATGCCTTCATATAAGAAGCAGTTACATCTCCTTCAGGAGAGTGAAAAACACCGCTTTCGGTTTTTGAGGGAGAAAATTCATCAGTCCACTTTGTGGCATAAATAAGAGTGGATGCAATTGCCATTACAGTATCTGCATTCATTTTTATATCGGGCTTCAGAAGTCCGTCTGTGTTATCGGAAATCCAGTTGTTCAGCATCTTATTATATTTTTCAGTTCCCGGTGCACCGCTGAAAACAGAGGCAAAATATTTCTCTGCTATGGTATTTACCGTAGACTTGTTATATCGGACAATGTTGTTAAGCCACAGAGAATTTGCCATTATGCTTTTCATAGCACCGTCATCACGGTAATTCTTCTGCCAGATTTTATTTGCCTTGACACGAAGCTCTTCAACGGAGTTTTCCCCTAAAAGGTCAAGAATCTGCTGTCTTGAATTGCCGTCACAGGCTTCTGAAAGCACGGAAAGCGCCATATAGAGATTAAGCGGTGAAACTATGTTGTTCTCATCCTTTTTTTCTGTAAGAAGCTGAGCCATCAGCTCCCTTGAAAAGCCGGTTATGCTGTCTGTTTCAACCTCTATCCCCCGTAATTCGCGTCGGGATTCCGCCCATTTGCTGAAGGATGGGTCAAGCTCACCTAAAAACGGATATCTTGCCATTCCGGGATATTCTGCCTTTGCAAGAGCTACGGGCTTTACTTCCTTGTCTTTCCCGGGGGCTTGTGTCGGCTGCGGCTCCCGGTTCTCCGTACCGGTGGCGGTTTCTGCAGGAGGATTGACATCAGGTGAGAAAAAGCCCGATTGATGAACAATACCGAGAGCTAAAGCAACTGCTATCACGGCAGCAAGTGAAATTACAACAGCAATTAAGGATTTTTTCTTTCCGGAGGGGGTATATTTTTCTGCTTCCGATACAAGCTTTTCATCAACCTCACCTATTGCTTCATATAATCTTTCGCTTTTCATACGCTTACTCCTTTCTCTGTCAGCTCATTCTTAAGCCCGGATCTCAGGGAAAACAATAATGATGACAGCTTCGCAGGCTTAATACCTAACTCCCCTGCAATGTCTTTTACACTTTCCCCGTGCCAGTAGCGCTTGATAAAAACAGCTCTGTTTTCCTCTGTCAGCGTATAAAGCCAGTTTGTAATAACCGAGGAAAGATACTTTGCATCAAGCTCATCCTCCACACTCACGGAGGACGGTATACATTCCTCCAATTCGGAAAGAAGAACATACACACCGCCGTATCTTTTCTTAGCAGTATTCTTTCTGTAGAGGCTCAGCGCCGTGTTCCTGGTGATTTTTCCTATATATGCCTTAAAATATTCGGGACAGTCAGGCGGAATGGAATTCCAGAGCTTCAGATATGTGTCATTTTCACATTCCTCGGCATCCTCCTTAAGTCCTGTAATATTAAAGGCAATACGGCGGATAAAATCTCCGTACTTCCCTGCTGTTTCATGAATTGCCTTTTCGTCACGGCAGAAAAACAGTTCAATAATTTTTACATCATCCATATTTTTCCCTCCTCAACAATAAAGACGCAAAGTATTGCAAAATATTTTATATATGAAGAAAAATTTTTATTAAAATTCAATATTCCCTGCCTGACATTCCCTATAAAATAAAAAAAGAAAAACGCCCCTTAAGAGCGTTTTCTTTACAGATCTGTTGAAATAAAAAAATTAAGCCTCGGGTACTACTGCGTCACCTTCGCCGCCTTCGCCTGCGTCGGGAGTCTCAGTTCCGTCACTGCCGATACCACCGCTGATACCGTTAAAGATATTCATAATAGCCTGAAAAAGTCTTTCGATAATCTTGATGAATTCATAGATGTAACCGTAATCGCCTTCCCAAGTAGCTGTGTTACCGCCTGTTGTGCCGCCGATGATTGAGAAATCACCTAAATTCATTGTTTTCACCTCACTATAGAAAACTACATTATAAAATGCATTTATATATTAACACATAACTTTTGCATTTTCAACACTTTATGGAAAATTTTTTATTTATTCATACAATGTGCAGCTTTTTTTAAGCAAAAAGCAGAGTTGTTGCACAAAAAAAGGAAAAAACCGACGATTTACGTCGGTCTTTTAGCAAAGCGCTATTTCTCTGCCCTTAAGGGCTTTTTATCATTCAGCCTTTTCTTCAGTATCCTCGGGAGCAGTTGTTCCGCCTGAGATATTATTAAAGAAATCCTTAATCATCTTGATGAACTGAGTGACAAATTCCGCAAAACGAGCAATATAGTCAGTAACTTCCATATTTTCACCTCATTAATGCAGAATTTTAATTATTTCTTTGTGATTTCACCGAGCTTTGCAAAGAAATTGAAAATTTCATTGAAGAACTGTGTGATGAGATCTGTCCACTCCTTAAGGAATGCAGTTGCCTTCTGTGCATCGTTAGGCTGAGCACCGTCTGCGCCGCCGATGATTTCGTCCATTACATTATCGGGATAATCTGTGTAAGCCATTTTTTTACTCCTTTCATAAATTTATTGCGAAGTACATTTTCGTATATACTATCTTGCATACTAATAATAACATTCTACGTGTATTAATGCAAGTGCTTTTATATTAAAAAAGGAAGTTTCACATAAATGTCACAATTCTATCACATTTTACAACAAAGCTTGCTGTACAATGAGAAACACACGAAATTTATCAGACTTTTCAGGGTGAAATGATGGATATTTTATGTAATAATGAGCATTTTATTGCGGTGGTGAAGCCCTTCGGAATATCATCCCAGGAAAACGGAAAAAACGGCATGCCCGATATTATTAAAGCTGAGCTGAAGCTCAGTGAAATCTATACGGTACACCGCCTTGACACAGTAACCTCAGGCGTTATGGTGTACGCAAAAACAAAAAAGGCAGCGGCTGAAATGTCCAAAGGATTAACTGACGGTACCTTTGAAAAAGAGTATTACGCTATAGTTCACGGGGAGATTTCTCCCTCCGAGGGGATAATGGAGGATTTTCTTTTCAAGGACAGCCGTAAAAATAAATCCTTTGTGGTAAAGAATCAGAGAAAAGGAGTAAAAAAAGCTTCTCTCGAATACAGCGTGCTGGAGGAACGCAACGGCCTCTCCCTCGTAAAAATCAGGCTTCACACAGGAAGAACCCATCAGATAAGAGTGCAGTTTTCCTCCCGTAAGCATCCGGTGTACGGTGACGGGAAATACGGTGCCTCGGATAACATTCCGTTTATTGCACTTTTTTCACGCAGAATTTCCTTTATACACCCGGGAAGCGGCGAACGGGTAAGCCTTGAGGCTCCCCGTCCCTTCTATGATTTTTTTGATAACTGAAAAGCCTTTACGGCTCACAATACTATAACAATTCTCTTTCAAAAAGTCCTGCGGTTTTTCTGCCGTCAAGGGCTTTTTTGCTTTTATATGCTTCAATAATCTTTCTGACATTGTATTTATTCTCTGTAGTAAAGCTCATCAGCACGAAATCTGTCCGCGGCAGCTTCTTGTCCCCGAGATAAAGGGGTACCGTGTTGTAAAGAACGCTGTATTGTCTGCTTTCACAGAGAACCGTAAATTTTTCACCCATTCTGTCGGTGATTTCGCCCGTGCCTTTGCAGTCACGGCATCCTTTTTCACCCTGCAGGGGACAGCATCTGAAATGCATAAGAGGCATATGTCCGTAAACGGTAATTCCTGTACGGGCGCGTGTTTTTATATTCATAATTCCCTTACAGGAAAGCTCGGACGAAAGAGTCACGCTGCCGACACCGAGAGAGAAATACTCGTCTGCTGCACGGGAATTGAGTATATTGAGAAGAGCTCCGCCTATGGGTACAAGTCCCGATTTTTCTGCAAGAAAAACTGCACCGATGTTGTCGCACCAGGCATATTTTATGCCGTTTTCGTAAAGCTTTTTAAGCTCGTTTACGGTTTTTTCCTCCATATCGGGATATACGATAGCGGGAATTTTCGCACAAAGCCTGTTCTTAAGCTCTGAGAGAGCCGTGAGATTATCGGCAATCTCCTTTACGGGGAGAATTATAAGTCCGGCTCCCGAATCCTCGGGCAGCTGAGAAAGAGAACGAAGCGAAATATAAAGCTCGGGCTGTCCTGAAATTTCACGGCTGAAGAAGGATTTTCCCGAAGCCCTCACAGGGTGCTCCGACACGGCACCTCTTATGCGCGTGAGCTTATCGCAGGCCTCTCTTCTTATAGCATTTATATCCGAAGCTCGAAGCATAAGTCCGTCATCAATATCGCAGCTGAAATTATTGCAGTAATAGAAGGTTGAGCCCAGCTTTCCGAGAGATTTTTCTGCATTTTCGTCAGAAAGGGGGACCTTCTGTGCCTTTTCGGGAATTACACCCGTTACACTCACGGTGTTGACAGAATCTGTTATTTCAAGACGGCAGGGCTCATTTTCCTTTACCGTGAATTTCATTGAAATTTCAACAAGGGGATTTTCATTTCTGTAGGAATTTGCGAGAGTATTCAGCACATTTCCCATAGAAAGGACATCATCCTTAGTACGGTAGCCGAACATTGAAAGATCTCTTTTACCTTCAAAATAGCCCTTTGTGAAGCCGCTTCGTGAAAACACACTCTGCAGCAGCGTCATATCAGGAGAAACACCTCCTACGGCATTTTTATAGGCTGTGACTGCCGCAGAAACATATTCGGGGCGCTTCATTCTACCCTCAATCTTGAAGGAGGTAACTCCTGCCGATATGAGATCATCCGTATTCTCTGCAAGACACATATCCTTGAGGGACAGGGCATATTCCCTTTTTCCCGATTTAAAATTAAGCCTGCAGGGCTGTGCGCAAAGACCTCTGTTTCCGCTCCTTGCTCCGAAGAAGGAGCTCATATAACACATTCCCGAGGCACTCATACAATGCGCACCGTGAACAAAGGCCTCAATTTCAACATTTACGGCATCGGCAATTTCCTTGATTTCCCTGAAGCTCAGCTCTCTTGCTAAGACTATACGGGAAAAGCCGAGGCTCTCCAGCAGCTTTGCTCCCGACACATTATGCACCGCCATCTGAGTAGATGCGTGTACGGGAAGTGACGGCACACATTCCCTTACGCGGGAGAACACACCCATATCCTGAACAATAACCGCATCCGCACCGCTTCGGGCAATAAGACCGAGTGTTTCTTCAAATTCTGCTGTTTCGCTGTCCTTTATAAGCGTATTAAGAGTTATGTAAGCCTTTACTCCTCTTTCGTGACAGTAGCTTACCGCACCGATAAAGCCATCATCGGTAAAATTATCGGCATTTCTTCTTGCATTGAAGGAGGCTGCACCGAAATATACAGCATCCGCACCGCTTCTTACTGCGGCAATTAACTGCTCTTCGCCCCCTACGGGAGCAAGGATCTCAATTTTTCTCATATTTCCTCCTGAACGGAAAGATCGCAATTGAATGTATAAGTAATATTAACATAAAAGTTTTTATTTTTCAACAAACTTATCTTGACTTATCATTTTGTTGTTGTATAATAATCTGAGAGTAATTCTCAATTTGGAGATGATTTCTTGGCAACCTACAATACACATCAGAAGGATATTCTTCTGAGCTTTCTTAAAGCGAATAAAGATACCCCTATGGGAATAGATGAGCTTACCGAAAAATTAAGAGGCTCCTGTCCCGATGCACCGGGGAAAAGCACAATTTACCGTCTTATCGGAAGGCTTGTGGAGAACGGCACGGTCAAGCGCTTTGTAAAGGGCAATTCCAGACAGTTTCTCTATCAGCTGGCAGGCAGCGAGGAATGCCACAGCCACCTGCACCTAAAGTGTACGGAATGCGGTAAGCTTCTGCATATGGGACACACCTTGAGCGAGCAATTGCTTTCGGATATTCTCGGGGAAAATGACTTTTCAGTAAAGGTAGACAGCACCACTCTTTTCGGCTGCTGTAAAGATTGCAGAGTAAAGGAAGGATAAAAAATGAAAAGAAAATTAACGGCAATACTGCTGATACTTATAATTATGATAACAGGGCTTTGTGCCTGCTCGGGCGGGAATGTGCAAAACGGAAAGTTACAGATTGTCTGCACCGTTTTCCCTTATTACGACTGGGCAATGAACCTGACAAAGGGTGTTGAAGGTACGGAGGTTACCCTTCTTCTTGACTCCGGTACTGACCTTCACTCATATCAGCCCACTGCAAGGGATATTGTGACGATTTCCGAAGCTGATATCTTTATTTATACGGGCGGAGACAGCGACAAGTGGGTAAGCGATGTTCTTAAAACCTCAAAAAATGAAGACACGGTCATACTTGATCTTATGCACAATCTTCCGGAGGAAAAGCTTTACTGCGTTGAGGCTATAGGTGATGATGAGCACCGCCACGAGGAAGGCGAGGAGCATAATCACGCACACGATGAGCATATATGGCTTTCCGTGAAAAATGCAATGGCTCTTTCGGAAATTATAAAGAATGTGCTCTGTGACAGAGACTCCGAAAACGCTGAAATATACACAAGGAATTTCACAGAGTATAACGAAGCACTGAAGGCTCTTGACAATGAATACGGCACCGTAATTTCAGGATGTAAAAATGATACTCTTGTTTTTGCAGACCGCTTCCCCTTTATTTATCTTACAAAGGATTACGGACTTACATATCATACTGCATTTTCGGGATGCTCTGCAGAAAGCGAGGCAAGCTTTGAAACGGTAAAGCGTCTTGCGGGGGAAATTGATAAGAATTCTCTTTCCTACATTCTCATAACGGAAACATCTGACGGTTCCGTTGCCGAAACGGTAAAGAATACAACAAAGGAAAAAAATCAGGAAATACTCACACTTAATGCACTGCAGTCAGTAACAAAGGACAAGCTTTCGGTGTCTTATTATGATGTGATGAAGGAAAATCTTTCAATTCTGAAAAAGGCACTTTCCTGAAAAGGGGGACAACAATGGCACAGCTAATATGTAATGATGTCACTTTAGGCTACGAGGGCAAAATCGTAACCGAGCATCTTCAGTTTCATGTAAACGAGGGGGATTACCTTTGCATTGTCGGAGAAAACGGCGCAGGTAAAAGTACCCTCATAAAGGCTCTTTTAGGGCTCAAGGCACCTATGTCGGGCTCAATCACCACATCTGACGGATTGAAGTCCACAGAAATCGGATATCTTCCTCAGCAGACTCTCATTCAGAAGGATTTTCCCGCATCCGTAAGAGAAATAGTTCTTTCGGGACTTCTGAACAAGTGCGGTATAAGACCGTTCTACTCAAAGGCGCAGAAAAAATTTGCAGAAATGCAGATGGAAAGAATGAATATTTCCCATCTTGCAAAAAGATGCTACAGAGAGCTTTCGGGCGGTCAGCAGCAGCGTGTGCTTCTTGCCCGTGCTTTGTGTGCGACGGGAAAAATGCTTCTTCTCGATGAGCCTGTGGCAGGACTTGATCCGAAGGTAACAGCGGAAATGTATCAGCTTATTGAAAAGCTTAACCGCGAGGACGGAATTACCGTAATTATGGTATCTCACGATATAAATGCGGCTGTAAATTATGCCTCACACATTCTTCACATCAGCCACACTCCACTTTTCTTCGGTACCAAGGAAGACTACATAAAAACGGAGATCGGAAAAGCCTTTACCCGTCAGGCAGGGGGTGCATGGTAATGGAAATGATAACAAGATTAACAGAATATATGTACTACCCCTTTGTACAGCGGGCGCTTATTGTCGGGGTGCTGATTGCTCTTTGCTCCTCTCTTCTGGGTGTTACTCTCGTGCTTAAGCGCTTCTCCTTCATCGGTGACGGTCTTTCACACGTTGCCTTCGGCGCTATGGCGGTAGCCGGAATTACAGGACTTACGAACGAAATGCTTCTCGTGCTTCCCGTGACTGTTATTTCAGCAATCATACTGCTTGCAACGGGCAGTAAGACAAAAATAAAGGGCGATGCCTCCCTTGCGATGCTGTCCGTGGCATCTCTCGGTATCGGTTATCTGCTTCTCAATGTATTTTCCTCCTCGGGAAATATCAGCGGAGACGTCTGCTCAACACTTTTCGGCTCCACATCAATTCTTACCCTGTCTGTTACAGATGTTTTGCTTTGCATTGCAATGTCAATTATTGTGATTCTTGTGTTCATATTCTTCTATAACAGAATTTTTGCAGTAACCTTTGACGAAACCTTTACCGCAGCAACAGGCACAAGGGCTTCTCTTTACAATCTTCTCATTGCGGTGATAACAGCGGTTATCATTGTTCTCGCGATGAATCTTGTAGGCTCGCTTCTCATCTCGGCTCTTGTTATTTTCCCTGCTCTCTCTGCTATGAGGGTATTCAAAAGCTTCAGAAGTGTGGTTATATGCTCAAGCATAATTTCTGTTATCTGCTCACTTTCGGGTATACTTGTTTCAATTATGGCATCCACTCCCGTGGGCTCTACAATTGTTGCAATTGATATTATTGTATTTGCCGTATTCTTCATAATCGGCAGGAAAGGATAAAATTATGAAAAAGTTATTCGCTCTTATTCTTGCACTTTCACTTGCACTTACTCTTTCTGCCTGCGGCACGGGCACTGCCTCAAATCCCACAGCTGACGCACTTCTTTCCGACGGTGAGCTTGATACGGGAATGAAGGAAAAATTTGATCAGATGGAGTATTCCGCCTACTGCAACCTTTTCTATGACGAAAACGGAAAAAGCTATGAGGGAAAAACCTTCAAGAAGGACGGCACATTTGCAATGCTTACAGATGCCTACAGTGATGTAACCCGTTACTATGTATGGGGATATGCTGATAACACAAAGTGCTGCGACTATCAGTGGGAAATTGTTCTTCCCGAGGGTACGGATATACCCGAACCCGGCTCTTATGTAAAGGTTGAGGGAAAAATGGAAAAGAACGAGGCTGCCCTTGACGGATATTGGATGACAGATATCACACTTGAGGTGGTTGAGGAATTCAAAAATGCAGGCTATGATATTGATATGACAACAATGAGTCCCACACTTGTAAGAGTTCAGATTATAAATATGCTTCAGTTCCCCGATAATTTCAAAAATTCAAATGTGAGAGTATTCGGAAGAGCCTTGTCAGAAAACTCAATTCAGCATCCCTATTACAATGAAGCCTGGTCAATGCACTTTACCGAAACCGACACTGTACCTGCAACAGGAAAATATATCCTTCTTGAGGGTATTTACAACAAGGACGGCAAGGACACTCAGATTACTACCGAAAAGCTTACAATCATCGGCTGATTCATAACTGTTCCCCTTCGGACATATTCTGTTCCGAGGGGGATTTTTCTATGCTTTATCTGACCGATGTTGTGCTTCCCGTTGTGCTGCTGACAACGGGGATATTTCTTACCGTAAAGCTGAAATTTGTTCAGGTACGGTATCTTTTTCAGGGAATCAGGAATATGTTTTCGGGAAAGGACAGCAATAAGGACAGAATAAGTCCCTTTGCGTCACTCATGGCGTCCCTTGCGGCACAGCTGGGCACGGGAAACATTGTGGGAGCAGGGAGTGCAATTATCGCTGGCGGTCCCGGGGCGGTTTTCTGGATGTGGGTGTCTGCCTTTTTCGGTATGGCTACCGCTTATTCGGAGGCTTCTCTTTCAATTATCACAAGAAAAGCAGACGGCACGGGGGGCACTGCTTACTACATTACGGAAGCCTTCGGAAATAAGGGCGGCAGAATACCGGCACTTGCATTCTCCCTTTTCTCAACCGTGGCACTGGGCTTTACGGGTGTAGCGGTACAGTCAAATTCCATATCGGAAGCACTTTCTGAGGCTTTCGGAATACCGGGCTTCATCACCGGGATCGGAATTACCGTTCTTGCAGCCGTTTATATTTTCAGGGGCACAAGGGCAGTTGCCCGGTTCTCGGAAAAAGCAATTCCTGCTTTTGCTGTCCTTTATACGCTGAGCTGTCTCGGTGTAATCATATTCAACATAAAGCAGCTCCCGGCTGCAATCAGGCTTATATTCACCTGTGCTTTTTCACCCAAGGCACTTTTCGGCGGAATTACGGGAATCGGAATTAAAGAAGCTGTATCCCAGGGCATAAAAAGGGGACTTTTTACAAATGAGGCAGGTATGGGCTCGAGTCCCTCGGCACACATTCTCAGCAGCACTGAGGATCCGCATTTTCAGGGAACTCTCGGAATTGCGGGAGTTTTTATTGATACGTTTTTAATGCTGTCCGTTACCGCACTTGCCGTTATCACCGTGCTTTACACGGGTAATACGCCACCCGATCCCGCGATTACGGGCTCAGAAGCGGTGACTATGGCAATCGGAAGTATTTTCGGTGAAAGGGGCGCTGCCGTATTTATTGCTCTTTCCGTTCTGTTTTTTGCCTTTGCTTCAATTCTCGGCTGGAATATGTACGGCAGAAATTCGTCTGAATATATTTTCGGTAAAAAAAGCGACGGAATATATATGCTTTCATCTCTGTTTTTTATCTTTCTCGGCTGCATTATGCCCGTAAAAACCGTATGGCTGCTGACAGATATATTCAACACTCTTATGGTGCTGACAAATGTTCCTGCTCTTATAAAGCTGTCCGGCAAAATAAGAAAGAATCTTACAATTTATCAGTCTCTGCCTCCAATTCCCGGGGCTGCAGGTGTTTCTCATACAATAAAAGAGGAAATCCCCTCACTAAATAAAATTTCTGTTGAAAAACAAAAAAAAGGATGGTAAAATTGTCTTATTAAGAAAAAAAAGGAAGGAATATGCAGAATGCGTCTTTCAATTGAAAACACAACCGTTGCTGAAATTGTTCAGGATATCGAAGAGGGCATATCCGAGCTTACAGATCTCCCCACAAATCTTGCAGAAACAAGCGATTATGTTAAAAATCTTATAGGTCTTCTTCAGGAGTTTGCCGTAACCTACGGCGGAAAGCTTATCGGTGCAATTCTTTTTCTAATCATCGGCTTCAAAATTGCCAACATCATCACAAAAAAGGCTGCTTCATCTAAGGCTCTCGGAAAAATTGATGCCTCCACAAAGGGCTTTATCGTCAACATCGTAAGCGTTCTTATCAAAATTATCATTGCCATTACAGCTCTTGCAATTATGGGTGTACCCATGACCTCAATGATTGCAGTAATCGGCTCCTGCGGTCTTGCCGTAGGCCTTGCTTTACAGGGTTCACTTTCCAATATTGCAGGCGGCTTCATAATTCTCGTCTTCAAGCCCTTCTCTGTCGGTGATTTCATCACTACAGGCGATGTTGTCGGTACCGTTGAGGAAATCAGCATTTTCCACACAAAGGTGCTCACAGGAGACAACAGAAGAATTATTGTTCCGAACTCCACAATTTCCAATGCTACACTCACCAATGTTTCCGCACTCAAGGAAAGAAGAGTTGATCTTACATTTACGGCTGCTTATGAGAATGATATTGACAAGGTTGAGAAGGTGCTGACCGATATCTGCAGCAATCACGCTATGGTGCTTCCCTCTCCCGAGCCCTTTGCAAGGCTTTCCGCACACAAGGATTCCGCCCTTGAATACACCGTAAGAGTATGGTGCAAGGCAGAGGATTACTGGACTGTTTACTTCGATCTTATAAAGGATGTAAAGCTGGGCTTCGACAAAAACGGCATCAGCATCCCCTATCCTCAGCTCGACATACATACAGAAAAATAAGTTTTTTCAACTTCAGCATGTTTTTTGTCGGTTTTTGACAAACAACCTGTAAAATATTTATTAATAATATAATATAAATAAGCAAAAATTATTGACACTTTGTCATTTTTTTGGTATTCTATTAGGGCTGCCTGAAAAATGACGGGTGTCTTTTTTTGTGCAGATTTCAAAAACTGACAATTTGTCATTTTTTTAAGTTAATTTTAATACTTTTTTATTAAAATATTGGAAAAAAGGAAATAATGTATCAATGGCATCTGTAAGCAAAAAGCTCGAAAAAAAGATGAACATAATTGATACTGCATTTTCGCTTTTCAGAGAACATTCCGTTAATGCAACGGCTATTGACGACATCGTCAAGGCTGCAGGAATTGCAAGAGGTACATTTTATCTTTACTTCAAGGATAAAAGCGACCTTCTTGAACAGATCATTCTTTACAAAAGCACGGAGTATATGAAGGCCGTACTGAAGTCCACTCTTTCCGAGCCCCTCTCGCTGGAGGGAGATTTTTACGGAAGAGTAAAGGTATTTCTTAACTGCTTTATTGATTTTCTTATTGAAAACAAAGAAATACTTCCCGTTATGTCAAAGAATCTGGCCTCCTGCATAAAGCATCTGCCCGAGTTCTATGACAGCGAAATTGCAGATATCTACCGCAGTCTCATTGACTATATGGTAAAAATGGGCTACACGCCCGAAAACGCTCACATCACAACGCTTATTGTTGTTGATATGACAGGTAACGTGTGCTCGGATGCAATTATGTATGAAAAGCCATACCCCATCGAAATAATCCGTGATGTTGTGGTAAGCTCCGCAATATCAATTATCAAAAATAATGCAGTACTGACAAGAGGTGACATTTGTGAGACGGTTAACTAAATTCATTGCAACGGTTCTTGTGTTTATAATTGCTTTCACTCCACTTACCCTCATTAATGCAGGTGCGGTGGAATTACCCCAGGGAGTTACAAGGGAGCAGATTCAGCTCACAATACCGAAAATGAATTCCCTTGTAAAATCAATTCTGGCTTCAGGCGGAAAGGATACGGATATAAAGGGAATGCTTTATGATACCCTTTATTCCGACGAAACTCTGAATTCCCTGTTTGCTGAAATTTATAAGGCTCTCGGAGAAAATGCGGATACCTTTTCCGTTATAGGCGTTGATATTTCTCCTGCTGCATTGGCAAATGCACTTTCGGGATATCCCGCAATTTCCAAGAAAATTGCCTCCTGTGCAGATCTCAATGCTGTGATTGAAGCTTCTGCGAAGTTTCAGTGGAGCGTAGCCTCGAAAAAGGATTTCGGAAAGGCACTTTCTGCAATGCTCAGCCCCTTTAACGAGGTGCTTAATGCTATTCTTTGTGCAGGCAAGATAAATATCAATGCTCTTATGGCTATCCAGGGTGATGACGGCTACAGCAATGCAATTATCCCGCTTCTCACTGCACTTGACTGTCCCTCGATTATGTCAAGCGCCGATTTTGCTGCATCTGCGGCAAAGGACAGAAGCAGCATCATAAAGAATATCATTGATATGGCTTTTGCTGCAATTGATAAGCTTCTTGACGATCCGATTATAGGTCTTTGTGAGACGCTTCCGAAAATTGCACACTATCTTGATTCAGGTAAGCTTTCCGCTGCAATCACAAGTCTTCTTGAGCCTCTTTCAATCAAGATTGTCGGTATATTCACCATTACGGGTATTTCAGAGCTCATCACCTCAGCTTCTGACCTTGAATCAAGCATGAATATCAACGAAATGCTTGAGGGTATTGATCTTTCAGAGGTTTTAGGCTCAGATGTAAAGCTTCAGGTTCCCGAAATTGACCTTAAAAAGCTTGCTGCCTGTGCTACAGAAAGCAGCGGCACCTATACGGTTGATTCTGCTTCCGCTTTTATCGTTATAATGGATTTCATTGTTGAAACATTAAAGCTCAACAAAGAAAGCATCGGTAAGCTTGCAGGCGGCAGCGATATTTCAGGAATACTTGATCCCATACTCGCAAAATCAAACAGTGAAATAATCAAGATTTTTATAACACTCTTTACAACTGAGACAGTTCCTCAGAACAACTATCAGTGGGTATATCCTGCAATTACTCCCACGACAATAACCTACACTCCCAATCTTACGGCAAATGATTACCTCGTGTACCTTGATAAGGTTGATCCCCTGCTTACGGATTTTGTAAAGGAAACAGATCCTGAGGGTACAATAGAAGACACAATCAGAAAAGCGATTTATTCAAGCTCACTTGTAACAACACTTGTGACTGAGGTTTTCGCAATGCTGGGAAGTGAAGAAACAGCTCCCCTGTTCTCACTTTTAGGTATGGATGTGACTCCTCAGGGTGTGGGCAATTCTGTAAGCAAGTATTACTCATACACGGGAAAGCAGATAGCCTCCGCATCCTCCTGGGAAAAGCTCAAGGGCGTAAAGCTTGACTGGGGCTTTAAGGACGGTGATAAGGAGGGCTTTACAAAGGCTGTAACAAGAGTGCTTGCTCCCTTCTCTCCCCTTCTCTCCTGTGTGCTTGCAGGTCAGAGCATCAAAATTATGGACAGCATCACAATCCCCGGAGCTGACGGCTACAACACAGCTGTTATTCCTCTTCTGGAGGCTCTCGGATGCAATCCCGAGGATATAAAGACCTATGACGAATATAAGACGGGAGCCGGTACGGATGCGATTATCTCCGACATCCTCAAGCCCGTTACGGGACTTATTGACAGACTGGCAGCTTCCCCCGTAAAGACAGCCTGCGCAATTCTTCCCAATGTGGTTTATTTCTTCAATTCGGGACTTATGAACGGTGTTCTTGAAAACATTCTCTATCCCGTAAAATATATCCTTGATACTGCAGGGCTGGGCGACCTTCTTACATCGGCCTTTGCAGAAACAACAAGCATCAATCTGAATACCCTTATAGGGGATCTTGCAAAGAATGCGGATCTGGGAATTGTTCTTCCCGAAATTGATATCAATTCTTTGGGAAGCCTCGGTACACCTACAGCGTATTCAAGTAAGAGAGTTGTAAACGGTGCTTATGCACAGTACACCTACATTGCAGCTGATTCACCTGCCGTTTTCCTTACGATATTGAGATTCCTTATTCCCGTAATCTCAATGGAAGAAAACAGCGGACTGCTTACGGGACTTATGTCCGGCGGCGGCAGCACCGAGGAAACAACAACCGGCAAGGAAGAAGCAACAACAGGCAAGACGGAGTCCCCGGAAAATAAAGAGGAAGCAACCACCGGAAATCAGGACAGCACCGCTTCTCCCGACAACGGTATGCCTGATATGTTCGCAATGTATGCCCAGAATATTACAGAAAAATTCAAGGGTATGACAACTGACGAAATCATAGAATGGCTGTGCGATCTCCTTTTCAGCGAAAGCCCCATTGTGGAGCTTCCTGTGGAGGATGAGGAGATCCCCTCGATTATATACGAAGAAAAATTTGAGCTTTCCACAACCGCAAAGATTCTTATAGTTTTCGGTATTATTGCCGTAATAGCTCTTGTCTACTATATTCTTTCTGTTTCAGGCAAGCTTGATAATGTAAAGCTCAGAAGAAGAAAGAAGAAGGAAATCAAGAGAAGAAAAGCTGAAAGCAAGAAGCTTATAAAGGGCGGCGGTGTTGCAGTTGATGCAATGGAAAACACACCGAAGAAAGCAAAAAAAGCTAAAAAAGAAAAAACCAAGAAGAAAATTGCGGATAAGGCTCCTCGAAGAACTAAGCCTTTAAGAAAAGCTACTACTGTAAAAGAAGCTACTCCCGTTAAGGAAGCTAATCCCGTTAAGGAAGCTAATCCTGTAAAAGAAGCAGCTCCCGTTAAGGAAACAGCTCCCGAAACGGCTTCTTCTCCTGCAGAAAAGTCAGAAATCAGCAACGGCATACCTTCATTCATAGTTTCGGAAAAGCCTGTAAAGGCAAAGCCTGATATGTCCGTTTACACGGAAGAGGCAATGAAAATTATGGCAAAGCGTGCTCAGGCTGAGGAAAAGCCCAAGAGCGAAAGAGCAATTGCCCGTCAGGAAAGAGCAGCCGCAAATGATGACAAAAAGGCTGAAAAGGTTTCTCACTCAAAGCTTCCCGACGAAAAGGCTTCAGAAAAGCTTATGAAGAGAAGACTTGCGGCAGAAAAGAAGGCCCGTAAGAACGAGCTTAAGATTCAGAAGCAATACGAAAAAGCCAAGATGCAGGCTGAAAAAACCAGACTTCAGGCTGAAAAAAAGGCTAAGGCACAGTCTGAAAAGGCTAAAATGAAAGCCGAAAAGAAAAATAAGAAATAATCAGGGAGGGAATTGACAGAATGCTTGTACTGAAAAATATTGTAAAAGATTATGTTGCGGGCGATACTACGGTACGCGCCCTCAAGGGTGTAAACATCAACTTCAGAGAAAATGAATTCGTTGCAATTCTCGGTCCCTCGGGATGCGGTAAGACCACTATGCTTAACATCATAGGCGGTCTTGACAGATACACCTCGGGTGGCCTTGTAATAAACGGAAAAACCACAAAGAACTTCACAGACGGCGACTGGGACACATACAGAAACCACTCAATCGGCTTCGTTTTCCAGAGCTATAATCTCATCCCCCACCAGACAGTTCTTGCAAACGTTGAGCTTGCTCTTACACTTTCCGGTGTTTCCAAAAAGGAAAGAAAGGAAAGAGCTATAAAGGCTCTCGAGCAGGTAGGTCTCGGAGAGCAGATTTACAAAAAGCCCAGCCAGATGTCGGGCGGTCAGATGCAGAGAGTTGCAATTGCCCGTGCACTTATAAACAATCCCGACATTCTTCTTGCCGACGAGCCCACAGGTGCTCTTGATACTGAAACCAGTGTTCAGATTATGGAAATCCTCAAGGAAATCTCCAAGGATAAGCTCATAATTATGGTTACTCACAACCCCGACCTGGCACACGAGTATTCAACAAGAATCATCAGCTGTCTTGACGGTGAGATTACAAACGATACAAATCCCTTCGATCCTACAGATGCCGACAGAAAGGCGGAAACCGAAAAGAGACATGAGGAAGAAAAGAAGGGCAAGAAGCCTTCAATGTCAATGGCTACCGCCTTCGCACTTTCTCTTCGTAACCTCGTTACAAAGAAGGCAAGAACCTTCCTTACCGCATTCGCAGGCAGTATCGGTATCATCGGTATTTCACTTGTCCTTGCTCTTTCAACGGGTATTGAAAACTACATTGACAAGATGCAGAATGACCTTCTTCTTGCAATGCCCGTTTCCGTTGAAAAGGAAGCAATTGATATGAACAATGTTATGGGCGCACTCATGGACTTAGGTTCAAGTATGCTTGAAACAGATCACGACCTTGACCAGATTTATGTCAACTCTACATTCACGGAAATGATTAACACCTTTATCTCCCAGTCAACTGCCAATAACCTCAAGTCTTACAAGCAGTACATTGAAGATAACCGTGATAAATTTGAAGAGCTCTGTAATGATATTCAGTTCAAGTATGAAACTCCCCTTAACATTTATAAGGAAGATACAACAGAGGGTATTGTTCAGGTAAACCCCAATAAAATGATGGACACTCTTATGGGGTCAACACAGCAGTCTGCATCCATGGCTACTATGACAAACTCTATGACAAACATGTTCTCTTCCTCTATCACCAACTCCTGGGTTGAGCTTATCGGTGACAATGAGCTTCTTTCTCAGCAGTACGAGCTTGTAACAGGCCGTCTTCCTGAGGCATTCAATGAAGTTGTTCTTATTGTTGATAAGAACAACGAAATCAACGAAATGGTTATGTATGCTCTCGGTCTTAAGGATCAGAACAAGTTTATGGAAGATATGGTCAATATGATGGCTTCCGGCGGTGAAATGGATACAACAATCGTTGACCAGTACACATATGACGACATCCTCGGTATGAAATTCAGACTTGTTCTCAATCATCAGTATTTTGTTAAGGACAGCAAAACTGGCCTCTGGAACGATCAGAGAAACAATATCTACTATGTAAAGCAGCTTATTGAGCAGGGACTTCAGATCAATATCGTAGGTATCTTAAGACCCGATCCCAACAACATTATGTCCACAGGTATGGGAAGCATCGGCTTCACAACTGAGCTTATGGACTATGCTCTTGAAAATACACTCAACAGTGAAATTGTCAAGGAGCAGCTGGCAAGTCCCGACAGAGACGTGCTTACAGGTCTTGAATTCACAAATCTTACCGTAAACGATTTCTCACTTGCTGATGTTGACCTTTCAATAATCGATTTCCAATATCTTGATCTTACCCCCTTTATGAGTCTTATGGAAGGCATCGACCTTTCTCAGATTGATATTCTTAACCTGAATATTGCTGATCTTATTGACTTCAAGGATATGACAGATCTCAAGAAGAAGCTTATGGAAGGCTTCCTTTCCGATGAGCAGGTAATTGCCTTCAAGCAGGCTTATATTGATACACTCAAGGCACAGTGCTCACCTGAAAAGACATACGCTGCAATCGGTTATTCGGAAGAAAATGCTCCCTCTTCAATTTACCTCTATCCCAAGTCATTTGAGGCTAAGGATGAGATAAATGCAATGACTAACTACTATAATGAGCAGATGGTAGCACAGGGACATCTCGGTTATACCGTAACACTTACCGACATTATCGGTATGCTTATGTCAACCATCACAAGTGTGCTTAACATCGTTACTGTTGTTCTTGTTTGCTTTGTTGCAATCTCCCTTGTTGTTTCATCTATTATGATTGGTATAATTACCTATATTTCGGTTCTTGAAAGAACAAAGGAAATCGGTATCCTCCGTTCAATCGGCGCCTCTAAGGGCGATATTTCACGAGTTTTCAACGCTGAAACAGTGACCATAGGATTGGGGGCAGGTGTGTTCGGTATTCTCACCACTCTGCTTCTTGAAATACCGATAAATCTGATGCTTAAGTACCTGACACACACAGGTGCAGCAGCTCAGCTTCCCGTGGGTGCAGCTATTCTTCTTGTTTGCATCAGTGTGGGACTTACCTTCATTGCAGGTCTTATTCCCTCCTCCATCGCCGCTAAGAAGGATCCTGTTGAAGCTCTCAGAAGCGAATAAGCACCACTCGGCTTAAAGTTTTTTACTGAAATATTTTAAGGGTATCTGCCGCTTACCTGTTGGCAGATACCCTTTTTTATTGCACTGCAAAAAGCCTGCGTGAGCTTCATATGCTGCTGCATTTCATACGGACAAAAAAACAAGGGTATCAACCACTGCAGCGTGGCTGATACCCGTTAACTTTTATACGTCAAAGACAGCTTACTGTGTCCTTTTCGATTAAGCCTTTTTCTTTGTTAAGAACTTGATGGCAATGAGTGTGCCGATCATAAGAACGATACCGATGGGAAGAGAGATGTACCACTGAGGAACAAAGCCTGCGATGATATAAGTTACAAATGAAACACCTGCAACCGTTAATGCATAGGGAAGCTGAGTTGAAACATGGTTAAGGTGATCACACTGTCCGCCGGCGGAAGCCATAATTGTTGTATCGGAGATGGGTGAGCAGTGGTCGCCGCAAACTGCACCTGCCATACAAGCAGAAATGGAAACTATCATAAGAGGATTGCCTGCATCGAATACACTGAGCACGATGGGAATAAGAATACCGAATGTACCCCATGATGTGCCTGTTGCAAAGGAAAGACCTACAGCGATAACGAAGATGATAGCGGGAAGGAATGCCTGAAGTGCGCCTGCACTGCCTTCAACAAGCTGAGAAATGAAGATCTTAGCACCGAGGCTGTCTGTCATAGCCTTAAGTGTCCATGCACAGGTAAGAATAAGAATAGCAGGAACCATTGCCTTGAAGCCTTCGGGAAGAGATGCCATTGCATCCTTGAAGGAGATAACGCGTCTGATAAGAAGGTATACAATTGCAAATACTATAGCAATTGCAGAACCGATAACAAGGCCGACAGAAGCATCGGAATTTGAGAATGCCTCAATAAAGCCGGTGCCCTCAAAGAATCCGCCTGAGTAAATCATACCGAATACGCAGCAGATAATGAGAACCACAACGGGAAGAACAAGGTCAATAACCTTACCCTTGGGATTTGCATCTACATCATTACCTTCAACCTTTGTGCCGCTTGTAAAGATGTCACCCTTTTCAATTGCATTTCTCTCATGAAGCTTCATGGGGCCGTAATCGAACTTTGCAACTGCAAGAACAACCATCATAACAATTGTGAAAATTGCGTAGAAGTTATAAGGAATAGCCTGAACAAAAAGGCTCATACCGCTGTCAGCACCTGCGCCTCTTGCAAATCCTGCAACTGCTGCTGCCCAGGATGAAATGGGAGCAATGATGCAGACGGGAGCTGCAGTAGCATCAATAATGTAAGAAAGCTTTGCACGGGAAATCTTCTGCTGATCTGCAACAGGACGCATAACCGAACCGACTGTAAGACAGTTGAAGTAGTCGTCAATGAAGATAAGACAGCCGAGAAGTATTGTTGCAAGCTGTGCACCTACACGGGATTTGATATGCTTTGATGCCCATCTGCCGAATGCTGCAGAGCCGCCTGCCTTGTTCATCATAGAAACAAGAGCTCCGAGAAGCACAAGGAATATGATGATACCCATATTATAGCTATCGGAAAGGCTTGCTACAAAGCCGTCAAAGAGAACATGATTAATTGCTGTTTCAAAGTTACCGCCGGCATAGATAAATCCGCCCACAACGATACCGATGATAAGAGAGGAATAAACCTCCTTTGTGATAAGAGCAAGAACAATAGCGATTAT
Organism: Acutalibacteraceae bacterium; assembly: GCA_045647985.1. Lineage (GTDB taxonomy): Bacteria > Bacillota > Clostridia > Oscillospirales > Acutalibacteraceae > RUG806. Next base: position 30,189 of record JAZRNB010000060.1, read on the forward strand.
GGGAGCAAGAAGAGCAGCCCATGTAGCATATGAGCCGATGCTTTCGCGTACCTTAGCGAGAGCTGTTTCAATATGCTCCTTGAAACCGGGGTCATTTGTAAGGTTGTCTGCATATGCATCAACATAAGCTGCTGCAGAGTCACCGTCTGTAAGGTCATAGTCTGTTACTTCACCGTCAACATCAACGGAGAATGAGGTTTCACCTGTTGCACCGATTGTAAGCACAGGCTCAGTTTCAGCAACTGCGTCACTGACCTCTTTTGTAATTTCTTCTGCAATTGTCGCATCCTCTGCAGGAGCGGTTTCTGTTGTATCAACTGCTGTTGCACCTGCTGTCATAAGCATAAAGCATGAGAACATAAGAGCAATTAACATACAGAGAAGTTTTTTGCGTGTTTTCATAATAACACCCTTTCTTTTTCTTGCGAAAACACGACAGAAAAAAAATATGGCTACGGCTGTGAAAAACAGTCGTAACCAAAAAGTCAGATAGCTCTCCACAAACGTGACAGAAAACGGAATATTCTTTCGCTTTCCGAGAAAATGCTCCGGCTGTACACTTCCTCTCGGCGCATTCCCCTTTCATACGGCTTCTCTGTCCTGCCGTGACTCCACCGTATTACTTTTGTCCTGCGCGCCTCTATCGTATTTTCATTAATCCTTGCAGATATATTCTACACTTTATATACAATAATGTCAATATATGCAAAAAAAATATGGGACCGTAAAAGCTACGATCCCATAAATAATTTAATTAACCGCCGAAGAGACTCTTGAAGAAATCTCCGATCTTTCTGAAGAACTCACGGATGAGATCCCAGATGGAAACCTTTGAGGAGCTGCCGCTGCCGTCATTTCCGTTTTCAACATCCTCGGTAGTAAGTCCTACCATTCGGATATGTGCGTCACCTGTGTTTGCAGGAATTGTATATGTTCCGTCTTCAGCAGGAGTTACCTTTACATCATTTACAAATACCGAATACTCATCGTAGGAATGGTCGGTAACAACTCTGAAATGTACATCCTTATAGGGAGACCAGAACAGGTTTGTTGTCTCGGTTACGATGTAAGCGCCTTCGAGAATGTACTGTGAGCCGTAAAGCATTGAATCAAAGAAAATAACTCTGCCGCCTACTGTGCTCTTTACATCAATTGTAATTTCAGCTGTCTGAGAGCCTCTTGATACCGTAAGAGTAACAGTACCGGGCTTTACAGCATAGAATTTACCTTCGGAATAGAAACCTATTCTTCTGTCGGAAGTGCTCCATACACCGTCAGAGAATGCAACATCAATGGGCATAAGGAATGCTTCAACCTCAACATATGTACCTGCTGTACATTCTGTCTTTCCGCGGATTGCAATTGTTGTGCCTTCTTCAGGATAAACTCTTGCAATTGAGTTGGAAATCTGTGCTACTGCAGCATCAATAAGATACTGATCCTCTGCAGTTCTTGTATCTCTGTCTGCTGTGAACTCTTCTATAAGAGCCTTTGCACGCTCTACTGCAGCTGCATTTGCTTCAAGGAGTCCCTCGTTGTTGTAGCTGCCGCTGATAACCTCCTCGAACTTTGCTGCAAGCTCATCAAACTTCTCATAATCGCAGGAAGAGCTGAACTGTGCAACAAGATACATATCACCGGTACAGATAAGATCTGTTACAATAACACCGTTTATTGTCCAGCCTGAGAATGTCTTAAGGAATCCGTTTTCATCTCTGAAGGGATCAACCTCAACTGCCTCGAAGCTGTCACCCATATAAGCCTTTATCTCAGTAAGTGAGCCGTTTACATCAAAGATAATCTTCTTTACGGTTCTGACTGTTGCAATAAAGCTCTTTTGATATTTACCGTCATTTGTAATTACGGTAATAACAACGCTGCCGTCACCTGTTGCAAAGATTTCTCCGTTGGGATTTATCTGAACAACACCTGCATTGTCAACTATTGTTGTATAAGGAATACCCTCTTCAACCTTTACAAGGTCACCGATATTGCCGATATAGCCGTCCTCGTCCGCATCAAAGCTTATCTTTCCGTCTGCGGGGATTCCGGGAAGCTCAATAACAACACGGATGGGGATTTCTTCATACTTCTTATGTGTTTCATCACGGTAACAGGTATATTCTCTCTTACCAGTTTCTGTTTCTGTAGGTTCCTTGGTTACTACACCATTGTCCCATGAGTGACCGAGTGCAGGCTGAAGAACTTCCTTACATACCGTACAGATACTGGGCTCGTCACAGGTTGCAAGACCGCTACTCTTATGACCGAGAGATGAAAGGATTTCGGACATATCCACATATCCGCAGACCTTACAGGTGTATTCTCTGATACCCTGAGTTGTACAATCGGGCTCTTCTGTTATCCATTCACAATCGTGGGGTGCAAGATCAAGCTTGCCTGTTGCAATTACTTCGTCGCAGACTGCGCAGTGAAGCTCACGGTCACCGGGAACAGTACAGGTTGAGGGAGTTAAAGTTACCCATTCGCCTTCTGTGTGTCCGAGATTGTCAACGATGTTTTCCTGTTTTTCAGCATCGCAGTTCTTACACTCGTAGAGATCGTAGCCGTCCTCTGTACAGGTGGGGGCAACAGTCTTTGAGAATTCATATTCGTGAGGAAGTGTGCCGTATTTTTCTTCTGTTACATCATATCCGCATTCGTTGTGACACTTTGTAACAATCTTATAAGCATCAGCAACCGTACAGCTGATGAGTGAACCATCCTTGAACACATACTCTGAATAGAGGTCATGCTTAAGCTGCTCTTCAACTATCTCACCGCAGACAAGACAGTACTGAGGATTGTAGCAGGTTGCGGGATTTTCCGTATCGGGAGTATGATCGGGAGAATCATAATAGGGATCAATTTTTTCTTCATAGGGAGTTTCTGCACTTGCGTCTGTTTCATAACAGAATTTACAGTTTTCGCAATATAAGTGCTCTCTCCAGCCCTGTGCGTTACAGGCTGCTGCCTTAGCTGTCATATGAATAAACTTATGACCAAGCTTATTTACGGGTTCTGTAAATACATCTCCGCAATGGCAGGTATATGTGATTACACCGTCTGCAAGACAGGTAGGCTCCTTTGTTACAACACCGTCAGAGTGGTCATGTCCTGTGGGATCTGTAACCTCTGAGTGTGCATACTGACAGATTGAACAGATTCTTGAGTCAACACCGGCCTCTTCACAGGTAGGATCCTTATGTCCTTCGCCCTCTTCAAAGAGAACCACATTTGTAACCAGTGTGTAGGTTGCAGTGAATTCCATATCCGATGTAACATTCTGCACATCACCGAGATTCATGGAGGGAACATAGTGGCTGTGTAAAAATCCGTCATAATATGCAAGATAACCCATCTTGTATTCGTCGGGGATTATGCTTGAAACGGGAGCATTATAGGAAACATTCTCCAAAAGGATATGCTTTTCGCCTTCTGCTGTTGTGTAGTTGAACTTAACAGTGAATGTCTTTTCTGTAGCTGTGTATTCAGCTGTATATGTGGCATTTCCTGTTACAACAGATATTTCGGGAGTCCAGCCCTTGAATTCGTATGTATACTGAACTGTAGCATTTCTTGAAGGTATTGCTCCGTTATATTCGGGCATTGTGTTGTATTCTACTGCCTCGTCTGTTTCAAGAACAGAACCGTCCCAGTTTACCCAGGTTATCTTGTATGTTTTAGGGGTCCACTTTGCAACGAGTGTTACGTTACCGTAAGCATTTGAAATCTTTGCACCGCCGTCATATGAGGAAGCCCAGCTATGCTCGCCTGCCTTTACATCCCAGCCTGCGAAATTATAACCTGTCTTTGTGGGGTTAGAGGGAAGTGTGATCGTGTCGGTAATCTTATAACCGTAGGGAGGATTACCTGCAAGAGCACCGCCGTCAAGCTCGTAAGTGATTGTGTAATCTACAGCAGTCCATTTTGCCTTAAGTGTTACATTACCGTAACGCTCTGTAAGAGAAGCACCTGCGACATAAGCGGATGCCCAGTTGTGTCCTGTGCCTGATACTTCCCAGCCTGCAAATACATAGCCTGTTCTTGTGGGAGCAGAAAGCAGCTCGAAGGAGGACTTGATATTGTAGGTCTGAGTTGCATTGCCTGAGAGTGTGCCGCCGTTTGCGTCATATGTAATTGTATATTCGACAGGTGTCCAGGTTGCCTTGATTGTAAGGTTGCCTGCGGGCATCTTTGCGGGATAGCTTTCCCAGCCTGCGAATGTATATGCAGTGATCGAAGGATCAGTTTCGGGAGGAGTAATGGGATCGCCGCAATAAACCTTTTCTGTCTTTATTGTCTTTCCGAAACCGTCAACCCAGGTTAAGTCATACTGTAAAGCATCCCACTTTGAGTAAAGAACAACATCTGATGTGAGATTGAACTGAGTATCGGCAGTAATTCTCGTGCCGTTTTCGTCATACCATCCGAGGAAGTTGTAGCCTGCCTTTACAGGTGTGGGAAGTGTACCGTAGGACTGAGTGTATGTAACCTTCTGAGAGGGGGTATAGGGAGGAACAGCACTTACTGCCGTGCCTTCCTTGTATACACGGATGTTTCTGAAGGTAACAGCATTACTGCCGCCGTTTGCATCCACACGGATCTGTGCCTTTACAACATTGGACTTATCAGGAGCGGTAAATACTGCGTTATCGGCAGGAATACCTGTACCTGCATTTGCAGAATATCTGTTGGTAGGACCGTCTGCGAAATCAACCCATGTACCGTTTGCATCACAGAAGAAGATGTACACGTCCCAGGCATCACCTGTAATGTCAATATCAATTTTATATCTTTCACCGGGTGTTACGGGGAAGAAGGGAGAGCTTGATGTTGCTTCTCCGACACCTGCATTTGATGTAAGTGTGAAGCCGCCGTCACGCACGTCTGAAATGACACCGTTTCCTGCGGATGCGGTATTCCACTTTGAAAAATCTATAAGATTATCGAATGTAACAGTGTACTGCTTTAATGTCCACTTTGCATAAAGCATATCGCCTGCAAACTTTGTATCTGCAGTAACACTTGTTGTGCAAGCAGCATCCGTATACCATCCGCCGAAATCATAGCCTGTTCTTGTAAGCTCGGGAAGAACGGGATATGTACCGTCTGCTTCAGTTATTCTTGCAGCAGGTGAATATGCAGTCTTTGCGCTGCCCTCTTCTACCTTGATCTTCAGTGCAAAATTATTGTATACTTCGGAAGCTGAACTGCTTTGCCATATCCACAGGCACAGATAGTCTGTTGCGTCAGCATGGCCTGCATCATATACTACAGCGGAGCTTGCCGTTCCTGTAAAGTCTAACTTTTTACGCTCAAGACCTGTCATTGAGCTCAGCTGAGTCTTTTTGTCTGTGTGCGATTCCAAAACAATACATCCGCCGCCCGAGCGTGAGCCTGAAACCTGTGTTGTGGAGAATGTATATGTACCGGCAGAAGGAACAAAGGGAGTATAGTGGAAATAACAGTTAGCTGTTGTTGAACCGTTAAGGGTTATGGTATCATTTGTCTGGTTGATTGTTGATGTTACACCTGATGAAGTGATACTACTGCTTCCGAGAACATAAAGGTTGGGATTGATGCCGTCATAGTTTACGTTGAAGAAAACCTTTCTGCCCTGGTTATCATCAAGCTTTGCCATTGCTGATTCAAGGCTTGTTTCGGCACTGCTTATGGCATTAGCATCAGCTGAGGGGTTACCAAGCACACGGCAGGCATTTTCGTAAGCGCTTACAAATCCTGTCCATGCGGAATTTGTAAAATCATAGATAGAGGATACAAATCCCTCTCTTACACCGTATGCTGCCTGCTTTGTGAGAGCTGTCTTTACAGCATCACGAAGGCTTGCCTTGTTTACATTTGTGAACAGTGCGGAAACACAAGCATTTGCATAGTTTTTACTGGAAAGATATGTACAGTAGCCCTGAGAAGCAACATGAATATACTGACCATTAATTGATGAAACAGCAAATGCAGGTTCCAAGGTGTTTCTTGATGCAGCCTGAGGCTCAGTCTTATTTACAAACTCAGTCCAACCTGAAGGTGTTGCGCTGTCTCCTGTTCCTATTGTCTTGGAACTGTCACCAAGAACATACCATGCATAATATTTTCCGAGAGAGTCTTTCTTGCTGTCATTAACTCGAAGTGCATCAGAACCGATCTGAAAATTAGGAATCTGATTTGTATTGGTATATCTTGAAGAGTCTACTGTAATGTAACCCAAGTAACCGATAGCTCTCGTCCAGTCTGAGCCACTGGGAGCTTTAGCCTCAACATAATACTCTGTTGTTGAAGCAGTTACATAGTCGTCAGAAGTCTCAGATGAACCACCCTGCAGACCGTACCAAAGGGGATCATACTTAAATATACCCTGTGTGGTCTTATCACCATAACCGGAAGAAATAGGAGACCAGTTGTCCGCACCGCCGATTCCGTTAATACCGGTTATCCAGGACGAAATTTCATTATTGTATGTTCCGGAACGTCTTGCTTCGGAAACAGCACCTACCGAACGGTGGGGAGTATAAAGAGTTGAATAAGCATAATACTTTGCTGTTGAGCCGTTTTTATAGGTAAGAGTAATTTCCCATCTGATGAGGGCTGTCTGTCCTATACCGAGACCGGTTGCTACGCTTGTAAGCTTAAATCCGTCACCGGAATAATATCCGTCAGTCAGAGTAAGCGTAGTATTTTCCTTTTCAACAACGGGCTCCCCGACAGAGCTGCCGGGAGCTGCAACAACATTGACAGATGCGCTTACAGCTGTCATAGGAGCTAAAATGCTGACCTTACCTGAGACTGCTGCTCTTTCAGCATCAAGCGTAATAGTACCGTCTGCCGAAATAACATTGTTGACATAATACTGTCCGACAGTTGAAGCACCGCCGTTTGGTGTCATATAAATTGTTTCGGGGACGCTGATAATAACGTCATTCGCTGCGTTTGCTTTGATGTCCGACTCGGGGAGAACAAAGAAACACAGTGTTGTGAAAAGCATTACTAAAGTAAGAAATACGCTGAGGATTTTCTTTAACTTGTTCATATTCACACTTCTCCTTTGGAAAAATATAATTTCTATAAATAGATACACCTATAGTTGTAATTATTTTACCATTTTTCTTAAAATATTTCAATAATAATATATATAAAAGCGCCATCGCAGTTTTACCAAATTTTCTTATGCTTTTTTATACAGTTTGAAGAAAAAATTGTCCGTTCAGAGCATCATTCCCGACAATGCAGCCGCCTTATTTTCTGCAGAATCAAGCATAAATCTGCAGCTTTTTAAATTCAACAAAACCGACCTCAGATGAAGTCGGTTCTGTAAATTATTCTGCTTTTGCGATATCAAAGTAAAATTCAACTCCGCCGTCTACATTATTCACACCGAATTCCTGTCCGTGGAGCTTCTGGATTGATGAAACAATCGCAAGTCCAAGCCCGAAACGTCCCTGAGAACGGGAAAGTGCCTTATCCGCACGGTAGAAGGAATCCCATATTTTATCAATATGCTTTTCTTCAATATTTTCACCTGTATTAAACACAAAAACACGGAAGCTGTTTCCGATATCCTCGGTACGGCAGACGATTTTTCTTTCACCGTCAATGTGCGAAACAGCATTTGAAAGATAATTATTGACAACAGAAGCCAGTATGATACTGTCACCGTTTCCGATACTCGACGGGCTTATCTCATTTACGGCGGTAATCCCCTTTTCTTCAACGAGTGCAGTGTTTCTGTCAAACCAATCCTGCACCATATCACGGATGCTGAAATTTTCATGGACGGGCTCATATGCACCCGATGAATACTTGGTAATCTCAAGAAGGCGCATAATCATATTGTTCATACGCACGGTTTCCTCTGCAATAACATCGCAATATTCCGCTGCAGCCTTGCCGTTGCCTGCATCATAGAACATTTTAGCCCCCTCGGCATAGCCCTGGATAATGGCGATGGGCGTTTTCAGCTCGTGAGAAATACCCGAAATGAAGGTCTGTCGGAGGTTATCTATTGTTCTTTCATTTTCGATGTCCTGAAGAAGCTTTTCGTTCTTTTCATTAAGATCGGTAAGTGCCTCGTCAAGTGCTACGGACATTGTATTTATACTCTCAGACAGCTGTGTCATCTCAATAAGCTTTGTGGGGGGACACTTTTTGGAGAAATCAAGCTCCGCCATTCGTCCTGTAATCTCACACATATTGTCAATAGGCTTTGAAAATCTTCTCAGATAGAAAATAAGAATAAGAAAGCTGATAAAAAGTGCAGACATCAGAAAACCGAAGGCAATGATAAAGTCGATTTTTGTTGTTGAAATAACCTGACTTACCTGCATACACACTTCAATTCTTTCCCCTGCGGGAAGGTGAGCATAGCACACAAGGAAGTCAACATCAATGCTTCCGCTTTCATACACCTTTATAAGAAAGCCCTTATCCGCTGTCGAAACGTCACCCTGGGAGGTTTTGTAGGTCAGCTTATACTTACTGTCAACAGTAGGAGCATTTGCAAGGCGCACGGGCAAGGCTTCTTTATCGGGATCAAGAGTGGAATATATAAATCTTCCGCCCTTGTCATAGAGTTCAATGTTTGAATCATAGCCCTTTTCTATGTCACGCAGAACATCCACAAAATTATCCGTTCCGTAGGCATTTTCAATTTCATCAACGGCAAAATAAAGCCTTACGGCAGGGTTAAGATAATATACCCATTCGGGCAGAGCATTATAGGCAAGCGTTATAACACTTACCGCTATAAAAAAAATCAGAGCGATGCTGCTGAGGAGCCTCGCTGTGATTGTTTTCTGTCTTCTGATAGGCTTTGTTTTCTTCTCCGAGGCGGTATTTTTATTACGCATCCTTGTTCACCTCAAGCTTATATCCTGCACCGTATATGGTCTTTATATGCTGTGCGCCCCAGTCGCCGAGCTTTGTGCGAAGACGGGCAACATGGGAGTCAACTGTACGGACATCACCGTCAAAATCATAGCCCCATATATCGTCAAGAAGCTGCTCGCGTGAAAAAACTCTGCCGGGAACTGCAAGGAATTTCTGCAGAATGCTGTATTCCTTGAGAGTAAGATTGATGCTCTGTCCGTCAAGCCATACCTCGTGTGCGGAGGTGTCAAGCTTCAGCTCGTCAATAGCCATAACGTCCGTATCCTCTGCGGAGCCTGCTCCCCTTCTTAAAAGAGCGGCAACGCGCTTCATAAGCACGGAGGGACTGCAGGGCTTGGTAACGTAGTCGTCGGCACCGAGGTTGAGCCCCATCACCATGTCGTCCTCCGTGTCGCGTGCCGTGCAGAAG
>JAZRNB010000061.1:0-8682 GCA_045647985.1 Acutalibacteraceae bacterium
ATGGAAGAATGAAGAGTTTGAATACAGATTCAGACCGAATTATTCTGTTATTGACCTTTTAGATACTTCTCTGTTTCAGGGTATTCCCGGCATTGATTTAGATTTGAGAAAAGAGGAATACATACGAAAGAATGCTGTTCCTACCTTCATTTCGGAAAGAGCACCGGCTTCTAACAGACAGGAGCTTTGGAAGCTGCTTGAAGATTGTAATATGCAATACCTTAATCAGCTTGAATGGTTAATTAGAACTGACACAAAGTATATCGGTGACCGATTATATGTAAGAAAGCCTTACACACAAAGCTTTTCTGATACAGTTAATCTTGATAACGAAATATCAAAGTTAAAAAGATCTTATGATATTCAGAAGAAGCTGCTTGACGGAATCTGTGCAGGATTCGATATTGAATATGACGGCTTTATAATTAATGACAGCAACCGTAAGTCTTGTTATGATTTGCTTTACCGCTTATTCAGACGAGAATCCGAGCGCTTAAGAAAGCTTCAGAGCGACGGTATAATCAAGGCAAAGAAAGAGGGCAAGTATCAAGGCAGAAAGTCAATTAGTGTTGATGACACAAAGCTTTATGAAGTATGGCGCAAGTACGAAAGTAAGAAGATTACACTTGAAGAAGCGACTAATTTGCTGAATATCAGTGTATCTACATTTTACAGGAGAATAAAGAAGTTCCAATAAAAAACAGCGTGCGGAGTAAAATCTGCACGCTGCTTTTTTGCCTTAAATGGCAGTTAAGGGGGTGTATTTTGTAAAAATTGCAAATTTAACCCCGTTAATTCAACTTTATAAATCCGACACTTTCGCTTAAAATGTCTATAAAATACCCGTTATAGTCTTTCCTTCATTGCAACCACCCCATAGCTGCACCCATAATTGAAGTGGCGAAAACCCAGTAAAATCAAGGGTTTCGGGATTTTGAAAAAATTTATGGTTTTCTCTTGACATTTACCCCTGCCGCAGGAGAGTCTATTGCAGAATTTTTTGGTGAAACCGGATGTTTACCTGAGGATTATGACCTTATTCTTACCGGGGATCTCGGTAAGGTGGGAAGTGATCTGCTTAAGGATTATCTATATAGCCGTAAAAATATTGATATAGAAAAATATCATAATGACTGCGGACTTATGATTTATGATATAAACTCTCAGGATGTTGATTCGGGCGGCTCCGGCTGTGGGTGCTCGGCGGTTGTGACAGCATCTTATATTATGAGATTAATGAAGGAAAAGAAGCTCAGAAAAGTTTTGTTTGCAGGAACAGGCGCACTTATGTCACCTCTCATATCTATGCAGGGAGAAACAATTCCTGCAATTGCGCATATCGTTGAATTCAATGTGGTGGGGTGATTGGGTGAATAGTGAAAAAATCCTTGATATAATGCTGAAAGGAAACACAATTCTTACATCGCTCAGAAGAATGAGTAAGGCTATGAATACCTTTCGTGTGTTTTCCTTCATTTCCTTGATGGTGATTGTAATAGTGAATGCTTTTGGTCTTTTAAGTGCGTTGAAGCAATAAAAACAAGGACTGTGAAAACGGAAGTTTTTCACAGTCCTTGTTTTTCTCAGTTGTCTGAAATTAATTTGTTTATAGCAGCGTTTATCAGATCTGCTGCATATGCTTCTGTTGTTTTTACACATTGCGGCTTATTTTTTAACTCAGTTTTTATTATTTGCAAGGAATCTGATGCCAAGTCGCAAAGCTCAGGGTAATTCTTCTTTTCCGCAGTCATACGCGCAATGAATTTTTTTACAGCAATGGCAAAAAAGCTGTTAAAGTATTTTTGTACATCTCCGCCTTCTTCTTCTGCAGTGTTCATAAGTGAGATAAATGCGCGGAGAATTGTTGTATTTCCGGGCTGTGTGTCGGACGGAATATCCGATTCATCAAAAATATCCCGGTTTCCGTGCTTTGTGTCCGAAAGCCCGAGGAGATAGTCTGCTGAAACATCATAAAAGACAGCTGCTTTTTTTACGAATTCAAGATTACATTCACGGATGCCTTTTTCATAATGAGATAAAAGTGCCTGAGAAATACCAAGCTGTTCAGCTGCCGATTTTTGAGTAATATTTTTTTCACGTCTTAATGCGGAAATTTTTGAAGCAAAACCTATACTCATTGATTACACCTCTTGATTTTTCGGATAATCTTTATATAATATAGATATATTATACCACTAAAAACAGATTTGTAAATAATAAGAAGGGAATGCTTTATGCGAGGATACAAAATACATTTGATACGTCACGGACTTGCGGAGGGTGCCGAAGAAGGAAAATATATCGGAAGCTCGGATGTTTCGTTGACTGAATACGGTAAAAAACAGTTGAAGGATATGATGGCCGAGTATGAATATCCGGATACTGAGATTGTAATTTCAAGCCCTATGAACCGTTGTCTTGAAACTGCCAAAATCCTTTATCCTAATAAAAATCCTGTTATTTTTGATGATCTTTCAGAATATGATTTCGGAGAATTTGAAGGACAGACAGCAGAGGAGCTGAACTCTGATCCCGCTTTTGTTGAATGGATCAAGGGCGGTGAAGATGCAAAAGCACCTTTCGGTGAATCAAACGGAGAATTCAGAGACCGCGTATGTAAGAGCTTTTTCAATATTGTCGAGGGGATTCTCAAAACCGAGCCCCGTTCAGTTGCTATAATTACACATGGCGGTGTGATTATGACTATAATGCAGTATTTTGCTCTACCCGAAAGACCTATGCATGAATGGATGATGCCCGGTGGCTGCGGATACACTCTTAATGTTGATCGCCGCATATGGGAAAGCTTTACAAAGGCAGAGGCTTTTGCCGAAGTACCTTTCAAGGCCTATGAATATGATGAGAATGAGCCTTATAATGAGGATTGGGACGGGGAGATTGACCCCGAGGAATTCAAGGGCTTTTATACCCCTCAGGAGGATAAATAATGATTACACAGGAAAAAATCGACAGAATAAATTTTCTTGCAAGAAAGTCAAAGGCAGAAGGGTTGAATGCTGAAGAAAAAGCAGAGCAGGAAAGCTTAAGACGCGAATACATTGATGCATACAAGGCAAACTTAAGAGCTCAGCTTGACAATACCGTCGTTGTTCGTCCTGACGGCTCAAAGGAAAGACTTTCCGATAAAAAGAAAAAGTAATGATAAGCGGATAAAAAACGCATAAAACAAGATGAATCAGGGGCTTATGCAAGTTTGATGCTTGTAAAAGTCCCTGAAATAGTTTAAAACACATAAGTTATTCAGTTTTATGTTTTATTCTACAACAAAAAAACACTGTCATACTTTGTTTAACATTGGATAAACAAAAAATGAGCTGTAAAAAACGAAAGTTTTTTACAGCCCTTTTTATTTGTATTTGTCGGGTTTAAGCTTTGGAATAAAGTCATAGATATCATTTGATGCAGGAGGAGTAAACTGAAGGTCCTCTATAGGCTTCGGGACAAATTCCTCGCTATTTGCCGTAGGTAAAGGTCCTGCAAGTCCTGTGTCGGGCTTATCGGATACTCTGCCGTATTTTAATGCCTTTATATCCTTGTTTTCCTTTTTCATAATATCACCTGTAAATATTATGAACGAAAAAGTGTGATTTATTCCTTTATTCCGAAAATATTTTTTGCATTACATGCAGTAATATCGAGCAATTCTTGTACTTCTGTGCCTTTTAATTCTGCAATAAAGTCAGCGGTAATTGCAATTAAAGAAGAATCATTTCTTTTTCCGCGGAAGGGAACGGGTGTCATATAGGGACAGTCTGTTTCAAGGACAAGCTTATCGAGAGGTACATATTTTGCTACCTCAACTGGCTTTTTTGCATTTTTGAAGGTTACCGCACCGCCAAGCCCTATATACATTCCGAGTTTCAGTATTTCCTTAGCCATTTCAACACTGCCCGAGAAACAGTGAACAATGCCCTTCGGATTGTGCTTTTTTAAGAGATTAAGTGTGTCCTCGTGAGCTTCTCTGTCATGAATAATTACGGGAAGGTCAAGCTCTTTTGCAAGAATCAACTGTTTTTCAAAAACTTCATTCTGTATGTCTCTCGGGGAAAAGTCATAGTGATAATCAAGGCCGATTTCGCCGATTGCAACACATTTAGGATGGTTAGTGAATGCTTTTAATTCTTCAATAAAATTCTCTTTGATATTTTCTGCTTCGTGGGGATGAATACCGGCAGCAAAGTAAATGTAATCGTAATTATCGGAAATTTGGGTACATTTTTTGCAGGAATTTATGTTTGTTGCACAGTTTACAACACCGCTGACACCTTTTTTCGGTAGATATCCGAGAAGCTCAGACAAATCTTCAGAAAAGCTGTCATCGTCATAATGTGCGTGAGAGTCAAAAATATTATTATACATATTTATCTGACCTTTGAGCCTGCAGGGATACCGTCAACAAAAATAACCTTTACATCATCCTCACTGCAGTCAGCAGCAAGAATCATTCCCTGACTTTCAATGCCGCAGAGGGTTGCGGGTTTTAAGTTTGAAACAAGTATAATCTTTTTGCCGATAAGGTCCTCCGGCTTATACCATTTGGCAATACCCGATGCGACGGTTCTGTTGCCTGCTCCGTCAAATACGGTAAGTTTCAGAAGCTTCTTTGCCTTCTTTACGGGCTCACAGTCCACAATTTCAGCAACTCTGAGATCTACCTTGGCGAAATCCTCAATGCCGATTTTTGCGACACCGGCAATTTCTGCAGCATTCTGAGCCGCTGCCACCTTTTCTTTCATTTCCTTTTCAATTTCAGCGAGCATTACGGGTGCATCAATTCGGTTGAAAAGGGGAGTTGGAGCAGAAACCTTTACACCGGTTTTTGCCGCACCGAAGGAAAGAATGCTTTCATAGGAAGACTCATCACAGTTAATCTGAGACAGGATTGCCTTTGATGTGTCAGGCATAAAGGGAGAAAGCTCAACTGCAATAATTCTGATAGCTTCAAGAAGATTATAAAGAACAGTTGAAAGTCTTTCTTTGTTTGCCTCATCCTTTGCCAGTGCCCAGGGGGCAGTTTCGTCAATATACTTATTGCTTCTCTTTGCGGAATTGATAACAGCTTCAACTGCATCTGCAATTCTGAAATCGACAAAAGCTTTTTCCATTACGGGAAGTGCAGAGAGAATGTCAGCCTTGAATTCATCATCAAGTGCTTCTGCTTTATCGTTGCAGGGAAGTACACCGTCGAAATACTTGTTAATCATGGCAATAGTTCTGTTAACAAGATTACCTAATGTGTTTGCAAGATCGGAATTGAATCTTTCTATTATTGTTTCATAGGATATTGAACCGTCTGTTGCGTGAGGCATTTCCGAAAGAAGGTAGTACCTTACCGCATCAACGCCGAATCTTGCAGTTAACTCGTCTGCGTAAATTACATTTCCCTTTGATTTTGACATCTTGTCTGTACCGAAAAGAAGCCAGGGATGACCGTAAACCTGTTTAGGGAGGGGCTCGCCCAGAGCCATCAGCATAATCGGCCAGTAGATTGTGTGGAATCGGATGATATCCTTACCTACAATGTGAACATCTGCAGGCCAGTATTTTGAATACTTCTCACCGCTGCCGTCGGGATCATATCCGAGTGCAGTGATATAGTTTGAAAGAGCATCAATCCACACATAAATTACGTGATTGTCATCAAAAGTAACGGGAATTCCCCACTTGAATGATGTTCTCGATACGCAAAGATCCTGAAGACCGGGCTTGATGAAGTTATTAACCATTTCCTTTTTACGGCTTTCGGGATAAATGAAATCAGGGTTGTTTTCAATATGCTCTTCAAGCTGCTTCTGATACTTTGAAAGCTTAAGGAAATATGCCTCTTCCTTAGCAAGCTTAACTTCTCTTCCGCAGTCGGGACATTTGCCGTCCATTAACTGACTTTCTGTGAAAAAGCTTTCACAGGGAACACAGTAATGGCCTTCATATGAGCTTTTATAGATATCACCCTGATCATAAAGCTTCTTGAAAATCTTCTGAACAGCCTTTTCGTGATAATCGTCTGTTGTTCTTATAAAATGATCATATGTGGTGTTGAGATTATCGCAGATTTCCTTTATCTGTCCGGCAATCTTATCAACATGCTGCTTGGGGGTGATGCCCTCGCTTTTTGCCTGCTCTTCAATTTTCTGTCCGTGTTCATCTGTGCCGGTGCAGAAGAAGACGTCATAGCCCTGAAGTCTCTTGAAGCGGGCGATGGCATCAGTGAGTACAATTTCATATGAATTGCCTATGTGCGGCTTTCTTGAAGTATATGCTATAGCTGTTGTAATATAATATTTACCTTTATTCATAAACATTCCTCCGGTGAAAATATTTATTATCTTTATATTATACTCAGTTTTTTTATATTTTCAAGTATTTATATTACATCATATTATCAAAATTCAGGTTTAAATCACTTTACTTTTACTCTTTAATGTGTTAAAATATCATCAATACCGAAAAGGCAGGAGAAAAATATGATAAGTAGAATCAAGGATGAAAACACTGATTTTTTATTTAGCTGTATAATGAAGCTTGAAACACTTGAGGAATGCTATGCTTTTTTTGAGGATCTTTGTACGGTTCCCGAAGTTAAAGCTATGGCTCAGAGAGCTGCTGTTGCAAAGCTTCTTAAGGATAAGACTGTGTATAACAGTATTGTTGAAAAAACCGGAGCTTCTACTGCAACTATCAGCCGTGTCAATCGTTCACTGGCATACGGCTCAGGCGGATATGATATAGTGTTTAATAAAGAATAATATGGCATACGAAAACGGTTTTGCATCGGTTTACGATGTGTTCACGGGCGAAGTGAATTATGAGGAGCGTGCAGAATATATTCTTACGCTGCTGAAAAGCAACGGAATAACCGAAGGAGCAATACTTGATGTTGCCTGCGGTACGGGAAGCCTCGCTGAGCAGTTCCTGAAAAAAGGCTTCGAGGTCGTTGCCAATGACATTTCATTCGATATGCTGAATATCGCAAGGGAAAAACTGTCGGCTTACGGGGATAAGGTGCTTCTTTTGTGTCAGGATATGTGCGAGCTTGATTTGTTCGGCACGGTTGATGCTGCTGTGTGTTCGCTTGATTCTGTTAATCATCTCACATATGAGGAAGAGGTTGAAGCGGCTTTTGAAAGCATCGGAATGTTTATCCGTCCCGGCGGACTTTTTGTTTTTGATGTGAATTCTGTTTATAAACACAGATATGTTCTGTCTGATAAAACATTTGTGTATGAGGATGAGGATGATACCTTCCTTTGTTGGCAGAATTCGGAATGCGATGAAGAAGATGTTGTTGAGATGTATATTGACATTTTCTCAAAGGATAATGACGGTCTTTATGTAAGACAGACAGATTATATAACAGAAAGGGCATATCCCGAGGAATACTTGCGGATGGCTCTTGAAAATAACGGTTTCAGGGTGATTGGTGTTTACGGGGATATGAAAACGCTTCCTCCTGAAGAAAATGAAGAAAGGTTATATTTCCTGGCTCAAAGGAAATAAGGAATAAATATGGCTCACGTAGTAAGAAGTATTACAGATGACGGTTGCGTATTTGTACTTGCGGCCGATACTACAGATATAAGTGAAACTGCAAGGCAGATTCATAATACCTCAAAGGTTTGTACTGCAGCTCTCGGCAGAGCGCTCACAGGTGCATCCTTTATGGGACATCTGCTTAAGGGCAAGGACAGCTCCGTTACTTTGCGATTCAACGGCGGCGGTCCTGCAGGATCAGTTATCGCAGTTGCAGATGCCTGCGGTAATGTACGAGGATATGTTATGAATCCCGATGTTACTCTGCCCCTTAATGAAAAGGGAAAGCTTGATGTGGGCGGTGCTGTGGGAACTGACGGTTTTCTTACTGTTATCAAGGATATCGGTATGAAAGAGCCTTTTGTCGGACAGATTCCTCTTGTATCAGGTGAAATAGCAGAAGATCTGACATCCTATTATGCAACAAGTGAACAGATTCCCTCTGTATGTGCCCTTGGTGTGCTTGTAAATCCCGATCTTACAGTTGCAGTGTCAGGCGGATTTCTTATTCAGCTTCTTCCCACTGCAGATGATACAATTATAGATAAGGTTGAAAGAGGGCTTCAGGGACTTCCTTCTGTCACAACGATGCTCGCTCAGGGACTCACTCCCGAAGAAATCTGTAAAAAGGTTCTTCCTGAATTTAATGTTGAGGTTCTTGATACCGCAGAATGTGAATATAAATGTAACTGTTCAAGAAAAAGAGTAGAGCAGGCACTGATAAGCGTCGGCAGAGAAGAGCTTTTTGATATGGCTAAGGATGACACAACAGAAGTCAAGTGTCATTTCTGCCCCGAAATTTATAAATTCACACCGGATGATATCAGAAAACTAGCGGAGAATATATAACAATTGTAAGCGCAAAAACTTTTTTGAAAAAAAACAAAAAAAATGAAAAAAAGTATTGACATTTGTTTTCAGTTGTAGTATATTAATGAAGCCGTAAGGAAAGCAAGTCAACCGCAACAGCGGTTGCAGCAAAGTGGGAGTATAGCTCAGCTGGGAGAGCACCTGCCTTACAAGCAGGGGGTCACAGGTTCGAGCCCTGTTGTTCCCACCACTTTGGCCCAGTAGCTCAGTTGGTTAGAGCGCTAGCCTGTCACGCTAGAGGTCGACGGTTCGAGCCCGTTC
>JAZRNB010000062.1:0-38341 GCA_045647985.1 Acutalibacteraceae bacterium
GCTCTTTCACCGGTTGACTTAATGGTTGCTTCAACCTCTTTTTTGGATTTTTCATACATTTCCTCAATTCTTGAGGGATGTATTCTTCCGTCGGCAATAAGCTTTTCAATGGTAAGCCTTGCAACCTCACGGCGCACGGGATCAAAGCTTGAAACGGTAATTGCCTCAGGTGTGTCGTCAATGATAAGATCAACACCTGTGATGCTTTCGAGTGTTCTGATGTTTCTGCCTTCACGGCCGATGATTCTTCCCTTCATTTCATCATTGGGAAGATCAACAACGGAAACCGTAGCCTCTGCTGCGTGGTCTGCAGCACAGCGCTGAATTGCGGTTGTGATGATTTCCTTAGCAAGGTTGTCCGCTTCTTCACGGGTACGCTGTTCAATTTCCATAATCTTGAGAGCCTTTTCGTGAATAAGATCGCCTTCAAGATTCTTAATGAGATATTCCTTTGCCTGATCTTTTGTAAAGCCTGAAATTTTTTCAAGCATATCAAACTGGCTTCTCTTGAGGGCGTCAACCTCCTCAAGTCTTGCTTCTGCCTCCTTGATTTTCCCCTGAAGGACTTCCTCCTTCTTCTCAAGAGCCTCTGTCTTCTTATCAAGGGATTCTTCCTTCTGAATCATTCTGCGTTCCTGACGCTGAACCTCATTTCTTCTCTCCTTGATTTCCTTTTCGTGCTCTGTTCTTTCCTTATGGATTTCATCCTTTGCTTCAAGGATAGCTTCGCGCTTTTTGTTTTCTGCTGTAGTAAGAGCGCTGCTGATAATTCTTTTTGCCTCCTCCGTTGCGGAGCCGATAGCCTTTTCAGCTGTCTTTTTTCTGTAAGCGCTGCCGGCGAAAAAGCCGATAACGCCGAAAATCACACCCACAACAGCAGCAATAATAATTGCAACATAAGTCTGCATTTAGACGGATACACCTCCTGTTAAAAAAATAAAATTATTTAATGTGCCGTGTGGCACAGGATACAATAATAATGCAATAAATAAAATCTATGTAAAAAATCTATTTAAAAGCCGGGAGAAAAATACCGCATTTTTACCCTGCCCGCATTATCCATATTATTTTATAATCAAAAGCATAAAAAGTCAAGGGCTTTTGCTTTACAAATTATATATAATCACAATTTTTTTGGAAAAATTTACCTGAGAATTTAACATTTATATCAATCCCGCACAAAAGAAAAAAACGTAAAAAAAACCTGCAGGGTGATTTCCTGCAGGCAAAGCCTTTTATTTCATAAGCTCCTTTACTTTTTCGGCAACACCGTCAATGGTTGTCTCATAAAATGTACATTTACTGCCGCGAAGGGCTGAAAATTCATCGAAAAGCAGGGCGCATATTCCTGCCTTCAGTCCCGAAAGGCAGTCGATTTCACGGTCTCCCAGCATCAGACAGTGCCTTTTATCAAGAGAATGCTTCTCAATGAGATAATTTATCCCGTGAGGAGCAGGCTTAAAGGGAAAATTCATCTCCCTTGTAACAAAATCGGTAAACAAGGGGGTAAGGCCGTATTTATCAAGATACTGAATTGCAACCTTGTCACGGTGGGTGAAAAGATAGTTTCTGCCGCCGTTTTCAACAATAAATTTCAGTATTCCGGGGATACCCTCATAAGGCACACCGTGTGGAGAGAAATCAAGGTCATCCTCAATTTCATAAAACTCCCTCTCCCCATCCTCGGTCACTCCGAAGTGGGAAAATGCCCTGCGGATGCTGATTTTAAGCTCACTGAAGGCTTCCTCGGGGTCTATTTCCCTGCCGTGGCGTCTGAAATATTCACATAAGGCAGCGGTTGTGTGGGGATAGGTATCAAAAAGCATACCGTCAAAATCCCATATAAACTCCGTTATCATAATACCGTCTCCCTTGCGGCAATTACAGCGCCGTAAACGGGCTCTGCAGACATCAGCTCACAAGCCGTGCAGATGCCTTCAAGCTGCTTTCTGAAGTAATTTCTGAAAATTTCCGAGTGCTGAAAAACACCGCCGTAAAGACCGATATAAGGCATAGGAGGCATTTCCCTTATAAGTGCAGCTGCAGTTTCTGAAAGAAGCTGAGCCTGATTGCCGAGTATTGCAAGTGCGGTTGTGTCGCCCTTTTCTGCCGCGTCGGATACCTTCACGGAAAATGCGGCAAGGCTCTTTCTGTCCTTTTCGGGAGAGTAGAATTTATCTACCAGCTCTTCCCTGGATTTCACTCCCGAAAAGTCAAGGAGCATTTCTCCGAGAATAGTATTTTCCCCTGTCCCGTCAAGGCTTCTTACAGCCTCTCTTATGCCGTCGAGAGCGATTCTGTAGCCGCTTCCCTCATCCCCCAGGATATAGCCGTAGCCGCCCCTGGTGATGATTTCTCCGTCCTTATTGAAGCCTGCAGCCATTGAACCCGTACCTGCAATAATTACTGCTACATTCTTCTTTTCAGCTGCCTTGAGAGCAATGAAAAGGTCTGAATCCATTATGATATTATCACTTTCAAAAACTCCGTCACAGAAGTCGGATTTTGTCTTTTGGTCTGCTCTGCCGAAAAGTGCGGAGGAGCCCACACATACACCGTCAAAACGGGATATACCCGTATTTTCACGGATATCGGCAAGCATTGCCTTCATATTTTCACGGGCAGCAGCAAGTCCCTCGGAATAGAAATTTATCGAGGAGCCTACGGTGCGGTATATTTCTGTTAAATTTTCATCTGAAACAAGACAGGTGGTTTTTGTACCGCCGCCGTCAATGCCGAGAAAATACATAAAAAATCAACTCCGTTGAAATATTTCGGATGCCGAAGATAATGTCCCTGAGAAAAAAGTGCAACAAAATTTTCTGTGCAGAGGGCATCCCTTATAAAAACAGATTTATTCAGCACTCACCGGTAAGCAAATGCTGCAGACGGATTATAATTCAAATAAACTCCGGAAACAAAAATCCCCGGAGTCTTTTCTGTTTATGCTCTTTTTTTAGCCTTTGCGGCTTTTTTTGCATCCTGAATTGCAACCTTTTCTTCTGCACGGGTAAGCTCCTCGTGAGCCTTCTGACGTTTTTCTTCAAGAGCTGCAATTTTTTTACTTTCGGCTTTTGCAAGAAGCCCTGCTTCGTCCTTGGCCTTGAGAACCGTTAATTCCTCGTCAATTTTTTCAACTGCCTTCTTCATATCAGCCGCTTTTTTTCTGTGGCGGTAAAGAGGAATTTCATTGAAATAGTCAACACCCTCAATGGGCTTGGGATTTTTTGTATACTTTATTGTGAATATAACAAGAAGGGTTCCGCAGACAATAACAAGTCCGAGAGACAGCACCTGAGAAACACGGAGATTTGTGTTTCCTATATAAAGAGAGTCTGTTCTCATTCCCTCTACAATTGCTCTTTCAAGTCCGTAAAGGAAGCCGTATCCGAGGAAAAGCTGTCCCGAGAACTTACGGAATTTCTGACAGACTATGTAAAGAACTATAAAGCTGAAGATACACCAGAGGGATTCATAAAGGAAGGTAGGATGCACGGGCTTTGA
Organism: Acutalibacteraceae bacterium; assembly: GCA_045647985.1. Lineage (GTDB taxonomy): Bacteria > Bacillota > Clostridia > Oscillospirales > Acutalibacteraceae > RUG806. The sequence goes on from JAZRNB010000062.1 coordinate 3,505, forward strand.
CGGATCCACAATAATATCCGTTCCCGAATTCATAAGTGCGGTAAGATAAGCCTCGGTTCTTACGGAATACATACCGATGAAGGATTCGGTATTTGTTCCGAATGCCTCCTGGTTGGCAAAATTACCCCATCTGCCGATGCCCTGACCGATGAGAAAGCTCATTCCGCAAAGGTCGAGCAGATTGAGAACATTGAGCTTTTCTATCCTACAGACTATAAGTCCTGCTATGATACCGCCTATGAGACCGCCGTAAATGGCAAGTCCTCCGTTCCATATCTGAAAAATCTCATCAAGGTGGACGCTGTAGTAGTCCCACTTGCTGAAAACATAATAAAGTCTGGCACCGAGAATACCACCCACAGCTCCGTAAATGAGAACATCAAGCATCTTGTTGATATCCATTTTCCAGACATATGCCTTTCTTCCTCCGAAAAGCACTGCAAGGGTAAGACCGAATGCAATGATAACACCGTACCAACGGACTGTTATGGGATTTTCGAGAAAAGGCAGATTAATCTGACAGAAAATTGACGATATTGAAAGAGGATTCTCCAAAAACGAGAAGAACACCTCTGTTTTATCGGGACAGAAATCAATTATCTTATTCATAGTCATCTTCGTTTTCCCAGTTGTGCCATACAGCCTGAATGTCATCGTTATCCTCAAACATTTCAAGCATCTTGCCCATACGGGTAATGTCATCACCCTGAAGAGCGGTGTATGTGGAGGGAACATATTCGGGCTGAGCGGAAACTACGGTGTAGCCAAGCTTTGTAAGAGCCTCGGAAACATCTGCAACAGCATTGATGGCTGTACGGATATCGAATACGCCCTCATCGGGAATTACATCATCTGCGCCTGCTTCCAGGGCATCCTCCATAATCTTATCCTCGTCAACATCCTCACCGTCAACAAGAACAACGCCCTGACGGGTAAACATAAACATAACAGAGCCTGACTGACCCATATTGCCGCCGAACTTATCGAAATAGTGTCTTACATCGCCTGCTGTTCTGTTTCTGTTATCCGTAAGTGCCTCAACAACAACTGCAACACCTGAGGGACCGTAGCCCTCATAGATGATTTCCTCATAATTGTCGCCGCCGCCTTCGCCTGCAGCCTTCTTTATGATTCTTTCAATGTTATCATTGGGAACGTTTGCAGCCTTAGCCTTTGCAATAACGTCCTTGAGCTTTGAGTTACCTGCAGGGTCGGGACCGCCTTCTTTAACTGCAACGGCGATTTCTCTGCCGATTTTTGTAAAGACCTTTGCTCTGGCATTATCGGTCTTTTCCTTCTTTCTCTTTATGGTGCTCCATTTGGAATGGCCTGACATAAAAAATACATCCTTTCAGAAAAATTTTATCATATTACAGCAAAATATTTTACCACACCCGTATTAAATATGCAAGAAAAACCTATGTCCGTATTGAAAAATTTAACAAACTGTGATAGTATCTTTTTGGTGATTATATTGAAAAAACTGCTTCCTTTTATTAAAAATTACAGAATCGAAACGGTTCTTGCGCCTCTTTTCAAAATGTTTGAGGCACTTCTGGAGCTTTTTGTTCCTCTTGTTGTAAAAAGAATCATTGACATAGGAATACTTAACGGCGATGTTACCTATATTCTTAAAATGTGCCTGCTTCTGGCTCTTCTTGCCTTTATAGGCCTTGCATTTTCAATTACCGCACAGTATTTCTCCGCAAGGGCTGCAGTAGGCTTTTCCACGGGACTGAGATATTCACTTTTCAGGCATATAGGACAGCTCTCATACAGTGAAATTGATACTCTCGGAACAGGCAAGCTCATAACGAGAATGACAAGCGACATCAATCAGGTACAGAACGGCATAAACCTGACACTCCGTCTTCTTCTGCGCTCCCCCTTTGTGGTATTCGGTGCAATGATTATGGCATTCACGGTGGACGCACCCTCTGCCGCAGCCTTCGCGGGAGCAATTCCCCTGCTGTCCGTTGTTGTGTTTGCAATAATGCTCGGTACCGTACCTCTTTACAAGACCGTACAGAAGCATCTTGACGGTATTCTTTCAAAAACAAGAAACTCACTTACAGGTGTGAGAGTCCTTCGTGCATTCACAACGGAAAAGAGAGATATTGCGGATTTTTCGGATAAAAATTCACTTCTTCTCTCAGCACAAAAGAAAGCAGGCAGGATTTCTGCACTTCTCAATCCGTTAACCTATGTAATTATAAATGCTGCCACAATAATTCTTATTTACGTCGGTGCAATAAGAGTAGAATCGGGTGTAATTTCACAGGGCAGCGTTGTGGCACTCTATAACTATATGGCACAGATTCTTGTTGAGCTTATAAAGCTTGCAAGTCTTATCATCACAATAACCAAGGCAATTGCCTCAGGCAACAGAATTGCGGAAATCCTTGATATCTCCCCCTGCGTCACCTATCCCGGGGAAAGTACCGTACCCGATTTTTCAAAGCCTGCAGTTGAATTCAGAAATGTTTCGTTTACCTATAAAAATGCCTCGGAGGAGTCTCTTTCGAATGTGACATTTACCGTTAACAAGGGCGAAAAAACGGGCATTACGGGCTCTACGGGCTCGGGCAAATCCACACTCATTAACCTCATTCCCCGTTTTTATGATGCAACAAAGGGCGAGGTGCTGATTTTCGGAAATCCCGTATCCTCGTACTCTCGGGAGGTTCTCGATTCTCTTGTTGCGGTAGTTCCTCAGAAGGCTGTTCTTTTCAGCGGTACCATCAGAGAAAATCTTCTCTGGGGCAATGAAAATGCAACGGAAGAGGATTTGTTGTCTGCAATAAGGATTGCTCAGGCAGAGGATGTTATTGCATCGAAAAATGACGGGCTTGACGAAATTCTGACTGAGGGCGGCAAAAACCTTTCGGGCGGACAAAGACAAAGACTTACCATCGCCCGTGCCCTTGTAAAAAAGGCACCGATACTGATACTTGACGATTCAGCTTCGGCACTTGATATGGGAACGGATATGAGACTGAGAAGGGCTCTTTCGGAGCTTGACGACTCTCCTGCCGTATTTATCGTTTCCCAGAGAATCTCCTCTGTTTCCTCCTGCGACAAAATTCTTGTAACCGAGGACGGTGTGCTTGACAGCATCGGCACACACTCTGAATTGCTTGAGGGCTGTGAGATTTACAGAGAAATATACAATTCCCAGAACGGAGGTGCCGATAATGAGTAATAAAAAAGCTCCCTCGGGTACAATAAAAAAGGTTCTGGGCTTTATCTCGGGCTATAAGCTTTTTGTTGTTATTTCAATTCTGCTTTCGGCTTTAAGTGTCGGGCTTACGCTTTACATTCCTCTTCTTTTCGGTGACGCCATTGACCTGATTATCGGTAAGGGCTGTGTTGACCTTGCGGGAATTGTAAAAATCCTTACAAAAACAGCAGTACTCATCCTCATTTCAGCCCTGGGCTCGTGGCTTATGAATACCATCAACAACAAGATTACCTTCAGTGTTGTAAAGGATATAAGAAACCGTGCATACAAGAAAATCAATGCACTTCCACTTTCCTATATTGATACTCACAAAAGCGGTGAAACCGTATCGAGAATGATATCCGATGCCGATCAGTTTTCGGAGGGACTGCTTCTTGGCTTTACTCAGTTTTTCTCAGGTATTCTTACAATAGCAGGCACCCTTGTGCTTATGCTTTGTCTTGACTGGAAAATAGCCCTTGTTGTGGCAGCACTGACTCCCGTTTCCCTTTTTGTTGCAAGATTCATTTCAAAGCACACATACAATTTCTTCTCCGAGCAGTCAAAGGTGAGAGCCTCGCAGACGGCAATAATTGATGAAACAATCAGCAACCTTAAAACCGTTAAGGCATTCTCTCAGGAGGATAATTACCTTGACAGATTCGGCAAAATAAACGATAATCTCGGCAAGGTTTCATTAAAGGCTATTTTCTATTCATCAATCACAAATCCCTCGACACGCTTTGTAAATGCGGTGGTCTATGCGGCGGTTGCCTTCACGGGTGCCGTTGCGGTAATATCGGGTACCGGAATTACAGTCGGTGTGCTTACCTGCCTTTTGTCCTATGCAAATCAGTACACAAAGCCCTTTAATGAGATTTCGGGTGTTGTGACGGAATTACAGAATGCTCTTGCTTGTGCTGCCCGTGTTATTGAGCTTCTGAATGAAAAAGAGGAGATACCCGATAAGGAAGATGCACTTATAAAAACCGATTCTCAGGGCATAATGGAAATTAAGGATGTATTCTTCTCATACACGCCCGACAAGCCCCTTATTGAAAATTTCAATCTTTCCGTAAAAAGCGGTCAGAAAATTGCAATTGTCGGACCTACGGGCTGCGGCAAGACAACATTCATTAATCTTCTTATGCGGTTCTACGATGTAAATTCGGGCTCAATCTCCGTTGACGGCACGGATATACGGGATATCACGAGAGAGAGTCTCAGAAGTACCTTCGGTATGGTGCTTCAGGACACCTGGATGATGCCCGGCACCGTAAGAGACAATATAAAAATGGGAAAGCCCGATGCAACGGATGAAGAAATCATCGCGGCAGCAAAGCTCTCCCACTCATATTCGTTTATTAAAAGGCTTCCCGACGGTCTTGATACGGTAATCGCAGAGGACGGCGGCAGTCTTTCTCAGGGACAGAAGCAGCTTCTTTCCATAACAAGAGTAATGCTCTGCAATCCTAAGATTCTTATTCTTGACGAAGCGACCTCTTCTATAGATACAAGAACGGAAATTAAGGTTCAGAAGGCTTTCGGCACCCTTATGGAGGGCAAGACAAGCTTCATTGTCGCCCACCGCCTTTCCACTGTTTTAGGCTCGGACAGAATTCTTTATATGGAAAAGGGCATAATTCTCGAAACAGGCACACACCGTGAGCTTCTTAAGCTCAACGGAAAATATGCCGCCCTCTTCAGAAGTCAGTTTGAGGTGTAGCACTCGTCACCGTGCGCCGTGACATATAAGCCTTTTGTTTTACAGCAAGGAATTTCATGTAAAGTAAAAATACCCCTCTTACGGGAAGTCTCCCTACAGCAGTGCGGCAATATTTACAATCTCCTTCCCCTTGTCCTTTGCATACCTTACAGTGCCTGCGCTTCCGCCTGAGCAGCTTGTAAGATATGCGATGCACACACGGGAATTATCCACCATATAGCGGTTTCTTATCTGCATACAGCCGTTGAAATAGTAAGGAGAAAGGCACTTCACCTCATCTGCAAGAGAGGTTATTCTTTCATAACGCAGAATATTATCATAGCCCCATTTCTGAGTCTGATTTGAGCAGGGAGCAATGATGTGAAGCCTTATGTGCGGATACTCCTCCTTCAATTCAAGCACTATCTCCGCGGTGAGAAGATCAAAGCCTATGGCTCCCCCGTTATAGAAATCGGTAAAGCCCTTGCCGATATACTCCTTGATGACCTCCCTTGTTTTCTCTTCTATTAAAGGTATTTTTTCGGGATCTATATCTCTGTGTCCAGTAAAGCAACAGGATTTGTTTTCCATTTTTATCTCCCCTTGAAAATTTTTTATGAAAGGATTTTTCATTATGATAATTGATTCAATCAAAAACGCACACAAGTATTATTCGGTTCATCCCTCTTTCAAAAAAGCCTTTGAGGCTCTTGCAGAGATTGATGACAACACTCCCGATGAGAGAATCACCGTTGACGGTGACAACATCTTTATCAATCTCGGTGAGTATGTAAACAAGAATATTGATGAATGCCTTTATGAGTCTCACAAGAAGTATATTGACATTCAGTATGTTCTTAAGGGTGAGGAATATATCGATATCTGCGATGAGAAAATTCTGAAGGTAACCAATGACAGACTTGACACAGATGACATCGCATTTTTTGAGAACACCGAAAAGTTCTCAAGAGCAGACCTTGCAGAGGGTATCTTCGTTGTCATCTTCCCCGGTGAAGCACACAAGCCCATGATTGCTCCCGACGGAAAAGGCATAAAGACAAGAAAAGCCGTTGCAAAAATTAAATATTAAATTAAAAACAAAAACTGTTCGTTATTTTTCGAGCAGTTTTTTTATTTTCATTTCAAGCACCGCCGCAGTCTCATCCTTATAGAAATCACCGTTTTCAATGTGTTTTTCTTCATGAGTGAGACTCTTTTTCTGCTGCTCGGGAGAGAGAGCATCGTTGATGTAAATGTTATAATCCCCTGACGGATCGGGAATCGTAAAGGCCCGCACAGACATAGGCATGGGAATTGTCCTTACAAAAATATTTCCTTTCATTGCAGCTCCTTAATATACTTTTTATGATGCCGTTTACCCTTATACTGCAGAAATCAGCCCGGCAAAGTCTTATTCCGGCACTGCTTCGGGTACCAGGCTCATCAATCATTCTCCGACGAGAGCATCGACTATACGAAGTATTTTATCAAGATCCTCTTCACTTGCCTTTTTTGACAGGTCAAAGAGGAGCTTTCTTTTTCTGAACAGCTCATTCTGCTTTTCATCGGCTCCCGTGTCATCTCCCGTAAGAAGGCTTAAGGGTACTTCAAAATAATCGGCAATTTTCGTAAGTGTTGCAACGGACAGTTTTTTCGTCCTTCCCATTTTAAGCTCCGTAAAAACCGAATTTCTTACCCCTATTCCCGATGCCAGCACCGACAGCTTTATTCCGTTTTCATCGCACAGCTGTTTTATTATCTCATAGGTTTCCATATTTCTCCCTCACATACAAAAAATGCATAAAAATCGCTTGACAAATACAGAATTCTGTATTATTATATTGTTGCAGTACAGTTTTCTGTATTATTTACTCTGTTTATTTGAGTATAATACATTTTTCTGTACTTGTCAAATATTTTTTCACATAAAAGTGAATTTTGTCGAAAGAGAAAAATACGAGATAAAGCCGTTTACGGTGTGACGGCAGAAAAGCTTTCTGCTTATTGATGATACAACAATTCGTGTACCATCAATGGGACAGAATCAGAGTCAGAAGAAAATTTAAGGAGGCAGAAAAAAATGAACTATTCGATTACAGCCGGCATTCAATGCCCGTTTTTTAAGTGTACCGCAAAAAATCTTCTTTGCTGTGAGGGTTTTGTTGACGGCACTTGTATGACAACGGCATTCTCCGACCGCAGCATTGCTCATCAGTACATATCCGACAACTGCTCAAAGGTTGACGGCGGAAGATGCCCTATGGCGATGAATCTTTTTGAGAAATACCGCAGGATACAGGAGGCAGAGGAAAGGGCGGAAAAGGAATGGACAGAAAAGCTGCTCAGGGTCCGCGGAATTAATGACTGCGGGGACAATTTTCTTGAAAGCCGTATGACGGTAAACTGAAAAAAGACAAAAAGAAAACCGACAGCACAGGCTGTCGGTTTTTCTTATGCAAAATTACTTGCACATATCTGATTGATTTAAGCTTCTGCTTCTGCTTCTGCGTCGCCTTCAGCATCCTCTTCTGTAGGATCGAAACCGAGCTTAGCAAAAAGATTCATAAAAGCCTCAAAAAGTGAAGTGAGAAACTTTATAAGAGCTGTAAAATCGAAAGTTGACATTATTTTCACCTCTCAAATTAAAATTATTCTTCAGGAGTTGTTTCGCCGGTCATACCGCCAAACATCTCTGCAAATTCATCAAATGTTGACTTATCGCCGAGGAAAGCACCGAGAGCAGCTAAAAAGTCAGTAATGAATATAAATATAGCCTGGAAGAAATCTGTCACTACGAACACCTCTTTTCTTAAGAATTTCCGATAACTGAAATATTATAATCAGTTAGCGGCAGCTGTTGTTGTCTCGTCTTCTGCATCAGCAAAAAGCTTTATACCTAACTTATCAAAGAAGTTGATAAAGATATCAAAAAGCTGCTGGAAAACATCAAGCCAATCCTGAATTGAGAATGAAAAATCTATCTTGAGATCATCTTTGCCCACTTAAAACACCTCTTTTTCTGAAAAAATTATTTGATATGCTGTTTAATTATTCTGTTGCTGCAGCTGTGGTCTCTTCTTCCTCGGGAAGGATGAGAATGCCAAGCCATGCAAAAGCCTTCTTAAGAGCGCTGAGAATCTTTTCAATTAAAGCGAGAATATCCTCTGTCGAAAAATTGAACATAGGAGTTGAATTATCCATCTGTCGCACCTCTCTTTCAAATTTATGTATTTATTCACTGTTATCATATCATAATAATATTTACAACACAATAGAAAAACACATATTTGTCAGGGCTTCCCTGCATTTTTTACACAAATTACATATTTATGTCACATTTGTTAGACTATTTGCATAACAACAGCTGTCTTCCCCTGCTTAACACAGCTGTCAGACAGAAAAGAACAGCCTGCAGACGAATCCGCAGGCAAAAATTCTTTATAACACCTTTGACAGGAAATCCTTAAGTGCGGGGCACTTGGGATTGCCGAAGAATTCCTCGGGAGTTCCCTCCTCCGCAATTCTGCCGTCATCAATAAAAATAACTCTTGTGCCGACTTCTCTTGCAAAGCCCATTTCATGGGTAACAATTACCATTGTCATGCCCTCGTTTGCAAGCTCCTTCATAAGCTCAAGAACCTCTCCTACCATTTCCGGGTCAAGAGCAGATGTGGGCTCGTCAAAAAGAATTACCCTGGGATTCATTGCAAGTGCACGGGCAATGGCAACTCGCTGCTTCTGACCGCCCGAAAGTGTGGAGGGATAAGCCTCTGCCTTTTCTTCAAGTCCTACACGGCGTAAAAGCTTCATTGCGTTTTCCTTGCACTGAGCCTTTAATTCCTTTGCATTTTTAGGGCCGTTGTAGGCAGGATCCTTTTTAAGCTCCTTCAGCTTCTTTTTACCGAGAGAATAGGGAGCAAGCATTACGTTATCAAGAACATTTTTATTATTGAACAGGTTGAACTGCTGGAAAACCATACCGATTTTCTCACGGTGGCGGTTTATGTCAACGTGGATATTTGCAATATCCTCACCTTCGAAGAAGATTGAACCGCCCGTAGGATCCTCCATACAGTTAAGGCAACGCAGGAAGGTACTTTTACCGCTGCCCGAGGCACCGATAATAACGACCTTTTCGCCTTCCTCAATAGTGGTTGTAATGCCCTTTAATACTTCGTTTTTACCGAAGCTTTTATGAAGATTAACGACGTCTATCACTCTTAGCCAACCACCTTTCCATAATTTTAAGAAGTATTGTTATAAATACAACGAGAACGATGTAAATAACTGAAAGAACAATATAGGGGACGGTATATTCGTAGGAGCTTGTACCTATCTGCTTGAATGCATAAACAAGGTCAAGTGCACCTGCATAACCGATGATTGAGGTTTCCTTGATAAGAGCAATAAATTCATTGCCGAGAGTAGGCAGAATGTTCTTTATTGCCTGGGGAACCACGATCTTCAGCATACTTTCAGAGTATGAGAAGCCAACGGCTCTTGCTGCCTCAAGCTGACCGCCATCAACGGAATTGATACCGCCTCGCATAATTTCTGAAACATATGCACCGGAATTGAGACCGAAGATTATGATACTTGCATTAAGTGCAGTGATTTTTATACCGAGAGAGGGGAAAAGCACGAAATACCCGAGAAGCAGCTGTACCATAACGGGGGTGCCTCTGAAAAGGGCAACATAAAGAGTACAGATTTTATCAAGAATAAGGGGAATTCGTTGAAGCACCCACATAACAGCATAGAACACATAGTAAAGTGTAACTACTCTTAAAATGGGCTTTTTGGGGAATTTAGCAAGGAATTTATCATAGAGATTCTGCACCTTGTAGGGCAGAACGGGATATTTGGGCATAACATTGATAATGGCAATAACGGTACCGATAACCATACCGATAATAAGGCCGATAATGGCAACCTCTATGGTATTACCGAGACCGTCAAGAACCTGCTTATAGCCGCCCTTATCAATAAAATTCACAAGGAATTTATCCCATTTAACGGAAAAATTCGTAAGCATAATAAGTCACGCACCCGAAGGTGCCCTTTCTTCTTTCTATCCTAAAAAACTCAACCCCGTCATTAAGGCGGGGTTGAAAACGGTAAACTTTATCAGCCGTTTACACCTGCAACAAGGCTCTTTGCGGGAGCTTCGTCAATGATAACATAAGAAACGTTACCGTTGATGATATCCTGAACTGCGAATGCACCTGATGTGAAGCCTACACCTTCAAGGTTTTCATAGCCTTCAAAGCCCCAGTCTGCATCACCGTCGATGTAGTAAGCACCTGTTGTACCTGTCTGGAAACCGATCTTTGTGCCCTTCTTAAGGCTCTTGAGAACTGCTTCACAGTCTTCAACTGTCTTACAAGCATCAAATGCTGTATCGTTTGCTGCTGCGATGAGCTTCTGGGAAGCATTGTAGTAGGGAGTTGAGAAATCAAGGATTTCCTTTCTGTTTTCGGTGATTGTAAGACCTGATGCGCCGATGTCACATGTGCCTTCTGCAACAGCTGTACATACGGAGTCAAACTCCATATCGTTGATAGCAAGGTTCTTGCCGATTTCCTTTGCGAAGAGAGCCATAATTTCGATCTCTACGCCGAAGTACTTGTCGCCTTCAACATACTCAAAGGGAGGGAATGCAGCATTTGTAGCAATGACAATCTGATTGTCCTTTGCGCCTACAGCTGTGTCAGCGATAACAACGCCCTCGGGAGTGCCGTCACCGAAATACTTGTTCATAATAGCCTCGTATGTGCCGTCTTTTTCGATCTTTGCAAGGAAATCATTGAGCTTCTTGAGGAGCTCTGCATCACCCTTCTTTACAGCAAAGCCGTATTCTTCACTTGTGAGAGCGATGTCAATAACCTTGAGAACCTCTGTTGAAGCGGGAGCTGTGGTATCCTCTGCAGCAGCAGTTGTTTCGTCACCTGCAGCAGCAGTTGTTTCTTCTGTTGTACCGCCGCAAGAAGCGAAAGCGCCTACAACAAGAACGAGTGTTAAAAGAATTGCAATTAATTTTTTCATTGTTTTGTCCTCCAATTTTTTAGTAACAATTTTGATTGCGAGGTAGAATATACCACCATATTCATTAAAATGCAAGAGTTTTTGCATAAATATTTGAACTTTGTGTATTTTTACCTTAGATTTACGGTTATTTATGCAACTTTTATGCATTTTTGCCCTGTCTTCATACATAATTATTCACTATTTTTCGGTTTTATGCAAATTTATGCAGTATACAAGCTTGTGATATCATACATTAGTATTTATAATAATCAAAAAAACCGAAGCACTCATAAAACAATCCGGAAAAACGGGAGCTGAGCTTCCCGTAGGGAGATTTTCGGTAATATAAAAAATATGCAGGTATTACAAAAAATATACAGGTAACATAAATAAAGAACTCCGCAGCAGCAAAAGCACGCATAAGAAAAAGTCTTACGATTTATCCACCCACTATCACCAATACGGGGGCTGTAAGTGTTTCTTGTTATAAGCTGAATTGCCCACAATGCCGGTAATTTCCTATATAATAAAAAAAACAAAGCACGAGGGGAACGTATTCCTCTCGTGCAAGTGTTTTTCTTTTTAACTTAAGCAGCAGTTGTTTCTTCAACAGCTTCAGTTGTTTCTTCAACAGCTTCAGTTGTCTCTTCAACAGCTTCAGTTGTTTCTTCAACAGCTTCAGTTGTCTCTTCAACAGCAACAGTTGTTTCGTCTGCAGCAGCAGTTGTTTCTTCTGTTGTTGTGCCGCAAGCAGCGAATACGCAAGCAACAAGAGCAAGAGTTAAAAGAACAGCGAATAACTTTTTCATTGTTATTTCCTCCAAATATAATATACAAGTTTTGTGCGTTATAACCGAACGCAGATAGAAATATACCACCTGATGTAATAAAAATCAAGTCTTTTGTAACATTTGTTACCAAGATTATGAAATATTACCCAAATTGATATATATCATAAGATTAATTTATATAAATTGATGGTGAAAGGTTACAAAAGGGTTTCAACGGATAAATTTACCTTAAAATATCTCTGACGAAAATCTTTCTCTCATAGCATCAGTCTTCCGTTTTCAAGGCTTGTTTCACAAGAAAAAAAAACAAATATTCATCAACCCAGCCTTCATTCCCATGAGAAAGAAGAGCCACATAATGGGAAAGGGGATGCAAAAAAAACGAAAGCATTTTCACATCCCTTTTTTACAGTTATTCAAGTGTCAGTGTTGTGTTATACTCGTCAACACCGTAATTGCCGAGGCACTTCTTCAGCATTTCCTTCACATCAAGGGGCTCACCCTTTAGTCTGACCTTTTTCTTTACAATAAAGAGAATGGGAGAAAAGCGTGAAATAACGCCCATAAATGCCTTATATTCGGGGGTGTCCTCCGTGTAGGGAGCATTTCCCGTGAATACATTTCTGACAATTTCAAGAAGGAAGCCCTTGAGAGGTCTGTCCTTTACCTCCTTCGGACATTTTACAAGAAACAGACGGCAGACAGAGCCGAGTGTTGAACGGTTCACAAAATTGCCGAGCTTCGGAAGAAGCTTCCTTAAGACGGCCTTATCGGGAAGCCTTAATTTGCTCATAAGTCTTCCGGGATCATTTACCATACAGTCAAGATATGTATTGATCATCATATCAAACTGACGCCTTAAGTATGCTTCATGGGAAAGTCCGTCCTTATCCCATTCAAAATCAGGCACGGGTACAGACTTTATATCAACGAGATTCTTGTCCTTTATTTCAACAAGACGCATAAAAGCGGGACAGCCGATGAGAGAGCCTGTGCAGACATCCCAGAATTTATTGCCGTTATCCGTGATTCTGCATTTTATACTCTGGTTGTGCATATGTCCCGTAAAGCCGAGATGTGCTCCGCCGTCGGCAAAGATTGCAGTCATTTCATCGGCACCTGACATTGTCATATCGCCGCTGAGAGAGAAAATAGGACAAGCAGGAAGAAGAGGATAGTGATTCATAACGAACATCATTTTGCCCGCTTCCCTACCTTTCGAGAGCATTTCATTTATCCATTCTCTCTGAGATGCGGTGTAGGTATGGCGGTACTCCCCGTCACCGTCATTATTAAGGGCAAAAAGCCATATATCCTCGGATATCTCGGCAACATAGGAAAGAGATTCCTTATGTACACTAACGGCATCCGAGAAGCCGAATTCATAATATAGATCAAAAAGCTCTTCTCTTTTTGTGCCCTCGGGGGTTATTCTGCCCGTATCGTCAAAGGCAAAGGGGGTATCATTAAAATCGTGACCTGCGGTGATAACAAAAATCCTTTTACCGCTGAGCTTTACCTTTCGGAGAAGCTCAATGAAATCAAGATGGCTTTCCTTTTCACCGTTGAAGCTCAGGTCTCCCGCAATAAGAATTGTATCTGCCTCCTGCGATTCAGCGAGAAAAGCCATAGCTGACTTGTTTATAGCTGCAGTTTCGGCAAAGCATTTCTGCTCAAACTGCATAAACTCCCTGTAAGCCTCACCGTGTGCGGGAAGCTTTTCGGAAAAATAATGTGTATCGGTTATAAGCCAGAACTTAAAGGGCTTCATTTTCATTATCCTCCACTATTCTGAAATTCTCAGGCTTTCTTTCCTTGGGAGCAGGTTCTTCCGCCTTTTCACCTACCGCTATTGCAATCTGAAACTTAAAGTCCTCAGGGATATCGATTATTTTCTTCCACTTGTTACCCTCTTCCGTCTTAAGAAGTGAGCCCACACTTGCAATTATACAGGAGCCAAGTCCCATTCCCTCGGCAGCAATTGCAATATTTTCAACAGCAATACCCGAATTCATCTGGTCCTCTGTGGGAGTATAAATTAAAAAGAGTGCAGGTGCGCCCTGATAAACGGGATTCACATCACATTTTGTATAGGCGGGAGTGCCTCTGCCTACCTTTTCCCAGAAATCGGCATCAAGCGCATCCAGAAGCCGCTTGTCCTTTATTACTCTTATATGGCAGGGCTGTGAATTTCTTCCGCTGGGCGCCCACATTGCGCACTGAAGAAGCTGCTCAAGTGTTTCACGGCTTAAAGAGGTATTCTTGTATCCGCGGATGGTCCGTCTTTTAAGAATTGCATTTACTACGGGATTGCTCATCTGCTTTTCGCCACCTTATCGTATATATTTTTTACAACAGTTGTATCTCTTACGGATTGATAGGAATTACACATAACATTGATTTTTGACTGCAGAGGCTCCTCGCTTATGAGCTTAAGACATTCCGTGCGTCTGTCAGAGAATATCACAGCTTCTGCAAGAATGTTTATTTTCTGTATGAGATATACGAAGTCACCGTACTGAAAAACCTTGACTGCGTTATCCTCCATCTCCTTTACGGTGCTGAAAACCGCACCTGAAAATTCGTGGTCATTTCTGTCGATAACTTTGGTTTCATAGGTACGCTCACTCAAGGGGAAGGCTGTTGCGATATCAGTATAGGCTCTGTCGATGTTGAGAGATGCCTGTACAGATGACACCGCCTTATTGTAGACGGTATTGAGCTTTGCAATTTCTTCATCGTTAAAGGGGCTTTCGTTTCCGTAAACGTCAATACTGATAAGCGGAGTACGGATATACCTGAAGGCTGCAAAGTTTTCAACAAGCACGCCTCTTAAAACCGCATCGGAAATTTCGTCGGTTCCGCCCGTATCAAAAAAGGCGGTACGAAGCTTCTCAATGTATGCCTCGTAGGTCTTGATTTTAATGAAGGTCTGCTTTGATACACCGATTTTTTCATAATATGCACCGAACATATTCCACAATACATTGGCATTGTCGGAAATGGCAACCTTATCCGCATCCGAAAGAGTAAGTCCTGATGACACAAAGGTGGAATTAACAGCCACATATCTTATGCACATATGGGTAGCCTCGGTAATTCTGCCGTCCCTTGACGCACCCGCCCCGGTATTGTCCCACGCACTGTCAAGAAAATAGGAAAAAATCTCCGAATCAATGGGAGTTCCGTTTACGGTCAGGGGGTATAAGGCAGTGTTCGCTTCTGTGCAGGATGACAGGGAAAGCATCAGTATTAAAATGGCAAGCAATGCTGAAATTGTTCTTTTCATCGGGTTCTCCGTAAGATAATGATATACTGTAATTATTATATGTTAAAAATAAACTTATTTCAATTAATATTTTGTGAACTTGACGGTATCATATCTATGTGATAGAATGATGTCAGTATTTTATGTGAGGTTTTTATTTTGGAAAAAGCTGTCATATCACTTTTCAAAGGCGGAAGTGCCGTAATATATGTTTTTATTTTCTGTCTTGTGCTGTCTATACCCGGAATTTTTATTTATCAGGCAATAAAAACTCCCGAATTCACCCTTGAAACGGTAAGCATTGAAGAGAATTTCTCAGGTGACGGAGTAATAACCGAGGAAAGTGAAGATTGGAATAAAATTCAGTTTTCACTGACTGCCACTGCAGGTAAGTTTTCACCATATAGCTATGAAATAAGCGAATTTGAAGCTGAAGGTATTGAGACAGAGCATAAAATTGTCCTTGACGAGCCGATTTTGTGCGATAAGGATACGGTTGATCCCTTTACGATTACCTTATACATAAAAGGAGAAACAGATATTGATAAGGTAATTGAGTCTGTTTCCTTTAAGGCAAGTGATTTTTCAAAGTCCTTCGGTGAATTTGAGTTAAAATTCAAGGACGGCAAGGCACAGCCCTTCAGATAATATACAATCCGGGACGGTTTTTCCGCCCCGTTTTTTTATGGGAAATAATCACCTTAAGGGATAAAAATAAAATCTGTTTCCCATGCAGGGATGCCCTTATAGTGACGCATATATACCTTATAAGAGGGGTTCATTTCAAGAATTTTCAGAGGAAGAGTAAAATAATCCTCACTTCTGTGATAGCAGGCTACCACAAGAACGGGAGAAAGCCTTCTGATTGTATTTTCTGCACCGGAAAGTGCCTTCAGCTCATTGCCCTCAACATCAAACTTTATAAGAAGCTGACTGTCTACGGTCAGCTTTTCTTTTTTCACGAGGGTGTCAACGGTCATTGCCTCTGCTTCAAGGGTTCCGTTACCGCTTTCATGAGCTCCCCTGCCCTTGTTATTATCAAGATGTACCATGCCGTCAATGTCGGACACAAGAGCATTATAATATGTAATATTTTCGATATGGGCAGTATTTTCCAGAAGCTTTCTGAAGTTTCTTCTGTCAGGCTCAACGGCAATTATCCGAGAATGAGGAAATTCCCTGTAAAACTGCAGAACGGTATCACCGTTATATGCACCGAAATCAATATATGTACAGTTTTCAGATAAATTAAATAAATCTCTGTTATCATACTCACAGGAGAAAAGATTCTCGAGTCTTCCCGTTAATTTGAACTGAACAAGCCTTACAAGGGTTTCACGGCTTTTGTCATCACTGAGCCTTGCAAGCACTGTCTGCAATTCATTTTCGTGTTTCTTATAAAAGTCGGCGGTAAATACATTATCTCCGTATACGGGCACATCGGGAGCTGAAATCTCATTTGTTTCTCCGATTTTCCGTACATTTTCAAGCACCTCTTCACGGGCTGAGCCGAAGCACATAAGAACACGCATACAGGGAAAGCGTTCATAAAGTGAATCAAAGGCTTCTACTTTATAGCCTCTGAAAAAGCGGTCACGGACAAAGGCGGAGCTTGAAAAAATTCCGCTGATTTTTATATTATCCTTTTCGAGAATATCAATTATACGATCAGCACCGTTACCCGTTCCGTAAAGGACAATAGGACGGGGGTCTGTTTTCAGCTCAGTCCATATATCCGTGATTTCAGATGTAAATTCAAGAGATGGTTTATTGTACATAGCTTTCACTTTCGTGTTTTTTCTATTATTCTAACACAATAAAAGAAAACAGCAATATTTTTTCAGAAGAAAGTGAAAGATTTGCAGAAATTGCCGTATTTTTTGTTTTTGCCGATGGCAAGGCGTACAAGGGTACTCCGAAGCGGCAAAAACAAAGCACTCACAAACCTTCAACGAGGCTCAGAATGTGCTTTGTCATTTTTTTATGTGGTGCGATACAATTTTCCGCCCTGCGTAAAAGACGGTGATTTGTGCAAATCTTTCAAGGGGACGCAAAAAAGGGTCCCCAATATATTCGGGAACCCCTTTTTAATTATGCATAATCGTATTTTATTACTGATTATTCAGCTGCTACAGTTGTTTCGGGAAGGTACTCTTCTTTTTCGTAACCGTTAACTACTTTAAGGCTAGCGAAAGCTGCTTCGATACCTGCGAAAAGCTTCTGGAAGAACTCAAGAATAGAGTTTACAAACTCTTCAAGGTTGATGCCTTCAGGTAATGTCATTGTCGTTGCACCTCTTTTCATAATTTAATTAAAACAGAGCAAATTTAACTTATGCCTGTGTTGTGGTTGTTGTATCGTCAACAAGACCAAAGTATTCTTTCCATGCTTCGTGAGAAGCTACGAGTTCAAGAATCTTAGCAAACCAATGCTTGATCCAATCGATGATTGCCTGGAATGACTCCATTATACTGCACCTCACTTTTTATAAATTTTGAAATTAGTTATAAAAACTAAAGATTAAACGCCTGCGTTTTCTGCAACTTCCTTATCGAAAACGATCTCCTTATTTCTGAAACCGTCGATGAACTTTGTGAGCTTAGCTACAAGGTCCTTAAGGATAGCGATAATGTTATCAAGGAATGTAAAATCCATTATGTTGCACCTCTTTTCGTAATCAGAATAAATCAGAAACCTGAGTCAGTGAATTAATTATTCAGCTGCTGCTGTGGTCTCTTCGGGGCTAAGGAGAGCGAAAGCGTTCATGATTGTGTTAACGAACTCCTTGATCCATGCTACAAGGTAGTCAATGATCTTCATTGCCTTTTCCATCATTCCAACCTCACTTTCATTTTGAATTTGTATAATATTCCCAAGAATATTTTTACGATATTATAATACCAAAGCGAAGCTTCAATTTCAAGTATTTTTTTGCGTTTTTTACAATATTTACATTTATAACAAATTGTTGCAAACATTAAGCTAACAATTGTATAAAATAGCGTTTATTCCCATCAGAAACAGGTTAAAATGCAGTTTTTTCGTATTTCAGGCACTCAATTGTTAACAAATTGTTATATCCATATGAAAATTAACCCGATTTTTTATGTTTTTGGTGTAAATTCCGATGAGAATTTTTTTCCTGCTCAGCGAAGAGATATTACGGGGACTTACGGAAGATGACGGTGCCGGATTTATAATTTTCCGTAGCTTTATTTTACATATCATAATTATATTAAAAAAGCAAATATTGTCAACAGGATTTATGAAATCTTATGATACAAACAAAATTTAAGCCGTTTATAAAACCGGCGAACTTTCAAATTGTGTTGCAATGAGACAATTTCTGTGCTATTATAAGATGTATTTTAATATAAAGAGGTAATATATAATGAAGCTTGGTATCGTAGGATTACCGAATGTCGGTAAAAGCACACTTTTCAATGCGCTGACTAATGCAGGAGCACAGGCTGCAAACTATGCGTTCTGTACAATTGAGCCCAATGTCGGCGTCGTAAGCGTGCCTGACTACAGAATTGACAAATTGGCTGAAATGTACTCCCCCGACAAGATTACTCCCGCAACAATAGAATTCGTTGACATTGCAGGTCTTGTAAAGGGTGCATCAAAGGGCGAAGGTCTGGGAAACAAATTCCTTTCACACATAAGAGAGGTTGACGCAATTATTCACGTTGTGCGATGCTTTGAAAATGATGATATTATGCACGTTGACGGCGAGATTGATCCCGTAAGAGATATTGAAACAATCAACCTTGAGCTTATCCTCTCCGACACGGAAATTCTCCAGAGAAGAATTGACCGTGACACAAAGGCTATGAAGGGGGACAAATCTCTTGCCGGCGATGTACAGTTCTTCAATTATCTGAAGGAGCAGCTTGACAATGCGGTTAATGCACGTGCCGTTGAGATGACAGATGATCAGAGAGAGTTAATGGCTTCCGTTGCACTTCTCTCATCAAAGCCCGTAATTTATGCCTGCAATATGAGCGAAGAGGATTTCGCAGGTGACATAAACGAGAATAAGTATTTCAATAAGGTCAAGGAAATTGCTGCCGCTGAGGGCAGTGAGGTACTTCCCATATGCGCTGAGCTTGAGGCACAGATTGCTGAGCTTGAGGGCGAGGAAAAGGAAATGTTCTTAGCTGAAATCGGCGTTGAAAAGGGCGGTCTTGACAGACTTATTCAGAAGAGCTATGACCTTCTGGGACTTATGTCTTACCTTACAGCAGGCAAGCCCGAGGTAAGAGCCTGGACTATTACAAAGGGCACAAAGGCACCCCAGGCTGCAGGTAAGATTCACTCTGACTTTGAAAGAGGCTTCATCCGTGCAGAGGTTATTTCCTTTGATGACCTTATGGCAAACGGCTCTATGGCTGCTGCAAAGGAAAAGGGGCTTGTACGAAGCGAAGGAAAGGAATATGTGATGCAGGACGGAGATATCGTTCTGTTCAGATTCAATGTTTAATATGGAAAACACAGGATTCGGGAGAATTGCTCCTGCCGATACAGAGGAATTTATTGAGATTACGGTGAAATTTACTGACGGTGAAGTAACTCAGGCGGATTTTTCCTGCAGTGAGGATGAGCATCTTGCAGACTGCGGTGAAACCGTCTGCCGTATGATAAAATACCACACGGCAGAGGATATTATGCAGGTAACAAATAATGTTGTTTTTTATAACACAAAAAATGAGCTTCCGAGAGAAAAATTATATCTCGGCGCTATGGCGGTAATGGCGGCAAAGAAGGCAGTTGCAGACTGGGGAAGAAAGAACGGAATGGTGTTTGAAAACACAAACGGCTGCTCCTGCTATTAAGTTAACAAAATGAATACGGGAGGCCTTTTGCCTCCCGTATTTTTATCAGACTGTAAAAGCCATACATATATACCATTACATTCCCCGTATAGCTTTCTCGCGGAAAGAAAGTAAAGGAAAGAACCATTGAAAACGTGTGGCTCTTTCCTTTTTTCAATATTTGTGCGTCAGAGACGTTGAATTATGTAGCGGTGTTCTTACTTCTGGTAAAGCTTCTTTGTCTGCGGCTCACAGGTCATTCTCACACCCAGCTTCTTGAAGGTCTGTACATCAACAGAAGCCAGCATTACAGATGAATGAGCCTCAAGCCCCCTGAGATTCGGAAGCTGCTCAAGAGCTTTTTTTGCAATAGGGTTATCTACAGCACAGATTGAAAGTGCGATAAGCACCTCGTCAACGTGAAGACGGGGATTGATACTTCCCATTGAGTCTGTTTTCAGCTTCTGTATAGGCTCAATGATTGAGGGAGAAAGAAGCAGCACATCGTCGGGAATATCAGCAAGGGTCTTGATGACATTAAGGATCATAGCAGAGGAAGCACCGAGAAGATATGATGTTTTGCCTGTTACGATTTTACCAGAGGGAAGCTCCATTGCAGCGGCAGGCTCGTTTGTTTCTTCTGCCTTTCTGAGAGCTGCACCTACGGCAGGTCTGTCTGCTGTAGAGATGCCTAACTGATTCATAAGCATCTCAATACGGTGAACAACTGCCGCCTCACCGATACCCTGACGGGCAGAGCAGGCTGCCTCATAATAACGGCGGATAACCTCCTGCTTCGATGCATCGCACACGGCTTCGTCATCAAAAATGCAGTTGCCTACCATATTTACACCCATATCTGTGGGGGATTTATAGATACATTCTCCCGAAATTTTGGTGAGAATGGCATTAAGCACGGGGAATATTTCAACATCACGGTTGTAGTTTACGGTTGTAACACCGTAAGCTTCAAGGTGGAAGGGATCAATCATATTGACATCATTAAGGTCGGCTGTAGCGGCTTCATAGGCTACATTTACGGGATGCTTAAGGGGAAGATTCCATATGGGGAAGGTCTCAAACTTCGCATATCCTGCACTGCCGCCTCTTTTATGCTCGTGGTAAAGCTGAGAAAGGCATACTGCCATTTTTCCCGAGCCGGGGCCGGGTGCGGTTACAACAACAAGCTCTCTCTCAGTTTCAATAAACTGATTTCTGCCGAAGCCGTTGTCGCTTACAATAAGCGGAACATTTGCGGGATAATCGGGAATGAGATAGTGTCTGTAAACCTTAATACCGAGGCTCTCAAGTCTGTTCTGGAAGCTGACTGCGGTGGGTTGTTCGGCAAATTGGGTGATGCAGACACTGCCCACAAGGATTCCTATCTCCCTGAAGGCGTCAATAAGACGGAGAGTATCAACATCGTATGTAATACCGAGGTCGCCTCGTCTTTTATTCTTTTCAATTGCATCAGCTGAAATGACGATAACCACTTCCGCCTGCTCTCTGAGCTCATAGAGCATCCTGATTTTACTGTCGGGCTGTATGCCGGGAAGCACACGGGAAGCATGGCAATCATCAAAAAGCTTTCCTCCGAATTCAAGGTAAAGCTTTCCGCCGAACTGCGCAATCCTTTCCTTGATGCAGCCTGACTGCAGTCTCAGATATTTGTCGTTGTCAAAACCAATCTTAGCCATAATCTACCACCTTTATTATCCACAAGAATATATTATATCATATAAAAAAATAAAGTCAAAGGAAAAAATGAAAAATCAGCCTGCAGACGCTATATGAAGCAATCCTGATTACTGCAAGGTTAATATCAGCACATTGTCCCCCGGCACGAAGGAACTTCCCTTCCGTTGCAGGGAGTGACATCCGGAAAAAACTCGGCTTTATTCAATGCGGAAAAAGAAATCTGTACAACAAAAAAGTCTGCCCCGTAAGGCATAAGCCCTACAAGGCAGACAATTATTTTTTCGACTTATGAGAACATCAGTCTAAAAGCACCTTATTTTACTGTGCAATACATAAAGTACTTGTAGCCGAGGGGGTTGGAGAAGAAGCCTTCTACTGCATCGTCAACCATGTAAAGGTCTGTGTAGAAGTAGAGAGGAACTACGCAACCTGTAGACATAAGGATATCTTCAGCGAGGTGCATAAGCTCATAACGCTTTGCGTTATCTGTGCAGCTCTTGATTGTAGCGATGAGAACGTCATAGGTTTCTGCCCATGTGCCGTTTTCAACCTTTGTCTCATAACCATAAGGAGTGAGGTCAAGGTTGTAGATAGCCTTGTCAGCGTGTGCGCCCTTACCGTACTGGATATCGTTATTACCGGAAACTGTTGTCCACATATCAAGGAAGCAGATGGGATCGTTGTAGTCAGCAAGCCATCCGTTACGAGCGATTGAATATTCGCCGTTCTTTCTTGTGTTAAGGAATGTGTTCCATTCCTGATTTTCAAGTACCATTGTGATGCCTACTGCATCAAGAGCACCTGCAAGATATTCACCGATAGCCTTGTGGCCGTCAGATGTGTTGTAGAGGTATGTAAGCTTGGGGAAGTTTGTGAACTTGTTTGTAGCTTCGTCGAATGTGTAGTACTTCTTAAGAGTAGCAATAGCAGCATCGAAGTTAGCCTGAAGAGCTTCCTTGGAAACATCATAGTAACCGTCGAACTTGTCGTCTGTGCTGTTAGCTGTCTTGTAGAATTCTGTACCGTCGGGATTTGTCATACCCATAGCAACGAATGAGGAAGCGGGAACCTGACCGCCCTGTGCAACGTCTTCAACGATGTAGTTTCTGTCGAAGAGGAGACCGATAGCGTTTCTGATTTCAGCCTTAGCAGCTTCAGCAGCAGCGCCTTCAAGTGTGTTGCCTTCGGGAAGGATTTCTTCGTTGATGTTCCAGCATACATAGTATGTACCGATCTGACCTGCAACTACGAACTCTTCGGGATAGTCCTTCTTGAGGTTAGCGATTTCGTTTGTGGGAACGTCATCGATAAGAGCCCAGGAACCGTTCTTGAAGTTTGTGAGCATGTTGTTGGAGTCATCGGAAAGGAAGAACTTGAGTTCATCCATCTTTACTGCATCAGCATCAACATAGTTAGCATTCTTTGTAAGAGTGATAACAGAGTTGTGTTCCCAAGCGGAGATTGTGTAAGCACCGTTGTTTACATATGTTGCGGGATCTGTAGCCCAGTTTTCATTTGCAACAACATCTTCACGTACGGGATAATAGGTGGGGAATGCAAGAAGCTCATTCCAGTAAGAAACAGCGTTGTTAAGTGTGATAACGATTGTCTTTTCGTCCTTTGCTTCTACAGCAAGCTTAGCATCGGGATTAACGAATTCAACAACGGGGTTGCCTTCTTCATCCTTTTCGTCTGTTTCCTTTGTTTCCCACATTTCAGCATAACCCTTAACTACATCGAACATGTAGTTGTAGTCACCTGAAAGAGCAGGAGAAGCTGCACGGTTCCATGCAAATACAAAGTCAGCAGCGGTAAGATCCTTACCGTCAGACCACTTAAGGCCGTCTCTGAGAGTGTAAGTGTAAGTAACTGTACCGTCTTCATTAGCAACGCCTTCAACAAGCTCCTTAGCGCAGTCAGCTACGATAACAAGCTTGCCTTCGTCGTCCTGTGCCCACTTTGCAAGACCTGCAAAGAGGTGTGCGCACATTGTTGCACCGTCAACTGCAGAGTTGAGGGCAGGGTCAAGAGTGTCAGGCTCGGAAGAGAGACATACAGAAAGAGAGGAAGCTGCGGGAGTTTCTTCGCCGGCTGCTGTTGTTTCTTCGTTACCTGCAGGTGTTTTGCCGCATGCTGCAAGGCAAAGTACCATTGCAAGAGCAAGTGCAAGTGCAAGAAGTTTCTTCATTGTTTTTTCTTCCTTTCGAAAAAATATTTATCTGTATATGGTGCTAAATGTATTGCACGTCATCCGGCACCATACAAAGAACAACGTTTTCTTTACCCGGCAGGAGAAGGTGTCTCCGACATCCCGTCAAGGTAAATATAAAATGCTTTTTCCGTGATCCGCGGCTCATAAAAATGTTTCATACGGAAAAACCTGCTTCACAAACTCTGACAGGCAGGCTGTAACGCTCCCTGAGGGGTACTTACAGGTGCGTTATCTCACGGAAGCTGATAAGTGCAAGCCCGACTCATCAGATATTTATTTCAGCATATCTGTGACAGGCTACGAAATGGCCCTTTGATACTTCATTGAACTCGGGCATACTTTCTGCACACTGCTCGGTTGCATACTGACAGCGTGTTCTGAAGGGACAGCCTGAGGGAGCATTGAGGGGACTGGGAATGTCACCCTGAAGGGCAATTCGCTGATTTGCACGGGCAATCTTAGGATCGGGCATGGGAACTGCCGACATAAGTGCCTTTGAGTAGGGGTGAAGGGGTCTTTCGCAGATTTCGTTTGCATCTGCAAGCTCAACCATCTTACCGAGATACATAACAGCAATTCTGTCACTGATGTGGCGCACAACAAGAAGGTCGTGAGCAATGAAAAGGTATGTGAGATTCAGCTTATCCTGAAGCTCATCAAACATATTGATAACCTGAGCCTGAATTGACACGTCAAGTGCGGAAACGGGCTCGTCACATACGATGAAATCGGGATTAACGGCAAGAGCACGGGCGATACCGATTCTCTGACGCTGACCGCCTGAAAATTCGTGGGCATAACGGGATGCATGCTCGGAGTTAAGTCCTACATGTCCCATAAGCTCGAGAATTCTCTCCTCCCTTTCCTTCTTATCCTTGCAAAGACCGTGGATATCGAGGGGCTCGCCGATGATATCGGAAACTGTCATTCTGGGATTAAGTGAGGAATAGGGATCCTGGAAAACCATTGTGGCTTTCTTTCTGAATTCCTTGATATCTGCCTTTGTCTTTATAAGCTTGCCGTCATAATAGATTTCACCTGCGGTGGGCTTATAAAGGTGAAGAAGAGTTCTTCCGACTGTAGTCTTACCGCAGCCTGACTCACCTACAAGACCGAGGGTTTCGCCTCTGTTGATAAAGAAGGATACATCGTCAACAGCCTTAAGGGGCTTTGAACGGAGAAGTCCTACGTTGATATTGAAGTATTCTTTTAAGCCTTTTACTTCTATGAGGGGCGTTTTGTCACTCATTTTTCTGCTCCCCCTTCGTTATTATTAAGAGTTATTTCTCCCTTTTCAGACTGCTCTTTTATACACTGCCAGCAAGCAGACCAGTGAGAATCTGAAAGCTCTGTTACGGGTGCGCGCTCTGTAAGGCATATCTTCATTGCGTTGTCGCAACGGGGTGCGAAGGGACAGCCCTTGGGCATATTGAGAAGGTCAATGGGTGTACCTGTGATAGGCTGAAGCTTTGTGCCTGCCGAGGTAGTTGAGGGAATGGAGCGCATAAGTCCCTTTGTATATTCGTGCTTGGGGCTGTAGAATATTTCATCTGCAGTACCCTTTTCACAGATTGAGCCTGCATACATAACAATAACCTCGTCACACATCTGTGCAACTACACCAAGGTCATGGGTAATCATTATGATAGCCATTCCCAGCTCCTTCTGGAGTGTACCCATAAGCTCAAGAATCTGAGCCTGGATTGTAACGTCAAGAGCCGTTGTGGGCTCGTCAGCAATAAGAATATCGGGCTCGCAGGCAAGCGCCATAGCGATCATAACTCTCTGTCTCATACCGCCTGAGAATTCGTAGGGATACTGCTTCATTCTCTTTTCGGGCTCATTGACATTAACGAGCTTGAGCATTTCAACTGCTCTTTCATAAGCCTGCTTCTTATTTCTGTCTGTATGAAGGGTAATAGCCTCTATAAGCTGCTTACCTATAGTATATGTGGGGTTAAGAGATGTCATAGGGTCCTGGAAGATTATGGAAATCTTGTTGCCTCTGACAGTCTTCATTACCTTTTCGCCTGCGTTTACAAGCTCCTGACCGTCAATTTTAACGGAGCCTGAAACTATTTTACCTGTGGATGCGAGAATCTGCATAATCGAGTAAGCCGTAACTGACTTACCTGAGCCTGACTCACCGACTATACCTAAAACCTTACCTCTTTCAAGGTCAAAGGAAACACCGTTTACTGCCTTTACCTCACCTGCATCCGTGAAAAATGAGGTATGTAAATCTTTAACTTCCAATAAAGCCATTGCCATACTCTCCTTTCTCAGTTGTTAAGCTTGGGGTCAAAAGCATCGCGCAGACCGTCACCGAAGAGGTTAAGGGAGAGAACGATAAGTGAAATAACCACAGCAGGGATAGCAAGTCTGTAGGGGTAAGAGCTCATGCCGTTAAGAGCATCGGAAGCAAGTGAGCCCAGGGAGGGCATGGGAGCATTTACACCAAGACCTAAGAATGAAAGATAGCTTTCTGTGAAGATAGCTGAGGGAATCTGAAGTGCTGTAGAAATGATAACAACACTGATGCAGTTGGGGATAAGGTGCTTTCTGATAACCCAGGAGCCCTTAGCACCCGTAGCCTTTGATGCAAGAACATATTCCTGCTCACGCAGAGAAAGAATCTGTCCTCTGATAAGACGGGACATTGATACCCAGTAAAGAAGTGCGAAAACTACAAAAAGGCTGACAATATTTGAGCCTATCTTTTCCAGCACCGTACCTGCAACGAGAGCCTCAATGGGTCCGCGCATAAATGCGGAAAGAAGAATAACCATAAGCATATCGGGAAGAGAATAGATAATATCAACTATTCTCATTATAATCATATCAAGCTTACCGCCTACATAACCGGAGATTGAACCGATTAAGAGACCGATAACAAGAACGATGATGCTTGCGAAGAAGCCGACGGCAAGAGAAATTCTTGCACCGTATACAACACGGATAAAATAGTCACGTCCTGCAGAGTCTGTTCCGAAAAGATGGGGGAAGATCTTCTCCCCTGCTTCAATTCTGTCAAGCTCTGTTGAGCCGTACTCAAAGGGTGAAAGGTTTGCATATGAGGGATCAACGGGACGTCCGGGCTGAATACCTAACTGCTGGTCATAAGCATAGGGCCAGAACATGGGAAGGAAAATTGCAGATAATGTGATGATGACAATAAGAATGAAGCTTACTGTTGCAACCTTATTCTTGAGAAGTCTCTTTACGCCGTCCTTGAAGAATGTGGAGGACTCGCGCATCTGCACTATATATTCCTTGTCCTCTGCAGTTGCAGGGATGAATGCATCAAGATTGACATGCATACTGAAGGGTGTCTTTTTCATCTCGGTTCCTCCTTATTCAAGGTTGATTCTGGGGTCAACAACCTTATAGAGGATGTCGCCTACGAGGTTCATAACAACGATGAGCGCTGCAAGAACGATTGTGGTACCCATAATGAGGGGATAGTCACGGTTGGTGATAGAGTTAACAAAGTCTCTGCCGACACCGGGAACTGCAAATATCTTTTCAACAACAAGTGAGCCTGTAACGATATATGCAAGCATGGGTCCGAAATATGTTATAACGGGGATAAGAGAATTCTTGAGAGCATGTCCGAAAATAATCTTAGCGCCCGAAACACCCTTTGCCTTGGCAGTTCTTATGTAATCCTGACCTAAAACGTCAAGCATGGAGGAACGTGTAAGACGGGTGATGTATGCTGTGGGGTAAAGTGCAAGCGTAATAATGGGGAGCACAAGACCGCCATCTGCATTACCGTTTGCAGGGAACCAGCCCAGCCACAGTGAGAAAACAAGCAGCAGCAGCGAGCCCATAATGAACGATGGCATTGAAACGAAGGCTGTTGTGATAACCATTATTATACGGTCAATAAGCTTGTTTCTGCGAAGTGCCGCAACGGCACCGAGCACAACACCGATTCCGAGAGCGATGAATGCTGCAGTGACACCGAGAGCCGCAGAGGTTTTGAGACCGTCAACGATAATGTCGATAACCTGTCTGCCTCTCTGCTTGAGTGAGGGACCGAAATCGAACTTTGTCACGATATCGGAAAGATATGTAAGATACTGCTCGAAAACAGGCTTGTCAAGTCCGTACTTTGCTTCAAGGGCAGCCTGAGCCGCAGGAGAAATAGCCTTTTCACCTGTGAAGGGACCGCCGGGAACCGCACGGGTAACGAAGAATGTTATCGTGATAACAATCAGCACAGTGATTATCATCAGAAGCACACGCTTACCAATGTAAATTAATGTTTTAGTGTTCATAGCAAAACTCCATTCTGTGTTCCCTCGTCAAGAGTATGCACGGCGAAGAAACAGATTGCCTGAGGGGACAAAAAAAGTGCATAATACCCCCTTGGGCATAAAAATAGTTATATGTATTTTACCTGACTAAAGTAAAAAATGCAACAGTTTAGTTTTCATTTTAACAATTTGTAACCTTTTTTACAAAAAGTTGTCCGGCAGTACAAAAAATATTGTCTAATCTTTCTTGATTTATCATCAGATATATACTAAATTAGAATAGACAGGAGTGATTATATGAAAAAATACAGCCATGTTGCAGTTATCGGCATTGACGGAATGGGAAAATTCAATTCTCAGACTGACACACCGAATCTTGACAGAATTTTTGAACGGGGAGCCGTCAACTGGTCCTGCTTGTCGCAGAATCCCACTATCAGTGCGGAAAACTGGGGTGCAATGCTCCTGGGAGCAACTCCCCTTGTACATAAGCTTACAAACGGACGGGTGAGCAATGAGAAGTATACGAATGATGCACTTCCCTCCGTATTCAGAATAATAAGAGAGGCTGATCCCGACTGTTATCTTGCAAGCGTTGTCAACTGGAATCCAATTAACCACGGCATTGTCGAGGACGGAATAGGTGTTGATAAGCACACCGCTCCCAATGATGAGGAATTAACGGAAATCATTTTAGAGTGTGTGACAAAAAAGCCGAAATTCCTTTTCGTTCAGTTTGACGATGTTGACGGAGCAGGACATTCGGGCGGCTACGGAAGTGCCAAGCACTACGAGGAGATTCAGCGTGCCGATGCCTACACGGGAAGAATATATGACGCCTACAGCAAGGCAGGTATACTTGACGAGACACTCTTTATTGTAATTGCCGACCACGGCGGTGTACGCACGGGACACGGCGGCTACACGGACACGGAGAAATATGTTTTCTTCGGTGTCACGGGAAAGGGTGTAAAGGAGGGCTTTGTTCCCTACTCGGAAACAAAGGATATTGCGGCAATAGTTCTTGCTGCTCTGGGACTACCCCTGCCCCAATACAATGAAGAGGGCTTTACCTCACAGATTCCCGAGAATATATGGGAGGGCACCTCCCCTTATTACAGAAAGCCTCCCGAAAGGACGGTTATCCCTTCAAGGGAAACACCCGGAAATATTTATGACTTTATTCCGGAGGAGGATTTTTCACTTCTTATGCACCTTGATAACACACTTGAGGATGCGGCAGAAAAGAACGGAATAAGGGAAAAAGGAACCGTAAAATTCTACTCCAACGGAGTTAACTCTGCCTGCGGTGAATTCGGAAAAACAGGCTTTGCCGTAACCGACAATGTACATTTCGGAACAGACAGCTTCACGATTGCCTTCTGGGTACAGACGGATACATCAATCACCGAGGCACCTGCCTTAATGAGCAATCAGGACTGGTGGTGGCAGAACAGAAGGCAGAAGGGCATTACAGTAGCGCTCCGTAATTATGATGTAATGTTCAATATGTCCATGGGAGAAGACCACATTGACACGGTTGTCCCATTCCCCGAGGGTACAGAAAACACCTGGCTTCACTATGCCGCCGCTTTTGACAGAGAGAATAAGGAAATCCGCTTCTATAATAACTTCAGAATCCGCCACGTTATCAGGATACCCGATGAATTCCTTATTGATTACGATACGGAATATCCCTTTATTGTAGGCAATGACGGCAAGGGTGCATACAACAATGTCTCCCACGATTTCATTTTCAGGCTTGATGATGTTATGGTGCTGAAGAAGGCACTGACGGATGAGGATATTTCTGAACTGAAGAAATATTACTACGGTGAATGATATGAAAAAAGAATTAAGATTCAGAGACGGGAAATTCAGGATACTCTGCTTTTCCGACTCCCACGGAATAAAGGATTTTGACACAAGAGTTGTCCGTGACATTGAGGCAATAGTAAAGGGGACTTCACCCGACCTTGTGCTTTTCTTAGGCGACAATGTCTGGAGAGACGGGGCGGAAAATGAGGATACCCTCCGTGCCTTTATGACGGCGGTAACAAGCCCAATTACCGACAGAGGCATCCCCTGGGCTCACGTTTTCGGAAATCACGATATGGAAAGAGGCTTTCTTACAAAGGATCAGCAGAAGGTTTACGAAAGCATTGAGGGCTGTCTTTCAACGGCCGGACCTGAGGATGTATACGGCACGGGAAACTGGGTGCTTGAGATAAAATCCGAACATTCGGACAAGACGGTATATAACGTATGGGGAATTGACTCGGGCAGAGGTATGGGAGAATTTCTCGATTACTGCGGTCTGCCCCGCGATACAAAAACAAAGCTTTCCGATCCTCTTCACGTTTCATCATCCTACGATGCGGTGAAATTCACACAGCAGATGTGGTACTGGAACGAATCCGTAAGAATAGAAAAGGAAAACGGGGGAAAGGTTCCCGGGCTTATGACTCTTCATATGGCTTTCCCCGAATATGTGCTGCTTTACAAAAATGTTCAGGAGACAAATTTCAAGGGAACACACCGTGAGGGTGTGGGAAGCAGCCCCGTGAATTCAGGCTTTTTTGCAACTCTCGTACAAAGAGGCGAGATAAAGACGGTTGTTGCAGGTCACGACCATATCAATGACTGTGAGGGTGAGTATATGGGAATAAAGCTTACCTACGACGCAGGTATCGGCTATGACGGCTATTGCCACGGTGATATGCGAGGCGGCAGAATCGTAGACGTCACCGAGGCTGACCCATGGAATGTCGACACATACATGGTGCGATCTAAGGACTTTGTTGAGAATTACGAGGGACTTGACACATAAGTGAGCTTTGCCGTGAGGAAAACGCAAAAAAAACAGTAAGAAAAAATCTTACGATTTGTCAGGCCTCTGCCCCGAATCCGGGAGCTTGCAGGTATTTCTTGTTATAAGCTGATTTCTCACAACGCCGGCAATTTCCCGTATGATAAAAAGAAAAAAATCACCTGTCGGAATATCCGGCAGGTGAATTTTTGTATATTGATTTTATTGCTTTTCAGAATTACTGTTGAGTGCCTTTTAATTCTTCTTGATCTTGTTAAGCTTTCTGTTGATTGAAAGCAGCTCCTCCTTGGTGAAGATGCCCTTTGCCATCATACAAACTCTCTTGATTGAGAAGCCCATAACCATACCGATGGTAGTTTTGTTTATCATACCCTTTGACACCTTCATACCCTCGGTATCAAAGCCTGCAACCTCATTCTTGCCGCCGCTCTTCTTATTGGACTTCATCTTCTTAAGAAGTCCGAGAACGGTGCTTATGAGAAGAAGCTTACCCTTGGGAGTTGCCCAGATATCTCCGAGAGGATCGTTGATTGAGAGATAGCCGTCGGGAGCGTCAATTTCAAACCAGTTGATAACTGCGCCCTCCTCTTTAAGGATGTAATCGGGATTGGGCTCAGACACCTTACGGATTACGGCTTCGTCAGAAAGATCGCCTGCAACAGCCTTAAGGGTTGTTTCACCCTTGTTTTCAACTGTGAAGTAGAAGAAGGGATACTTGCCCTTCTGCTGCTTACCTACCGAAACACCGTTTGCAAAAAGCTCTACCTCATCACAGTTAGAGTAAACCGTTACCTTGGTTTTATCCTCAACACGGTCTATATATCTCTTGGAGCAGATGTGTACCATCTTTTCGGGATTGAGCCATGCCTTATATGCATAGAAGGAGTCCTTCTTATATTTTCTGTCAAAGGTCACAAGTCCCTTGTGATTCATTCCGTCCTCGCCGCCCTCGCTTCTTGCGTCAGCTGCGAAATCGAACATATTCCATACGTGTGTAGCCCAGAGATAAGGTCTGTCTGCAATCTGCTTTATAAGCTCCTCGTGGTAGAAGGACTGATATTCCTCGGTGTAGTCACCCTGAGTGGGCTTTGATGTATGCCAGTTAAGTGCTTCACAGCCGTATTCACTGATACCGATAGCACAATCCGGGTACTTTGCGTGGAAATCATCAAACCAGGGGCCGTTCATATCGGTAGTACCGCCGTACCAGCCGAAGTAGTGATTATAGGAAAGCACATCGGGAATGTGAACATATTCACTGTCAATCTCAGCCATTGTAACGGCAGCAAGAACGGTAGGTCTTGTTTTGTCCATCTTATGACAAAGGTCATTGAGCATATGATGATTTTTAAGAAGGCTTTCGTCAGCAGAACCGCCCATTGAAATCTCATTGGAAAGTCCCCATACGAAAATGGAGGGATGATTGTAATTCTGAGTAACAAGCTCAGTCATCTGTGTTCTTGTGTTTTCAAAGCCGTTCTTCATATGCTTTGAAATGTAGGGAATTTCTGCCCAGAGGACAAGTCCCTTTTCGTCACAAAGATCATAGAAAACCTGAGAGTGCTGATAATGTGCAAGTCTTATTGTGGTAGCACCCACTTCAAGGATAAGCTCAATATCCTCCCTGTGATGCTCGGGAAGAAGTGCATTACCGATACCGGGGCGGTCCTGATGACGGGACACACCGCGAAGAGGATAGCTCTTACCGTTAAGGAAGAAGCCCTTTTCGGGATCTATCTTAAAGGTACGGCAGCCGAAGCGGGCTGTAACTCTGTCCTTTTCCTCACCGTCAGCCATAAGAACTGCTTCTGCGGTGTAAAGATAGGGATCAGCAATACCGTCCCAGAGGTGAACATTTTCAAGCTCTATTTCGACATCGGGATTCTTACCCTTCTCTGTCTTTTCTGCAATTTTGTTACCCTCGGCATCATAAATTGCAAATTTTACCTCGCCCTCGCAGTAGGCTTCAATTTCAATCTCCCACTTGCCGTCATCCTCTTTTTCGGGAGTAACCTTTATACCGGGAGTACCGAAATAATCAAGATCAAAATGCTCGTTATTTACGGAAATAAGGTTTACATCTCTGTAAATACCGCCGTAGAAGGTAAAGTCAGCCATCTGGGGATATACAAAATCGTTGGGAGTGTTGTCTGCAACAACAACAAGAAGATTCTCATCCTTTATGTCGGCGCGGTCTAATTTTACACGGAAGGTTGAATAACCGCCGTGATGAGTCGTAAGCTTCTTGCCGTTGAAATAAACCTCGGCTGTGGAGTTTACAGCCTGAAATTCAACATAAGTAACATCGTTTACTGTCAGATCTTCTCTTGTGAAGGTCTTTGCAAAGGCACCTCTTGTGCGAAGATAGTTATTACCGCCATCCTGACCGTCAATGCCGTTCCAGGTATAGGGTAAATCCAGTATTTCCCAGCTTTCGGGAATGGAAGCGGGAATATCCTTTACATTAAGAGCAAATGCCCAGCCTTTGTTGATATTGGTAACCGTTCTCATACTATTCCTCCGTAACATTTTTATCCATTATATATTTTACTAAAAGAAAAATAAAAAATCAAGTGAAAGCAAAAAAAGATTGAGCTACGAAGATTTTATCCTCTCAGCAAAACATTAATCTTCTTATTTCAGGGGACGGCAGATGCTTCATCCTAAGATTTCCTTTATAAGTCTTTCAGAGTATTCATTCATAGCGCCAAAATCCATTGCATCAATATAGAATTTTTCAAGTCTGTCGTGGGTAGTCTTTGCCTTTTTAAGACAGTCCACAGCCCCTGCGAGCATCTCATCCCGTGAACGGTTATTAAAGGCAATTCTGTTCTTATGACGGGAGAGTATTCCCGTGTCGTAAAAACGCATACAGTTAACAAAAAGCACATCGTCACCGCTATCCACGGAGTTTTTATGCCCTCTCAGGAATCCTGAATGAAGTCCGGGCAGAATAAGCGCCGTAGGAGATGATAAAACATTCATACTGTCGTAGCAGCAAAAGCCCTCTATCCCCTTTTCCTGCGCCCGGAGTGCCAAGAGCTTAAGAATAACCGCAGAAGCACTGCCGAAGCTGTCATACAGCATCACCCTTTTTTCGCAGAGTGAATTGAAGGTGTCGGAAAATTCAACCTTACCTTCGGGGGTTACGGCACTTATAATTCTCTTTTTCATTTTCACGGGAGTATCGGAAAGTGAATTAAGCATCTTTCCTGCCAGCTTTTCCGAAAACTTATGAAGTGTACTGATTTTCATTGAAGGTATCACGACGGAAGCGGTATCATTTTCCGCAGCACGGGCTGCAAGAAGAAAATCAACGCATTTTTTGTGGTAAAATGAGTTTTCCTTTGTAAGCTCTATTATCTCATCTGCATGGGAAATCAGCTTACTGTCATCCCGGAAAACTCCGAGATCAACGAATTTCTCTGACACACCCGGATATCGGGGTTCAATAACGTGAGGCGGTGTGCCGTCTGCAATGCTGATTTTAAGCGAAGGAATAATCACTCCGTCAAGGGAATGAGGATCCGATGAGCAATATATTCTCTCACAGAAAAGCCCCCGCCTGTCGCAGCCCTCGGCAACACGCTTCATAAGAGTGGATTTTCCCGTGCCGGGACCGCCCTTTATAACGTAAAGCCGCCATCCCTCCTCAGGAGAGTACAATTCGGAAAAAAGAGAAAAAAATCCCCCGGGTGTATTCGCACCCAGGAAAAAGGAAACGGATTCTGTATTTGTCATAATATCACCCCATAGGTATATTATGCACGAATGGAAAAAATTGATACAAAAGAGAAGAGTGAATAGTTAACAGTAAAGCAGAAAACAAAAAAACAGCTCACATTACTGTGAGCTGTTCTGAGTGTCGGCGACGACCTATCTTCCCGGGCGGCTGCCCGCCAAGTATTTTCGGCACGATTGAGCTTAACTACCGTGTTCGGGATGGGAACGGGTGGGACCTCAATGTTATAGACACCGACTGCTTTCCAAGGGTATTCCCTCAGGCG
>JAZRNB010000063.1:0-10052 GCA_045647985.1 Acutalibacteraceae bacterium
TCCCGTGCGCCGTGAGGTTGCAAGGCTTACCATTGAAAAGCTTATTGCCGACGGAAGAATACATCCCTCAAGAATTGAGGAAATGTATGAAAAATCCAAAAAAGAGGTTGAAGCAACCATTAAGTCAACCGGTGAAAGAGCTGCTATTGAAGCAGGCGTAAACGGAATCAACGGTGAGCTTATAAAGCTTCTCGGCCGTCTCAGATACCGCACAAGCTACGGTCAGAATGTTCTCAATCACTCACTTGAGGTTTCATACCTTGCAGGTCTTATGGCAGCAGAGCTTGGTGTTGATGTGAAGGCTGCAAAGAGAGCAGGTCTTCTTCACGATATCGGTAAGGCACTTGACCACGAGATTGAGGGTACTCACATTTCTCTCGGTGTTGAATATGCAAGAAAGTACAAGGAAAAGGACGATATCGTTCACGCAATTGAGGCTCATCACGGAGATGTTGAGGCAAAAACTCTTGTTGCTGTTCTTGTTCAGGCGGCTGATGCAGTTTCCGCAGCACGTCCCGGTGCAAGAAGAGAGAATATTCAGAATTATATCAAGCGTCTTGAGCAGCTTGAAGAAATCTCCACATCCTTCCAGGGTGTTGATAAGTCCTTTGCTATTCAGGCAGGCCGTGAAATCCGTGTTATGGTCAAGCCCGAAATGGTAAACGATGAGCAGATGGTAGTTCTTGCAAGAGATATTTCAAAGAAGATTGAAGAAGAGCTTGAATATCCCGGTCAGATAAAGGTTCATATCATCAGAGAAAACCGTGTGTTTGACTACGCAAAATAAACCTTATTCTCCCGGAAGAAAAACCTTTCGGGAGATTTTTTTTGAAGTAACAGCGGGGCTGACAGATAAAATAAAGGCTGTCGGAGGAAATTGCCCGTTTTCCACTATATATAGAAAAAGGTAGTATATGAGAATATTGTTTGTCGGAGACGTTGTGGCTCCACAGGGCTGTGAGCATTTAAGAAAAGTGCTGCCCTCATTCAAAAAAGCGCAGAATATTGATTTCTGCATTGTTAACGGAGAAAACTCGGCGCAGGGTAACGGAATGCTTCCCGGCTCCTGCGATTTTATACTTGATTCGGGTGCGGATCTTATCACTTCGGGCAACCATGCACTCAAACGCATTGAAATTGAAAGGTATTTTGAAAACGAGAATATTCCTCTTATAAGACCTGCCA
The DNA here is from genome assembly GCA_045647985.1 of Acutalibacteraceae bacterium. Lineage (GTDB taxonomy): Bacteria > Bacillota > Clostridia > Oscillospirales > Acutalibacteraceae > RUG806. Next base: position 1,186 of record JAZRNB010000063.1, read on the forward strand.
ATTTTCACCGTTCAGCACCCGGAAGAGGAAGCTATATCCTTGAAAAAAAGGGGATGCGGCTGGGCGTGATAAATCTTATGGGCAGAATTTATATGGAAGGTACCGGAAATCCCTTCGATAAGGCAGAGGAAATTGTTTCTCTGATGAATTCTCACGGAGTAAAGAATATCATTGTTGATTTTCACGCTGAGGCAACCTCTGAAAAGAGGGTAATGGGATATTTTCTTGACGGCAGTGTAAGTGCGGTGCTCGGTACTCACACTCACGTTCAGACCTCAGACGGCTGTATTCTTCCCAAGGGTACTGCTTATATTACAGATACGGGAATGACAGGAGTAATTGACTCTGTTTTAGGGGTGGAAATTTCCTGTGCCTCCCGTAAGGTTATCACGGGGCTTCCCGTGCATTTCAGAAATCCCGACGGTCCGTGCAAAATGGAATGTGTTGTGGTTGAAACCGACAATTCTACAGGAAAGGCTGTTTCAATTGAAAGCTTTATCATTAAGTAAAAAATTAATATCACTGGTGCTTGGCATTGCTTTTATTCTCAGCCTTACAGGCTGTGCAGACGCCGGCAATGAGGAAACAACACTTCCCCCGGAGGAGGAAACACTTGCAATTCCCGGGGGCAGTCTCAGTGTGCCCTATATAGCCTCGGATTCCCTTAATCCGTTTTTTGCGCAGACTCTTCCCAACAGCACCCTGACCTCTCTTATATATCGCTATCTTTATACTCTTGATACCGCCTTTACTCCCGTAAGGGATATAGCGGTAACGGAAAACATATCGGGAAAAAATGTCAGAGTTTTTATAAATCCCGATCTTGTGTTTTCTGACGGCAGCGCTCTCACCCCGGAGGATGTGAAGTATTCCTTTGACTGTGCCAAGGCTTCCTCTAAGTATTCCGCTTCTCTCGGCGGTGTTTCCTCCTGCAAGGCAGAGGATGAAAAAAGTGTTGTTTTTGATCTTGAATATGAGGATGTAAATGTGCTGTCTGTTCTGACCTTCCCCATAGTAAAAAAGGGAACTGCTGCAACAAAGGATATGAGACCGGTGGGTAACGGCTTCTATCAGTTCAACGAGGACGGAATCCGCCTGACACTCAAGGCAAATCTCAGATATTCGGGAACACTTCCCTCAATCGGCACTGTACGCCTTACCGATGTCAGCAAAAATACCTCACCTGCAAACCTTGTGGGAACGGGTGAGCTTGATTTCTGTTATTCCGATCTTGCAGATTCCGATGTTTCGGGAGTTAACTGCTCTGCTACGGGAGTATATCTCAATAATCTTGTGTTTATGGGAGTCAATCACAATAATGTGAATATGGTTCTTTCCTCCTTCCGCAGGGCATTGTCCCTTGCAATCGACCGTCAGTCGATAGCGGAAAATGCATTTATGGGCTACGGCAGAGGTGCAACGGTTCCCGTAAATACCTCCTGGAGAGAATATTCCTCATCTCTTTCCGCAGCAACTCTTTCTCTTGGTGCAGACGGAGCAAAAACAGAGGAGCTTCTTGCTGAAAGAGGCTTCGGAATAAACGGAAATACCCTTGAGCTTTTGCTTGTGTGCAATGAGGGCAATGCGTTTATAAGAAATGCGGCAAATGAAATTGCAGCTGCTCTTAAGGATTACAATGTAAACATAACAATTCAGCTTTTAAGCCCAGATAATCTCAGAAGTGCCGTCCAGGCAGGGGAGTATGACCTTTATATTGCAGAAATCAAAATCCCTGCAAATATGGATCTTTCGGAGTTTTTCTCATATGGCGGAAGTGCCTCCTACGGCATAATTCCCGATAATATCACCTGCGATGAGGTGTATTTCAGCTACAGAAAGGGCGAAAAAACTCTCGATGAATTTATTTCTGCCTTCTGTGCGGATATGCCCTTTATTCCTCTTGCCTACAGAAACGGCAGATTCCTTTATACAAGAGATGTTATTTCAGAGCTGTCCTGCCCTGAGAGTTTCTTCTTCAGCGGCATGGATAAGCTTACTTTTACGGGGAGATAAAATATGGTTTTTCCAAAGGTAAAAAAACTGTCAGCCGAAGGATATTTTTCATTCGGCTGTAATCCGCGGCTGACTGTGAAGCAGTGCGAGGGCTTATCTGCTGAGCCTGTGACAGCCGTTTTCGGTGATTTATGTGAAAACGGAAATCTTGAGGTTTCAGTTTTCCGTGATATTTCACTTGCCGTGATTTCCGATGAAAGCTTCAGAATGACACTGTCCGGAAGGGACGGTGTCTTAAGTGTTTCTGTATGTGCCCCCTCGGAAAGAGCACTTGTCAGAGGTCTTTTCTGCCTGCGAAGAATGGCTTACAAGGACGAGTATCCCCTGGGAGAAATTACGGACTGTCCTTCCTTTGATGTCAGAGGTTATATTGAGGGCTTTTACGGAGCTCCCTGGAAACACGAGGATCGCCTTGATATGCTTTATTTTATGGCGCTTTTCGGTGAAAATACCTATTATTACGCGCCGAAGGATGACCCTTATCACAGAGCCCTGTGGAAAGAGAATTATCCTGAGTATGAAGCAGGTCAGCTTAAAAAGGTCATCGACCGTGCAGACAGCCTTTATGTTGATTTTTATTATTGCATAGCCCCCGGGCTTAGTATGAAATATTCCGATGAAAAGGATTTTGATGCTCTTAAAAGCAAGACAAGGCAGCTTTTTTCTCTGGGCATCACCCGTTTCGGACTGCTGCTTGATGACATTCCCTCAGATCTCTTCTATGAGGAGGATAAAAGGCTTTACGGAAATGCCGTAAAAGCCCATATTGAGCTTGTAAGCAGATATTATGATTTTCTGAAAGAGCTTTCTCCCGATTGCAGACTTACCGTATGTCCCACCGCCTACCACGGCAAGGGAAATGAGCCTGAGCTTTCTGATTTTGCGTCGGCTGTTCCCCCGCGGGTTGATGTTTTCTTTACGGGAAGCGATATCTGCTCAAAGGAAATTACCCTTGATGAGGCTGAAGCCTTCGGACGGCACAATCTGCATAAGCCTCTGTATTGGGATAATTATCCCGTAAATGATGCGGAAATGTTTATGGAAATGCACTTAGGCCCCGTAATCGGCAGGGACAGGGAGCTGCATAAGGGCTGTGCAGGACTTATTTCCAACTGTATGGAATATTTCAACTGTAATAAATTTCCCCTTATAACCATCGCAGCGTATCTCTGGAACAGCGAGGCTTACGATCCTGAGGAAAGCTTTAATGAGGCGGTAAAGTTCCTCCTTCCCGAAGAGGAGAGGGAAGCCTTTATCCTGCTTTCGGATCATTGCCGTACTTCTTGCCTTCATGATGAAAATTCGAGAATTATGGGTGAATATCTCTCGAAAGCCTCTGTTGAATTTCAGACGGGAAATACTGAGTCTGCTGTTAACACCGTAAGGGAATATACGGAAAAGGTCTGTGCTGTTGCAGAGGTCTTACGAAAAAATGCGGAAAAGCCCTTGTACAGAGAGCTTTCACGATGGATAAAAAAATTCACACTTATGTGCGATATTCTTCAGTATTCTCTTCTTGTTCTTTCGGGAGAGGGTACTAAGGAAAGGCTCAGTGAGATGATGAGTGAGTATAACGAATCTGCTACGGTGCTCACAGGCTTCTGCTTCAGAGAATATATAGAGAGTGTGTTGAGCAATGATTAAGGATAAATATTTTTATAAGACATTTTTCAGTCTTTTTGGTGTTGTCGCTCTTCAGAATCTTATAGTTTTCAGCGTAAATCTTGCCGACAGTATAATGCTGGGCTCCTATAATGAAGTCGCAATGAGCGGTGTGTCCCTGGCAAATCAGATACAGTTTCTTCTTCATATGTTTGTAAACGGAGCTGCTAACGGGCTTGTAGTTATTGCTTCCCAATATTGGGGCAAAAAGCACCTTGAGCCTATAAAAAAGGTTTTTTCGGCAGCCTTTCTTACCGCTGTTGTGATGAGCCTTGTGCTTATGCTTGCGGTGCTCATATCTCCCTCGGGAATCCTCGGCATACTTTCCGATGAAGCAGAAATTGTCCTTGAGGGTGCGCGGTATATTGAAATAATGGCATTTTCATACATAATTTTTGCCGTAACCCAGATTTTAGTTGCACTTATGCGGAGTGTTGAAGCCGTAAGAATAGGCTTTTATATTTCGGTTATTGCCCTTATCGTGAATGTGGGACTTAATTACTGTCTTATTTTCGGTAATTTAGGCTTCCCCGAAATGGGTGTTCGGGGTGCAGCAATTGCAACTCTTATTTCCCGTGTTGCAGAGCTTATTGCCGCCCTTGTATATGTGTTTGCTGTTGATAAGCGGCTGTCACTTAGGATAAAGGATATTTTCGGACTCGAAAAAGCATATTTAAAGGACTATATGAGGGCAGGACTTCCTCTTGTGGGCTCAGGCGGCTCCTGGGGTGTTGCCATGACCGTGCAGACCGCCATAATCGGAAGACTCGGTGCTGCCTGTATCGGCGCAAATGCCGTTACCGCCCCCATTTTCCAGGTGGTATCCGTGCTTTATACCTCCTCGGGTAATGCTTCAAGCGTGCTTATTGGCAAAACCGTTGGTGAAAACGATATCCCGAGAGTTAAAAAATATGCAAAAAAACTGCAGATACTCTACCTTGTCATAGGTGCGGTCTCGTGCATAGCGCTTCTGCTTTCAAGGGATTTCATAATTTCCGTCTATGATGTAACGGCGGAAACTGCCGCACTTGCCGCTGTATTTATCAATATCCTTTCGGTAACCGTTATCGGCTCCTCCTATGAGGCACCTGCTCTTTGCGGTATTGTGTCGGGAGGCGGAGATACAAAATTTGTATTCAAAAACGATATAATTTTTATGTGGTGTATGGTGCTGCCCTTAGCCTTCCTTTCCGCTTTTGTATTTGAATGGCCCGTGCCCGTCACCTTCTTTATCCTGAAATCCGACCAGATAACAAAATGCCTTGTTGCAGTTGTCAAGGTCAACAGATTCAGGTGGATAAAGGCACTTACAAGGGAAAACGCGGCATAGATCTGTAGTGCTTGTCCGCAATAACAGACTTACCCTGCAGGAGATGGTGTAGCCGGCAGGAATAAGGCAGATAGAGGTGATAATATGGCTATCGAAAAAGTAATTGAATATTTTGAAAAGCTCGGTGCAGCCCATAAAATAAAGCAGTTTGAGGTTTCCTCCGCAACTGTTGAGCTTGCGGCGCAGGCACTGGGCTGTGAGGGTGCGAGAATTGCAAAAACTCTCTCATTTCTCGTTGATGACTCTGCAGTGCTTATTGTCACTGCAGGAGATATGAAAATTGATAACCCCAAATTCAAGGCATTTTTTCATACAAAGGCTAAGATGCTTTCTCCCGAACAGGTGGATTCTCTTGTGGGACATTCAATAGGAGGTGTTTGCCCCTTTGCGGTGAATGAGGGCTGCAGGGTTTATCTTGATGTGTCTCTTAAAAGATTTGATATTGTATACCCTGCTGCAGGAAATGCCGCAAGTGCAATTGAGCTGACTCCTGAGGAGCTTGAAGAATACTCGGGCGCAATTGAATGGATTGATGTATGTAAAGCCTGAAAATCACCCTTATAAAGGGTTTCCCGGCAGGTGTCGGGCTTTTTCCGTATAATATGATTCTGAGGTGATTTTATGTCCTTTGAAGCAATTCTTTTATCTGTTCTTTTTGCAGGATTTGCCGTGTCATACGGCTGGGGAATCCGCGGATTTGTCATAGGCGGTGAAAAGGGAGCGCTTCTTCCGGGTGCCCTTATGGGTATTGCGGTCTCATTTTTTGCAATGGGCAGCACGGGAAGAGAGCTATGGCTGTATTTTGCCGCAGCAGGTGCGCTTACTATGTTTTACGGCGGCACGGAAACCTATGCCCAGACTATGTCATATCTTCTCTCCCGTGATGTGGAGGGGCCTTATTTCAATCAGCTGAAAAAGGGTGTTTCGGGGATTTTTCTTAAAGGCGGACTGTGGTTTGCCATTCCGGGCTTCGTCCTTGCACTTCTGCCGAATGCTCTTTCGGGGGCATATGAAATATGGGAAATTGTCCTTCTTTTTGCATCCTTCCCCGTAGTTTCTTTTATCGGAACAAAAATCTTCAATACTCCCTATGATAAAGCAAATAAAAAATTCCCTAAGCTGTATTTCTCCCTTGACCGCCGTGAGGAGTGGGGAAGTAATGTTATGATAATTGCCGTGCTGACGGTATTTTCTCTTGTAAAAGGGGATATCTACAGCCTCGGTGCAGGTGCTGCAGGCTTTATAACCGGCGGCTTCGGCTTTCTTATCGGCCTTGTCTTTTATGATATCGAAAGAAGAAGGGGAAAAATCTTTTTCGGAAAGCTTTGTGAAAAGGGTTATATAGACGGCTGGAAGATTATGGAGCATGCCTTCGGTGCCTTCTCGGGCGGCGGACTTATGCTGTATTTTGCTCTCACATCCTCTCATTTTTCAGGTATACTGAACGGTGCAGATATTGCAGAGCTTCCTTTGGGTGAAGATAAATACATCTGTGCCGCTGTCTGTCTTGCGCTTATGTGTATTACGGCAGTGCAGTACCCTCTTTCCGCTTATTTTGAGAAAAAGGATAAAAAGATTGATATAAATATTTTTGAGCAGATTGAAAGACCTATGTGGTCTGCCGTGCCTCTCATCTTTATTTTTCTCGGCTCACCCTCGGCAGCCGCCTTCGGTACCTTCGGCACATTGGCATTTGCTTTATGTGAAAAATGCTCCGTTGAGTGGTATTCTAAATCCTCGTTCAGAAAATATTTAAGACTGCCCTTCAGGGTAATGTGGATTGCACTGCCCCTATGGTTTTTCTTTAACATCGGCAGCATAAGCCTTGTTGATACAATGCTTCTTTATACTCTCGGCTATACGGGAGCTTGTACCCTTTATTCCTTCGGCCCTGATAATATCAGAGCATATAAAAGAGGAGAAAAGGATTTCCGCCGTGCCTTCGGCTCGGGTGTTACCGTTACGGGACATCTTATTCTGCAAAGTGCAATTTTAATTATTTTGTCTGTAATTCTCAATTGACTAAAAGTTAATAATCTGTTATAATTATATCATCTGCTTGGCAGAGTGTCAGTTCGTAACCATCCTGACAATAAACAAAACTAAGGACGTGCAAAAATGAATAAAAAAACCTTGTTTCTCGTAAAGTCAGCGCTCATTGCTGCACTTTACACTGTTCTTACTCTTTTAAGCGCCGCTTTCGGTCTTGCTTACGGCGGTATGCAGTTCCGTTTTTCCGAGGCACTGACGATGCTTCCGCTGTTTACCCCTGCTGCAATTCCGGGACTTACCGTGGGCTGTATTGTGTCTAATATATTCAGCTCTGTAACTCCTCTTGATATTGTTATCGGCTCACTTGCCACGTTTCTTGCGGCGGTATGTACAAGGAAAACAAGGCACATAAAAATAAAGGGAATCCCTGTGATATCAATGCTTTTTCCCGTTATCTTCAACGCTGTTTTCATCGGTGCGGAAATTGCATTTTTTTCAGGTGGGGATGCCTTTATCCCTGTGTTTACGGCTAATGCACTGAGTGTCGGTGCAGGAGAGCTTGCCGTAATTGCAACCCTGGGAACAGCTCTCATAATATTTTTCAGGAAAAATGACCGTTTGAGGAATTTTATTTCCCGCTGACGGCTTTTTTTGAGGCGGCACACCGCCTGATATTACACGGCACACCGTGAAAAGAGGTATAATATGAAAAAAATTCTTGTAGCAGACGACGAAGAGCTTATAAGACGTCTTGTAAGCGATTTTCTTGTCCAGGAGGGCTATGAGCCCATACTGGCAGTTGACGGGGATGAAGCCCTTGAGCTTTTTGAAGCCCATCCCGATACGGCACTTATGATACTTGATATTATGATGCCCGGTACCGATGGCTGGGAGGTATGCAGAAAGGTAAGGGAAACCTCACAGCTCCCCATAATAATGCTTTCGGCACGCAGTACCGAGTTTGACCAGCTTACAGCCTTTGATGCAGGTGCGGACGACTATGTTACAAAGCCTTGCAGTCCCTCTGTACTTATGAAGCGTGTTGCTGCCCTGTTAAGGAGAGGCGCAGGTGCAAGCGAGGATGCCAACGTGATGGCTATTGACGAGCTGAAGCTTGACTCCTTTGCCCACGAGGTGTGGCTTGACGGTAACAGCATAAGCCTTACACTTAAGGAATACAGCATCCTGCAGAAGCTTCTTGCAGTGCCCGGGAGAGTTTTTACCCGTGAACAGCTTCTTGACGATATATGGGGATATGATTTTGACGGTGATGTCCGTACCGTTGACTCCCACGTTGCCCGTCTTCGCACAAAGCTCGGTGACTGGGGTGCTCATCACATAAAGACCATATACGGCGCAGGCTACAAGCTTGAGGTGAATAAGGATGCGTAAAAAAAATAACGCCTCGAAGAATCAAGACAGAAGCATAAGACGACAGAAAACAATCACAGCGAGGCTCTTAAGCAGCATCGCTCTGATTTTTTTTATAGCGGTAAGTGTAATTACACTTGCCTATAATGCTCTGCCCGAATGGGTGTACTATCTTAACCCTGCAGTAAGACTTTATTTTGCGGCGGATGAAATTGAAAGTGCCTACGGCACCGACCGGTTCCTTGATGTGCTCCGCGATGTTGAAAAGGGATATGACTCCAACATTGAAATTTTCAATAAGAGTGACAGATTTATATATTCTACTCTGAATCCTGATATAGAATCTCTGCCCGAAAACCTTACTTATGCCACTGCTATTGACAGTAAATATCAGCTGACCTACAAAACCTCCCAGGGTGATGTAATCACAGGTGATAAGGGCTTTCTTATTAAGGTGTATGAAAGCGGTAATATTGACGTTGACTTTCTTGTTTGCTAT
>JAZRNB010000064.1:0-18249 GCA_045647985.1 Acutalibacteraceae bacterium
CCGTCGGGAAGTCCTACATCAAGTCCTGATGCACCGATTGTGGTAAAAGGATTTTCTGCAAAATATCTGTCAAGATTGGGAGTTTTTGCGAACTTTATTGCATTACCGTCTTCGCAGTTTCTGATACCGAAGCCGTCCATAATACATAAAACAACAGGTTTTTTCATTATTTTTACCTCATAAAAATTCAGGGGACGGGGTTACCGTCCCGCATAAAATGTTAAGTACGAAGTCGTTTACGACTTATCTGTTCCGTATGTTAATGCGGATTTATTTTGATGCTGCCTTTACGATTACAGAGAAGTCCTCTGCCTTAAGAGAAGCACCGCCGATAAGACCGCCGTCAACATTAACCTTTGCTACAAGCTCATCTGCATTCTTTGCATTCATTGAGCCGCCGTACTGAATTGTAACGGTTTCAGCAACATCCTTGCCGTAAACCTCTGCAATAGCCTCTCTGCAGAAGCCGTTGCCTTCATCAGCCTGATCAGCAGTAGCTGTAACACCTGTGCCGATAGCCCATACAGGCTCGTAAGCGATAATAACATCCTTAAGCTGCTCAGCAGAGATGTTTGTAAGTGCCATCTTTGTCTGGAACTTAAGAAGAGTTTCTGTGTAGCCGAGCTCTCTCTGCTCAAGAGTTTCACCAACACAGATGATGGGCTTGAGACCGTTTTCAAGAGCTGCAAGAGAACGAAGGTTTACAGTCTGGTCTGTTTCACCAAAATACTGTCTTCTTTCGCTGTGACCTACAACAACATATTCAACACCAAGCTCCTTGAGCATATTACCTGCGATTTCGCCTGTGTATGCACCTGAAGCCTTGAAGTGGATATTTTCTGCACCGATTTTAATGTTTGAGCCCTTTGCAGCTTCAACAGCAGCAGGGATATCTACGAAAGGAACGCAAAGTACAACTTCACAGTCAGCACCTGCTACGAGGGGCTTCATTTCTTCGATAAGTGCCTTTGCTTCTGCGGGAGTCTTGTTCATTTTCCAGTTACCTGCGATAACCGCTTTTCTTGTTGCCTTATTCATAATTATTTCCTCCGAAAAATCGGTTTACCGACAGAAAATGACGGTAAACCGCTTATTATTATTTTAATTACTTTTCATCAATACAAGCAATACCGGGAAGAACCTTGCCTTCAAGATATTCAAGAGATGCACCGCCGCCTGTGGAGATGTGGCTCATCTTCTCGGAGAAGCCGAGCTTCTTAACTGCAGCAGCAGAGTCACCGCCGCCGATGATGGAGATGGAACCGGATTCTGCAACTGCCTTAGCAACTGCAACTGTACCTGATGCGAATGCTTCCCACTCGGAAACACCCATAGGTCCGTTCCAGATAACTGTGCCTGCACCCTTAACTGCATCAGAGAAGATAACCTCTGTTTCGGGACCGATATCAAGACCCATCCAGCCGTCGGGGATAGCATTGGACTTAACAATCATATTTTCTGTATCGGGAGCATATTCCTTACCTACGCGGTTGTCAACGGGAATAAGGAACTTAACACCCTTTTCTTCAGCCTTAGCCATAAGGTTTTTTGCAAGCTCAACCTTGTCTTCTTCGCAGATAGAGGTACCTACGTTGTAGCCGAGAGCACGCATAAATGTGTAAGCCATACCGCCGCCGATGATGAGTGTATCACACTTGTCGATAAGGTTTTCGATAACACCGATCTTATCAGAAACCTTAGCACCGCCGAGAATAGCAACGAGAGGTCTCTGGGGATTTTCAAGAGCGCCGCCGATGAACTGAATTTCCTTCTGAATGAGGTAGCCTACTGCAGAGGGAAGGTAATCAGCAACACCTGCTGTTGAGGAGTGAGCTCTGTGAGCTGAACCGAAAGCATCGTTTACAAAAATATCTGCAAGAGCAGCAAACTTCTTGGAAAGCTCTTCGTCATTCTTTGTTTCGCCCTTTTCAAAACGAACATTTTCAAGAAGAACAGCTTCGCCTTCCTTAACCTCAGCAGCAAGTGCCTGTGCACTTTCGCCTACAACGTCAGCAGCAAGCTTTACTTCAAAGCCGAGAAGCTCGGAAAGACGTGCAGCAACGGGAGCCATTGAGAATTCGGGGTTGAACTCGCCCTTGGGACGACCGAGGTGAGAGCAAAGGATAACCTTTGCGCCGTTTTCAAGAAGATACTTGATTGTGGGGAGAGATGCTACGATTCTCTTGTCGCTTGTGATAACACCGTTTTCCATCTTTACGTTGAAATCGCAACGTACAAGAACTCTTTTGCCTTTGACAGCGATATCTTCAACTGTCTTTTTGTTAAGTGAACTCATTTGAAATACTCCTTTATATCTTTTTAGTTTTGCCGGAATTATTTAACCTTGTATATTTTACAACAATGTTAAAATTTTATCAATTATTAAAATATACAAAGCATATTAACACTTTTGATAACATTTTGTAAAAACCTTTACAAAGCATCAGTTACTCCAGAATACATAACCGTCAAGAAGCACGGCTCGCACGGGAGCTGCCTCAACCCCGTTGATTTTCACAGGCATTGCAACCAGAAAATACGGCCCGGGTTTTACATTTGAAAGATCAAGATTTTCAAGAACCGCAATACCTTCACCGAGAATCGCTCTATGAGGATTTACCTGATCTGCGCAAGAGCCTACGGACATCGAATCAACTCCTATGAGCTCGTATCCGAAATATGCCGCCTCTTCAGCACCTGTTTTCTCAAAAAATACCTTACCGCCGCTTTTAATCAGCACTCTTCTGGTATCTCTCGGAAAATGCTTATCCACATAATCTCCCGTAATCATATCGGTATCAACTTCTATTACACGGCACTCCCCTACAAACCTTTCCAATTCAACGGAATTTATTGTTTTTCCGTTTTCAATAAAATGCAAGGGGGCATCTGCGTGGGTTCCGCAATGAAGCGTGGTGCTGAGCTTTGCCATATTACAGCCGTCACCGCCCGCAATTGAAGAAAAAATACTCAGCTCAGGTGCAGGATCTCCGGGATAGGGTTTGGTTGTTATAAGATCCTTTGTGATGTCAATTATTCTGAGATCCATAAAACATCACCTCTCATAAAATGTTATAAAATGCTTATGAAACGTTAACGTGTCTGTCAATAAGTACTGTTGTGATAAGGAATACAAATACTGCAGCAATTGCCGTGCAGTAAAGGTTTGTAATAGCATAAGCACCAAAGCCCAGATCCCATGCAGCCGCTACTTCAGCCTCTGAAAGTGTGAATGTATATGCTGTTTCGGAGATAATAATGTAAATCTTTATAAACTTGGTTACCATGCTTGCAAATACATTCACTGCAAGGAATCCGCCGAAGAAGTAAAGTATATTACCGAACTTGCCTGCCTTGTGGAATGGACGGCAGTTGGAAAGTGTAATTGCAAAGAAAATAAGAAGAACAAAAACAACAAGTCTTACGGCACCGTCAAAGGCATAAAGTGAAGCAAGGCTCAGAATAACCGCTATTGACGGAGTTGCAATGCCTGCCGAATAGCAGAGCTGCTCAAGCATTTCAATAACGAGCTCATATACCGAATAGTACATATCGTTGCCCTGAACAATATCCACCGAATGCTTTATAACATAGATAAATGAACCGAAAGCACAGCAGCAAAGAACAAGATAGCTGACAATTACCCAGAAGGAGCCTGAAATCCACTTCGAAAGAAGAAGTGTGCTGCTTCTTACGGGAAGAGACATTGTAAGATGTCCTTCTGCACCGAACATATTTCTCTTATACTCACCGATGATACCGGTCAGTGTCATAATGATACCGACGGCAGCGGTAAGACAAAGCGCAACCGAAGCTATGATTTTAATAACAAGGCCGAGTCCTATACCTGTATCTCCCCATTTTGTCCAGTCAATAAACAGAAGACCAAGCATAATAACTCCGATGATACCCATTGCAAGGTAAACATTGGAAACCGAACTCATATTTGCCTTGAAGGAATTCTTAGTCAACTTCCCAAGCATCGCCGATAACCTCCTTGAAGATTTCTTCAACCGACTTGCCGGTTGAGCGTAATGTTTCTATTCCGGTATTAACGAGTATTGAGCCATGTCCCAGCATAAGAATGTGGTCAAAGCTATGTTCAAGGTCATTAACAAGGTGAGTTGAAAGAACCACCGTTGCATTTTCCTTGTAGTTACTCATAATTATATCAAGAATAACACTTCTTGCTGCAGGGTCAACACCGCCGAGAGGCTCGTCGAGAAGGTAAATATCAGCACTTCTTGACATAACAACAAGAAGCTGGAGCTTTTCCTTCATACCCTTTGACATTGTTTTTACTCTCTGATTAAGGTCAAGTCCGAAGCGGGCTGCAAACTCAATTGCCTTTACCTTATCAAAATCCTCAAAGAAATCTCCGTAGTAATTGATACAGTCAATTGTACGGAATCTTTCAGGGAAGAATGTACAATCAGGCAGATATGCAACATGTGCCTTTGAATTTATCCCGATAGGTCTTCCGTCAACCTTTACCATACCGGTGTAGTCGTGAATAAGACCTGAGAGGATTTTCATAAGAGTAGTCTTACCGCAGCCGTTAGGTCCTAAGAGACCTACAATTTTTCCCGAGGGAATATCAAATGAAATATTGTTGAGAACAATGTTTCCGTCATAATCCTTGGTAAGATTTCTGACCTTCAGTGCATATTCACTTTTCTTTACGGGCTCTGAAACTGTCTGCTGCGCATTGACGGTTTCTGCCGGATCCTGAACAAAGGGCTCAGGAGAATATTTCTTTTTTCGGTTCATAAAAGCCATATCTTTCTCTCCTTACTTTCTGTTATCGTGTGCCTGACCGAACTGAGGAAACTCAGCATCGGAATAAATATCCTTGAAGCTGTCATCGGAAAGAACACGTGCGGCTATTCCGAGAGCCTTATCATTATATGCCGTATCATCGTGTCTCTGAGAAGCAAAATACCAGGTAGTTTCGGGCCATAAGCCGTATGATGCATCAACTGTGCCGTCAGGCGACAGATGAGAATGAGTTTTATCCGTGCAGTGTCTTCCTTCGTCCGTACACTCACCGAGCTTTTCTCCGAGAGGAGCGCTTCTGGCACCCATTGTTGTTGATGAAATGTGAATTATTCCGTCAGAAGACATCTTATCTGTACCTGCAAGTGCAAGAAGCTGCAGCCCGTAGCCGCATATTGCAAAAAATTCAACCCCGTCTGCCTCAAGCTCTTTTACCGTTTCGGGGAAATTAAGACGGAATTCATAGAAACGGTCAGCCTTCTCTCTTAATGCTTTATGCTTTTCATCCGAAAGCCATCGCTGTGCAAGAGCGGGATATCTTTCGGGAGGAATTATTCCCCACATAGACATCGAATTGCAAAGAACTGTTTCATTTATTGCATCAAGCGCTTTATTGATAGCAGCCTCAAGCACTCCGCCCGGAAGAAGCCTGATAAAGCCGCCTGCTTTGTCAGCAGCATCTTTACCCGCAAGCATTTCAAGCATTGAAATACCGTTTTCGGGAATAATATTCTTTTCCATCACATCTGCTATCAGGTGGCTGCCGCCGAGAGCCGCTACAAAGTACATAACACGCTTTATATCCTTTTTGTGACGGAAAAGCTGAAAATATGCAGTTGAAAGGGCACCGCCCAGGCTTACGGGCACAAGATTTACCTTGTCGCTCCCGGTTTTCTCCTTAACCATATCAATGTAACTGCTGAGCAGCTCTGCAATTTCATATGTATCTCCGAAGGAGTTATAGGAGAAGAAAAAGAGATTTTCCTCACCTATACGCTCACTGAGCATCTGAAGCGGCACCATCTTGTAGATATACCTTTTTTCATCCTTCTCGCATTCTGCAAGACTTCTGGGGTAATCCACAACACGCAGAGTGTTTTTCATACTGCCGTCAGGAAGTGTTGCTATGGGATCTGCAATTTCGCATACAACCTCTTTGAGCTTATCGGAAAAGCCTGCGTCCCGTCTTAAAAGCATCATTTTCATAAGCGGTGCTTTAAGGACATTCAGGATTTCTTCCCCTTCAACATCAAGAGGCCATGCCATTTTTATCTTATCACCCTGTGCATTCACCAGCTCAACCTTTGACTGGCCGATACCGGGCAGGATAACACAAGGTGTGTGCTTATTACAGGACATAACCTTTCCTCGATTCATAATTAATCAATTTATATTATCACACAGAAAAATAAAATGCAATACACAAAGTATTATATTATAAATTTTTTTGGTTTTTTCTGTCCTCTGAAAGCTTATCTGCAAGCTGTAAAAGCCAGCCTGCCGATCCTGTATAAAGACTCCAGCCTCCCCTGCCCTCGTGATGCGGAGCTGAATATACATCGCCTGCCAGAGCGTAGGGCTCTGTTTTATAGACCTCTGCCATTCCTTTTTTGTATTTTTCGGAAGGAATAAGTGCAGTTAACACTTTTTCAGCCTGGGCTGTAAGTCCTTCCTTGAACAATGCCATACAGAACCACACGGCAGCATGGGTGTACTGACCGCCGTTTTCCCTCATCCCCTCGGGATAACGGTTTACATAACCGGTTTCACGGGATTTTTCAGAAAAGGGAGGCGAAAAAAGCTTTACTACCCCCGATTCCTCATCAAAAAGCCGTGTATATGCCGATAAAAGTGCAGTTTTTACACGATCCTTATCGGGCATATCAGCAAGTGAGCTCCAGCTCTGACAGAGAAGATCAATTTCGCAGGCAGTGGCATTTTCATCGCCCAGAACAGTCCCGTCATCATAAAAAGCTCTTACATACCATTTTCCGTTCCATGCATTTTTATCAACTGCAAAAGCCAGCCGTTCTGCAGTTTTCAGCAGCTTTTCGCCGTTTTCGCTGTCATTCATAATAAAACAGACACCTGAAAAATCCTCACAGACCTTTTTGAGGAACATTCCGAGCCACACACTTTCACCCGTGCCGTTTTCTCCCACCTTATCAAATGAATCATTCCAGTCTCCCGTACCCATAAGAGGAAGCGAATGTGCACCTGAGGTGTTTGCCTTATTCAGCGCTCTTAGGCAATGAATATAAAGGGCTTCCGTCCGGTCGGAGTGACGGAATTCCCTGTATTCATCCTTCACTCCGTCCTTCAGTGCAATTCCTTCAAGATACGGAATTTTTCTGCTCAGAATACCGGTATCACCTGTTTTTCTCACATAACGGGCAACAGCAAGAGGGAGCCACAGCAGATCATCGGATATTTTCGTTCTGACGCCCTTATAAATCAGCCCTTTTCTGTATACCGGATGAAACCAATGAAGCACATCTCCCTCAGAAAACTGTGCCGATGCGCATCGGAATATCATCTGCTTTACGGTACGGTTGTCACGGTTTATAAGCGCCATTGCATCCTGCAGCTGATCACGGAAGCCGATGGCCCCCGAGCACTGATAAAATCCGCATCGTGCCTGAAGCCTTGTGTCCCGCACCTGATGATAAAGCAAAGTAGATGCAAATCTGTCAAAGAAGGGATATCCCGTGTCAAAGCTCTGTCTGTATTCATTTTTATGAATAAACGGCGACTGCAGCAAGCGGACTGCCGTATTCTTGTCGGGTGCAAAGCATAATTCAAATTTAGCTTTTTCACAACCATAAGGAGGAATTACGGCATTTTTTACGGCGCTGAGTCCTTTTTCATTTTCAGTTTTACCGGCATAAAAGCTGTCATAGTAAGAATACTCTTCACCCTCACCGCTGACATACATAATCCCGTAAAAATCTGTATTCAGAGGATTTTCGGCAAGCACACAGTCATTCTGTGCCGTTATACGGATAAAGCTCTCCTCTCCCCCTTCACCAAGCACGGGAGAAATGCAGTAAATTATTTCACATTCTCTTTGCTTCCCCGAAAAATCGGAAATTTCCACACTGATTCTTTTCCTGTTTCCCTTTAAGGGAATCTCGATGGTTACCACTGCCTTCATATTTTCAAGGGTGCAGGCATACTGAGCTTTTTCGGGAGTAAAATATACACTTGAATTTTTTACCGCATCATAAATTCTGCCGTCTGTCTTTATAAATATTCTTTCTCCGTAAAGACCGCTTGCGGTATCATTACTCCAGGGAGTGAGCTTATTCTGACGGGAATTATAGCACCAGGAATAGCCTGCCGAACGGTCAGTAAGAAGGGTGCCGAAGGTTTTGTTTGACAGAGTATGGCACCACGGAACAGGCGGATGATGATTTATAAGATAGCCGCCGCCTCTGAAGCCGTTTTCATCGGAGTCCGCCACTGAGGGTGAGAGGATTTCTGTGCTTTTTATATAGAGTATATGGTTTTTTCTGCCGTTTTCAGGATAAATAAGTGCAGAAAAGGATATCAATGCGGTAAAATTTTCTGTTTTCATAAGAGGCTTATAAAGAATATGAATGCCGCCCTTGACGCAAAGCATATCGGAAAGTCCCTCTGCCTCAAGAAGTGACATAAGCTCTCTGTCACCCGAAAAATCATAATCCGCACTGTTTTCAAAAACAAATACAAGATCGGCAGGCACCGAGCTTTTACGCAGCCGCTTATAAAGTGTGATATAAGCCCTTCTCACAGCCTCGGGACAATCCTTATCAGGGAATACGGTAATAACGGGAATATCCCCCGAAATACCAAGCTCCCACAAGGCTTCCCTGCCTGTTTTCAGTGCTGAAACCGCAGTTTTTCCGATTTCTCCTTTTTCTCCTGCGAAAAATGTCTCTGACAGAAAATTACCTGCCGCGGAGAAGGTGATTTTTTCTCTGAAAAATGTTGCCGCAGCCCCTTTTGTAACAGCAGGAAGCGGTTTTTTCCGCACATTTTCAAGAGTCGAAACCGCATCTTCCTGATTACTTCCCACTGCCGCTATAAGCACGGCCTCTTCGTTTTTACCGTTTTTTACCGAGAGCTCTGTACTGACTCCCAGCACGGGAGAAATACCTCTTACGGGATTGTGGGAGCAAAAATATCCGTCATCAAAGACATCGGCTCTGTCGGGATTGATTTTTAACAGATTTTCCCTGTCTCCGTTAAAATTCACACTGCTTCTGCTATAAAGTCCTATTGCAATACACGGAAAATTTTCATCCGATGAACGGCGGAAAACCGCAACACGGGCATTTTCATCAAAGCACAGCTTCACAAACATATCCGAAAAGGCAGGATGCATATCTTTTCCGAAAACCCGTAAAAGCAGAGGCTCAAGATACCAGTTCACGGTAAACTTCCCCGCTTCTTGCTTGTTGTTTCTTATTTTTACGGGAAACAGCAAGGCATTTTCTGAGGGATGCACAAGAAGTGCCGAGGAAAAGACTGAGCCGTCACCGTTTTTTTCCGAAAATGCGCAGTATTTTTTAAGACGGATATTTCCATCTTTGTCGGGGAAAAGCACCGTATTTTTTCCGTTTTCATTTACGGCAATACTTACCCCCTGTGACCGCGGCGAAAACTTCATAAGCTCTGAAAATGCGTAAAGGCTCCTGTTTCTGCCGTATCTGTCACACATAAGCGTAATTTCTCCGTTTGTGTAAGCAAATACCTCGCTTCCCTCCTCAGGGGCACTCCGTGAAGAAAAGCTGTTTTTTTCACGGAAAAAAATCCTTTCGGTTTTTTCCTTCAGTGATAAAAGAATATCGGGGTGCACGGGAAGCTTTTCCTCCAGAAGGCTTGCGGCTGATGCCATTTTACGGTCTGCGGTAAACCTCTTTACAAAAGCATCATCACAAAGAACATTAGCCATAGAAATAATGCTCATTCCGATGTGATGGGACATAAAAGCACGCACAACACCGAACTCTTCTCCGTCAAGGTGCTTTTCTGAAAAATCAACTGCCTCATAAAAGCCGTATCTGCCCACAGTGCCGTATTTTTCCAGGAGCTTCAGATTTTTAAGTGCAGATTTTTTATCAAAGGGTAAGGTAAGAAAAACCGAATAAGGTGAAACAACCTTTTCCTCGTCCGCATCCCGTTTCAGGGCAAGCTTTCTTATTCCGTGAGCCTTATAGCGGTAATTAAGCATTGAATCAATACTGTAAAAGCAGCTTTCCGATATTCCGTAAGGAATACCCTTTCTTGCCGCATATTTTTTCTGGGTGTATAAAGCCACCTTAAGTCCCTCCCTCGCAAAGGAGCCGGGAGGATGGGGCAGAAAAAGTGACGGCATAAAATATTCAAACATAGTACCCGTCCAGGATGCCGCCGTAACATAGCAGGAGCTTCTTTTCAGTGTTCTGTCAAGGCTTTCCCAATGTGCTGCGGGAACTAAACCTCCTGCACAGGCAAAATATGAGGTCATCCGTGCTTCACTCATATAAAGATCATAAAATGAAGAGGAAAACTTCTCAGAGAAGCAGTCATATCCTATTCTGAAAAGCTCTCTTTTCTTGTCATAAAGAAAAGCAAGATCGCTTTCTTCAATTAATTTTTCAATTCTCTCTGCAGTGTCTGAAAATCCGTACTCATAAAGTCCCTGTTTAAGCGCCGTAAGACAGACAAGATAATTACCGCAGTCCACAGAAGAAACATAAAAGGGAGCCATAGGTACAGCACCGGGTGTATCGTACCAGTTATAAAGCAGACCTCTGAATTTCGGCAATCTTTCAATTGTATCAAGAGTATTACTTATTCTTTCAAGCATTTCCCCTTCTGTTATAAATTTCATATCGAAGGCTGCAAGAATGCTTACAAGATACAACCCGATATTAGTAGGTGAGGTACGCATAGCTTTTCTGAAAACAGGTACCTCCTGAATATTATCGGGGGGCAGCCAGTTATCGGCAGAGGTCACATTTTCCGAGAAAAATTTCCAGCTGTCACGTGCATATGACATAATTGCTTTCTTTTCCGATTCACTGAACCTCTGTTTTACGTTTTCACGGAAGGGATTATTTTTCAAACGGCAGAAAACAGTGAAAATCAGGATAAAAATACCGATAAGACGGAAAAGTCCGTCACCGTAGATAAACATAAGAAATGCCCACATAACAGGCATTGAAACAAAGGTGAAGATGCTCCTTGTTTTTTCGCTGTCTGCTGCCGAGGCGGTTTTCCACTGAAGAAGATTCTTTTTTGAAATAAGGCTTCTGTAAAACGCTTTTATGACGGCATCCGAACGAAAATATACCTCAACAGGCAATGCACCCAATGCCAGCACTGCCTTCATAAATGCCTTGTTGATATCTGCAATTCCCTTTGAAATATAAAGGGATGTAAAATTCATACCTGCAAAACGGGTAAGAGAAAAAAGAATATCGGGAATAAATTCGGCAATTACGGAAAGAACGGCAACAAAAAACAGAAGCCTTCTTCCCGACAGCGGAAAGAACAATACAAAAGCAAGCAGAAAAAAGGAAATGACGGGTGTCAGCGCACGCCTGAAATTATCAAAAAGCTGATATCTGCCAAGTGTCGGCATACAAGGCGAATCTCCGGATTTTCCCAGAGGTGCAAAAATATACTTGAGATTCTGCACATCTCCTCTTATCCAGCGGTGAAGACGGGCATAATACCCCGCCGCCGTAGCGGGAAAGGAATCGGAAAACTCGCTGACGGATAAAAAGCCCGTTCTCATAACAGAGCCCTCAAGAATATCGTGACTCAGTATCCGTCCCTCGTCAAACTTGTCGGCACAGCAGCGGTTGAAGGCATCAATGTTTATAAGCCCCTTTCCCGAAAAAATGCTTTCACCGAACATATCGGAATATCTTTCGTTTACTCGGGGGACATAAGAAAGCGAGCCGCCGTTTGTAAATATACCCGAAAAAAGCGAAGCCGCTGCAGATGCAAGAGTTGTTTCAATTCTCGGTACAATAATACCGTAGCCTGACACAATACGCTTTTCCCCGGGAGAATACACGGGAGTATTCAGGGGATGCTCGGCGGCGGCAAGAAGCCTTCTTACCGTCTCAAAGGAAAGCACTGTATCACTGTCCAGAGCAAGAATATATTTCATTTCCGGAAGCCCCTGTTTGTCCCCGTGAACAAGACTGAAGCCGTTGACATCTCCCATTTTCAGATATTTTGTAAGAGCTGCAATTGCTCCTCTTTTTCTTTCAAAGCCCGTATATTCATTTTCCGTGGATGAGTACACCCTGTCACGGACCGCAAGCAGGAAGCCGCCGCCGAAATCCTTATTAAGACGGTCAATAAGCATTACGGCACTTTCGGTTTCGGCCTTATCGGAATCGAGCTCGGGAGAAGGAGCATTCTTCTTATCGGCAAGCAGCAGAACCTTTACATTACGCAGTGAAACGGAGGAGCGAAGCCGTGACAGATGCTCATAAAGCTTATCGGTTTTTCCTGCATCGGGAAGAAATGAGGAAACGGTTATAATTACACCCTTATCAATATCCTCAGATTCCTTCAGAGAAAGCATTGAGAATGTCGGGAAAATCCTTGCATAAAGTCTGTCGGAGAAGGGCTTTATCACTGCATAAAACGGAAATATAAAAGCAAAAATCAGATAAGGCAAATCCCATATCAACGCTGCAAAAATACTCAACGATGCTGCAATTATCCATTCTGCCGCAATGAACACTACAGCCTTTACTTTGCTGCTGCTTATAAGGGGCAGAAAAAAACCGATGTGTCTGTTTTCTTCCCTTGCGGCATTGAGTATTCTTCCGGCATATTCCTTTTCGCTGATACACTCCCCGCGGGCTCCTCTTTTTACTGCCCTTCTGTAAAGCTTTTTTGAAGATGTATTCATTTTTTCATAAATTCCTGCAGGATCCTCAAGAAGATATTTTTCCGTGCGGCTGATATTATTGATTATTTCATCAAAATCAATTTCCTGCAAAAGCTGTAAATTTTTTATAAGAGAGATAACAAGCTCTCCGTCTCCGTCGGGAATGCTGTCACACACAACCGCTGCTGCTCCCGCAAAAAGCATAACCGACAAAGCCTCACACTCGGAAATATCGGGATTTTCCGAGGAAAAAAATGCAATTATACGTTCTTTGCTTACAGTAAATGAGTGAGAGAAAAACTTTTTACACATAAAAAAAAGCGGCAAAAGAGCCTTTTTCCCGTGACGGGAAGCATAGCCTTTTGCCGTTAAGAGCGAAGAAGACAGTAAACGGAAATTATCCGCAACCCATACGGCAGAAGCGCTCCCTGAGGTTTGCCGCAGCTGCATTTTACAATATCTTCTTAATTTTCTGTTGTACCTTCCGAAAACCGACAAAAGAGTCATAAGAATCCTCCGCTCAAAGTGTTTTACAGAAAGTTTTGACAGTTTTTATTCAATTATTCAGAAAATGTGCGCTTTACATCGAAGTAAAAGCCATCGACCCTGCCTTCCAGAAAAACCGCATGTATCCGGGTTTTTCCCGTTTTAAGAGCCGCAGTGACATCGTAAGTAAGCTTTCCGTCCATATCCTTTACAGGGGGGATAACAAGCTTTCCCGCACGGACTTCTTTTATCTCATAATCTCCCGTGAAAAATATTTTCACGGTATCATTTACCTGTTTGGGGCAGATAAATTTTCTTTCTATTGTAAATAAAGAGGGGCTTTCGAAGGGAAGACGGCTTTTCTTACAGAAAAACCGCTTTCCGTTTATTATGTACTCTTTATCATCAAGCTTTACCGTTCTGTCCATAATTATACCAAAGGAGCGAGTGCTTCATTGTCACCGCTCTGCATAAACTGAGGATACTTCGCGAATGTATTTATTGTGGGCTGAGCTTCACTTTCAAGAAGTGTAAAAATGAAATATGTACAATCCGAGGCATAGCTGCCGATAACATGTCCAGCACCCTTTATAAACCAGGTATAGTCCTTATAAAGACAGGTATTTGCATTTATGCACTTATCGGGAGAAATATATCTGCTGTCACCTGTAAGCTGATCGGAGGGAAGCTCCTGGCCGATAACGGAGGTAAGAGCACCGCCTGACATGGGAGAAGTTTCAACAACACCGTCACTCTGATACTTTGCGTGCTCATAAACGGGAGCAATGGGAGTATCATAGCAGGCTAAAACAACAAGCTTCATACCGCCGTTTACGGCTTCATCAAGAATTTGCTCTCTCTTAGATGCAACATTATTGTAGAATGCATCAAGTCTTGTAAGGAGACCTGCATACTGCTCTTCCTTGCCTTCAAAAATGAACTGTCTTGCTTCCTCATAATATTCAGCCTTCATCATTGACCAGAAGCCGGGAAGTGTTGCAAAGGTAGGAATGAGGGTTTCATCGTAAATCTTTTCTTCATACTTCTCGGCAAAATTATTAATAAGCTCACAAAGCACATCAAGTCCGCCGATTGCATTGCCGAACTTTATAATTCCCGAAAGTGCGGGAACAGCAGCCTCAACAAAAGTATCAAGTGTATCAGCCTCAAAGCAGACCTTACCTCTGAAAAGATCGGTAATAATATCTGTACCGAACATAACGGAGGTATTTGAAATTACAGTATCAATCTTGTCATATCCGTATTCAGCAAGATAAGCCATAGTGACGCTTCCGCCCATACTGCAGCAGATAATATCAACCTTTTCGCAGCTGTGATCGGAAAGTGCCTTATTAACCGTTTCGTCAAGCTTATCCGCATTATCCATAGGATCAAGACGCCAGTCATAAACAAAATAGTAAACCTTATCCGCACCATAACGGTCTGCAAGCGAAGAAACAAGGCTTATTTCATCAATTGCCGCTCTGTCAATTACTTCGGGGTATTCGGCAACTGCCTCGGGATACCACTCAGCAGAAATATTGTCATAAAGAGAATCACCGTTTTCATCGCAGGGATAGTCGGCAAAAAGAGTCACAATATATTCGCAGATAACGGATACAGCCTCATCAGCACTGAAGGTTGTAAGAAAGGTTGCAAGAGTTTTTGTAAGATATTTAAAAAGCACGCCTGCATCAAATTTGACATTAGCAGGTCTTGCATTTTCGGTACCTCTGTCATACTGAAGACCGCCGGCAAAATTCATACCTCTTACCACAATAACGGGGTTGTCGGTTTCAACCTCGGTAATTGTTTTTTCCACAACGGTTTCCTGTGCAAAGGACACTGTACACACGGAAAAAATCATAAGAATACTTAAAAATACAGAAAGAACCTTTTTCATAAGCTTCCCCTCCGAAAAAATTATCGGGTATATTTTAACACAGGTTTTGTCAAATGTAAATGATGTTTTTCTCTATTATTTTCCTTTATGGGAAGAAGAAGGGCTGCAACAGCGGAAATTCCGTTAAAAAGCACATTGAGAAAACCTATCTGCATTTTTATATTTCCGTCAAAAAAACCTGACGCAAGCCCGGCAACGGGAATAAATTCTCCGAGAATAATAAAAAGCAGCGATCCGACAAGGTTATATATGATATGAAATAATGCGACCTTTTTTGCAGAACCGCCAAGACTCATTGAGGCAATAAAGCAGGTGGCGCAGGTTCCGATATTGGCACCTAAAATTATGTAAAAAGCCTGGCTTATTCCGATAATACCGTCATAAGCCATAGTCTGAAGAAGTGCAGTAACCGCAGCCGATGACTGAATAACGGCAGTAAGAAAGCTGCCGGTAAGAACACCGGTAAGCGGAGATGAGCTTTTCAGAAGTATATCATAAATCACAGGGCTGTCTTTTATATCTCCTGCGGCACTTTCCATAATATTCATCCCCACGAACAGTAGTCCGAAGCCTGTCAGAAATACACCTGCACCGTGAAGCACCCTTCTTTTTGTGAGAGATATAAAAAGAATACCGATTATACAGGCTGCAGGTGCAATTTCCGAAAAAGATGCGGCTGTAAGCAGCCCCGTAAAGGTTGTTCCGAGATTAGCCCCGACTATTATCCAGAAGGCCTTATAAAGGGAAACAGCTCCCTTGTCTGCAAGAGTTGCAGTTATGACGCTTGATGCTGAGGAGGACTGAAGAATTGCCGTGGCTACAGCTCCCGTTGCTACAGCGGAAAAACGCCCCGAAGTAAATTTATTCAGCAGATTTTCTGATTTTTTGCTGAAATTTTCTCCGAGAGAGTATTTTATAAGCATCATACCAAGCATAAAAACAGCTGTCCCCGTGCCCAGGGCAAATACCGACATAATATTCATATAAACCGCCTGACAAAAAATAATTGAAAATATCAGAAAAATACAAAAAAAGGTCTTAAAAACATATTGACAGTATGAAACTACTGTTGTATAATGTCAAAGAATTAATGCTGATTACCCACGCAGAACGCGGAGGGAGGGAATATAAGTGAGTCAGGTAAAAGTTAAAGAAAATGAATCTCTTGACAGCGCACTCAGAAGATTTAAGCGTCAGACTTCTCGTGACGGCGTTATCCAGGAAGTACGTAAGAGAGAGCATTACGAGAAACCCTCTGTAAAGAGAAAGAAAAAGTCAGAAGCTGCTCGTAAGCGCAAATTCAAATAAGTTACAGACAAGACGGGCCTTTTCGGGTCCGTTATTGTTTTTTTTGAGGGAAGATATGAATAAAAATACAGATCTTAATACAAATTCATTACCGCAGTACTTTTTTGACAGTATGACGGACATCACCCCCGAGGACATTTTCCGTATGGGCGGAAATGCGGTTGGAATTGACCTTGACAATACCTCGGTATATGACAGCACATTAAAGCTGTTTTCGGGAGTAAGGGAATGGCTGAAAAGCATTCAGACTGCAGGTATTCCCGTTGTTATAGTAACTAATACATATAATATAAGAGCCAAGATCATTGCAAAAAAAATGGGCGGACTCCCCTATATTGCAAATGCAGCCAAGCCCGATACGGAATGCTTCAGAAGGGCAACAGAAATAACAAAAACTGATGTTTCGAAATTTGTTATGATAGGTGACCAGCTTTTCACGGATGTACAGGGAGCTAACAATGCAGGGGCAATTTCCGTAAGGGTAAAATACAAAAAACGCGAAATTCTCGCATTATTCCACTTTATAAGAATAAGAAAGCTGGAAGAATTATATCTCGACTACTATGGTGCAGGTGATAAAATATGATGTTCAACACTGATAAGTTATGGAAAAAGGTTTCGGGCTTTGCCGATGCCGCAATAATTTTCTCTGAGGAAAACAGAAGATACTTTACAGAATTTCCCTCCTCTGACGGTGCTCTTTTAATTTACGGCGGTAAGTCTCTTTTCTTCACAGACAGCCGTTACACGGAAGCTGCAGCAAAATGTATAGGTGAAGATTTTGTTGTTGATTCTGTTAATTTATATGAGAAATTTACAAAAATATTCGAAGAAAACGGTGTAAAGACCGTTGCAATTGAAAATCACAGGCTGACACTTGCAGAATTTGAGGAATTGAAGGGAAAGCTGCCCTTAGTTGAATTCGTGACAACAGGAGCTCTTGCAGATGCAATTGAAGAAATAAGAATCGTAAAGACAGAATCCGAAATTAAAAAGATAAAGGCTGCCCAGAAAATTGCAGAGGATGCTTTTTCACATATTCTTACATTTATAAAGGAAGGCATGACCGAAAAGGAAATATCCCTTGAGCTTGATTTCTTTATGCTCTCACACGGAGCTGATGCACTTTCTTTTGAAACAATTGCGGTTGCCGGCAAAAACTCCTCTATGCCCCACGGTGTACCCGGCAATTATAAGGTTCAGAAGGGTGACTTCATCACAATGGACTACGGTGCAGTGGTTGACGGCTATCATTCGGATATGACAAGAACAGTATGTCTCGGTGAGCCTACAGATAAAATGCGAGAGGTTTACAATACGGTGCTTGAGGCACAGTTGAAGGGACTTGATGTTCTTCGTGACGGAATAAGCGGTGTTGATGCTGATAAGGCCGCAAGAGAGGTAATTGAAAAAGCAGGCTACGGAAAGAATTTCGGACACGGTCTCGGGCACGGGGTCGGTGTTGAAATTCACGAGTCACCCCGTCTCTCCCCCAAGGCTCCGCACACACTCAGAAGCGGGCACGTTGTAACCGTTGAGCCGGGAATTTATCTTCCCGATGAATTCGGTGTAAGAATTGAGGATATGGCTGTTATCACCGAAAACGGCTCAGTTAACCTTACAAGCTGCCCCAAAGAGCTGATTATTCTGTAAAAACTGAGAGTTTTTTGGCATATAAACGGAAAATATTCAAGTAAGTACTTGCAAAATACAAAAAAATATTATATTATAGTCGGGTAAATAAATAATTGATTACCGAGAAAGGATTGATATTTATGGTATCAGCCGGCGATTTCAGAAACGGCGTTACATTTGAAATGGAAGGCGGAGTTTGGCAGATCGTTGAATTCCAGCACGTTAAGCCCGGTAAGGGTGCTGCTTTCGTTCGTACAAA
>JAZRNB010000065.1:0-44785 GCA_045647985.1 Acutalibacteraceae bacterium
TGTTGCTCCCGACATTGAAACGGGAATAAAGATTGCAAATGAAATTGCACCCGAGCATCTTGAATTATGTCTTGATGATCCCTTCGAGTATCTTGACTCAATAAAGAATGCAGGCAGTATCTTTATGGGCAGATATTGTCCCGAGGCACTGGGTGACTATTTTGCCGGACCTAATCACACACTTCCCACAAGCGGTACGGCAAGATTTTCAAGTCCCTTGTCTGTTGATGACTTCGTAAAGAAAACTCAGTTCACATACTACACTAAGGATGCCCTTAAAGAAGTTTATGAGGATGTTGCATATTTTGCAAACAAGGAAGGTCTTGAAGCACACGCAAAGAGTGCAACCGTAAGATTTGAGGAGATAAAATGAGCAGATTTTTAAGTAATTTATATTCTTCCCTTAAAGAATATGTTCCCGGGGAACAGCCTCAGGACAAGCAGTATGTAAAGCTTAATACCAATGAGTCACCCTTTCCTCCCTCTGAGGGGGTCATAAAGGCAGTAACTGATGAAAAAATTGAAAGCTTATGTCTTTACTGCGATCCCGAAAGCAAGCTTCTCAAAGCAAAGCTTGCAGAAAATTATTCTCTTGAAAGTGAAAATGTTTTTGTTGCAAACGGCTCGGATGATATTCTGAATTTTGCATTTATGGCATTTGCCCGTGAAAACGGAGTCGCTTTCCCCGATATTTCATACGGCTTTTATCCCGTTTTTGCAGATCTTTATAATATTGATGCAAAAATTATCCCCCTTAAGGATGATTTTTCGATTGATCCGGCAGATTATATTTCCTGCGGAAAAATGGTGGTCATTGCAAACCCCAATGCGCCCACGGGCAAGGTAATTCCTAAGGATGAAATTGAAAAAATTATTGCATCAAACCCTGAAAATGTGGTGCTGATAGATGAGGCATATGTTGATTTCGGTGCAGAGAGTGTTGTTGATTTAGTAAATAAATATGATAATCTTCTTGTTGTACAGACCTTCTCGAAATCCCGTTCAATGGCAGGCGCAAGACTTGGCTTTGCATTTGCAAACGAGGAAATAATAAAGGATCTTGAAAAAATCAAATATTCCACAAATCCCTATAATATCAACAGTCTTACTCAGCTTATGGGTGTAAAGGCGCTTGATGAACAGGAATATTACGATAATAATTGCAGAATTATTGCAGAAAACCGCGAATTTACTGTAGGTGAGCTTGAAAAAATCGGCTTTTCAGTAATTCCGTCAAAGGCAAATTTCATTTTTGCAAAGCACGAAAATATAAGCGGTGAAAAAATTTATCTGCGGCTCAAGGATAAGGGTGTGCTTATAAGACACTTTACCGCAGAGAGAATAAAGGAGCACAACAGAATTACTATCGGCACTATGGAGCAGATGAAGATTCTTATAGAAAGACTTAAGGAAATAATAGAGGAGGAAGGAAAATGAGAACGGCGGAAATAAAAAGAAAAACTGCAGAAACCGACATTGAATTAAAGCTCGGTATTGACGGTAAGGGCGAAAGCAATATAAGCACGGGCTGCGGCTTTCTTGATCACATGCTTACTCTTTTTGCAAGACACGGAAGATTTGATCTTTCTGTTTTCTGCAAGGGAGATACTGAGGTAGATTATCACCATTCTGCAGAGGACATCGGTATTGCGCTCGGTTCTGCGTTTTCCGATGCTCTTTCCGATATGAAGGGCATAAAGAGATATGCTGACATTATTCTACCCATGGATGAGGCTCTGATTCTTGAGGCTGTTGATGTTTCGGGAAGAGGATATCTTGCCTTTGATGTTGAAATTCCCACTGCAAAGGTAGGAGATTTTGATACGGAGCTTGTAGAGGAATTTTTCCTGGGCTTTGTAAGAAAAGCGGGTGTAACTCTTCATATAAGAATGCTTTCAGGTAAAAATTCTCACCATATAATTGAGGGAATTTTCAAGGCGTTCGGCAGAGTTATGAATGAGGCCAGCTCAATAGATGAAAAATACAAGGATGAAATTCCTTCAACAAAAGGAATGTTGGTTTAATTATGATAGCAATTGTAGATTACGGTGTGGGAAACCTTTTTTCCCTGCGCTCATCCTTTAAGGCAATCGGTGCCGATGCGGTATTTACTTCTGATGAAAAGGTAATAAAAAGCGCTGATAAAATTCTTCTTCCCGGTGTAGGCGCCTTCGAGGATGCTGCAAAAAAGCTTAAGGAAACAGGCCTCGGAGAGTTGGTTGTTTCTCAGGTAAAGGAGGGCAAGCCTCTTCTCGGTATTTGTCTTGGTATGCAGCTGCTTTTTGAAAGAAGCTTTGAGTTTGGCTGCCATGAGGGCCTTGGCCTTATTCCCGGTGATATTGTTTCCTTTGAGGGGAAGATTGATAAGTCTCTTAAAATTCCCGAAATCGGCTGGAATCAGCTGATGCTCAATAAGGAGTCCCCGTTATATAAGGACTTCAGTGGCGGAGAATTTGTATATTTCGTTCATTCATATTATGCCGAATGTGATAAAAAATATGTTTCCGCATTTTCCGAATATGATGTTGTATTTCCTGCTTCTGTCGAATATAATAATGTTTTCGGTTGTCAGTTCCATCCCGAAAAAAGCGGCAAAACAGGACTTAAGATTCTTGAAAATTTCTGTAAGGCAGGGGATACGGTATGATAATTTTACCTGCAATAGATTTATTTGATAAAAAAGCAGTCCGCCTTTATAAAGGTGACTATGCACAGATGACAGTATATTCCGAAAATCCCGTTGAAATTGCCGTTGATTTTAAGAATAAGGGGGCAGAGTTTATTCATCTTGTTGACCTCGAGGGTGCAAAGGACGGTACAACCCCCAATATTTCCGTTGTTGAAAGTATTGTAAAGGAAACAGGACTGAAGGTTGAAATCGGCGGCGGTATAAGAAGCCGTGAGACTCTTGAAAAGTATATAAACGCAGGTGTAGCCCGTGTGATTCTCGGTACTGCCGCAGTTACGGACAGAGAGTTCCTTTTATGGGCAGTGGAAAATTACGGTGAAAAAATTGCCGTCGGTGCCGATATAAAGGATGGCTTTGTTGCAATTAAGGGGTGGCTTGAAAAGTCTGAAATCGCCTGTGAGGATTTCTTTCATGATATGCAGAATATCGGTGTAAAAACAATAATCTGTACCGATATTTCAAAGGACGGTGCAATGCAGGGCACCAACCGTGAGCTTTATAAGACACTTTCCGGAAAATTCAGTATTGATATTGTAGCATCGGGAGGAGTCAGCTCCCTTGATGATATAAAGGCTCTTCGCGAAATGGAGCTTTACGGTGCAATTGTGGGAAAGGCTTACTATATAGGCGCTATTGACCTTGAGGATGCAATCCGCATTGCACAATAAAAGGAGAAAATATGATAACTAAAAGAATTATTCCCTGTCTTGATGTGAAGGACGGAAGAGTTGTAAAAGGGGTAAATTTCAAATCCCTTTCTGATGTGAATGATCCTGTTGAGCTTGCCGCATTTTACAGTGACTGTGGCGCAGACGAGCTTGTTTTTTATGATATTACCGCATCAAGTGAGGGCAGACAGCTGTTTACCGATATTCTCACAAGGGTTGCTTCTACAGTGTTTATCCCTCTTACAGTCGGAGGCGGCATCAATACAGTGGCAGATTTTGACAGAGTGCTGAAATCTGGTGCAGACAAGGTAAGTGTAAATTCGGGTGCTATCAGAAATCCCTCTCTTATCGGAGAGGCTGCCCGTCTTTATGGCAGTCAGTGTGTTGTAATTTCCGCGGACGTAAAAAGAGTAGACGGAGTTTTCCGTGTGTTTTCAAAGGGCGGAAGAGAGCAGACTGACCTTGAAGCAATTGAATGGATAAAGCGCTGTGTGGATATGGGAGCGGGAGAGGTTGTTCTTAATTCCATAGACACCGATGGTGTGAAAAAGGGCTTTGACCTGGAAATGCTTGATGCTGTGTGTAATGCGGTTAATGTTCCCGTAATTGCATCGGGAGGGGCCGGCAGTGTCAATGATTTTGTTGACCTTTTCAGAAAGGTGCCGAGAGTTGATGCCGGACTTGCCGCTTCGGTTTTCCATTTCGGGGAAATTGCAATAGCCGATTTAAAGGCTGAACTTAAAAAGAATGATATCAGAGTGAGGATATAAAAATGCTTGATATAAATAATCTTAAATTTGATGAAAAGGGACTTATCCCTGCAATAGTTGTGGATGCCTGGAGCAAAAAGGTCCTGACACTTGCTTATATGAACCGTGAAAGCCTTGAAATTTCCCTTGAAAAGGGACTTACCTGCTTTTACAGCCGTTCCCGTCAGGAATTATGGCTTAAGGGGGAAACCAGCGGTAATTATCAGCATATTGTTTCAATTACCGCAGACTGTGACAATGATGCTCTTGTTGTGGTTGTTGAAAAGGATGGACCTGCTTGCCATATGGGTACAGACTCATGCTTTACAAAGCCCGTTTTTCAGAGTGAAGAAAAACACGAGTTTACAGTAAACGGACTTTATGAGCTTTTGGAGGGTAGAAAAAATGATATGCCCGAGGGCTCATATACCACCTATCTTTTCTCCAAGGGTACAGATAAAATTCTTAAGAAAATAGGAGAAGAATGTACAGAGGTAATTATTGCAGGCAAGGCTGACGACAAAGCTGAAACCATATATGAAATTGCTGACCTTATGTATCACACTATGGTGCTTATGGTGAATATGGGAATATCCGTTGAGGATATACAAAAGGAGCTTGCATCCCGTCACATAATAGACCACAAGGTAAAGCAGGAAAAAATGACAGGTGATAATAAATAACATCCTTCCCCCGGAGATTTGCAGATTGCGTCTCCGGGGAGAAAATTTTCCATATTTTGATTTATTGAGTTTGTTAAGCTTCTGTGTTAAAATAAGCACATATTTACAAATGTTCCCGGAGGTTTAAATTATGGTAACTCTGCAAAATTTTAAGAGGCTTTTCAGAAAATCGGTGAGTATGAGTCTTGCACTGCTGATATTGATATCATCTGTTTTTTGCGGTAATTTTGTGATTACGGCTGATGCACTGAGTCAGGGACAGCAGAATATTGTAAAAAGGGCTTATCAGATGACGGATATAAAGTGGACCCCTCAGAAGGATGTTTACGGCTGGAACAGCGCAATTGTTTATAAGGCAGGAACAACCTATACCGGACTTCCTTACGGACAGCCCGTGTATGCTTCATATATACCATGGAATACAAGTCTTGAAGACTTTATTGCAGCCGTAAATGATAAAAACAGTAAAATGTATACTGATTTTTCCTCATATAACAAAAGAGCGCCGTACTATTCTACTGACTGCAGTGCTTTTGTTGCCTGGGCGTGGGGACTGAGTAAGCGCCAGACCACCTCTTCAATTAAAAGCTTTTCAACGCAGATAAGTACATCATCATATGCAAATGCCCAGGTGGGAGACTGCCTGTGTCTTGCCGGAAATCACGTTGTTCTCATTACAGATATTACTTATGGTTCAGATAATCAGATAAGCAGTATTGAAATTTCTGAGGCAACTACAAATAAGAATACGTATTACTGTTGCCAGAAGACAAGATACGGAGAAGGCGGACAGTATTCTTTGGATAAGCTTTCAGAAAAATATTTCGGCAAGGGCTATATTCTATACCGTTCAAAAACGCGTGACACGGTTACATATACCCACAGTTGTGTTGTTCCTCTTGAGGGGGATAAATGTGAAAAGTGTAAATTCGGTTATGAAGCTTTACCCTGTGAGCATACATATTCATCAGGTGTTACCAAAGAACCCACGTGCATTGAGAACGGAATGAAAACCTACACCTGCAGTAAGTGTAATGAATTCTACACTGATAATATCTCTCCTACGGGCCATAGCTTTGAAAACGGAAGCTGTGTTAATTGCGGAGAACCTGCTCCCGAGACACCTGATACCGTTATATTTGATGCCAGCTTTATTTTAAGAATATTTGATTTCTTAAAAAAAGTATTTAGTGAACTGATAAAATTAATTGAGGACAATAATAATATATTGCCGGCATAGTGCCTATAATTCTTATATTGTATGGCATTTTTTCCACAGATGTTGGCCGATTTCTTGTTTTTTGTACACCTGATAAGATATTTCGTGTCCGGATTCTGTAGCATCTGAAATAAAGAACCGCTGATACCATAACGGTATCGGCGGTTCTTTGGTGCGAGTGTTCATAAGGGACTATTATAATCCAAGTAACTGCTTTTTCTTTTCGTCAAATTCTTCTTGAGTTATAGTACCGTTGTCTAATAAATTTTTATATTTTGCCAATTCATCAGCACTTGATGTTTCTTTAATATTATTAACCACTGTTTTTTCCTTTTTTGAAGGTAATCCGGTTATTATTGTTGAGCGTTTTGCTATACTTACGATGACTGCGGCAAGAAGACATCCTAAGTATAAATACACAGGGAAATTAGATTCTGCAATCATCCATTCTGTACCTACTGCTTTTCCAACCTCAACATTAATCATAGAAATTGAATAGATAAACAGAACAATAGACATTATTATATGAATTTTACCATCTTTATGTTCTGGTTTTACAATAATTGATATAATACACAGTAATGCTGTTACAGCATAAACTGCAAAAAGTGCATAAACATTTCCTTTAGGCATAATGCCGATAGCATGAGTGTCTATTGGCATATCACGAATCAGGTCCACATATTGAATTTTAATGCATGGAATCCATAGAATTACAAATGAAGCAATCATAAAAATTAATTGAATAACATTAGCAATTCTTTTTTTCAATTTTATCATCCTTTTTCTATATTATTTGCGGAAACCTATGAACACCCACTAGCCATTCACCTTTTTATCTCCGCAAATAAAAAAGTGCGCCAACCGAAGTTAACGCACCGAAAACGCAAACTCCGATTGTCGCTACACAAAACCAGATAAATGGGAATGACAAATCATCGCACGTTATCTGTGGAATTTGCAGTTTTGCAAAATTCAAAAATAACGTACGCAAAGATATAGTATCCCCATAAAAGAAAATACCATTCCCATATCATTTATTCGGTTTTGTGTAGCACATTTAGTATATCACAATTATTTAGCTTGTTGCAATAGTTTAACAAAAAATAAAAAATAGAGTATTCACAGTTCAAAAGCTTTGTGAATACTCTTATGATATAAATCTAAACGAAGCGAGAAACATACAAGTCTTTGCAAGCATTGAATTTGTGCATACAAATTCCACTTGTTAGGGCCAGCCCTAAAGCCCGTATGAATATACCAAAAAAGTCGCACTCCGAAAGGAATGCGACGATACATAAAATTATATCAAACTATATACAAAACTCTATTTAAGCAAAAAAATTGAGTATTCACAGGTCAAATCCCTTATGAATACTCAATATGGTCGGAGTGACGGGATTCGAACCCACGACCTCTTGGTCCCGAACCAAGCGCACTACCAAACTGTGCCACACCCCGAAAGTATATTTTATAAATCCAGGTAATTATATCAAATCTTTTTCGCGATGTCAATTACTTTTGTTGTCAGGAAAGTTAATTGTTTTTTTGTAAGTTCGGGTGTAATTTTAGTATTGCGTCCGAAATTTTGCTGTGCTATACTATTAATAGTTTGTATACTAATTGTGAACTTTTTTTTGTTGAGGTGATAAAATGTATCGCCAGCTTATGGCTATGAATACATCGGAAAGCTACGGTGCACCGATTGAGGATCAGATAAGACTTCTTAAAAAGACAGGCTTTGAAGGCTTTTTTACTCCTTGGAAAAAAGAATATCCCATAAACCAATGGGCTGATCTTGCAAAAGAGCTGGGGATGATTTACCAGTCAATTCACGCTCCCTTCGGCGGTGTTGCCGATTTGTGGAGAGAAGATAATGAAAAGGCAGATATTGCTGAAAATGAGCTTATTGACTGTATACATTCCTGCAGTGAAAACGGTGTAGGACTTATGGTGTCACATTGCTATATCGGCTTTGACGGTATTGTGAATATAACTCCGGAGGGACTTTCACGTTACGGAAGAATAATTGAAGAGGCCGAAAGAAGCGGTGTCAACATTGCTTTTGAGAATACGGAAGGGGAGGAATACCTTGCCGCGATTCTTGAAAACTTCGGTGACAGAAAAAATGTGGGCTTCTGTCTTGATACGGGACACGAGCTTTGCTACAATTTCGGAAAGGACTTGCTGAGTCTTTACGGTGATAAGCTGATTGCAACTCATATAAATGACAATCTCGGGATAAAGGATTACGGCGGAAAGATTTTCTGGCACGATGATCTGCATCTTTTGCCCTTTGACGGAATAAGGGACTGGGATGAGCTTGCGGCAAGATTCGGAAGATGTGATTATAAGGGTATACTGACCTTTGAACTGTGTAAGCAGTCAAAACCCTACAGACACGAAAATGACAAGTATGAGAGAATGCCTCTTGCGGAATACTTTTCCGAATGCTATGCACGTGCCTGCCGTTTTGCTTCAATGCTCAGACGAGAAAAAATGCAATTCTGATGTTTTTTACCGTTTTTTTTGCGATACAATGTTTTTGTACTATGACTAAGGAAGTTGAAATATGATTTTTGAAGATCTTACAAAAATAAGAAATCTGAAGCATATGGTCGACTATGCTTCGGAGAATTTCCCTGAAAAAGATTTTATTCAGTATAAAATTCCCGGGGGAATTGAATCAAAGACATATGCAAATCTCAAAAGTGCCTGTGATGCATTCAGCCGTATGCTTGAAGAGAAAGGGTTTAAGGGCGCTCATGTTGCCGTAATCGGACCTACAAGCTTTAATTGGATAGTTTCATATTTCGGTACAGTTGCAACTGAAAGTGTTATTGTACCTCTTGCTACGGCAGAGACTATTGAAATGAACTGCAGGCTTATTGACTTTGCTGATATTGATGTGCTCGTTTTTGATGTAAAAAGCAAGCCTCTTTATAATGCAGTCAAGGAAAAGCTTCCCCGTGTGAGACTGTTTATTTCCGTTGATGATTCAGCGGAAAATGAGGATGTTATCAATTTTTCAGATATATTAAATGATTTTGCGGGAGAATACAACAAAGAACCTGATAGTGACAGTATGTGCGCTATTATGTTCACTTCGGGAACTACAGGCTTTCCTAAAGGAGTAATGCTCACTCACAAAAATCTTGTTTACAGTGCAACCAGTGTTCATGTTGCATGCCCCACAACAAAAATGTTTTGCTGTCTTCCCATATATCACGGCTTCTGCTTTACTGCAAATATCACCAAAAGTATATGCAGGGGAAAGACAGTCTGTGTCAATGACAATCTTGCAAATCTTGTGCCTGATCTCCGTCTGTTCAGCCCCGACAGTATTGTGGCAGTGCCTCAGATTGTAAAAAAGCTTATGGCGGGTGCGCTGAAATATGCAGCCTCAAAGCCGCAGCTTACTGAAGAAGAAGCCGTAAGGGAATTCCTGGGCGGCAATATCATAGATATTATTTCCGGCGGTGCACCTCTTGATGCAGCCCTTAATGAGCGCTTCAATTCGACAGGAGTTCTTGTGCTCAATGGCTACGGTATGACGGAATGCTCACCTATAATTTCAAATAATGCGGTGGGAAATTTCAGACATGGCTCGGTGGGTATGCCCATCCCCTGTATGGATGTTAAAATTGTTGACGGCGAAATTCTTGTAAAGGGTCCCAGTGTAATGAAGGGATACTATAAAAATCCCGAAGCCACAAGTGAAGCCTTTACGGATGACGGATATCTTCACACAGGTGACGTAGGTCATTTTGATGATGACGGTTATCTTTATATAACAGGCAGATGTAAAAATCTTATCCTGCTGGATAACGGTGAAAATGTTTCGGCTGAAATGCTTGAAGACCGGTTTGCCTCTGAAAGGATAATTTCCGAGGTTGTCTGCTTTGGCGAGAACGGTGCAATTTATGCCGAAATTTATCCCGATAAGGCATATATTGCAGAGAATAATATTACAGATATTGATGCTGCGATGGTTCAGGCACTTATGCGTGTTAACTCTACTCTTGCCGGTTTCCAGAGGGTTTCTGCATACATTTTAAGGGAAATTCCCTTTGAGAGAACGGCATCATCAAAGATAAAAAGAGGAAAGCACGGTGCTGTAAAAAAGCCCGATCCCGTAATGCCGAAAAACAAAGAAGAGCAGACAGTATTTGACGCTGTAAAAGAGCTACTTAACATAACAGAGCTCAGTATGACTGATAATTTCTTTGCTGTCGGCGGAGATTCACTTAATGCGGTGGAGCTTGCTCTTTCTCTTAATGTAAAGCCTCAGACGGTTTATGACAATCCCTTCCTTTATGCACTTGCTAACAAGCTTTGTGAGCTCACGGAGACTGAGGCTGACGGTATCGAAAACATAAATGAGCTGATTTCTCGGACTGTCGAAATATCATATCCCGCAAAAGAATATAAAACGGTCTTGCTGACGGGTGCAACAGGCTTTCTCGGTGTACATATATTAAAGGAACTGACAGACAGAGGCTTAAAAGTTTACTGTCTTGTTAGAAATGCAAACAAGCTGACCTCTCAGCTTCAGTATTATTTTGGAACAGATGAATTGTCGGGTGCTATTCCCGTAAAGGGCAACATTGAAGAAAAGAATCTCGGACTTTCAAGAGATGATTATTTCCGCCTTGCATCTGAAGTTGATGCGGTTTATCATGTTGCTGCTAATGTACACCATGCAGGAGACTATTCTGAGCTTGAAAGAACAAATGTCAGGGGAACAGAAAATGTAATTGATTTCTGCTTTGATGCTGATGCAGTTCTTCATCACACTTCAACCGTCAGTCTTCACGGTGCTGCAACTGTCAGACAGACACGCAAAAATGCAGTATTTGCCGAGAATATACTTAATATAGGACAGAAATACTGCGATAATGTTTATATTCACAGCAAATACCGTGCAGAGGAAGCGGTAATTATGGCAAGAGCAAAGGGGCTTTGTGCAAATATTTACCGTATAGGAAATCTCACCTGGAGAGCATCTGACGGAAAATTCCAGAAAAATGCAGATGATAACGGCTTCCTTCACCGTATTCATGCTATGCTTAAGCTTGGTATATACCACGATAATACGGATAAGTATCCTATGGATCTGACTCCTGTGGATGAGTGTGCAGAGGCTTATGTGCGTTTGTCATTGCTCGGAAAAAGCAATGAGATTTATCATCTGTATAATCAGAATTTTCTTGATACCCGTGATATGTTTTCTCTTCTGGGAGTGCCTTACAGATACACATCAACCCTTGAAATGATTGAAACAGCATGGGCTAATAATGATGACAGAGATATCTCGGTTTATCTTTTCTATATGATTATTTCAGGCAGATCCCAGAACGTTCCGATGTGCAATGATTTTACTTTATCAAGGCTTAAGGAAACGGGATTCTCCTGGAGTATACCCGATAAGAAATATCTAATTGTGAACGATGACGGCGGAAAAGGACTTTGTCTTGCATATTCCCCGGCAGAAATAAAGCCTATGAGAAAAACGGGTGGTATTCTTAATCCTATACAGAAGCTGACTCTCGGAGTGCTGAAAAATGCATATCCTACGGACAGTAAAATTATAAGGGGAGCAGGGAAGTGTGCTGAGCTAAAAAAAGAGCTCGATATTATGGGATTGAAGAAGCCCCTTGTGATAACTTTTGCCGGCTCGGAAAAAATAGAAGGTATTTCAGATTTCTTCAGTTCACTGAACGGTTCATTTGTCTCTTACACTGAAATTTTCGGTGAGCCTACCGTAAAAAATACAGATGAAGCACTTGCAGCCTACATTAAAAACGGCTGTGATTCGGTTGTAGGTATCGGCGGCGGATCTGTGCTTGATACTGCAAAAATAACTGCATTAAGAGCAAATAATAAGGGACAGATAATTGATGACATCTGTAAGCTTGAAAGCGATGCGAATATAAGTGTTCCTCTTTTTCTTGCTCCCACAACCTCGGGAACAGGCTCTGAGGTTACTTTCTTTGCAGTTGCTACCGAGGAGGATGAAAACAAAAAGCGTCCCTTTGTGAGCGACAGATACCTGCCGAATGTCATAGTGCTTGACCCTGCACTTACTCTTTCGGTGCCTCCGAAAAGCACTGCATATACGGGAATTGATGCTTTGTCCCACGCAATTGAAAGCTATATAAGCCTTTTTGCCCCTGCTTTTTCTGAGGATGCGGTACTTGCTCCCTCGGTTTGTAAGGATGTTTTTGAGAACCTGCCGCAGGCTTTCTGTGAGCCGTCTGATATCGCAGCCCGTGAGAAACTGCAGATTGCTTCCTTTAATGCAGGTCTTTCATTCAGAAGAATCGGCACCGGTTACATTCATGCAATTGCTCACAGACTGGGTGAATTCTGTCATATTCCTCACGGACTTGCAGTTGCTGTATCAATTGTTCCCGTGTTAAAGGCATATCTTCCTTACGGTGAAGATAAACTGGCATTACTTGCGGTTTTATCCGGAGTCGGAAAAGAAGGGAATACGGATAAAAGCAATGCTGAGGCTTTTATAGATGAGGTATCATCACTTCTCGGAAAACTCGGTCTTTCCGCAGAGAGCATTGATTTTAATTCGGATGATATTGATGAAATTGTAAGAAGAGCACAGGAGGAGGCTAAAATTACAGGCTTCCCCCGTCCCTTCAGTGACAGTGAGCTTAAAAATATCATTCTTTCAATTTTCTCATAAGGTGATAATATGAGCCGGAAAAACAAAACAGACATTATAAAAATTATGATCTCAGCCGCTTTATCTGCGGCTGTTGTTCTTATGTTGTGGATTTATAAGCAGCCCCGTTTTCAGAATATTCCTGTATTCGTTACAGCGGCAGCGGTATCAGCATTAATTGTTGAAACGGTAGTGCTTACTGTGCTTAAAGGGAAAAATTTCTTAAAAAGAGTAGTGAAAATTCTTCTTCTTTTTGTTATCAACATTGCTTTTTTTTCAAGTGCTGTTATATACTCCTTTGCTCCTGCGGTAATTCTTCAGCCTCATAGTGACGAGGCTTCGTATGAAGCACTCATGAATGTGCCGTCTGTATGTGAGCTATCTTTTGAAGGCTCAGCCGGTGCCGTAAACGGCTGGTTTTATAAAATTGAGGAATCTGCCCCCACAGTGCTGTATTTTTACGGAAATTATGAAACCGCATCAACAAGACTTCTGCAACTTTCGGAAAATTATGAAGCTTCTGCCTTTAAGGGCTGCAATTTTGCGGTTTTTGACTATCCCGGCTACGGAAAAAGCGAGGGGAAATGCACGGATGACACTATTCTTGCATTTGCACTGGAGGTATATGATGAGCTTTCTGAAATAACCGATGATATAATTGTAACTGGTTATTCTCTCGGCACGGGGCCTGCCTGTTATCTCGCAGGAAAAAGGGAGGTAAAGGCTCTTGTGCTGTATGCTCCGTATGCTGACGGAACCGACCTTTATAATAATGTGATTGATATCTTTCACGGTCCTCTTGAGAAGCTCGTTGCATTTGATATTGACAATACGGAAAATGTAAGAACGGTTACTGCACCTTCTCTTATTCTTGCATCCGAAAAGGATGAGCTTATTCCGTATTTGTCTTCAATGGAGCTGATTGATAAATTCGGTGGAGAGTGTACTTTTATGAAAACACCGCCTATAACACATAATCAGTTCCTGTCTGATTCTTTTGTGAAGGAAGAAACAGAAGAATTCATAAAGGCGGTGACGGTAAAGTGATGAAGGAGCTCAAAAAATCTTTTAATATTGCCGCAGCTTTTGTGACTGCAGGATTGATGATTTCATTATCGGTGTTTTTTATTTTATTCGGAAAAGGAATTCAGATATTAATGCTGCCGATTTTTGCTTGTGTTTTTTTTGCGGTTTTTCTGTTACTTGAAAAAATACCGTTTACAAGACGGCATCCCGTTATAAAAGTTGTAATCGCCGTTTGTGTTATAATTGCGGCAATTATAATTCTATAGAACCAGGTGTTTTTCGTAAAAGATAACAGGACTGCTCTGATTTCAGGTATAAACCTATCGGAGCAGTCCTGTATTTTATTTTTTATCTGAAAACTGTATACTTTTGATGCTTACTTTTATTACTCTTCGCTGTTCTTGTGATAATCTGTCCGATTTTCGTTTGACGGTGGCGCGATATGAAAATCTGACGGATTATTATAGCTGTAAGGGGGATAACCGGAGGTATCGCAGGAGGAAGCAGCTTCCTTTGCTTTAATTGCCTTTTTAAGGGCGGATAGTGCGGAGAGGATGATAATTATCACTGCAAGCATCGGTATGACCAGAACGGTTGAGGCTATTGCAGTAATTTTGGCTATGCTTTCATTAATGGCTAATAATGCAAGCGATGAGAAAGAGGTAATAAGCATAAGTATACGGTATATTATATCAGTGTTTCTTGCAATAATGAATTTTTTAGAAATATCATTACTTTCAGACTGATACTCCGTGCTTATAATACTCAGATCTGTCATAAGCAAAAAATTGAAGACAATTGCAGCAATGCCCGAAATGATTGATATATAGCCGACATACGGAATGCTTATACTGAAGGATTTAATAACCCAGACAGCGGCATAGAAAACGGAAAGGGCAACTGACAGAGGCTTCAGTGCGTTTATGTGCCTGAATGATTCATATGCTGCGGAAATTCCCATTGCAATAAGGATGTATCCGACAAAATCGGGAAGAATATCAAAGGCTCCGATTTTAATATGAAAGAAAATGAAAACAAATCCCCAGGCAATCTTTGAAATGCTGTTAAAAAGGACCTTGTATTGATTCATAAATAGCACTCCTTTCAATATAATTATAAATTTACTATGTATTTGTGTCAACATTTGTGAAAAATTTTTTATACGGGGTATAAGCGCATTGACAACATATTATTTTTAATATAAAATTAAAGGTAAATTTTTGTTTTTATGGTGAGAAAAATGAATAAAAAGAATAAGAAAAAGGAAAGGCAAAAGGCTCATATCCTTAAAAATACGGCTTTTATGCTTGGCTGTGCTTTCAAGTGTGCACCTTTGTCGGTTATTCTCATTTATATTGAATACATACTCGAAAATGTCTATTATTCCGTTGTCATCAACGTAATGTTTCTTGAAACGGCGCTGTCCATTGTTGAGGGAAACGGCACATTCAGAGAATTTGTAATAAGAATGAGTCTTATTGTTATCGGAAAGCTTGTTATTGATCTTTACGGTTATATAACATTCTATACGGTAAGAACAAAGTTTGAGATAAAATGTGAAAGCTATATAAATTCGCTCATATTCACAAAGGCACAGCAGGTGGAGCTGGGATGCTACGAAAATCCGGATTTCTTTGATAAATATAACCGTGCAACCTGGGTTGTGGAAAAGGGCGGCTTCAAGAGAATAATTGAAGGCTCAGCCTGGACAATAGGATCTCTTGTCAGCATTATTGCTCTTGTTTCATATCTTATTTCCATTGATCCTTTCCTTATTGTGTTTATTCTCTGTCCTCTTGTCGTGCTCGGCTTCAGAACTATGAAGAATAACATTGAGCTTGAAAAAGAGAAGGATATGACTCCCTTTGAAAGACAGAAGGATTATGTCAGAAGAACAATACTTCTTAAGGATTTTGCAAAGGAAATCAAGACCACAAATATTTTTGCGGTAATTGATAAGCGATTCAGAAGCGCTATTGCAAAAAATATAGAGGTTATAAAAAAGTACGGATGGAAAATAGCACTTCTTGAATGCGTATCTGACTATTTTGCAGAAATTATCCCTGTGACGGGCGGTTTTCTGTATGGCTGTTACAGACTTCTGGTTGCTGAAAATCTTCCTATATCGGAGTTTTCCGTGTTGATTTCCGCAATTACTACCTGCAGAAACAAGCTCAATCATCTCGCTCACTATTTTGCAATGCAGCAGAAGCATTGTCTGTGGGTGCAGAATTTAAGGGATTTTTTAAGCTATGAGCCTAAAATACAAGGGGGAGAGCTTACTCCCGGAGATTTTGAAAGCCTTGAATTCCGC
Source organism: Acutalibacteraceae bacterium (assembly GCA_045647985.1). GTDB lineage: Bacteria > Bacillota > Clostridia > Oscillospirales > Acutalibacteraceae > RUG806. Next base: position 16,031 of record JAZRNB010000065.1, read on the forward strand.
AATGTATCCTTTCGTTATAAGGATGAGGGGGATTTTATTCTTAAAAATCTTTCCTTTGAAATTAAAAAAGAACAGACCGTTGCAATTGTCGGACATAACGGTGCGGGAAAAACCACATTTTCCAAGCTTCTTATGCGTCTTTATGATGTAACCGAGGGAGAAATCCTTTACAACGGAGTGAATATAAAGGAATATGACCTTATAAAATACCGTGAAAAATTTGCAAGTGTTTTTCAGGATTACCGCGTTTTTGCTATGACCGTAGCCGAAAATGTGCTTACAGAAGAGGTAACCGATGAAAATATCACTGATGCAGTAAATGCTCTGAAGCTTGCAGGTGTTTATGAAAAAATTGAAAAGCTTCCCGAAAAGGAAAATTCCGTGCTTACAAAGGAGTTTTCTCAGGACGGTGTGCTTTTATCAGGCGGAGAAACTCAGAAGGTGACAATTTCCCGGCTTTTTGCAAAGGATTTTGATATTGCTGTGCTTGACGAGCCCTCATCTGCTCTCGATCCCGTTGCAGAGAGTAAAATGTATGATGCTCTTTCCGAGGGTACAAGGGGAAAAACAGTTATTTACATCTCCCATCGCCTTTCAAGTGCTACCAGATCTGACAATATTCTTGTTTTCAACGGTGGTAAAATAACGGAGCAGGGAACTCATGAAAAGCTGATGGCTGACGGCGGAGAATACTGTGAGATGTTCACACTTCAGGCTTCGGGCTATATAGAGGGGGCGGGTGACGATGAATAATAAGAAATCAAAAGCAAAAGAACGCTCAAATGCTCTCGGAAACTACATATATATGCTGAGATTTATAGGTCGCCATACTCCCTATATGCTTTTCGGCTACATATTTTATGATACGCTCTCAAAGCTTCCCTGGACACTTTCAAATGTTGTGCTGCTTAAATATATCATAGATGTTGCAAGTGAAGGCACCGGTTATGAGAGGATACTTTATGTGCTTATAGCATTTGTGTTATTTGTTGTAATTACAAATCTTGTCACGACGGTATTCTATGAGGTATCGCTGCCTAAGCAAAAAGAAAAGCTTTATTTCAGCATATATAAAACAATTTACGAAAAAGCAGCAAAAATGGATTATGAGGCTTATGATAATCCCGAGTATTACAATGACCTTGTTCTTGCTATGACCTCAATGAATGACAGGGCATACAGTGTGCTTTCCAATGCGCAGGATATAATATCCCATTCCGTATCCGTGCTCACCATCGGCACAGTCATTGTTACAATTGATCCCACCTGCTTTATTTTTGTTTTTCTTTGTGTCGCAATTATGACTCCCATAGGACGGCTTATTGCAAAGGTAAATGTTGACCGGACTGAGGCAATGACACCTCTTGACAGAAAAAATCTGTATTTCAGCCGCGTTTTTTACCTGCAGGATTATGCAAAGGAAATAAGGCTTTCAGGGGCAGGTAAGATGATTGAGAGAAGATATGACAAAAATATCTTCGACCGTATTTCAACTATTGCCCCCTACTTAAGACGGCAGTGGCAGCTTTATTTCTGTCAGGAATCTCTTCCTATGACACTTCTTATATATCTCGGAATTACTCTGTTTATGGGATATAAGGCAATTGTCACAAAGGAAGTCGGATTGGGTGATTTCGCAGCAACCTTCAATGGCGCTGCCGAAATCAGCAACAGTGTTTTTGCAATTACCAGCTGGTTCGCAATTTCTTTCCGTGAAAACGGACTTTATGTGGAAAAATTCAAGCGCTTTATGAATGCGAAGGAAAAAATCATAAACGGTACAGACGAAACAGTTTATGAAAAGCCTGTCGTCATAAAGTTTGAAAATGTTTCCTTTAGATATCCCGGTACGGAAAAATATGTGCTCAGAAATATAAATCTCGAAATTTCACCCTATAAGAAAGTTGCGCTTGTAGGCTATAACGGCGCAGGAAAAACTACTCTTACCAATCTTCTGTTGCGTCTCTATGATGTGACTGAGGGAAGAATTACCGTTAACGGAAAGGATATAAGAGATTGGGATATTGCATCGTATCATAAGAATTTTGCTGCCGTATTTCAGGATTTTTCCATTTTTGGCGCCACCCTCGGAGAAAATGTTTCAATGAATGAGGCTCCTGACAGAGAAAAAGTACACAGTGCTCTTGAAACCTCCGGTTTTACAAAGGACCTGCCCGAGGGGACAGACAGTATACTTCTTCGTGAGTTTGACGATAACGGTGTTTCACTTTCGGGCGGCGAAGCTCAGAAAATTGCAATTGCAAGAACCTTCTATAAGGATTGTCCCTTTGCAATTCTTGATGAGCCCAGTGCAAATCTTGACCCCGTTGCGGAATATAATCTCAATCAGTCCATGTCAAGAGCTGCGGACGATAAAACAGTTATTTTTATTTCTCACCGACTTTCAACCACTGTTATGGCAGATGAGATTTTTATGCTTGAAAACGGGGAAATTATTGAGCACGGCTCCCATGAAGAGCTTATGAGTCTTGACGGAAAGTATGCATATATGTTCCGTCTTCAGGCAGAAAAATACAGTGTAAGGGAAAATTGATGTTGATTTATCACAAAGAATTTAATATAATAAAGTTGTAAAAACTATTCTGTGAAAGGAGAAAGACTATGAAAAAAGTATTAAGCATTGCTCTTATTCTCGTTGTGATTGTTTCAGCATTCACCGCTTGCGGTACCCCTATAGAGGAAAAGATTGCAGGCAAGTGGACTTATAACGAAACAATTCTCGGTATCGTTACCGAAAAGACCTTTGTTTTCAATGCAGACGGTACGGGTACTGCTCCCGGCGATATCACAGGCGACCTTATCCCTCTTGAAATGAAGTGGTCTATAGCTGAGGATACTCTCACTGTTGCGAAGAATGTAAGCAATGAGCCTGTTTCATATAAGTTTGTACTTAAGGGCGATACACTTACACTCACAAAAGCAGACGGTACGGTTCTTACTCTTAAAAGAGCAGTTGTGGCCGAATAACCTGATAATAATAAAAACCGGGAAAGGGAATACTCTCTTTCCCGATTATATTTTTCTTGCATTTGTAAGAAAAATATGATACAATACAATCGTTGTTCAGAAGAGCAATGCCGGGACAGAAGTTCCTTGTTTTTAATTTTTTTTGAAGAAAAGATACTATGAAGGTATCATTGTCTCAGCAGGGACAGTGATACCTTTTTGTTTCCGTTGAAAGGAACTTTAGTAATGAAAAACAACAGACTTCTGAAAATGGTACTTGCGGCATTCTTTCTGGCTCTAGCTTATGTAATGCCTTTTCTTACGGGACAGATTCCCGAAATCGGATCAATGCTTTGCCCCATGCACATTCCGGTGCTGCTTTGCGGCTATATATGCGGATGGCAATGGGGACTTTCCGTAGGGCTTATTGCACCTGTTTTCAGATCGCTTACTCTCGGGATGCCGCCGCTTTTTCCCGTGGCGACCTGTATGGCATTTGAGCTTGCTGCATACGGATTTGTTTCGGGACTTATGTTTAAGTATCTTCCCCGGAAGAAGCCTTACATTTATGTGTCTTTGTTGATGGCAATGGTTGTCGGCAGACTTGTATGGGGAGCTGCTATGATTGTAGCTCTCAGTATAAACGGCGGTGCCTTTACATTCTCTGCATTCATTGCGGGGGCAATTACAAATGCTGTTCCCGGAATTGTTTTGCAGATAATAATAATCCCCGTTGTTGTGATGCTTCTTGACAACACAAAAATTCTGAAAATGAGAGATTAAAATGACTAACAGCAGAACTTGTGAGCTGCTTATGGGACACTATGAAAGGTTCCCCGATTTACAGGCAGAGGATATTTTTAAATTCCTGTTTCAGAGTGCATTCGGTTGTGAGCACCTTGTGTCGGACCGAAAAAACGTATCGGAATACATAAAACAGGAATATAACGCAATATCGGAAAATGCAGCTCCTTTCAAAGAGGAGCTTGACGGTGATTACAGCCGTGTTTATCTTTCCTGGCTGAATTCAGGATTGTCTGTGCGGACGCTTGCTGAAATATTCTGTCTTTCCGCAAAAAAAGAGGTTGACGGAGAAGAACATCTGCAACAGAAAATTCAATATGCACGAGAGCTTATTGCAAGCGGGAGAATCCCTCTTGACAGGGATGAGTTTGAAAATAAGCTTGCTGACTGGAAGGCGGTAGGCTGTCCAGCCGTTCGTCACTCAGAGGTTTTCAGAAGCACATACAAGCCTGCTTATCGGGTGATTGCAGATAAATATGCAGATTTTCTTCCGGTTTTTGCGGAAATTGATAAGCTGCTTTCGAAAGGAAAGGGGATTCTTGCAATAGAGGGGGGAAGCGCTTCAGGAAAAAGCACTCTTTCGGAAGCTTTGGCTCAGGTATATGATTGTAATGTGTTTCACGCAGATGATTTCTTTCTCCGACCTGAGCAGCGCACTCCCGACAGACTGAATGAGGTAGGGGGGAATTTTGACCGGGAGCGTTTTTATGAGGAAGTGGTACGAGCACTTGTCAATAACGAAACCGTTTGCTGCAGACCCTTTGATTGCTCATCACAGACGCTGGGAGAGGTAATAACTGTTTTTCCGAAAAGGCTGACTGTTGTCGAAGGGGTATATTCGATGCACCCGTTTTTCGGCAAATATTATGACCTTGCTGTTTTTCTTGATGTTGATCCCGTTTTTCAGCAAAAAAGAATAGAAAAACGCAACTCTCCGTTTCTTGCAAAGAGATTTTTTGAGGAATGGATTCCTCTTGAAAATATTTATTTTAAGGAGACGGATATAAAGAACCGTGTAGATTTTACAATTTCAATAAAAGATAAATGTGGGCTGTGAAAAACTTCTGTTTTTTTTGCAGCTCCCTTTTTTTACAGTGTTTTTGCCAATATTTTCGCCGTTTTTGGCTTGCTCCCGACATTGATAAAATACTAACAAACTTTCTTGCTTGACTTTGCCTATTTCTTGACTTATTATTAATATGTATATCTATGCGAAAGCATATGTAAACTATTTTTAAATAATGAAGAAAGGTATATTTTTATGGGTTCTTATCTTCTCGGAATACACACGCCTCACAGAAAAGGCACAAAAGAAAGTCCCGTTGCACGTCTTGAAAATGTTCAGAGTGTAACAATTCCTATGTCAATGCACATCGGAAAACCTGCAATTCCCATTGTCAAGGTCGGGGATATGGTTAAGGTCGGCACAAAAATAGGTGAAGCTGACGGCAGGATTTCTTCGGATGTTTATGCAAGCATATCGGGTAAGGTTGCAAAGCTTACAGAGTTTCTTCTCAGCAACGGAAGGACAACTACTGCAGTTGTTATTGATTCTGACGGAGAAATGGCAGTTGATGAAGCTGTTGCTCCTCCTGTTATCAATAACCGCGAAGAATTTATTGAAGCTATAAAGAAGAGCGGTATTGTAGGGCTGGGCGGTGCAGGCTTCCCTACACATGTTAAGCTTGATGTGCCTGCAGAAAAAATAGAATATCTTATTGTCAACGGTGCAGAGTGTGAGCCTTATGTTACAAGTGACTCCGTAAATATGCTGACCCGTTCGTCAGATATGCTTACAGCGCTTAATGCTCTCAACCGCTATCTCGGTATCAATAAGGTTATTATCGGTGTAGAAAAGGGTAATAAGAAAGTTGTTGCCGGAATGCAGGCTCTTGCTTCCTCTGTTTCCGGTTTTGAAGTAAATGTAAACATTCTTCCTGACAAATATCCGCAGGGTGGAGAAAAAGTGATGGTTTATCATACCACAGGAAGAAAGATTGCAGCAAATATGCTCCCCATTGATGTAGGCTGTATAGTTCTTAACAGCACTACTGTAGCACAGATTGGAGCATTCATAAAAACAGGTATGCCTCTTGTTGAAAAGCTGGTGACAGTAGACGGTGCGGCTGTTACAAAGCCACAGAATATAATTGCACCTATCGGTACACCTCTCAGTGTTATGTTCGATTTCTGCGGAGGTCTCAGAGAGGATCCTGCCAAGATTATTTACGGCGGACCTATGATGGGAATTACCGTTCCCACTGCGGATGTACCTGTTCTGAAGAACACAAATGCAGTGCTTGCGCTCTCAAAGAAAGAAGCCAAGCTCCCCAAAACCACTTCCTGTATCCGTTGCGGTGCATGTGTTAACACCTGTCCCTTCAGCCTTGCTCCCGTGAGCATTGCAGAAGCCTACGGTAAAGAAGATACGGATGAGCTCAGAGCTCTTTCTGTCCAGTCCTGTATGGAGTGCGGATGCTGCAGCTTTGTTTGTCCTGCAAACCGTCCTCTTGTACAGATGAATAAGCTGGCAAAAAAATTATTAATTGATAAAGCTGAAAAGGAGGGAAGTAAATCATGAATTCTTTAACCAAGCTGATGATTTCTCCTCACATACACAGCGGAAAATCCACTACCGGTATAATGGGCGATGTTCTTGTCTCTCTGGTTCCCGCAACTGTTGCAGGTACGGTAATATTCGGTTGGCGCGCACTGCTGGTTGTTGCAGTCTGCGTAATCTGCTCAGTCGGATTTGAAGCAATTTTTAACCTTATTGTGAAAAAGGATCAGACAATAACCGACTTGTCTGCGGCTGTTACAGGCTTGCTGCTTGCTCTCAATCTTCCTGTTGATGTTCCGTTATGGCAGTGTGCAGTAGGCTCATTGTTTGCGATAATTATTGTAAAATGTCTCTTTGGCGGTATAGGCTTCAATCTTGTAAATCCCGCAATTACCGCGCGTGTGTTTATGCTTGTTGCCTTCGGTTCAATGGCTGTGCCTTCATTCCCTGTGGATTCAGTTTCAGGTGCAACACCTCTTTCAGCTGAAGAAATGCCCTCATTGCTTGATCTTTTCCTCGGAAATCACGGCGGTGCCATCGGTGAAACCTGTGTGGCTGCTTTACTTCTCGGCGGTATTTATCTTCTTATGCGCCGCGTAATTTCCTGGCAGATCCCTGTTGTATTTATTGCTACTGTATTTGTATTCTCTCTTATTGCAGAGGGCTTTGATGCAGTAAGTGCTCTGTCTCTTCTTATGTCGGGCGGTGTATTCCTCGGTGCGATATTTATGGCAACTGATTATACTACATCTCCCTACACTCCCTGGGGTAAGGTATTATTCGGTCTCGGAGCAGGACTTCTTACCTGCCTTATCAGATATTTCGGAACATATCCCGAAGGTGTATCCTTTGCAATACTGTTTATGAATATTCTCAACCCTTATATTTGTAAATGGACAAGACGTAAGGTATTTGCGGCAGGAGGACAGAAATGATGAAAAAATATATTAAAAATCTTGCTGTGTTTGTCTGCATATGTACGGTTATTACCTTACTGCTTGCAGTTACAAATTCTGTCACAGCTCCTGTTATTGAAAAGAATCAGAATGCAGCTGCCAATGCTGCTCTTCTTGAGGTTATGCCCGAAGGTAAAGGCTTTGAGGCAGCAGATATAAGCACTCTTACTCTCCCTGCAACTGTTAGTGAAGTACACAAAGAAACCTCTGGACTCGGTTATGTTGTAAAGCTTACAACGGCAGGCTACGGTACTGATTTTGTTATTATGTGCGGTGTAACTGCAGACGGTGTGGTAACAGGCGCTGTTTGTCTTTCATCAAATGAAACTCTGAATAAAGAAAAAACATACGGTGAAAGCTTCAAGGATAAGGATGCTGCAGGCGTTGATTCTGTTGACATCATTTCAGGTGCTACAAAGACCACTGAAGCCTATAAAAATGCCGTTAAGGATGCACTTAATACTGCTGTAATTCTCGGCGGAGGCTCTGTTGATGTAAGAACAGAGGAGGAAATCCTTGCTGATAATCTCAGCACTGCATTTCCTGATGGTGAAGGCACTTTCGAAAAGCTGTTTATGGTTGAGCTTGTTGAGGGTGTTGATGCTGTTTATGAGGCGACTAACAAGAAGGGATATGTTCTCGTTTCCGGTGAGCAGTTTGTCGGTGTGAAAGCAGACGGTACTGTTGTTACACAGGGAGTTGAAAATTCAGCTCTTTATGCCGATGCTGTTGCTGTTATCAAGGAAAGCTCTGTTGAAGATATCGATATCAGTGCATACCCCGATCTTGAAAAGACTGTTGTATCCGCAAAGAAGACTGCAAGCGGTAACTTCATTCTTGAAACAAAGGGTGCAGGCTACGGAATCAAGGGCGGAGATGAATATCATCCCGCATCAAACGAGTATATTATTGTACGTGTTTCGGTAACCCCCGATTTCAGAATTATCGACTGCCTTACAGTTTCCGAAGCTGAAACCGACGGACTGGGAGATGCCTGTGCAGACGAAAGCTTCTACGGTCAGTTTGTAGGAAAGACAGAAGAAAATTATAAAGAAATTGATGCTATAAGCGGTGCAACCTTAACCACAAATGGTTACACTCAGGCTATAGAACGTGCATTCAATGCAATTAAAACAATGAACGGAGGTGCCTGAAAATGAAAGAAAAATCATCAGTTTCAGTTTTACTTAACGGTATACTGAAGGAAAATCCTGTTCTTGTGCTGATTCTTGGCACCTGTCCCACATTGGCGACAACAACAACAGTAAAAGGCGCAGTCGGAATGGGACTTGCCGCAATGGCAGTTCTGGTCTGCTCCAATGTGTTCATTTCCGTGCTGCGTAAAAAAATTCCGGAATCAATGCGAATTCCCTGTTATATTGTCATTATTGCAGGCTTTGTTACAATTGTTAAAATGATTGTACAGGCATATCTTCCCGAATTATATGAAACTCTCGGTGTTTATCTTGACCTCATAACGGTTAACTGTATTATTCTCGGCCGTGCCGAAATGTTTGCTAACAAAAATCCTGTTGTGGCTTCAGCACTTGACGGAATAGGTATGGGACTCGGATTTACATTGGCACTTACCATGATGTCCACTATCCGTGAGGTTTTCGGTGCCGGCTCATTCTTCGGAGTTGAAATTCCCTTCCTGCAGAATTATAAAATTGAGTTCCTTACAAAGGCCCCCGGCGGACTTCTTGTTTACGGACTTCTTATTGCATTTATTTATGCTGTTACTCACGGTAAGGCTCCTCTTAAGAAGTCATTCTCCTGTGAGGGCTGCCCCAATGCAGGATCCTGTCACAGTGAAGGCTGTTCAAAGAAAGGAGAAGAGAACTGATGGAAAGCTTCAAGATTTTAATTATAATACTTCTTTCATCTGTATTGGTTGATAACTATGTTCTCAGCAGATTCTTAGGTATCTGTCCTTTCCTTGGTGTTTCAAAGAAAATTGATCAGGCTGTGGGGATGGGTGTTGCCGTAACTGTTGTTATGCTTCTTGCAACTGCTGCTACCTGGCCTATTCAGTATTTTGTTCTTGATGCACTGAACTTGGGATATCTTCAGAACATTGCATTTATTCTGATAATTGCAACACTTGTTCAGATTCTTGAGCTTTTGCTTAAAAAGTTTTCACCCTCTCTTTACAAGGGTCTCGGTGTTTACCTTCCTCTTATTACCACAAACTGTGCAGTTCTCGGTGTTACAATCAATAACATAATTGACGGATACAGCTTTGTTGAATCAATGGTAAGCTCTCTTGGCTGCGGTCTGGGCTTCCTTTTTGCAATGGTTCTTTTTTCGGGACTTCGTTCAAAAATCGACGACACAAAGGTACCTGCACCTTTCAGAGGTCTTGCAGTTACTCTGATTGCCGCTTCATTCATTTCCCTTGCATTTATGGGATTCGGCGGTATAGTTGAAAGCATTTTTGCTTGATAAGGGGTGCTGAATATGAATATTTTAATTGCTTTTCTTGTAATGCTGGGTGTTGCTCTTACGGCAGGTATTCTCATTACTGTTTTTTCTCACTTCTTTGCTGTGCCCGAAAATCCTAAAAAGGCAGAAATCCGCGAATGTCTTCCCGGCATAAACTGCGGTGCCTGCGGATATAAGGGCTGCGATGACTATGCTGAAGCTCTTGCAGAGGGCGGGGTAGCTCCTAATCTCTGTGTACCGGGCGCGCAGTCCGTTGCAGACGCTATCGGTGATATTCTCGGAATTGAAGCTGAGCCCTTCAAGGATGTTGTTGCATTTGTTTCCTGTAACGGAAACTGTGACGCAACCTTCAATACTGCAGAATACGAAGGTGTAAGCACCTGCTATGCAGCTTCAATGATATACGGAGGCACAAATTCCTGCCGATTCGGCTGTCTCGGCTTCGGCGATTGTGCAAATGTGTGTCCTGCTGATGCTATCTGCATTGCAGACGGTATTGCACATATCAATACTGCCCGCTGCCTCGGCTGCGGTCTGTGTGCAAATACCTGTCCCAAAAAGATAATCAATATGATTCCACAGGAAACTAAAACTGTTGTGATGTGCAGCAATAAGCAGAAGGGTGCCGATGCTAAAAAGGCTTGTGAAAATGCCTGTATTGCCTGCAAAAAGTGTGAAAAGACCTGTCCTCACGGTGCAATAACCGTAAAAGATAACCTTGCAGGTATTGATTATGATAAATGTACAAACTGCGGTGCTTGTGTGAAGGTATGTCCTACCGGTTGTCTTAAATCTGTATTTTTACCTGATATTCCCGATAATGTAAGTGCAGAAGATCTGCTTGACTGATATGTACAATAATGAAAATACAAAAAAGCACAGTATCAGAAATGATGTGATACTGATAGGTTGTATTCTGCTTGCAGCGGCGGTGGGAATTATTTATCTGAATTCTTTCCGCACTCCCGGTGATATGGTATCTGTTACTGTTGACGGAGAGAATTACGGCAGCTATTCCTTGTCTCAGAATGTTTGTGAAGATATTTATTCCGGTGAAAACAATGAGAATCATAACCGTCTTATAATCTGTGACGGGAAAGCATATATGGAAAATGCCTCATGTCCCGACGGCATCTGTGTTGATCATAAGCCTGTTTTCCGTGACGGTGAGAGTATAGTCTGTCTCCCGAACCGTGTGGTTATAACAGTTATTGACGGAAAAACTGACAGTCCTGATATCATAATATAGGAGGTTTGCATTGAAGAACAAATCAAAAAGCGTAGCCTTCGGCGGCATATGTGTTGCTTTGGCTCTCATTTTTGCCTATATAGAGGTATTGATCCCTCCCTTGTTTACGGCGCTTCCGGGAATAAAAATGGGACTGCCCAACATTATTATTGTGTTTCTTTTATACAGGCGCGGTCCTGTATTTGCCGGAATTGTTTCTCTTGTGAGAATACTTCTGGTAAGTATGCTCTTCGGAAATATGATGGCACTTATGTATAGTCTTGCAGGTGGTGTACTCAGCTTATTGGTTATGATAATTCTTCGTAAGCTTAACTTTTTATCCCCTGTGGGAGTCAGTGTGGCAGGCGGTGTGACCCATAATGCGGGACAGATTATTATGGCTGCTATTCTACTTGATACAGCTGAAATAGGATATTATCTTGCAGTTCTTACGGTGACGGGGACAATTGCCGGTATATTTATCGGTCTTTGCGGATCATTTCTTATTAAACGAATTCCTAACAAATTATGAATTTTTTTAATATGTGTTGACAATATTATTAATATATTGTAATATATCTCGGGTTAAAACCAAAAATTAAACGGAGGAATTTTCAATGAAAAAGGCTTTAGTAATTGCATTATGTCTCATTATGGCTGTTTCCGTAATTTTTGTTGGTTGCGGTAACACAACAGGTACAGAAACAACAACTCCCGACACATCATCGGCAGAAACAACAACAGAAAACACAGAATCTGCTGCAACACTTAAGTTCGGTTCAGGTGTATATGTTACAGCTCCCGCTACAACAGATGCTACCGAAGATAAGGACGGCTCAGGTAAGGTTGACATTACTTTTGCAGCTGTTACAGTTGATGCAGACGGCAAGATAGTTGCATGTGCTCTTGATACAGCAAGCAACACCGTTAATTTCACTGCTGACGGTAAGGCTGTTGCTAATGAAGAGTTCAAGACAAAGTATGAATTAGGTAAAGACTACAATATGGTAGCTTACGGCGGTGCAGTAAAGGAATGGTTTGAGCAGACTGATGCTTTTGAAGCACTCGTTGCTGGAAAGACTCTTGACGAAGTTAAGGCTTTAGTTGCTGAAGGCGACAAGGGTACTGACGAAGTTATCAAGGCAGGCTGCACAATTATGATTGCTGAATTTGTAGGCGCTATTGAAAAGGCTTACAATGCTGCTGCTGAATCTGAAGTAACTGCTGCTGATACATTAAAGGTAACTGCTGCTACAGAGCAGACATGCACAGATGCAACAGAAGACAAGGATGGCTCCAACAAGGTTTCAACTACTGTTTTTGCTGCTGCAGTAAATGCTGACGGTAAGGTAGTTGCATGTGCAAGTGACTGTGTAGAGGTTGCTTTCACATTCACAACAGCAGGTGCATCCACTCTTGATACAACAAAGGAAGTTGTTTCCAAGAAGGCTCAGGGCAAAGACTACGGTATGGTAGCTTACGGCGGTGCAGAAAAGGAATGGTTTGAACAGGCTGCTGCTTTTGATTCTGCATGTGTGGGTAAGACAGCTAAGGAAATTGCAGGTTTTGTTGCAGAAGACGGTAAGGCTGTTGCTGACATCCAGAGTGCAGGCTGCACAATCTTCGTAACAGGATTTGTTAAGGCTGCTTCCAAGATCTGAGTAAAATCAATGTATTAACGAAAGAGAGAGAGGCTTCTCTCTCTTTTTGTTTTACGGAGTTGTTATGATAAAAAGATTTAAATGTATTGCATTTTTTCTGTCTGTGTTATTGATTGCTCTCTCTTCATGCTCCGGGACGGCTGAAAAGAATAGTTTTTCGGCTTATTCTATGGAGTATTTCGATACCGTTACAACAATAACAGGGTATGAACATACAAAGGAAGAGTTTGATGCGGTATATAATGATATCGTAGCACAGCTTGGTGAATATCACCGTCTTTATTCAATTTATCACAGATTTGACGGTATTGAAAACCTTTGCACAATCAATGAACTGAAGGACGCAGAGCATCGTACCGTAACAGTTGATCGTCGGATTATTGATATGCTTCTTTATGCAAAGGATATGTATTATAAAACTGACGGCATTGTGAACATAGCAATGGGAAGCGTTCTGTCCTTGTGGCACGATTACCGCACTGTAGGTAAGGATAATCCTGCAGATGCTTCGCTGCCTCCCATGGAAAAGCTTAAGGCGGCATCTGCACATTGTGATATTGAAAAATTGATTATAGATGAAATTAATAATACAGTCACATTGACAGATCCTCTTATGACGCTTGATGTCGGTGCTGTAGCAAAGGGATATGCTGTTGAATGTATCGCGCGTTCACTACAGGAAAAAGGTGTGACGGGATATGTTCTTAATGTTGGCGGAAATGTACGTACCATAGGTACTAAAGGTGACGGCACCCCCTGGACTATAGGTATTGAGAATCCTGACGAAGATGAATATTTTGCATATCTCACTCTTAACGGTCAGTCGGTTGTTACAAGCGGTTCATATCAGCGTTTTTATTATGTTGACTCAAAGCCCTATCACCATATAATTCATCCTGATACACTTATGCCCTCTGAAGGCTTTTTATCTGTTTCTGTTGTGTGTGAAGATTCCGGACTTGCCGATGTTCTTTCCACTGCTCTTTTCTGTTTGTCGCAGGAAGAAGGAAAGAAGCTTCTTGAAGCCTTTCCGGATGCTGAGGCAATGTGGGTTACCGTGGACGGAAATAAAACATTTTCTTCCGGCTGGAATAAATTTACCAAGTAAGGAAGGTACGAAAAATGCTTGAAAATTTAGTAACACAGTATAAGGAATTTCTCTTTCCGTTTGCTGAGATTACGGCAAGCACACTGGAGCTTATAGGAATTATCATTATATTTATAGGCTCTTGCCGTGCTTTGGTACGGCTTTTGCGGTGTCTTTCAAAAAAGGAGCCCTTCCACGTTGTTGTGGAGCTGGGAAAAGCATTATCTCTTGCGCTGGAATTCAAAATGGGTGCCGAGATAATAAAAACCGTCGTTATTCACAATCTTGAAGAACTTGCAATCTTAGGTGTTGTAATTGTCATCCGTGCATTGCTTGCATTTATCATTCATTGGGAAATCCGCATTGAAGAAAAAAGCAGTAATGTAAAAAAGGATACACAGCAGGATAAATAAAGTATTAAAAAAATACTCCGATTTATGCGAGAATTCAGCTGAATCGGAGTGTTTTTTATTTAAAACTGTAGATACAGGGGGAAAGCAATTGTCTTATTGATTTGTTTTTCTTACGGTGTTATAATTATTCCGAAAACAGTTCAGGAGGCGGATAATTTGGCAAGGCACGGGTTTGGTATTATGAAAGCGCCGCCCGGAAAGGGCAGAAGATATGACAGATATGAGCCTGAAAAGTATAACTGTATTTTTGCGGATGATGACTATATAGAAAATATTATAACGGAATTCTGTCACATAGATACATTTTGGCACACAACCGAGGTGAAAGGGAAGGGACTTGATTATTGCGGTATAACACTGATTCCCCCTGAATCCCTTAATGAAATTGCCGATATAATAAGAGATATCCACGGCTTGGAGGAGCTTCTGAAATTAATACAGGAAGCTCTGAAAGAAAATAAATGGATAATTCATTTTGGACTATAAGAAGTCGTAAATAAAAATGTCGAGGGAAAAAATAATGATTATTTTAATTGCTGGTGCATCCCATACAGGAAAGACTGCTTTTGCACAGAAGCTTCTTGAGAAATATAAATACCCGTATCTTTCAATTGATCATCTGAAAATGGGACTGATAAGAAGCGGGAATACCACGCTTACTCCTTTGAGTGATGACAGTAAATTAACAGAATATCTGTGGCCTGTTGTGCGAGAAATGATAAAAACTGCAATAGAGAACAAGCAGAGCTTAATTGTTGAAGGCTGTTATATTCCCTTTGACTGGGCGAAGGATTTTCCCCCCGATTACCTTGAAAATATCAGATATTGCTGTCTTATTATGAGTGAAAAATATATAAGAAATCACTTTGACGATATAAAAAAATATGCTTGCGTTATAGAAAAAAGACTTGATGACAGTGATCTGACTGCGGACTGTGTTATTAAGGATAATGAAGAATTTCTGACACTTGCTGTAAAGCATAATGTAAATTACATTCTTATTGATGAAAAATATGAAATCGATTTTTGAGACGGAGGAATTATTATGGCAGCAGATGAAAGATTTGAAAAGGTTTTCTCACAGGGATTTCTTACAGTAACCGAAATATGGGTTGATAAGGAGACCGGTGTTAATTATCTTTTTCATCAGGACGGCAATGCAGGCGGACTGACACCTTTATTGGACAGAGACGGAAAGCCTGTGGTTTCAGCTACGTTTAACCGATAAACGGAGAGAATTATGTACAGAGAATTGCTCACAAAATATATAAAGGATCATAATCGGGCAAAACTGCAGCCACCCTGCCTTGAGGCTGAGATTAATGCTGCAGAAAAATATGTAGGCTTTGCTTTTCCCGAAGAGCTTAAAAGTCTTCTTCGTGAAACAAATGGCGATCGCTGGTTTTTGCTTTCGGCAAATGAAATCGCAGAGCATATAAAAACTAACCGTGAAATTTATCCCGCATATCTTGATGCGGATGAGTTTGAAGAAAAAGTCAACCGATTTATATTTTTTGCAACAAACGGCTGCGGGGACTATTACTGTTACCTGGTGACGTCTGACGGTGATGTGGACACGGAAGCTATATATATCTGGGAACATGAGCTTTTTGAGATACATAAGGTTGCCTCGGATATTGCTGAACTTATAACAAGATATTATAATGACGAAATATGATATTTTATAAAAACGGAGAAGAGAAATGATAAAAAAAGAAGCAACATACCTGTTAGGAATTGACGGAGGCGGAACAAAAACCGAATTTCTGCTGACAGATATGTACTGCAATGAAATAAAAAGGCTCATTCTCGGCGGCTCAAATCCTGTTAATGTCGGCATAAAAAACACCTGTGATCTGTTAGGTGACGGCATCAGACAGATTTGTGAGGGGCTTGAAACGGAAGAGATTTCCGTGTTTGCCGGAATTGCAGGATTGAAAACAGGAGATTACCAAAAAATAATAACAGATTTTCTTGCAGAGTTCGGTTTTTCTCATTTCTCATGCGGCAGTGACATCGATCTTGCTCTTGAGCTTGCATTAAATGATAAAAACGGTACTGCTGTAATTCTCGGTACTGGAATTGCTGCTTTTTCAAGAAACGGTGAAAAGCTTTTCCGCACAGGCGGAAGAGGATATATGATAGACAAGGGCGGAAGCGGATTTCATTTTGGCTCGGATGCGCTGAATTGTGCATTCAGCTTTCTTGACGGAAGAGACGGTAGCGAGGTTATATTAAAGCTTGCGGAAGAAAAGCTCGGAAAAAACATTGAAAATGCGATGGGGGATATATATAAAGGCGGTCCGTCATTTATTGCTTCCCTTGCTCCTGTTATTTTCGAGGCTTTCCGATACGGTGATGAAAAAGCTGTTCAGATAATTGAACAAAACACAAAAGAAATAGCCTCGGTAATAAACGGTGCATTGAAAATTTCAGAGAATGCAGAAAAAAGGGTAGTCATCTGTGGAGGACTTGCAAGTCAAAAGGATATACTTTCCCCGTTTATAGAAAAATATCTTGATGACGGAGTTTTGCTTACCTTTAACAGCGAACCTATGGTAAATGCGGCAGTTTTTCTGTCAGAAAAGCTTTTGGGAGAATAAATATGTTAAATACTGAAATGCGCAATTCCGCGACCTGCGGTATTGATAAAATGTGCACGGAAGAAATGCTGAGAATAATAAACGATGAAAATGCTAAGGTAACAGCAGCCGTTGAAAAAGCGCTTCCCGAGATTGCAAGAGTAACAGATGCGGCAGCGGACGCAATTAAGGCAGGGGGCAGAGTTTTTTACATAGGAAGCGGAACATCAGGCAGACTTGCAGTATGTGATGCCGCAGAGTGCCCTCCCACTTTCGGAGTTCCCGGTGATATGTTTAACGGAATTATTGCCGGCGGGGAAGCCTGTATGTTCAGGGCGGCTGAAAATGCAGAGGATAACGAGGAAAACGGTATTGAAGATTTGAAAAAGCGGGATTTCTGCAGTAAGGATATTCTTATAGGAATTTCCGCTTCCGGCTCGGCAGCTTATGTTATTTCTGCGGTAAATTATGCAAAAAGCATCGGAGCAAGGGCATTTTCAATAACAAATAATTACGGAACTGAGTTGGGAGCAGCTGCAGATATTGATATCTGTGCGGATACCGGTCCTGAGGTAATAACGGGTTCTACCAGAATGAAGGCAGGAACGGCTCAGAAGATCATTCTTAATATGATTTCAACCGCTTCAATGGTTAAATGCGGCTATGTTTACGAAAATCTTATGATAAATCTGAATCCAACAAATAAAAAGCTGAAAAGGCGGATGATCGGAATTGTAGCGGAAATTCTTTCCTGCTCTTCAGAAAAGGCAGAAGAGCTTTTAGAGGAAAACAACTGGAATATCCGGTCAGCATTAGCTGAATGGTAGAAGCATTGCAAAGCACTTTGCAATAAAAATCGTTTGTGATGCATTAAATTTGACTTTTGCATAAGGAGATGTGTTTATGAAAAGATTTATTTCGTTTTTTATTGCAGCTGTTATGATGATATCAGTATTACCGACAGCCTTTGCAGCGGACAATATTATTGATCTGTTGGAGTACACAATAGAAAACGGTGAGGTTACAATTACAAAATGCGATCGGTCTGTCAGCGGTAATGTGGTAATTCCTTCAAAAATTGACGGTTATCCAGTAACAGAAATCGATTACAATGCTTTTTCCTACTGTCAGAATATTGAGAATATTACTTTTCCTGAGAGTTTAAGGAAAATAGATGCTTATGCCTTTAGCTATTGCAAAAAGCTTAAAGAGGTTACCTTGCCTGTTAATCTTGAAGAAATCGGAGCAGGTGCATTTACTTATTGTGATAGCCTTGTTCGTTTTAAAATAAGCAAAAACAATAAGAATTTTTTTGCAGACGGGAACGGTGTATTGTTCAATAAGGATAAAACTGAATTGTTTATTTTTCCTGCAGGTAAAGGGGAAGCTTCCTATGTGGTTCCCGAAAGCGTAAGGACTGTCGGAATATTTGCTTTTTGCGACTGTAAAGCCCTTGAATCCATTACGTTTAATGCAGATATTGAATTTATAGAGGATTATGTTTTTGAGCATTGTCTGAAGCTTACTTCGGTCAGCTATAAGGCACCAAAAAAGATTACAAACGGTGATGTGTTCATAGCATCAACAGCTTTTTATGATACACCGTATTACAACAGCTGTTTAGATAAAAACGGTTTTTATGTGACCCCTGAAGGTATTTTGCTGCAACCAGAAAATGTTAATGAAGATATTTATGTGTTGAATATACCTGCTACGGTAAAATATGTGGCTGCAGATGCAATCCGCTACTATAAATATCCGAATGTGAAAAAGGTCGTATTAAGCAGTAATGTTGTTATTGAAACAGACGGTATTATTGATTACGGACAATTTGTAACAGATCCGAATACCGGAGATACCCGTAATCAGTACAATATCCAGGAAATAGTTTTTAACGGAGATTGTCTGTTAAAAAAAGATGCTCTTAATTGCTTTGGATTAAAATCCGTGGTTTTTAACAGGAATGTAAAAAGTATAGGCTCGATATGCCACAGTAAAGATGTTGTAATTGAGCATAATTACCGTGAATCGCTTAAATACAATATCAAGGATAATAACGGAAAACAGCATGGTATTGTCTCAAAAAAAGGAATTAGCATGTCTGAAGAGTACGAACCTAAGGGAGAATATATTTTCAACGGTAATTTTTATGATAATTCAGCAGTAAAGTATTTTCCTGCAACTGATGGTACTATGTGTGCATTATATGGCTTTGAGAATATGGTTCAGCTGTTCAGGGCTGATAAAAAAGAAGCTGTTGCAGTAATGACAAAAAAAGGCTATAAATGTGCTGCAGGCACTATCGGAGATGATAATTATCTTTACCTTTTATGGGTAAAAAACAGTTCTGATGAGGAATATCAGAAGGCACCTGATACCACAAATATAATTGTCTCAAAGTATACCCTTGCGGGGAAATCGTCAGGAGAATGTAAACTTCCGATTTCAAAAACAGAAGCAATACAGCCCTTATGTGCGGGAAATGCAGCTATTGCTTACAATAAAGGTACAATAGGTGTTGTGTGGACTACTCTCTGGGTTAAATTTATTGACGGGCTTAATCATCAGGGCGCTGAGTTTGCTGCAATTGATGCAAAAACCATGAAGCTCACCGCTTTTGACAGTAATATATGCAGCCATTCCTTCGGTGTTGTTATGAGACCCTCATGGTACGGCTTTGAAATAATCAACAATTGCGATGCCAGTCCCCGAGGGGTTGTTCTTAACAGATATTTTTTCGGAGAAAACTATACTGACTCAAACTGTATATTCAGCTCCCCCGGACAGTACGGTACTAACGAGCATCACCTGGACGGAAATGCCACATATTTAAATTTAGGCAGTCTTGTTAGCAGTAAAACAACATACGCACTTGCAGGCAGAGGTGAAAAGATTTATACATCTGAGGTTTATATGGATTCTGCCTACAGAACGGGCAACTACGATGTTTTTGTAAGAATCATTGACCAGACCTTATCAGATATTGCTTCAAAGGACTGTGCAGGTGAAAACAGAATTGATAAGTCAACGGGAAAGATAGCTGACACAAATGTAATCTGGCTTACAAGCTATGACAAGACAGAAAGGGCAGACGGTGTAAAGGTAGTTACTCTTGCTTCAGGGGCATATTGTGTTCTCTGGAATGAGTATAACAATATAGATGATGAATGGGTGTTTGACGGTATTCATTATGTTATACTTGATGAAAAGGGGTATACGCTCCGCAAAGAAACCGTTATGTACGGCGGAGAGCTTAATAACACAAATATTATGCCTGTTGTAAAAGGAAATACTCTTTCCTGGGCTTCTTATGACAGGGAAGAAAATAAATTGAACTGGTATACTGCAGACCTTGATAAGTTATATTCCGAGCATAAAAAGGAAGTTATCAAGGGTTATGCTGCTACATGTATTCAGAACGGACTTACAGACGGAGAAAAGTGCTCAGTATGCGGTAAAGTTCTTACAGCGCAGAAGGAAATTGCAGCACACGGACACTCTGAAAAAAAGCTTTACGGATATGCAGCAACCTGTACGGAAACGGGGCTGACAGACGGAGTAGGTTGCTGGTACTGTGATGATGTACTTGCAGAACAAAAGTCTGTAAAGCCTGAAGGTCATAATTTCGGTGACTGGTATATCAGCAGAAATCCCTCTTATACTTCCGCGGGTGAAGAAAGAAGGCACTGCTATGTATGCGGATATGAAGAGGTAAGAAAAATTTTCATAAACGGATATATGGCGGGAGATGCAGACAGGGACGGAAAAATTACCGCCGCAGATGCCAGAATTGCACTGAGGTGTTCTGTTATGCTCGAGGATTTCTCATCGGACTCTTATGAATATAAAGCCTGTGATGTTGATAAAGACGGCTCTGTTACCGCATCCGATGCAAGATCTATTCTCAGGGCGTCCGTAGGACTTGAAAAAGAAAGCGACTGGGCATAAATACTGAAAAATAAAGACATAAAAGGCTTCGCAATACCATGCGAAGCCTCTTTTTATGTGCAGTAAAAAATATCTGATTATAAGTCCTGAGGATAGGTGATACCTGTAAGTTTTCTTATATCATCCATCTGCTTTGTGATGTAAAGTGTCTGCGCGGGTGTTATGACGGGACTTTCCGTAAGACCTTCAGATACACATTTACAGAAATGGGTAATCTGCTCCTCAAAGCCGTTACCTGCGTAGGGGACTGATATTGTCTGATTATCTCCGTTATTAAGGAAAAGCTCGATTTCCTGCGGAGCATAGAATCTTCTGAGCTTTGCATAGCCATTTGTTCCGTAAACAAAGCCTTCGTTGGGTTTTCTAAGAAGAATAGCGCTGGAAATATCTGCAATTGCGCCGTTCTTATATTTCATAATGACACAGGTGTGGCTGTCTACGCCGTTATAAAAATCTGACTGTGCATTTATTTCTGCAACGTCTTTGCCCAGATACCACTCCGCAAAATTCAGTCCGTAAACACCGACGTCAAGCAGGGAGCCGCCACCGTTTTCGGGCTTAAAAACATGGTGCTCCATTTCATCCTCATCCATAGTGTAGCAGAATTTGCCTTCAACTCCCAGGATATCCCCGAGCACTCCTTCTTCAATCAGCTGCAGCATTTTTATTGTACCGGGAACAAGCCTTGCCCACATAGCCTCCATAAGAAGCACATTGTTTTCTTTTGCACA
The DNA here is from genome assembly GCA_045647985.1 of Acutalibacteraceae bacterium. Taxonomy (GTDB): domain Bacteria; phylum Bacillota; class Clostridia; order Oscillospirales; family Acutalibacteraceae; genus RUG806. Next base: position 37,413 of record JAZRNB010000065.1, read on the forward strand.
TAAAAACATTTCCTCTGCTTCTTTTGAATTTACAGCCATGGGCTTTTCGCACAGAACATGCTTTCCGTTTTTCATCATAAGGCAGGAGCAGGTGATATGCCCTGAATGGGGGACTGCAATGTAAGCAGCATCAATAGCATCAGATTCTGCCATTTTTTCGTAACTGTCAAACCGTACGGGAATGTCGAATTCGTCACCGAACCTTTCGGCATTTTCCTTTGTTCTTGATGCAACTGCAGCAAGCTTTGCGCCGGGGACATTCTTTATAGCTTCGGCAAAGCGGTGTGCAATTGTCCCCGTTCCGACTATTCCGAATCTTATTATTTTCTCTCTCATCTCAGCACTTCCTTTTTATAGATTAACTGCTACTTGTATACTACCATATAAAATATGTTAAGACAACCGTAATATTGTTTTTTGTTGGTTGATATGCTAAAATGGAAAAAAGGGAGGAGGAAGAATAATGATAATTCTATATGTTTTGCTTGGACTGCTCGGCTTGATTTTAATCGTGACTGCCGCGGAGATTATATATTATGCCTCATTAAAGCCTTGTCAGGAGCTGCCCGATAAAAAAGATCTTGAAAATTATTCTTCGTTGGCAGCCGGAAAGACATTTGAGGATTTGTATCTTTATCTTTCGGAGGAAAAAGCACTGCCGTCTTTTTCGGAAGAAGAGATTTACAATATGCTTCTTATCCAAACTGAATATATGAACAGACGTTTCGATTGCTCTGATTTCAGAGCGCAGTTGCTTTTTAAGATATATAAGGATTGCAGTGAAAAGCTTAACGGTAAATGCAAGGAGCTTATAAAGAAAACTTTTCTTGATTTCAAATATTTTATGGATGAACCCGGCGATGACAGTATGTGCTATTGGTCTGAAAATCATCAGATAATGTTTGCTGTTTCCGAATATCTTGCAGGACAGGAATGGCAGGATGAAGTTTTTACAAATAACGGAATGACGGGTAAGGAGCATATGGAGAAAGCAAAAAAACGTATCGAGGCCTGGATGAAACAGCGTTTTGATTACGGTTTTTCCGAATATCTCAGTAATAACTATCTTGCTGAGGATATTTCTCCTATGGCAAATTATATAGCCTATTCAAAGGATAAAAAATCTGTTATAAGGATGAAAATTATAATGGATATTCTGTGGCTGGATGTGGCTCTCAATTCCGTCAATAACCGTTTTGCTGCAACAAGCTCGAGAATGTACGGGAATAACAAAGCCGGAAACTTCTACGGCAACAGCATTGCTGCGGCAATGAATATTTTGTGGGGGCGTGACGGTGCAGAACGAATTCTTTCCGACAGTTATCTGTCCCGTAAGGAAAAAGAGCTTATCATGGAATCTCTGAAAAAAGAGCCCAATCATATTCTGTTGTGTTTTACCGATATTGTAAGAAAGGGGATATATACTTTACCTGAGGCAATAAAGGATATTGCACTTTCCAAAGAAAGCTTTGTATCGAAAATGAGTTGCGGTCTTTCTCCTTATGAAATGGAAAAAGAAGGTCTTATCGGTCAGATGCCGGCTCAGATTATGGCGCAGTGGGGAGCCGAAGTATTTACAAATCCCGAAGCCATAAAAAATACACTTGAATATGTCAGAAAAAACAAAATGTACCTCAATTCATTTATCGGTTATTTTAAGTTTCTCAATGTTACGTTGCTGAAATTTATAAATTGGAGAAAATTTGCTGAAAAAGTTAATATAATGCCCCACGGTATTTCAACGGGCAGAGGCAATATATATACTTACCGTGCGTCCGGGTATTTGATGTCTACCTCTGTGTGTAAGGATGTTGATATGTGCGGTGCGCAGGAACATATATGGAGTGCTGATATCGGTGAAAATCTCACGGTATTCACAACACATCCTGCAGGAAACGGTAACGGAAGATACGGATCATCTCCCGGATACTGGATAGGAAACGGAAGGCGGCCGCACAGTGTCCAGCAAGAGAATGTGAATATTACAATTTATAAATTACCGAAAAAAAAGCGTATCGGCGAAACGGGCATTGCGAAGCTGACACACATATATATGCCGAAGGAATTCTATGATGAATTCGAGCTTTGCGGGAATATCGTATTTGCGAGAAAAAACGGTGTTTTTGTTGCGGTTATATCAAACGGAGAATTGAAATTCAGAGATTTCAATGAAGACAGTGCAAGAGGTCTTATGAAAAACAGAATCTTCCGTGAGGAATTAATGCTTAAGGATAAATTCGATTTGTGCAGATACGGCGGAGAATATCATATTTATATTACAGAGCTTTCTGATTCACTTCACGAAACCTTTGAATGCTTCAGACAGCGAATAAAGAACAATATTGCAGAATTTTCTGAAGACGGAAGGGTTGAATATATAACTCACTGCGGCAAGCTTACCTCTTCCTATGCCGGAGAATGGAGTTTTAACGGTATTGCTTATGAAAAAGAATTCCGCCGTTATGACAGTAAATTCTGTAAGGCTGAAAGAAAACCCGAGTCAATCCTTGTCAATAGCGGGAAAAATTCGCTTTTCCTTGATTATGATAATGCTGAAAGAATGAAAAAGCAGCTGTTTTAAGGATTTATTACAATAATTCTGTTTATTTACTGATATGTCCTTGAATTTATAAAAAATAATGGTATAATTCAGTTTTATATAAAACTTTTTACAAGGAAGAGACGATATGAAGCACAATGTAAAAAAATTAATATCACTTGCACTTTCATTGCTTATAATTGTCGGGATGATTCCTATGGGAATCAATATTGCGGATGCCGCAACACCTACTGTAAAAATTGTGAGCTTTATGAGAGGTGAGCAGACAACATACCGCTCCAGTGAGCTGCTGGAAGCCCGTGTGGAGGGATATGACGGAAATGTCCGTGAGCTTACTTACAGGTGGACAAGCTCATTGGGAACATATCTGTATGTATTCAATGACCACAATATGTACGGTATCAATAATACCGACGGGGAAATCGAAATATACAATTCTGCAAAAAGGATAAACAACAGACCTATGGCAGGTCTTTCCAATATGGTTGGCAGAAGCTATGATAAGGTATACACCGGTAAGGGCTTTGCCTGGGCTGCAGTTTACGGTGCAGATATCACAAACAGTCAGCTCAGCGGTACCGTTACCGTTGAGGTTCTCGATACAAATAATAATGTTATCTGTAAGGATTCTCACAGCAGCTTCGGTACCGCAAACCTTGACTCCGATATGGATAATGTTGTTATCGGTATTTTTGAGGGCGAAAAGAGAAATGTAAAGGATCTTCTCGGTGAAAGTGCTATTGTTCACATTACCTGTACTGCAAGTACCGTAAACAGCGGCAGAATATTAAACGGCGGGGATCACATTTCTCTTTATAAGGAAGACAAAAGGGAAAATTCTGACTATGGTGAATACTTCATCACAGGTACCGTTGCCGGTACTGCAACCGATGCTGACGGTGATGCAAAGGTTGAGCTAAAAATAACAAAGGCTAACTGTAAGTTCCATAAAAACAAATCTGGTACGGCTGAGACCACCGTTTTTGTTTTTAAAAAGCCTTATACAGAAACTACTACCACGACACTTACGCTTACGGGAAACCTGGATGACCGTTGTGACTACTTTATTGACGGTGCGGAAGGGGTAAAGCAGGCAGACGGAACAATTCTTTTTACCGGACTTACTCCCAATACAAGCTATACTGTTGAAGTCCGTGGTGAGTATCTCGGTAAAAATGATGAAACAAAATATGCTTATGCATATGTTTATGATACTACAAAGCCTGTTTACTCGGCAACTGTTTATACATATCTTGACGGTAGTCTTACAGATATAGGCGCGATCCACAGTGACGATGTTGTGCTTTATCTTCATGAGGATAAGGATGATGCTGAATATATTGCCCTTGAGCATACTGCAACAGGTACATATTCAGCTGCTGTAACAAACGGTATTTATTCCCCCTGGCATATTGAAGCTGATGACCATTACCATCAGGCAAGAGAATACAAGCTTATTATTGAAAATGCAAACGGAGAACTGAACCTTCATCACTACAGTGTAGCATACGATACAAACGGCGGTGCATTCAGGGAAGGCGAAGAGGTTTTTTCGGAAAATTACGCAAGTGCTGCGGCGGTAAAGGCTACAGAAAATATTCCCGTGCTTGACGGCTATGTGTTTACCGGTTGGGATTTCGGCGGTAATACAGTTTTGCCCGGTGCAGAAGTAATATCTCATATTGATTCTCCCATTGTTCTTAAAGCAATGTGGGAAAAGGAAGTAAATGTAACAATAAATGTTACAATAGATCATAAGGTTGACGGAGGATTTGATACCAATCCCGATAAGGACAAGCTTACCGTTTCATTCCTTGAACAGAAAAAGGATTTACCTGCTTTTGTTGAAACCGGCGATATTCTGTATTTCGATAAAGACGGAGTTACCGACGAAAATGGTAATGATAAGGCATTTGAATACAGTGCTTATGTTCAGGGGGGAGAGATTCTCAGTACTTCATATACGGCAACTGCACCTACATATGAAGGTCTTCTTGAAAGCTCATTCTTCGATGTTGCTTTAAGTAAATCCGGCTATGATGTGGGAACTGTTGAAAAAATTCAGGACGAAAACGGAAACTGGACAATCAATATTCCTCTTACATATAACCCTGACGATTTCGATATTGAATTCAGTGTAAAAATGGATGAGGATGTTCCGAATGAGCTTTATCCTGATGCTGTTATCATTAAGATTGCATGTTGGGACGAGGCTGCAGGGGAATGGGTAATTATCACTCAACAGAGAACAACCGGTCTTACCGTAAGACCGGGGGTACGTGTTGATATAGATAAAGAGACAGGCGAAGGCTCAGGAACATATCCTGTATGGAAATATGATTCCGTCGACCACACAAAACCCTATGGCTACCGCGCTGTTGTTGCAGGATTCATTTACGATAATTCAACTGTAATTGTTCCTACCGAAAAGGATCATGACGGAGATGTTATTGCTTATACAGACGGGAATTATACCGCAACTATGGGTAATATACATGACGGTGAGCTTTACGGTTCAAATCTGTACGGCGCTTATTATAATGATACAACCGATGCTCAGCAGGGCACTCTTGACGGTGTTATTACTATTGAAAAATATAATGTTACCTTTGATGCACAGGGCGGCAAGGTAAACGGTCAGGATTGCGATGTAGCTCAGAATCAGTATTATATTCCTTCTCTGGATACATACGAGCCTTTGATGGAAAATCATAATTTCCTCGGTTGGTTCCTGGATAAGGATTGTACAGTTCCGGCAACAGAAGGGGAGCTTCTTGTTGCGGACATCACTCTCTATGCGAAATGGGACCGTGTACTTACAGGTACAATTATTGTTGACGGTTATTTTGACAGCACTCATATCGTAAATCAGCAGGACCGTGCAACACATGCGCTTATTGAGCTTGAGGAAATCACAAATGACGGTACATATAATATTGCCGGAGAGATTGTAGAAATAAACTGGGTTGCGGATAATCATTTCAGCGAGCCCGTCAGTTACAGATTTGAAGGACTTGATCCCGAAAAGAACTACCGTATTGATGTATATCTTGTAAACTATGAGGCAGCTTATCAGAACGCGGCTACCGTTATAACCGGGAACGGTGATATTCACGATGACTATAACAAAACCGATTATACGGCAGTTTATAATGATGCTTACAGATATGAAACATTCGTAAATACTTTTATGCACTTTGAGCCGGAGCTTTATTTCCAGAATGTAGAGGTTGATGCCTCGAGAATCGGAGAGGGCTACAGACCGGAGAGTGTACTTGTCGAGTATCTTGGTAAGGAAGCCGGTACAGATAACGAATACGATATCATTATTCAGCATAAAACTGAGCCCTTCGGTGTTATTGTAGGAATGGGTGCAGACGGCTACAATGACAGTATTTACGGCTGCGAGGTTTGGAAAAAGATATTTAACGGTAATCTTTACGATTATCAGGCAAAGCTTAAAAAGATTGACGGTAAGGATATTTTATCTGAAAATCTGCCCGTTATTGTTTCCTATGGCGCTCCTGTCCGTTGGAGTCCCTATAATCAGGCTCCTACAGACAGTCTCAAGGTGACAATAATACCTATGTGGTACGATATAAACTACATATGGAATGACGGAACAGATTATTCCGAAACTGTTTCGCGTGCACATATCTGGAGCTACGAAACCCCCGTAAATTATATTCCCGCACTTGAAGGCTATACCTTCAGCGGTTGGTATAAGGATGCTGCTTGTACAGGTGAGGCAGTAACATCAATCGCTGCAGATGTGGCTGCTGATACAACTCTTTATGCAAAATGGGAAAAGACAGCCTATAACTATACCGTGAATTATCTTGAAGAAGGTACGGAAAATATTCTGGCTCAAGAAAAAACTGCAGGTGCCCTGTATCAGGAAGCTGTAACAGAGGATGCAATTTATATTCACGGATATACTGTTTCAGGGGATGGCTCAAAATCCATTGTAATTGATACTGAAAACAATATTATCAATTTTTACTACCTTGCAGATACCCTTGGCGGCGGTGTTGACGGAGATGAAGGAGACAACATTCCCGACAAATTCCAGAAAAAGGTTATCTTCAAGGTGATAAACGGCACATGGGCTGACGGTACAACAGCTGATAAGGTTGTTTTTTCTGAGCTCAGGACTGACGGAAGCTATGATGCGAACGGAACTGCCGTGCTTGTTGCTCCCGAAGGTATGATTGCTGCTGACGGATACATAAACGGTGAGTGGGATATTGTTCCTCCTGCAACAGTCAGCGGCACTGATACTGAAACATATACATATTCCTTTGACAGAGCTGCAACACCTGTTAAGCCTCTCGGAAAGGTTAACTATATTGTTGAGCATTACAGGCAGAAGGTAGACGGAGCATATTCTGATATTGCAGATGATGTGGAAATTCTTGCCGGTACAATCGGGGAAGCTGTTACTGTAACCCCAAAGTGTTATGAGGGATTTATTTTCAATAGTGAAAAATCCGAAACAACAGCCATACTTAAGGCTCTCACAAGTGTTGATGATATTGTTGTGTTGAAGCTTTATTATGATATAGCTCCTGATGAGGAAACAACACTACCCGAAGAAACTACTACAGCGCCCGAGGAGACTACTACAGCTCCCGAAGAAACTACTGCAGCGCCCGAGGAGACTACTGCGGCTCCCGAAGAAACTACCACAGCACCCGAGGAGACTACTGCGGCTCCCGAAGAAACTACTACAGCGCCCGAGGAGACTACTACAGTTCCCGAAGAAACTACTGCAGCGCCTGAGGAGACTACTGCGGCTCCCGAAGAAACTACC
>JAZRNB010000066.1:0-27475 GCA_045647985.1 Acutalibacteraceae bacterium
AAAGACCTTGATAACCTTAGGTTTTCCATACTTTTTCTCTTTTATCCCCTACCGTAAAAACAGCCCGAAAATGCAAAAAGGTCAACAAAAGGTCAACAGAAGGTCAACAAAGGTCAACAAAAACACCGATTTTTCACTTGATTCCGGTATGGGAAAAGGGTGAAAATTCATGGCAAATATCACAGCAAACAAGAAGAACGGAAAGATAATTTCCTTCAAGTTCAGAGTGTTCATCGGTAGAGATGACAAGGGGCGGCAACAGTTTAAGTCAAAAGTCTGGAAGCCCGATAAAGAATACACCGAAAAACGGTTAATTAAGCTTGCCGAAGTTCAAGCAGCTCTCTGGGAACAAGAGATCGTGCAAGGGGTCAGTTCAGAAGCCGAAGAAGAAAAAACCGTTCCTATAAAATTCAGCGATTTTGTAAACAATGAATGGCTGCCGTCTCTCGTTGATGATGAGTGCCGGGCGACAACCTATGAGTTCCGCACATATCTTTTGCAAACAATTCTCCCGTATTTCGGAGATGCTCTTATTTCTGATATAGATACACCAAAAGCAAGTGCATATCTTGATTATCTCAAAACGAATAAGAAGACCTCAAAGGGGAAGCCTCTCTCAGCACAGACAAGGAAGCATCACTATTCAACGTTAAACTTAATTTTTAAGTATGCAATTCAGAGAGGCTATATTTCAGAAAATCCTATGAACGGAGTGATTTCTCCGAAGTTAAAACGACACAAGGTTGATGCTTTTTCCAAAAGTGAAACATCTGTTTTCATTGATGCAATAGATGAGCTGCCGCTTATGCAGAAAACAATGTATTATATTCTGCTTACAACCGGACTGCGGCGAGGGGAATGCTTCGGTCTTAAATGGGGCGACATTGATTTCCGAAGCGGTCTTGTGAGCATCAACAGAAATGTTGTTTATACAAACAAAAGCGGAGCAGTCGTAGGAGAGCCAAAAACCGAAAACGGATATCGGACAATTCCAATAGCAGAAAAAACTCTTGAACTTTTGGAACAATACAGAGCTGCTGAATATCCGACAGCAAAGGATGATTTTCTTTTTCATAGTGAAGAATCAAAGACAATGCCTCGTGATCCCTCTTATATCACAAAGCACATGAAAAAATTAATGAACAAATGTGAATTGCCGCCTATGTCGCCGCACGATTTGCGGCATACGTGTGCATCTTTGCTGCTGCAAGGCGGTGCGGATATCAAAAGTGTTCAGGACATCTTAGGACACGCCGATGCACGGACTACTCTGAATTTTTATGCCCGTTCAGATATAGCACAGATGAGATTATCTATAAACAATACGTTTAATTTTTAATTTTATAGCCGGATAGTATCAAAAAAGAAGCAGGAATCAATCGAGATTCTTGCTTCTTTTATTCTGGTTTATAACTACTTTTTAACAACTTTTTTATTCGTTATACATTTCCCGTAGCTTATCGAGATAGTTTTTATACCTTTCAACAACGTGCTGAGGTGCTGTTATCTTTGCTCTTCTGCCGAAACTTGATAACCAGCCGAAGAACGGATCACTTACATCGACCTTAACAAAAACGGAAAAATGCTTATCGTCAAGTCTGCTGTATGATGCTCCTTTTTTGCCGAATCGTTCAATAACAGTATCAAGAAGAAAATCAGGAAAACGAATTGTAACATACTCTGTATCGCCGGTGAACATAGAAAAGGTTCTCTTAACAAAGGATTGTATATCCATTTCCCGGAACTGTTCTTCTCCGTCTCTGGGTTCTCCGACATAACCGATTTTACTCATACGGTCAACTCTGTATGTGCGGATTTTCTGACTTTTATCATCAAAAGCAATCAGATAATAATTACCGTCATTAACCATAAGTCTGAAGGGACTGACGATATATTTTTCACCCTTTCGCTGTGCTACACGTTTTCCGTTGTCGCTCATAGAGTGCTTCATATAGTAGAAACTAATCTTTTCCGGTTCGTGTGGTTCGCCTTCAATGTTATGGCTCATAGCACTATTTATCATACTGATGTTGTATATAAGTGCGGTGTCCGTTGTTCGTGGTCTGTCTATAACAAAAGCATCAGTTATTATTTTCTCTGCCTGATAGTCGCTTACAAACTCACAGATTTTATCTATAAGCTCCTCTGCCTGACTTCTGGAAACAAACTTTGAAGAATTGACGCACTCAGCCAGAAGCCGGATATCGTCAAGCTGAAAATGTCTGTTCTTTACATAATATCCCTTGCGGCTTTTGTCATAAACAACGAGCTTTTCTTCATCATATTCATCATCTGCCAGAGCTGCTTCTGCTTCTTTTATAGTCGCATCATTCTCAAGCATCCAGTTTACTTCATTGATTTCGTCAATATCCTTGTAAATCGACCGTCTTTCAGCATAAATTCCGCAGATTTCCTGAAGATACCCCTCTATATCCTTACCGGTCGCAAAATGTTCATCATCGGTGTTTCTGAGAAGATATTGAAGAACTATGTAAGGCTTCAACCTCTGCTTCGTCTGCTTGCCGTAATGCTTGTCCGGATGCTTTTTCTCCATAAAGCAGCTCTCCTCCTATAATGATTTTTATTTTATATCTAAACTAAGAAAGAGGAGATAACCTCTCCTCTTTCTTTAATAGTTAGTTACAACAATGTGCTTGGCTTCATTTTTGAATCTATTTCTTATATTCACAGCATAATTTTTGCAATACTCATCAATAATAAATTTTCCATACAGTTCCTCTGTAAGAGCAGTTTTTCCAATAACCATAAGAGCTTTGCAACTTAAATTCCTAAAATCCAAAGCAAGGCGTCTGTGTTGTTCCTCATCAAAACCATTCATCATGTCAATATTTCCATAATCATTGAAAACACAATCGTATGGGGGGTCTAAAAACATAAAAGAGTTGCTGTCGGCTTTTGCAAAAACATCAGCATAATCAACTTGCGATAATTCAGCTCTTTGTAATAACTGTGAATGCTCAGTAGTAATTAGCTTAGTATTCAAATTGGGGTATCTTCCAAAAGGAACATTATAATCACCACTATTATTATATCGTATCATTCCGGAATAAGCTGTTTTGTTGATAAAAAAATAAATTACTCCGTCTAAGTATTCTTTATCAATTTTTCCGTTATACATATCTCTGATACGATAATATAATTCTTCATTTGCATTTGAAACTCTTTCATCTGGGCGTTTTTCTTTTCTCAACTTATAATCAAGCTGATTCTTTTCATAAAGCTCTTGAAGTGTATCTAATTCATTTCTCATGTCAGCGTATTGATTACGAACACATTCATAAAAAGTAATAAGACGACTGTTTACATCATTCAAAATTGCTCGTTCTGGCTCCAAATGAAAAAACACAGCTCCTCCACCGAGGAAAGGTTCAATATATGTTGAAAATGAATTTGGTATATATTTTTGAAAAAGCGGTATTTCACGAGACTTACCGCCACGGTATTTTAACATGGGATTCATTTTATCCCTCCTAATGAGTATTAAGCAACAACCCATTTTTGAGCAAAATCTTGTATTGCATCATACCATTGATTTTCGTCTTCTGCTTTATCTGCCATTGTTGCAGCAAAATGAAACAGCTCTTTCATATGCTTAGCAGTAGGAACAAATTTTGCATTGTATGAGTTGTCTATCATTTTCATAAAAGTATCTAAGTCCAAAGGAACAATTGTCGATTTTCCTCCATAATGCACAATATTGACCTTTGACAATATAAAGAAATGAGCAATACAAGCAGGATTTATTCTGGGAGCAATAAATAAGCAATATGTTTCTTTTCCACTATCTTTTTTGTGTCTTCCCACATGTCGAGCGATAGGTTCTGCTTCCGTATCATACTGTCTTTGTCCTGCTTGCATTGTAACTTCTACAGTAACATCAAAGTCACCATAATCACATACAATATCAGGCATATTTCCTTGAGCTGTTGCCATTGGCTGTCCGGCATCATCTATCTTAAAATTACCGGTAATCGAACCTCCGTTTATCATTGTCATAGCTCTCCAAGTATTCCATTCGAGCATTAACGGTACATCATAAAGAGCATCCGCAATAATTTCATTATAAGTATCAATTACTTCTGAATACAATGCGTATGATTTTAATTCTTTTATTTGTGCAGAAATTATGCTGTTTCTGTTGTCATTTATAATTTGTTCGCGAATATCTTTTAATTCGCTTATTGACTTAGAACTAAGGTCTGCTCGAGTATATTTGCTTGTTTTGAGAATATATTCTGAAAGATATTCATCGCTATCTGTAAGCAATTCAGGTTGAAGCTCATCAAAAAGATATTTTTTGTATTTAGCTTCATTAGATATGTGTACTGGGTCACGAGAGATGTTTGTAAGAATATAGTCTACTTCTTTTTGTTTATCCGGCATAATATAAAGCGATTTACCTTTTTGTGATATCGCTACAAGTCCTGTACTATGCAGATATCGAAAACAAGCATCTGTGTAATCACGTAGATTTTTACGTTTTGTTTTTATGAACTTTTCTTCAGACTTGTCATTAGAGCCACGTGTTTTTGTTCTTCCAGTTAAAATTTCTTCTTTGTATATTTTTCTTATTTCGCCTTCTAATGTAATTCTGAAATAGTTTTTGTATTTTCCCTTGTAATTTTCTTTGTCTTTTCTATAAAACTCAATTTTTGAAACTATGTCGTCAAATTTATGATAGTCTGTTAATTGCATTCCAAAAAGCATCATTTCATCAAAAGTGATTTTTCCAAGCGTATTAGTAAGTCTAAGGAGTTCAAGATAAGGTCGCACCCAAAAAACAACACCATTTTTAGCTTGTTTGTGATAAGGTGAAGGTAATTGAAATTTCAGTAATTGCCTTAAAATAATTTCTTCTGTTCTTTTCCCAGACACTAAATTTTTACCGACATCGGTTAATTCAATAGTTGGCTTTAAATCAACAAAGCCCAATGCCTTTGGAGCACGGGTTATACGGTCTCTTGCCGCAAAACATAAATCTTCAGGTTTTTTTTGATTCTCAAAAAACGGACTTTCTATCAACATTTGCATAAATGATGCTTGTGTATAGGGATTCCATTTTTGTCCAGAAAAAAATTCACCTAAGAGATTAATTTCAGGAATCATTTTATGCGGACTTCGAGGAGAAGTCGTAAAAAAGAGAGTTTTTCCTTTAATTCTTGCCATTTTGACAGCACCACCCTTTGTAAAATATATTATACATTGTGGTGTGTTGAATTGCAACTATTAACTTGAAAGTTAACTTTCAATTACTTTTCAAGCAGCTCGATATATTTGTATATCGTTGTCCGGCTCATATCGCACACTCTTGCGAACTCTGACACGTTCAGAGTTCCATTTTTATATGAGGGATAGTGTTTTAAGAATATTGCCGGGACATTATCAAGTGTTGTTTGCGGTCTTCCGATTTTTGCTCCTTTGGCTCTGGCATTTGCCATTCCGGAACGGACACGTTCTCTGACGATTCTGAGTTCCAGTTCTGCGAAAACTCCCGACATCTGAATGAAAGCATTTGTCATAGGGTCAATCTGACCGCCGGAGCAATCAACCGTGATGCTTCCCACAATAACAAGTCTGAGCCGCTTTTCTTTTACCTTTTCAATTATTTCGCAGAGCTGCTTTGTGCTTCTGGCAAGTCGGGAGACTTCCAGAGTGAAAATACTGTCTCTCGGCTGTGCTTGTTCCAGCAGTAGAGAGAGCTGCTCTTTAACAACAGAATCGCCGTGTTCATATTCAAGAAAAACTTTTTTCACTCCGGCGGCTTTCAGCTCTCTGACCTGACGTTCAATATCCTGCTTGCTCTCATTGGTTGAGCATCTGGCATATCCGTAATTCATAATTATCATCCTTCCGTTGCTGTTCTGAACTGTCCTTTGTATTCTCCTACAATATCAAGTATTATTTTCGCTCCCAGTCTGAATCCGCAGATAAAGGCATCTTCTTCGGATATAGACATCATTTTTGAGTTGAGCTCATAAAAATTATCAAAAATTTCCTTGTCTTCTGGTGTCAGATGAGCCAGAAGCCGGTCTGTCGCATCTGATGCTTTATTCAGAGCCTTTTTATATTCGCTGTCGTGGCGAACATATCGCTCAACCGGCGATATGTTCCCATACCATAAATCACTTAATACAAACATTTTTTTGCTTCTCCTTTTATTTGACTAATCGGAGAGAGTAAGTTATAATGTTCTCACCCTCTCCTTTTGGTTTGGGGGTTCTCCCTTGCCTTTTGCTTTGGTCGGCTGCGGCAAGGGGGCTTTTTTATGCAATTGTGAATCTGCGGCTTGCTACCTGCTTTGTGTATTCCTTGTAAAGCTCCGGCATCACCTTTTTGAAGCTTGTTGTGTCGAATCTCTGAGAGAGAACCGATGTCCAGCGAACTATGTAAGTTCCGGCTTCCATTTCTTCTGTATCACGGTTGAGCATCTCTGCTTTGATTTCGTCTCTGAGTGCTTCTGCTTCAACCTTTGCTTCTTCTATGAGGTTTTCAAGTTCCTTGAGTGCTTCGATTTTTGTTGTGATTTCCTTTGTTGACATTGTTGCTATCTCCTTTGTTTGTGTGTTTGTTGTTTATCAACTGTCCATATTATAGCACTAAATATTAGTGCCGTCTATTGACATATTGCACTAACTTTAAGTGCATTTATTGTATAAATTTAGCACTTGTTTTTAGTGCAAAGTTATGATAGAATGGCTACAATAGGAAAGGTGGCATTAAAAATGGCTATAAAGTATAAAATTGACATTATGGCTGAACTGAAAAAGCAAGGCTACTCTTCAACAAAAATCCGTGAAGAGAAGCTCATCGGTCAGTCATACCTTCAGCAAATAAGACACGGCGAGCTTGTGTCGTGGAAAACGATTGATACTCTCTGCGAGCTGCTCAGTTGTCAGCCGGGAGACCTTTTAGAGTATGTGTCTGACGAAACCGAGGGTGTCCAATAAAACATTTGCTTTCGTGAACAATTTTTCCCGACTTCCAAAAGCCGAAAAATCGACAAAAAACAAGGTGATTCTGTTCAGAAAATTGCAGACACCTTTTTCTGAACATCGGGGGTATATTTTGGGATAAAATCTTTTTTCTCTGCGGTTTCGGGTTTGCGGTGGCTCACACTCTTTTGAAATGTTAATTTCAATCTGAAAGACGGTTTTTGCGACTGTGTGCGGATGAATTAATATCTTATCGTCTGACGAACCAGAAGGCATATAAACGAAAAAAAACGGCGATTGCTGCTTCGTGTTTTATCGAAGCCGCAATCGCCTGATTATTTATTTAACTATTTCAATTAGCTCATCTGCCGTAATGGTCTGAGCATCATTGTTTATAGAAAATTTGTTCCAGTCTTCTTCATCGGGTATCTGGCTATTCAATAGCGGTTTGTATTTTCTGATAAAATATCCTTCTTGTTCTCCGATTTCCGCAAACTGATTTACTTTACCTTTGCTTTTGGCATAATACAACACATCAAAATCGATATTATATCCTTTCGCTTGTGCCTCTGCCATTACTCTGTATTTGCGTTCATTCCCGGTTTTTATTCCCACGTAATGCTACGCAATTCTTCTCAGCATATTCGCACTTTTACCTACATAAACAATTTTATTATTTATCTTTATACAGTAAATCCCGGCAAATTCATATTTCTTATCTAAGCCTTTACGCTTAAACATATCATAAACATTTTCTGCGTATGTAGCCATTAAAATATAAACTCCTCTCTTTTGGATTTATCTATATATACCGGTCTTTTCTTTCCGGTTGCTTCAGGTCTTTTGATTACAATTTCCTTTACTTCTGGAATTATTATATTTGTAGCCGGATTTTTCAATTCATTATTTATCTCAACTGTATCTGGTATCATAATATTATTTATTTCTATAACATCTCCCGATACATTCTGAACGGCTTTCGGCTCACCTATGTTGTCTGCCGTCATTTCATCAAAATTCTAAACGGTTGCCGGCAAAGCCTTTTCTTTTGTTTGGGCGGCTGCCGGTTGCGGAACTTCATAAAATTCATATTGGTTCCCTTTTGTCTCCACCAGATATCCTTTCTTAACAAGAGCCTTGAATTGGTCTCGATATGTTGAGCGAGGTATCCCGATATCAACTTCTATGGCTGCCGGAGACAACGCAAGATTATATCCGTTTGCGTTCGAGGCAAGGTATAAGTAGAGCCGCAGGGCGGTCGCCCCAAGGTCTCTGCTTGCCGCATACCAGTTTTCATTTTTTATTCCTAAAAAATTAGTTGTGGCTTTTTCACGATTTATCCGAATTATTTTCTAATTCGGGAAAGTGTATTCTGCCATTTTTATTTCTCCTTTTAATCTTTTATTTTAATTTGCTAAGTCTTTAAGTTCTTTTTTTAATTCATCGATAGCCATAACAACCTCAGATATATCGGCTGTTATTCTGATTCTCTGAATTACTCTGTCTGCGATTATATCAATTTCACGGTCAGATAATAAGTTTTCCAGCATCATATTTCTTTGATACTGATAACGCAACATAATATCTCCGGTCTTTGTCATAGCATCGAGCATTTTTTCTAAAACTGAAGCCTATCTTTTCATTTTATTCCCTCCTTTTCTTTTTTTCTTACATATATATTTTACCAAATTTTTTTAAGAAAATCAAAAAAGAGACCGGCAAAACCGCAAACAAAAAAGCCGATGTTTCAGATAAAACATCGACTTGACCGGTATTTATATATTTCATTGTGTTTTCCTTTTATTATGCTACTGCGAGAGCTGCTTCTTCAGACTGATTTTCTTTTGACTTCTGGAACGGGAATCCTTCAATCTCTTTCATTCCAAACTCTTTTATTTCGGGATATTTTTCTAAAAACCAATTTTTGATAACCGGATATCTTATTGAATGACATTTGCTGATAAGAATCTTTGTTTCAAGCTCATTAAGAACCTCTTCTCTTGTCTCTTCTGGTTCAAACTTGTTGATATAAAATCTCATATAGTCATAAGTAAGACCGTTGTAGTGCTCCTGACCTTCATTTTTCTTGATATCCGCACGGACACAAACAGCAAAACCGGGGAGTGTTCTGAGATATGTTGAGAGAATGTGAAACTCCTTGTTTGCCGGATTCTGAGCCTTTTCAGAAAACCACTTGTAGAGAACTATTGTGTTATTTGCGTAGTCAATTCTTACTCCTGTATTTGTCTTAGCCATATCTTTCACCTTATCCTTTCTTTAATTAAGCAGCCTTGCTGCCGAGTTCTTTTACTTCTGGATATTTTTCTAAGAACCAAGTTCTGATATCAGCAAATTTTTCAGCATTTATTTCGCCGTTTTCATCAGCCTTTAAGCCTCTCTTAACGAGGAACTCCTGCATTACTTCGCCGGTTTCATCGTGCTTTGAAATATACTTTGTCATAAAATCAAATGTTATGATAAGAGACTTTCTCTTTTTCTGAGATGCTACAACGATCTTGAACTCAGGATACTTTGTATATAATTCTTCAAAAAGTGCGTATTCGGCTGTTCCATATTTGCCAGCAGCCTTGATGAGTTGCTTGGATGCCTTAATTTCTTTGTTTGCTCTATCTACTGTAAGGTTGTTAGCGATATTGATTGATGTTGTCTTAATTGTGTTTGTCATAGTAATTTTCCTTTCTTTATAAGCGGTAGGTCGCAACCCTATTTTTTAATTTTTTGTTTTCAACTACTGAGGATTTTCCGTTTGCCTTTTGGTTTTATTCACTTCTTTCCGGCTTCTGGTTTTCGGTGTTCTTCCCTTTCGCTGTGTCTATAGTATAACACGGCGACCAGCAAAACCAGTCGTTATAAATGCAAATTTATAAGAAGCAAAAAGTTTTTTGAAAAAAAGTTGTTATAAACTTGTTTACTTCTTGTATGATACCCGGATAAAAGTTATTCAGAAGTCAATGGAATGTTGCTACTTACTCCTGGACATTCAGAAAAGATTGATCTATAATTAAATAGACAAAAAGAGCAGCTCTTATAACGAGCTGCTTTCAGTCAACAGTCAGGTCAACAATCTGGCAAAAAACTAAAAAATCATTAAAAATACATATCGGAATCAAGGAAAATATGACCTTTTACGCCGTCAGGCGGGCTTGACATGCAAGGGGTCGGTGGTTCAAGTCCACTTGTCTTCACCAGAAAAAGCACTTCTTCGGAAGTGCTTTTTCAGCTAAATTCGCCTGTCGGCGAGCTAAATTTCCGTCGGAAGCTAAATTGACCTGCGGTCAGCTAAATTGCCTTCGGCAGCTGAATGGCGAATTTAATTCAGCTTCACAAAGTGAAATTTAGCTGTGAACAGAGTGAACAATTTCGCTACAAAGCGCAAGCGGAGTAATTTAGCTGAAATATTTTTCCGTAGCATCTGCAGCTCTATCCGCCGTATGCTCATTTCTTCTATAAGTACCGTCAAATACAATCAGAACAAATAAAGCAACCGCATCCGAATGTAACTTAAATACACGGATGCGGTTTTGTTATTCTATGCCAAGGATATAGTCTGCAGACACATTATAGTATTTGCATAACGCAATAATGTGCCTTACGGGGATTTCATTTTCCCCTTTTTCATAGCGAGAATAAACCTGCTGTGTTGTACCTAAATATTCAGCCACTTCCTTTTGTGTTTTATCATTGTCTTCCCGTAAATCTCTTATGATTTCAATGTAATTTTTCATAACTATCTCCTTGGTATTTGATAGTTAAATCTTACAGTACACTATTTTTGGTGTGTTGACTTTACACCTTATGTGGTGTAATATCATGTTTAGTATATGTAATTTATACTGTGGCAATACGGAGTTGTGCATTTTTTAGTGTGTAGCTTCGGTTGCACACACTTTTTTAATTTATGGAGGAAAGATAAATGAAAAAAATCTTATCAGTTGTTTTATCAGCACTTTTGCTGATATACATTATCCCCCTGACAGCTTCTGCTGATACAAGTGGGTATTATACCTATACTGTATCAGACGGAAAAACTGAAATTACAGATGTTAATGAATCTATCAGCGGTGATGTAACAGTTCCCGAAAAGCTTGGTGGCTATCCGGTAACAAGTATCGGGTATTCTGCATTTTCAGGTTGCAGCAGTCTTACAAGTATAACCCTACCCGAAGGAGTAACAAGTATTGGTGATTATGCATTCTCTGATACTGCATACTACAATAATTATAAAAACTGGGATAATGGAGTGCTTTACATAGGAAACTATCTTATAGATGCAAACAGTGAAGAATTATCAGGAGAATATAGTGTAAAAGAAGGCACGACGTTTATAGCCGATTATGCATTCGATTATTGCGACAACCTTACAAGCATAATCCTTCCCGAAGGAGTAACAAGTATCGGGTCTTCTGCATTTTCAGGTTGCAGCAGTCTTACAAGTATAACCCTTCCCAAAGGAGTAACAAGTATCGGTTATTCGGCATTCGAAGATTGCAGTAGTCTTACAAGTATAATAGTACACAAAGACAACAAGTATTATTCAAACGATGAATGTGGTGTTTTATTTAATAAAGACAAAACTATGCTTATTCAATATCCAATAGGGAACGAAAGAACATCATACATAATTCCTGAAGGAGTAACAAGTATCGGTGATCATGCGTTCTCCTATTGCGACAATCTTATAAGCATAAGTATCCCCGAAAGTGTAACACTTATCGATCATTTTGCTTTCGGTGAATGCAACAGCCTTACAAGCATAAGCATTCCAAAAAGCGTAACATATATCGAGTTTTTTGCTTTCGCTGGTTGCAACAGTCTTGCAAGTATAATAGTACACAAAGACAACAAGTACTATTCAAGTGATGAATATGGAGTTTTGTTTAATAAAGATAAAACTACGCTTATTCAATATCCAATAGGGAACGAAAGAACATCATACATAATTCCCAAAGGAGTAATAAATATCAAAAGTATGTCATTCCTTTGTTGCTATAATCTTACAAGTATAAGTATCCCCAAAGGTGTAACACATATCGCAGATGGTACTTTTGAGTATTGCAAAAGTCTTACAAGTATAACCATTCCTGAGGGAGTAACAAGTATCGGCACAGCATTCGATGATTGCGAAAATCTTACAGATGTTTATTTTGCCGGTACCGAAGAACAGTGGAATAAAATCAGTATTGAAGAAGATAACGAATATTTAACCAATGCAACTATACATTTTAATTATCACGAACACTCTTATACATCTGTTATAACAGCTCCCACTTGCACAGACAAGGGCTACACAACCTATACTTGTGATTGCGGAGACAGCTTCGTTGACGATATCACAGATGTTATTGACCATAAGGACAATGACGGTGATGAATTCTGTGATTATTGTGATGAATTCCTCGGTTCTGATGAAGATGAAAACAATTGCCCACATATGTGCCATCAGTCAGGCATTATGGCTTTTATCTGGAGTATAATCAACTTCTTCGGCATGATCTTCGGCTTGAATCCCGTATGTGAATGCGGTGCGGCTCATTATTGATATTTTACAGAAAAAACTTTAAGGGAACGGCAAAAACCGTTCCCTTTTCTCTTTTATCACCTGCCATAAAAAAGCAAAAAAAAATAAAATGTCAACTTTGTGTCAACAAAGGTCAACAAAAACACCGATTTTCACTTGATTCAGGTATGGGAAAATGGTGAAAATTTATGGTAAATATCACAGCAAACAATGAGATCGGAAAAATAGTTTCTTTTATTTTAAGCTGAATATTGTGAAAAACTGAGTGTGCGGCAAAGGCTGCACTTTTTTCTGTTTTAAAAAGCACAAGAAAAGACGATTCCGAAGAATCGCCTTTTTTGAAGAACATAGAGGTATAAAAAAATCCGAAATGCTTTTATTTATAGCTAAAATAAAGCTCCTGAAGATTGCTACCTTCGGGAGGATGCTTATGCATCCTCCCTTTCGCGGATTAATAGCAGGAACCGGGCCAGCAGGTAGCGACGAGGAAAATGATGCCGCCGACGATAAGCTTAATCATCTGTAATGTCCTCCTTTCTTTTTTCTGATTATATCTTAATATGGCTTTTATCCTGAGTTTTAAGGGGAATCGTTTTTTTGTTTTTTTATAGGATTTTATCAGCAATTCCGTACACAAGCGCCTCTTTTGTATCCATATAATAATCCCTGTCACAGTCTCGGGTAATTGTTTCAATATCCTGACCTGTGTTTTGAGCCAGAATTCTGTTGATTTTTTCTTTTGCCTTTTTTATGCGTTCAGCGGTAATAAGAATGTCGGAAGCCTGTCCTGAAGCACCGCCGGAAGGCCGGTGAATCATTACGGTTGCATTGGGTGTTATGTAACGCATGCCTTTTGTTCTGCAGGACAGGATAAAAGCTCCCATATTGGCAGCAATACCGGTACAAACGGTTGATATTATGCATTTGTTACGATTCATTGCATCGACAATGGCAAGACCGGCGGTTACGGAGCTTCCTCTTATGTATATTGTTTCTTTATAGCCCCAGCCTTTTTTTAATTTCTTCAGATTTTCAACAGGTAATAATGGTTCGCCGTTCACTAAAGATGAAACTGTAGTCAATCCAGCTAAATTGCTGAAGTATTGCTGCATCTGCGGATCTGATGATTGCAGATAAATCATATTATGACAGTTTCCGATGATGGTATGGTAATCCTTAGGGTAAATTGTTTCTAATTGCTTAAGAGATTGCACAAAGATAAACCATTTGTGGTGACGGCTTCTGCTTGCGCTTATTTTAGAGGAAACATCTTCAATCTGAATGTTGTTTTTTAGAATTAAAGGCGTTATAATAAATTAAGCTTACTGTCAAAAAGGATTGATGCTTTATGGGAATCATTACAAATAATATAATCGCCGCGAATGATAATTTCAGCAAAAAACTGATATTCAGAGAAGATATTCTGAGGGCAGTTGAAGAGCTAAAAACGGCAAAGCCCGATAATGTACATACAAAAAGAGCCCGTATCAACGATATGCTGAGTGCGTATGATATCGAATGCGGAAGAAATACAACTGCAAAGCAGTATATTGACATACTGAAAAAGAGTGATATTCCGTCAGTAAAAGACTTACCTGCCTTATGTCTGGAGGAAATGACTGAGCTTTATAAGAATTACAAGCATCCCCAGGATTTTATGGAGCGAACGGTAAATCATCTGGTTGCTCCTGAATATGATATTCCGGGCACATCTGTAAGACTTAAAATCCTGAAGCAGTTTCTTGGTAAGTTGAATTATATGGAAGGGACCGGATATTATGATGAGAAGCTCAAGAAAATTGTTTTAGAAGAATATGACGGGGTTATAGCCGATATCGGAGAAGAAATTTTCGACAAATACCTTGTTTCCAATCACTTTTATGAAACACATAAATTGCTGGAGGCAATAATTGAGGTTTATGCTGATTTTTTGTATAAAAAAGATGAGGTTGATGATAAACTCAATTCAATGATTTCTGAAGTTTATAAGAGCTTTAATAAAATAAAAGCAGCAGATGCTCTCAGTTTTATTTATGAAAGGAATCATCGCTCCCAGGGAAAAGCCGAAGCAAATTATACAATGAATAATGAGCATCCGGAGCTCATTAGTCACCTTTATGAATACTTAAATGCGAAATTCAAGGAAAAGCAACAAAGTATAAATCTGTTGTTGGATGATTCCAATAAAAAAGACAGAAAAAAACAGTTTTATATGCTCAGACAAGCAATTACCGAAGGTGCATATGACAGTCGTTTTATAAATGACAGTGCGACATTTGCTTTGATTAATAAAGTGAGCAGTATAGAAATTGATGAGCGCAAAACTGATATTGAGGTGCTGGACTACCTTTCGGTAATAATAGAAAAATCAACAAAGAGCTTTCCGAAAATTAATGATAGTATTATTAAATCCTTCAAAAAATATATTTCAGCAAAAGGTAAAGCTTATGATAAGGCAGTGGACAGAGCCAGACGCCCTGAAAAAAAATCAGGCAAAACAGAGCTGCTGCATATCAGCACGGAGCTTGCTGAGGGAAGATTCAAAAAAACTTATGCTGAGATGAAAGAAATTCTGTACTATATGGCATTTGCCTTTGATATGACGGTTTTCTATGGTCAGACAGATAAGGAATATGATTTTGACAGAGATATAAATAAGCTGTTGTTTGAAGATTATTATTGTGATAATGTTATCAGATATCTGAAAAATTATCAGAGCAACGGCGTTTATTATGAAATTCCCGGAATTGCAATACGACACAACAATTTCGTTGAAATAGTTTACTTGTATTGGTTGAACAAATCCGGCGATGAGTACAGCCAGTACCGGAAGCTTATTAAAGCAGTCGGAATGATAGATGATATAGTTAAGAAAAAAGACACAGCATCGAAAAAAGTTCTTACCTTGAAGCAGACGGGTAAGAAATACAAGGAAGCTGTTGCAATTGCTAAGCATAAGGACATATCGTCCCATAATTTCAGACATCTCTTTTACGGCGAGAACAATCTTATTAAAAACGGCTCGCTTCCGGATGAGAGACTTTTTTCTTTAACGGAAGAGCAATTTGAGGATGTTATTCTTCATACCTATAATTTATTAGAAGAAAAATGCACTTATAGCGGTTCTAAGTCATATGAAGGTTTTTACAATCAGTCTGATATGAAAACTGCAAAAAAGTATTATTCTGAATATCTGAATGAGCTGAAAGAATACATTGTTGTCGGAGAAGAAACAGAAGATACAATTCCGAAAGTGATTTTCTTTGATGATGATTTTCTCGAAGGCATTGCTGTTGACGGCAAAGACGGTGCAGAATTGAAGAAGATAACTGAGAAGATCAATGAGAGATTGGTTAAGTTCTGTAATGTTGATATCAGGAAAAAGACAGTATCGCGAACAAATATGCTGTTTGCTTACTATCTGCTGTTTATTTCAAAAAAAATGAAAGAGCTCGATGGTGAAGCATTGACGGATTGTTATGCCGATTTTTATTCGAGTTATACAGATTCGTTAAATGCGGTGCTGTGGGAATCATCATTCCAGCTTATTTCTCAGAAAAATCTGTTGGATATGATATTGATATATTCTGCGTTTGTGAGATTAAAGCTGTACTCAGAAGCCTGATTGATATTTTTCCGTTTCCCCTTTTGCTTGTTATTGTGAGTTTTATGTCAGGGGGATTGAAGACACAAGTAATTACTGTTATCAATTAAAGCCTGATGACTCAACAAGCTTTAAGGGGGAAATGAAAGGGGAAAACAAAAATGTACATAAGAAGCTTAATGAGAAAAGGTGAAAAAATAACTTTACTGGAAGAATCAGCAGGCAACGGGTCTGCCGGCAAAAGGGTTTTTACAATAATTGCAAGAGACGGAACAGGGGCCTCTTCTGTTTCCTATTTAGCTTCTTGCGGAAGAAAAACAGGAAGATTAAAGGAGTTTTATCCTTCAGAGAGGAATTACGGTAAGTATCTGAATATTGTCAGAG
The DNA here is from genome assembly GCA_045647985.1 of Acutalibacteraceae bacterium. GTDB lineage: Bacteria > Bacillota > Clostridia > Oscillospirales > Acutalibacteraceae > RUG806. The sequence continues at coordinate 16,481 of JAZRNB010000066.1, forward strand.
ACAAAAACAACCAGTTGAAAAAAACAAATGACTGTTCTGAGGCAGCCAGGATTTTTAATGATATGATAAATGATTATATCGAGTCATATCACATTCTGGAGGAAGCAAAAAAAGAGGCTGCAAAAGGAAATAATTCCTTCAGCACTTTCATTCCGTCTTTTGAAATATTGAGGGGCTGTAACAAAAAAGGCGAACCGGACGGCAGTGTATACATATGGACTGTTGATAATGACGGGGACTTTGAAACATTTGAAGAGTTTCTGGACAAGGTTCATATGCATCCCGCAAAAAATCCTGCCAAGGATTTATTTATAATTCTCAATACTCTATATAATCTGACCGAATGTGTGAAAGTATTACATAGTGCCGGACTTATTCATGGTGATATAAAGCCTGATAATTTCGGGTTTTCTTTGCGAGGCGGACGGTATCTGACTGAGCCTGTCCAGTTGTTTGATATTAATTCTATCTATTCCGTATATACAAAATTTCCCCGTTTTTCGGCAACAACCGGCTTTGGTGCGCCGGAGGTTTTTGACGGAAGAAAATCAAATCAATCCGATCTGTATTCTATCGGTACTGTGCTTTTCCATGCAATTGCCTCTGAGAAAGATTTTCCCGACAGACTTTATTCTGATAGCTATTATGAAAGAATCGATGAAATTGTTGCCGACTCCTTAATTCTGAAAGCAAGTCCCGTCACATACAATACAAGGGTTCAGTATGCCGTTTCATCCATTCTTAAGAAGTGTCTGGCAAAGGATCTGAAAGACCGGATTGACAATGCTGATGAATTGAAGGAGGCTATAAAGAAAGCAATCGCCTTATTAATTCCTTCACAGTATAACGATTATCTTGATACAGGCTATGAACTCAAAGTTGTAGAGATTGAAAAGGAACTGGAAAAATATAATGAGTCGGATGCTGTGTTTGCTTTGCAGACTCTCCTTTTCAATCACCCCATTTATGAATGCAGGGATAATAAAATAAGAATTTTTATTCTGGGCTGCGGAGTATACGGTCAGTTGTTTCTTGATGTATGTCTTCAAGCAGGGCAGATAATTGATAAGAGTCTTGAGGTATGCGTTGTAACCAAGGATAAAGAGCTTTATAAAAAAGAATACCTTGACGGACGGTCTGCTCTGAAGGATTTTTTTGAAATAGACGGAGAAGGGGATACAAGTGAAACAAATTACGGAAAAATTGTTTTTGTATCTCCCGAAGAGGCAAGCGGAAATACAGAATTTTCAAAGGGCTTTATAAAGGGTGAAAGAAATTCTGACAAAAAGTATAACAAAGCATTAGCACAGAATATTATTCAGAATAATAAAGGCTGTAATTATCTGTTTATTTCTCTTGGGGATGAGGCTCTGAATAATATAGTTGCTGATGCCTGTAATAAAGCGGCCAAGCACTCTGACGTGCAGGCAACAGTTGCATTTGTCGGCGAGGAGAATGCAGTCAATGGCTGCATTGCCGTAAATGTCCGGGCAAAGGCTGAGGAGAATGAAAATTATTCTGAAATTGAAAGAATGGGCTTCAACACTCATCTTTGCTGGAACAGCCCGCTAAAGCTGAATATAAATCTGAAGAAAGCATATAAGGATTATAAGGATAAGTATAATCACGATTCATCAATAGCGTGTGTATTGAGTATAAAATACAAGCTTTATTCTGTAGGAATTGAGATCGATGAGCTTGCCGGGAAAAAGCTTGCCCGTGCGGCAGCTGAGTATGAGGCATTTATCCGTGAAAACAGGGAAGCCTTTGCTGCGTTAGTAAACATTGAGCACCGTCGCTGGATTGTGGAAAAAATTACTCAGGGCTGGACTTGCAGGACTGACTATTCGGAGTGCTTGCAGGGAACAATAAATGACAAGAAAAAGAAGCTGCATCCCTGTATTGCGAAAAGCAGATGTGATTTTAACCTTGAAAAATATTTTAAGAGCCCTGCTGTCGACGGCTGGAATAAATCAAAGTGGAATTCACCCTGTAAAGAGGATCGCTATCTGGATGATCTGGATATGGTGTCCCTGAATCTTCACAGAACATTTTTTAAGCATGCAGAGCAAATTAAAAAGAGCTTTTCGCTTAAGGGTGAGGAATTCAGGCGCATTTTATCTATGATACAGTATGACAAAAGGGCTATGCTTGCATTTGATGATTGGATGCTTTGCTTACAGCGGATCTGGGAGACGGATGAAAAGCAGGCAAAGTTCTATGACGGATATAAGGATGCCTTCCTGGAATCTGTCAAAGCCTTTTCTAAGAATGTGAGCGATGAAATCCTGAAATATGTAGGTATTATTGATTCAAAGGCAATGCCTGTAATTCTTGCCTACAGATTGCGGGACTATAAGGCTTCCGATAAGGATCTTGTTGAAGCTATTCCGTTTATCCTGACTCACAGGAGCATCAGCCTGTTTGTGCCCTTGATGACTGGTGACACAACAGAGAGATTTAATAATGTTGCCTCTGCAACACTTATAAATCCGGATTCAATTACTTATGCAGCATATCTGAGAAAATATGAGGATATCAGGGATACAAAAGACACAATTATGCAAATCCTGACATATCTTCAGAAAAAAGATATAAGATCCGGGCTTAAGCTCATTCTGCTTTCGTGTGCAGATAACAACAAGGTTAATTTTAATCTGGATGAGTTAAAGTGTTTCCTTTCTCAGGCAGATAAAAGCAGAATTAAGCAGGTAAAGCATTTTGTTGTCGGTGATGAAGCGGAGCTTTGCTCTTATTTATCGGAAAATGTAAATACAGATACTTATGAATCAAATTCCTCTTATTTATCTGCACTTCTGACAGAGGCAGGCTTTTATAAAGCAAGAGCAAGCTTTTCTTTTGATTCTGCAAAAAAGGAATTTTCTGTTTCGGACGGGTGCAGATGGCTGAAATATATCAGAGGCGGTCAGTCAATGACGGTATCCGATATGCTTTCATTTAATAATTCTTCGGGAAAAATGAATTTACTGCCGGAATATTATAATTTTGATTCCTTGTGGAAGCTTTATAAAAACAAAAGCACTACCTGGAAGGATATGTGTAAAGTCTTAGAGAAGCATGCGGAAAATAATGATCTGATCGCAAGCTTTAATCGTTCAACAGATTTTTCAGGAATACTGTCCTATGAATTCATCATCCCTGATGAATTGCGTGACGGATATAATTATGTGATTTCTTATCTTCGTGATAATCTGCGGATTTTAGGTCAGGATTCAAGAATTGAGTACAACACTATTGAATCCTGTTGTGTCGTTTTATCGGTAAGTGAAGATAATTCCGATGCCGTAAAAAAACTCTTTGCCGAGCCGCAGAGGTTTGTTAATGCAAAATATATTTCAGTTGTTGAAACGCCTGAAAAGGCAGAAATATATTATGATACACTTACTGTTAATTCATTAAGAATTGAAGATTATCCTGAGTTTGCCGGGCAGGAGAAGAAAATCAGCAAAATGCTGCAAGCCCTTCAGAGCCATCAGTATATATTTAATCTGAAGAATTTCGATGATAATGAGTTTTCTTTTGTTTATTCATCGAAACAGTCAAAACGGTTGATGACATCGCCCGGAAAAATCCTGGAAATATACATATATCACAGACTTCGGGAGTCCGGATTTGATGATGTTGTAAGCGGATATGAAATAACAAAGGAAGATTCATCTGTTAAATTTCAGATTGACTGTATGCTGACATCCGGATTCAGAAGTGTTATGATAAAATGTGAGACTCAGGACAATATATCCCGGAATTGTTACGAAGAATTGTCTGTATTTGCCGGACAGCTCGGAATTAATGCCGTTCCTGTTCTCATTGCAGATATGTATGAAAAAAACAGCTGCAGAAATGTAAGTGATCAGAAAAGCGAACAAGGAAAATGTCCGGGTGTATATACAATATCCGAGCAGGATGAAATAAACAATATTGATAAAACCATCAGCAGAATTTTAAGCGGCAGGTATTAACAGATAGATTTACTTGCGCGGATGAAAAACAGATGTCGGTGATCTTACAAAAAATGTCAGTTTTTCCGTTTCCCCTGAGATGGCTTTTGTTGACTGATGTAAAATACTGTTGATATCAGGAAAGGAGTTTTTTTGAATGAGCAGCATAGAATTCAGAAAAATTGAGAATATTAAGGAATATCTTACTCAGAAACTGGAAAGCGGAATATTTAATGTCGAAAGCTATCAGAAATCGGGAAAAATTAATGCAAGAGCCGGCAGAATCGGCGAAGTAATTGTTACCGTGATGGCAAATGGCTTACAGGAAACAAAAAATACCGTAGCAGCTGACGAAAACGGAATTCCCGGTTGGGTTGTTACTAATTCAACCGGTGAGCAGTATATCGTCAAGGATGCTGTTTTCAGAAGTAAATACGAAAAAATTGACGGAACGGATGATGAATTCAGACCTGTTTGGAACCCAATCACCGCGGCACAGGTTGATGAGAATATCTGTTTCGTTGCATCCTGGGGAGAGACACAGAATTTAGTTTCAGGCGGTTATCTTGTTTTCAATAAGACCTTTGATGATATTTACGGTGTACAGCAGGAAGAATTCAACAAAACATATGACAGTATTGCCGGGATGTCGGAATAAAAGCATTTCAGCGTATTTTGGTTATGTTAAGAATGATGGATAAATACATTTGAAAGGTAATGAAGATATGGGATATGTATTTATAAGTTATAGTACGGTTAATGCCAATCAAGCTCAAGCAATGCGAAATTTGCTTAATAGTCAAGGGATAAGTACATGGATGGCCCCCGGAGATATTCCTGTAGGTAAAGAATATGCAGAAGTTATTACTGATGCAGTAGAGAATTGCTCTTGTTTGGTTTTGATTCTTTCTCAGGCAACACAAGAATCAAAATGGGTATCAAGAGAAATTGAAAGGGCTGTTAACTACGGAAAAACGATAATTCCTATTCAAATTGAGTCGGTTAGCCTTAATGGAAAATTTGAATTGTATATCAGCGAATTGCAAAGTGTCTCTGTTAAAAAAATCAGCAATGATGATTCTGAAATGAAAAGAGCATTAAAGTGTATTATAGCTTGTGTGGGTTACAAATATACGGATTTTGATGATCCCGCTTTTGTGGCACAAAAAGGTCAGCTTGTTTTTATGGGAAAATACCGGCAAACTACATCTTTGGATTCCGAAGAAACACCATTAGAGTGGGTAATTGTTGATGTACAGGATAACATGGCATTATTACTTTCTAAAAAATGTATAGATATAAAAGCTTTTGATCAATCGGTAAATCCTTTACAAAAAGCTATACCATGGAGAGATTCATCATTGAGAAAATGGCTTAACGGATTCTTCTTTGAGCATGTTTTTGCTCAATATGAAAAACAGTACATTTGTGAATCAGAGATTTCAAATGCAGGAAACTATGATTCCGGTGCCGGTGGTACAGAAGAGACATTTGATAGAGTATTCTTATTATCTGCAACTGAAGCAGAAAATTATTTTCTGACAAATCAGGATAGAATTGCCCTTGGTACGGAGTTTTTGTGCGCACAGAATATGTCAGATGATTGCGAGAATGGTGTTATGTGGTGGCTTCGCTCGCCGGGATATTATGATTACCGTGCTTCAATTGTGTATGAAAATGGAGCTATTGATTATCACGGTTTTGCAGCAAATCGAAATAGTGTGGCAATCAGACCTGCTATGTGGATAAGGTTTAACTGAATTAAATATTATTCAATTCAGTTGATTACATATCTTCAGCAAGAAAACCGGAATAGGCGAGATAAGATAAATAGCGATATTTTATCAATCAGCACCGAAAGTATATTTTGAATATAATTGACGCAATTGCAAAAAGGAGCTGTAAAAAAACGAAAGTTTTTTTACAGCTCCTTTTATTTTTCTTTCCCCCTGAAAATCAATATTTTTTGTATGAGATACTGTAATAAAGGATTAAGGTAGGGTTATGCAATCGCCTGTTTGAGGTTGATGCTGAGGCTTATGTGACAGAAAGGGCAGAGTGTTATCTTAAAAATGCAAATGATACGGAACTGTTCATCTGAAACACAGAATTAAAAAGCTCCGGAATCAGCTTCCCCTTAAAAATACAAAAAACATTGTATTAGACTAAAGATGTAAAAAAGGAAAGGAGATAACAGATATGTTATACGAAAAAGAAATCATCCGCAAAGAAAGAGCTGCAGCAGCTGAAGAGTTAAAGTTTGAAAGATTTGACAGTGTTGTAGGAACTATAAACAGACGTGAAGGCGGTCGCTGTTATCTGATTGATGAGGAAACAGGTGTTGAGGTTTGCTATTTCGGAAACGGCACAGTAGGTGACAGGGTATGTCTCGGAGTTAAGAGTATAAATAAGGAAACGGGCAGAGTCCGTTGGATTTTAGAAGCTGTGCTTGATTTCGGCGAAATTGCAGCATAAAAATTTATTCTCAGAATTCTGCAGGATATCCGTTCCCTTTATTTTGCGAATTATTACTGTATTACAATTTCTATAAAATATGAAGCAAGGAGAACACGCCATATGGTACATCCGCGAGACCGGCCTATCAGAAGGTAAAAATCAAAGCCTCAAAGAGCTTTACAACAGCTATTACGGTTAAGCGGAAAGTATTGCGGAAAACAAGAAAACTTGTCCCTGCGTTACTTTCTATAGCCCTGTTTACGTGATAAACAATAACAGACTTCCCTGAAAAAGAATCGGAAATAAAACTGTGTAAGCTATAATTTTTACATAATCAAAGGAGCTGTAAAAACAAAGTTTTTTACAGCTCCCTTTTTGGTGCCTTTAGGTGTGTAAATAAAAATCCCCGTACTATAGGTACAAGGATTTTGGTGGAACAACAATAATAGATTTAATTTTAATCAATGCGAAAGCTTTTTAATACACGCTACACGTGATGAAATGCAGTCCTTTCGGATCTTATGAAATACAACGATAACCAACTATCGTTGATGATATACCATTGCTTCACCAAAAATTTCTCCGGAAACCTCTATGTGACCGGTTTTGTCTGCTTCAAATTTTACATTACTATCATAACATATATCATTCAACGTTACAATTTGCTTTTTTAAATCGTACATTTCCAAAAGTTCTTCGACAAACTTTCGAAATTCTTTTATATCATATTCACAAGGTGCGACACCACTAAAAGAGCCAGAACGTATTTCCAAATCGAACGAAGTGTTATAATAAATGTCCTTTTGATGATATATAAAGTTGTTAATTATCAAATAATTATCTTCGTACATCAGCTTGGCAATATTTATTTGCTGTTCTCCTTTGCAGTATTGATAGAGGCAATAAGAATTCTTTTTACCTCTATGCAGTTTTCAAGCAAGGTTTTATCGTTATAATATCCACTTTCTAAAAGCAGTTCTATCCAATATTCACTCTCGCTACATTCTTTAAGTGCAATTTGAAGTTTGGCAATAAAATCTGCTTTTCCGTGAGCATAAAATGCTTCTCGAATGTTTGCTCCAATACTTGTTCCTGAACGCAAAAATTGATTTATCAGAGCACCCTCACATTTTGTATTTCTTAACTCTTTGCAGGCCTTTATAACAGTGAGTGCAAATTCTTTGGATTTTATCATTAAAGGGCTTTCAGTCATAGCAACTCCACTTTTCACTTTTATTATACTTCAATAAAACAAAAAAGCAAGGCAACGCCTTGCAAAATATACTTCTTCACTATTCACTATTACTTATTACTTTCCAAAAATCCTGAATGCGATTTTAGTGAAGAGTGAATAGTGAAAAGGTAATAAATAAAAATCCTGAACGCTTTCGCATTCAGGATTTTTGGTGGGAGAAGGTGGATTCGAACCACCGAAGTCGTTGACAACAGATTTACAGTCTGCCCCCTTTGGCCGCTCGGGAATTCTCCCACATATAAAAATGGAGCTGGTGGACGGACTCGAACCCCCGACCTGCTGATTACAAATCAGCTGCTCTACCAACTGAGCTACACCAGCGTGTTCTCTTGAAGAACGCTTGATAAATATATCATAAAAAAACTGATATGTCAATAGCTTTTTTTGAAAAATTTCAATTTTTTTTAATAACACATAAATTGTCAGAAAAAGCCGTTTTTTCACTCTGCCCTTTGTCGGAATTCAGGTAAAAAGAGTAAAAAACAGCGAACCGTTCATGTAAAGAAAAAACTAAACGGACAGGCTGCATCTGACAGCTTGTCCGTTTAACAGCAGCATTATGTATATGACAATATAAGAAAATTTACAATCAGCTTTGTTACTGAAACAAGGGAGTCTGTGTTGAAATTTTCGTATGAGTCGGCTGTTGTATGTATCTGCGAGGGGGCAGCAAGTCCATAGTCTGAATAAGGTGAGCGATCGGGGGCAATTTCTCGCCAGGAAAGCGTTGCAGCAGGAATGCCGGCCCTTTCAAATGGGATTATATCGTTAAGACCTGCGGCTACGGTGGTGTAGTATTCATCTTCACCGAGATCACCCGTGAATTTTTTTGCAATATCAACAGCCTTGCTTACACTGTTGCTTTCGGTCACATCAATATAGTTGGAGTTTGTGCTGACGCATAAGGCTTTACCGCCACCGAGCTTGGAGTTACCTGCCATGTCAACATTCAACACAGTAAGTCTGCTCTTTTCATCCTCTGAGAGATTTGAAACATAGTGATAAGCTCCGAAATAACCCATTTCCTCGGCAGAAAAGATTGCTATCCGAAGCTCCTTTTCAAAGCTTATCGCATATTCCTTAAGAAGCTTTACAGTGTGAAGAAGGGCGGCAACACCTGAAGCGTTGTCTATTGCACCCTCGGAGCCGTGCCAGTTGTCATAATGTGAGCAAAGAAGAAGAATATCCTTATCTTTTTTGCTTTCGGTAAGAGTTGCGATTATGTTCTGTGTGCCGACATCGTTATATGTGAAATTCTGTATTTCAGGTGCAAAGCCGGCTTCCTTTAATTCGTTGAAAATGTAATCCGCGGCTTTTTTGTTGGTTTCGGGGAAGAATACGGAACGGGAGCCCATGCCGCAAAGCTCCTTCATCAATCTGTCCAGCTCTTTTTCTGAAACCTTTGCCGAAACCTTTTTTGCAACATCCTCTGCCAGCTCGGGATCCAATGCCGTTTTGTCGAGTCCCACAGAAAGTCTCAGTACGAATCTTGCATCTGCTGCTGTGATTTTTTCATCAAAGTCCGCATCAAAAATATACTGCATAAGACGGGACGGCTTTTCAAGGCCTACCGTACAGCGGATTATGAGCCTTGCATCATTTGCTGTTATTATTCCGTCGGTATCCGCATCACCTCTGCGGAGAATTACGTTACCTACAGCAGAAGTGGATACGGCGCTTAACAGAATAAACACTACAGCAAGGAGTGTTGAAACTATTTTTTTCATGTTAATTTTCTCTTTCTCACACCGGATATGGTAAAAGTATAGCACATAATTTCATATAAATCAATCGACATATAAAGAAAAAATTACTTATTGCTTATGAAGACTGTATTTTTTGTTGATTTTGAAAAACCTATATGCTATACTTTATTATGTATAAATATTTAAACGAAAAGAGTGTTAAAATGAATACAAAAGCTTTTGAAACATATGAATCTGATGTCCGTTCATATTGCCGTAGCTTTCCTACTGTTTTCACAAAGGCAAAGGGTGCAGTTATGATTGATGAGGACGGCAAGGAATATATAGATTTCTTTGCCGGTGCAGGTGCTCTCAATTACGGTCATAATCCTGATTCTATGGTTGATAAAATGGTCGAATATCTTAAGAATGACGGCATCGTTCATTCAATGGATATGTATACTGCTCCCAAGAGAGAGTTCATTGAGTATTTCCAGGAAAACATATTAAAGGCAAGAGGCTTTGATTATAAAATTCAGTTTGCAGGTCCCACAGGAACAAATGCTGTTGAGGCAGCACTTAAGCTTGCAAGAAAGAATAAGGACAGAGAGAACATTTTTGCATTTATGGGTGCATTCCACGGAATGACTCTTGGTGCTCTTTCTCTTACAACAGATTCCTCATCCCGTCAGGGTGCGGGACAGTGCCTCAGTAATGTTACTCATATTCCTGCTCCCTATATGTTCGGAGGCTTTGATTCCATCGGATATATGGAAACCATTCTTACAGATGACCATTCAGGCATCGAAAAGCCCGCAGCAGTTATACTTGAATGTGTTCAGGCAGACGGTGGCATATATACCTTTGATGCTGATTTTCTCAAGGCCTTAAGAGAGCTTTGCACAAAGCATGATATTCTTCTTATTGCTGATGAAATTCACGTAGGTAATGCAAGAACAGGAACCTTCTTCTCCTTTGAAAAGGCAGGTATAGTTCCCGATATCGTAACTCTTTCAAAGTCAATCGGCGGCTGCGGTATGCCTTTGGCTCTTGTGCTCTTTAAGAGAGAGCTTGATATCTGGACTCCCGGTGAGCATACAGGCACCTTCCGCGGTAACCAGCTTTCTCTCATAGCAGGTAAAGAGGGTCTTCGCAAGGTTGTTGAAGAAAATATTGAAGCAGAGGTAGTAAGAAAGGGCCAGATAGTTTCCGATTTCCTTACAAAAGAGATTCTTCCTCTTGATGAAAGACTTTCCTTCAGAGGTGTAGGACTTATCTGGGGTGTTGATTTCTCAGGATTTGCCGAGGATATGACAAAGCCCCTTATTGCAGAGTGCTTCAAGGGTGGTCTTATAGTTGAAAGAGTCGGCAGAGACAACAATGTGCTGAAGCTTATGCCTCCCCTTGTGATTGAGGATGAAAAGCTTCTTAAGGGACTGGAGATTCTCAGGGAAGGTATAAAAGCAATACTTTGATTAAAAATGTGCTGCAGAGGTTTCTCTGCAGCTGTTGTTGAATAAAGGACAGATATTTATATGAAGAAGATTAGATTTTTAATTGCCCTTATAATGGCAAAGCTTGCAAGATTTTTACTGAAGCTGCTCGGCAGGAATGCGACTTATCTGCCCGGTGAGGTTGC
>JAZRNB010000067.1:0-4925 GCA_045647985.1 Acutalibacteraceae bacterium
TCGCAAAAACGCATAAGAATTGTCGCAACCTCTGCACGACTTGCTGTATCTTTAGGCGAAAGTGTTGTTTCACTTGTGCCGGTTAAAAGCTCTGCCTTATTTGCCCACTTGATTGCATCAAGCGCCCAATCACTTACACTACTCGCATCTGCAAAGCCTGAAATATCTGCCTTTTCTATTATATCATAACCTTTTAGTTTTGCAAAGCGGTAAATAATAAGTGCCATTTGTTCACGGGTTACATCGCTGTCAGGTGCAAACTGTGTCTTGCTGATACCGCTTACAATTCCGTTTGCAGCCGCCCAAAGAACCGCATCCGAATACCACTGACCCGGAGGCACATCTTTAAAGTCATGCTTACTATCACTATTTTCAGGATTTGCCATTCTGTAAAGAACAGTTACAATCATAGCTCTTGTCATTTTGCTTTCAGGCTCAAACCCGCTATCCGTTCCCTGCATAAGTTTGTTTTCATACACATATTTTACGGATTCATAATGCCAATCGCCTTTCTTTACATCAAAGAAGGTGTTTTCTGTAAACGCAGGGCTTTCAGCCTCTTCTTTTGGTTCTTCTTTGGTTTCTTCTTTCTTTTCTTCGCTTTTGGCCCCGCCCCAGCTTCCTGAGCCTGATTCTTTTGTGTAATCGTGTGTATAGAAAAACTGGATGCTGTCACCATTTTTTATTCCACATTCTCTTATTCCGAGAAGAGGGGCTTCTCCGTTTAATTTGTAAAGCCAGCCTGAATTTTTGCCCGCACCAAATTCGGCAAGAGTTTTATTTCCCTTTGAAATTGAAGAAACATATCCTTTATCTGCACCTTCATATTTCAGGTTGTTCTCGCTGCATCCCTTTACGAATGCGTGATATACGGTTGCGCCGTCACCCGGAAGAGTAACACTATATCTGTTAAGCCAATACCCATTATCCGCCTTGATTGTGAGCGAAACCGAAATATTATCTCCCTGAGGCTCGGAAGGTCCGCTTCCGCCTGTATATTCATCCGTCGCACGGGCAGGCGAAAGAGAGATTCCATTAAAGTCATATACATTGTAAGCCGCATCTGCTTTTATTGTTCCCGCAAGCGCAATGAGCGCGCGGAAGGCTTGCTCTGTTGAATAGTCACTCGCTGTGGCATTATCCGTATATCCAAAGCCACTGTTATCCTCAAGCGCAAACGAAAGAAGACCATCTATGATGTTGTTACCACCCTTTATAAAGCGTGCATCTTCCTCCACATCCACTCCTGCTGCGGCAAGGGCAATTGCGACTATTGCGGTTGAATTTGAGTTTCTGCCTGACCATGAGTCAGAAAAGCTTCCGTCTGCATTCTGCTGCGTAGATAAATATGTAAGAGCATCTTCAATCGCCTTGTTTACATTTTCCTTTATGGTAGAATTTTCGTCGTTTATGTAGAATGCCAGTCCTGCGATTGCATTTGCTGTCGTGTCTATTGTTCCGTACTCATCCCATGCACCGTTTTCTCCCTGTGATGCGAGCAGTGCATTGACAAGCGAAATTTCCTTCTCGCGATTTTTATACTCATTTTTGTTATATGCTGCAAGAGTGTACGGAGCACTCCAAGCGCTTGTTGAATGTTCTGCATTATTTAACTTTTTAACTGCATCTATTTGTGTGTTACTGTTCACTGTATAGATCCGGGTTGCGTCCTTGCCTTGCGCAGTGAGTGCAAGAATTGCCTTTGCAAGGTCTGTATCTTTCTCACTTTCTGAAACAGCTTTAATGCTTTCGTTGATAAATCTCTGTTTTGCGTTATCGGACAAAACAGCTTCAGTTTCAGGTGCGTACTTTTTGTACGCCCCCATATCCATTACTTCCCAGCACGAGTTCTTGTCGGTATATGTTCCTGCAATGTTCTCAAGCAAGGTTGAAACTTGCTCATCACGGGCATCTTTTTCTGTCGGTGGAAGAATTATCAGTTCAAATTCACAAGTATCACTACTCTCACCTGAAGAGAGCGTTGCTACAATTGTTATCGCCGTTGCGCTCTGCGGACGCGAAAGAAGTTCGCCTTTCTCTCCAAGGATTTCTCCGTCAACTCCAGTCCAGTTTACCGAAACTTCTCCGATGTCAGGGATTTCAACTTTTGACGGAAGGGCAAGAGATGTTGTAATCTCAGACGGAATTTTGTTCAGACCCTTTATATCATCCCAGGCAAGTTCTTTTTTTGCAAGAGAAACTTTTTTCTCATCCGTAATCTCAGAATATATTTTTATGGTATAGGTAGTCTCCTCAAGTGAACTTCCCTCAGGTGGCGTAACTGTGAAGGTCAAGGTGTTTAATATTCTGTCTGTCCAGTCTAAGTTGTTATACTGCTTCCAGTTGTCCGAAAGGTCTGATACGGAAACGCTTTCTCCATTAACAGAAACGGCGATAGTTGCATCCTCGGTTGCTGCAACACTTTTCCATTTCATAAACTTCGGCAGAAAGTTATCTTTTGTATAATCTTTTATTACATATTCACACTTATCGCTGGCAAAGTCCAAAATGAGATTATCCTCGGCTGTTCCGAAAAGTGTCGTAACATAAAGCTCGGAAAGCAAATTTTCGGGAAGGGGATTTATCGCAGCATCTAATTCCTTGGCTGCGATTTCAAGTGCCTCTGTCGGAGATCCTGTCCCCCAGAAGGAAACCCCCTTTTTCTCAAAATACCCTATCCACATGCCGCCGCTTGTTTTAAAGTCGGGGTGCAGTTCAATCAGAAGCGCAGAAACTTCTTCGTCGAGAGATGTTTCGTTATAAATCTCTGCAAGGAGAGCTTCAGCCTCTACTTTTTCTGTAGCCAGCTTCTGTTTCTGCTTTTCGCTGAAAGCACTTGTATCAACATTATTTTCCGTCAATTCTTTCAGCTTACCATAATTTTCAAGGAAAATTTCGTCATAATGAAGCATATTCCAATCAGAATCCCAGCCTACCGCAAGGCCAAAGCGCCCCTCTACAACCGCGCCATCGTCTGTTACTGTATCGGTGTCGATACCCGCCGCAAGCGATTCTCCGTCTATATAAAAGCTCCAACCTGCACAATTGAAAATATTTCCGCTGTAATAATCTCCAACGGATATGCTTACAAGGTTTCCAAGGATTTCACTTCCCACATAACCTATCTGAGTAACATAACCTTCATCAATGCCCACCGCAGTAAATCCCGCTTCGACTTGCGCGGTCTTTAAAACTTCCTGAACAGTAGAACCTTTTGGAACAGTAATCGTTATATCCGAGGGGATGTTGGTCGTTCCTTCGTCTATAATATACGCCGCAAGCAGGTCTGAATACAGTGTATTCATATCTGAAGCTACGACAGATGCATCAAACTTTACAGTAACATTTATGGTATCATCTGCCGCAAGTAAAATCTGCGGTATCATACTAAACAGCATTATAACCGCGAGTAATGATGATAGAATTTTCCTTTTTAATGATGCCATTTTTAAATACTCCTTTTCTTATTTTCTGCTTTGTTTTTATCTGTCTTCATGCCGCAGAAAACAAAAAAACTGCGGCAATTTTTCATTCGAAAAATTACCACAGCTGAGTTTTTCTGTGATGAATCACAATTTAGTTAAAAGAGCTCTGTGTTTCAAGACCATTTTTTAACCAAAAACATTATCCCTATGCCAATCAAGCACTTACGGAATAACATCAAAGCAGGTCTTGTGACTTACACCATATAGACTAAAGAGTCCGCATTTTTATGTCCTGCCTTCTCGGTTTCCCAATGACCGGCTTTCGCCGACGGACACAAAAACATTCGATGCACACACCGACAGTTCCTCGTTGGGGATTCGCACCCCATTCCCTTTACACCAATTATGCCTTGCTTAAAAGCCTTTGCAGCATAACCAACACTTTGTGTGAAATATTCTATTAAAAATATTATAAATCTTCGTATTATCTCTTTGAGAACTGCGGAGCACGACGAGCAGCCTTGAGACCATACTTCTTTCTTTCCTTCATTCTTGGGTCACGAGTAAGGTAACCTGCAGCCTTAAGAGCTGCTCTGAAGCTTTCAGCGTCAACCTCTAAAAGAGCGCGAGCGATACCATGACGGATAGCGCCTGCCTGACCTGTAAAGCCGCCACCTTTTACGTTTACGATAACATCAAACTTGCCGATGGTACCTGTAAGTTCAAGGGGCTGACGAAGAATTGTCTTAAGAGTTTCAAGTCCAAAATAATCGTCAATGTCTCTTTTGTTTATTGTTATTGTACCGTTACCAGGAACCAATCTTACTCTGGCAACAGACTCTTTTCTTCTACCTGTTCCGTAATACTGAACTGCGTTTGCCATAATTCTCTACCTCCCCCTTATATCTCGCCGGTCCAAGCAACCGGAGACTGTGCTTCGTGATTGTGGTTTGCATCTTTGTAAACCTTAAGCATCTTTGCAGCCTGTCTGCCCAAAGTATTGTGAGGAAGCATACCTACAACTGCGAGCTCCATTGCCTTTTCGGGGTTCTTGTCCATCATATCTCTGTAAGAAACCTCTTTCAGATGACCGATGTAACCTGTGTGTCTGTAATATTTCTTTTGATCAAGCTTGTTACCTGTAAGAACAGCATCCTTTGCGTTGATAATGATAACATATTCGCCGCAATTAACGTGAGGAGTAAACTCCGGACGATGCTTGCCTCTAAGGATTTCAGCAGCCTTTGCTGCAACACGGCCAAGGGGCTTGCCTGCAGCATCTATGATGTACCACTTCTTTTCAAGCTCATTAGCTTTTGCCATATAAGTTGACATATTTGTACCTCCTGATTTTCTTTCAGACTATGAGCAGATGAACACAAACGGGGTATGTGCATTTGCCCACAGTCTGCAATCTGAAATTTTACTTGCGCAAGGCATACTCCCTGCACAGCAAGAATCATTATAATACCTTTTTTTTATTTTGTCAACCCCTTTTTT
>JAZRNB010000068.1:0-6910 GCA_045647985.1 Acutalibacteraceae bacterium
TCAAAATCATCCGTTTTATCATATCATAAGCCTTGGTGCTAAGGCTGTCATAATTATCTTGTCTCATAATTTCTCCACTGAGTGTAAAATATATTTTCTTAATATGATTATATCATAAATTTTTCTCATATGCAAGTAAAATTTCTCCTTGACAAAATTGTTTTAGTGTAGTATAATATAGAATACAACTTGCATGCAAGTTGTATTCTATAGAAAGGATGTAAAAATTTATGAATAACATATCAGCAGCAGAGATACTCCTCACAACCTGTTCAAACTGCAGTAAGGATGAAAAAATTTTGGTTGTCACGGATCCGTCAAGCTTTGATGTGGCAAAGATTATGTGGAATGCTCTTGAAAACTATCCCAACCGTTCAATGGTTATGATGAGCGAAAGAAATATGCATGGCGAGCAGCCTCCGGAATGTATTGCTGCGGCTATGCTCTCTGCTGACGTCATTTTTGGATGCACAAAGTTTTCCCTTTTCCATTCGCAAGCGAGAAAGGACGCTGTTGCAAATGGTGCACGCTTTGTAAATATGGTGGACTACTCAACAGAAATGATGGAAAAGGGTGCTCTTTTCTGCGATTTTGAAGAAACAGGAAAAATATGCGCAAAGGTTGCAGATAAACTGCGGGATAAAAACATCTGCAGGATTACAACAGCAAAAGGAACCGACTTTACCTGTTCTATAAGCGGACGCAATCCATTTCCGCAATTCGGACGTAGCCTCACACCGGGTATTTCTTCCTCCCCCCCAGACATTGAATGTGCCACTTGCGCAGTCGAAGGTACCGGAAACGGTGTGGTGTATATAGACGGCAGTATACCTCATCCGTTACTCGGTCTTATTACAGACGACATAAAGCTCACAATTAAAGACAGCAAAATTGTAAACATCGAAGGCGGAAAGCAGGCAGAAATATTCGCAAAGCTGCTTGAAAGCTTTAATGATCCAAATGTATATTACATCGGCGAGATTGGTTTTGGTTTAAATCCTATGTGCACCTTAAGCGGTAGAATGCTCGAGGATGAAGGCTGCGGTGGCACGATACATCTTGCCTGCGGTGATAATGTAGGTTTTGGCGGAACAGTACGCAGCGCGTATCACATTGATATGGTATTCCGCGCGCCAACAGCTTATATTGACAACGAATGTATTTTACAAGACGGAAATTTATGCATTTAAAAGGAGAATCAAAAATGAACTATCCAAACGGTTTAGCATTCAGCGAAGAAATTATGAAAGAGGTGCAGGATCAGTTCCTGTATCTTAACGAAGACAAATTTGTAGGCGAAAGACTCTTTTTTGACAACGCAGGCGGCTCCTTCAGACTCAAAAAAATAGAAGAAGTTTTTGCAGAGCTGGACGCAATTCCCGACTGCCCCGAAAGAATTCATAAAATGGCACTTTATCTTCAGGACGTACAGAAGAAGGGCGAGGACGACATTCGTATAATCCTTAACGCCCCCAAATCCGGCAGCATTCTCACCTCCCTCACCGCTTCACAGGTTATGTTCCAGATGGTTGGAGCAATTGCAGAAAATACAGAGGGTACAAACATTGTTACATCCGTGCTTGAGCATCCGTCTGCATTTGATGCAGTTTCATATTATGCAGAAAAAACAGGCCGCGAGCTGAGAGTTGCCAAGAGTAACAAGGTTACAGGCGGTGTAGACCCTGAAACAGTTGCTTCTCTTATTGACGAAAACACAGTTCTTCTCAGTGTTATGTATGCTTCAAATATTACCGGTGCTATCTATAACATGAAAGAGATCATCCGTCAGGCAAGAGCAAAGAAGCCTGACTTATACATAGTTGTCGACGCTGTACAGCATGCTCCTCACGGTGTAATTGACCTTGAAGAGACCCCCGTGGACGCTATTAACTTTGCTCCGTATAAATTCTTCGGATACCGCGGCTCAGGTATTGGCTGGGTTTCTGAAAGAGTTGCGAAGCTTCCTCATCACAAGCTTGCAGGAAATGCAGCTAACGTATGGGAGCTCGGAAGTCCTGCTCCTGCGCAGTATGCAGCAATTACAACAATTGTTGACTATGTGTGCTGGTTAGGTGGAAAGTATATCGAATCTGCAGACAGAAGAGAACTGTTTGTAGAAGGTATGACAAGAATCAAGCTTCAGGAGAGAGCACTTCTTTACAGAATGCTTGAAGGAACTACTGAAATTCCCGGATTAAGACATCTTAAGAATGTAAAGGTATTTTTGGACTACGAGGATTTGACAACAAGAGATTTAATTCTTGCTATGGGATTTGAAAATCTTGGATACACCGAGGCTGTCCGTGAATATGAAAAACGCGGTGTAATTGTTTACGACCGCCTTTCAAGCAGCATTTACTCAAAGCGTATGCTTGAATCCTTTGATATGGACGGTGCTGTAAGAGTATCCCCGCTCCACTGCAACTCACTCGAGGATATCGATAAGTTCTTACTGGTTACAAAGGAGCTTGCAAGTTTATAAAACTAAAGAGGCTGTATCTAAATGATACAGCCTCTCTTTTTAATCAGATATCTTCAGTATCTGTCAATCTACGATTTCATTAAGTTGCTTGCATAGAGCATTTGCGTAATATTCAAACCCCTCATCATTAGGATGAAGTCCCCAATCAGCGTATAGACTTTTCTGATGCGGAACCAGGTCAAACCCCTGTATGCAATAAACATTGTGTAGTTTTGACGAAACTTCATTGATGTAATTTGCCAAATTCATAAAATCACCGATCTTTCTGTGATCCTTATAATCTACTCTCCATATAGGGGTGATTGCAAATATTTTCGATGTTGGATATTTTTTACTCAAAATTTCATAAAACGCTTTGCATCTTGATTTAAAATCATCGGGGTCTTTATCAAAGCCCCAGTCATTTGTTCCGTATGCAACTATTATGTAATCAGGTACAAAATCCTCTGCTGTCTTTGCAAGTTCAGGAAAAAACACCTCTCCACCTATAGATTTATTGTAACCATCCGCACCAAGATGGTCCTCAATTTTCACTGTATAATGATTTGACGGACGCAAGGCATCGTAGCCATGTGTTATTGAGTCGCCAAATATCAGCATCTTTTTATCCCTTTTTACTGCTTCTGCAAAAGCTTCGTCATCAATGGATATTTCTTCGATCTCCGAAACCACAGACCAGGGTAGATATATTGTAACTGTCTTTATACCCTCCCCAAGACAAAATTCCTTTGAGAAACTTCCAATAGGATAACTTCCAACAGTATAGTCAGGAAGCATCTTCCCATCCGAGAAATTATCAATGCTTCCAACCATCTTTTCATCCACATAAACGTCATAAGAAAAATAACTTCTGGTTGTGATTTGGGATATATTGACCTTTAAAAACAAAGATGTGCTGTTTGTTTTAAAAACCAACCTTATTCCGGCAGATGTAAAAGTCTTACGGTGTAAGAGAAAAGGACCGTCACCCACAGTCTCATATAGACGCTGCTGTTCCTCCGTAAACCTGTAAAATCTTATTCTGCCATTTTCCTCTGCGAATCCAACTGCACCGTGTGAAAATTTCTTAAGGTCGCTTACCGATAATTTCATAGAATTGTCTCCTTTCAGCACTGTTTTCTTTGTTTTTAATTGATTTCATCACTTATCACCTTTCATCCTGAATTATACCATAAAAGCGTCAAATTTGCAATATACCCGCTAAAAAAGGCGAAAAGATATTAGACACAATTCTTTTACAATTACGTAGAAAGCCGAAAATGAAAACTACGCTTCACAATTTGAAACGAAGTTCTTTGCGCACGCTAAAAAACAAAAGAAAATCCCCACTTTTGACTCCAAATTAAACGGGGTTCTAAAGTGGGGACCTATTCAACATTTATAATATTCTTTTATTAGCTTTAAAAACAATACATACAGTTATTTAAAAGCTCTGTAAAGGAATGTAACAATTTGACCTCTTGTGCAGGTATCATTCGGTGAAAAAGTATTGTAGCTTGTTCCGCCGGTTATATTATTCACATATGCCCAGCACACTGCCGTGTTAAGAGAAACGTCGCTTGCAGGAACATCATAAAACTGATTTATCTGATCAGATTCGGGCGAACCTGCACTTTTATAAAGATAAATAACCGTTTCACCTCTTGTACAGGGGGTATTGGGAGATAGCTTGGTGCTTGACACAATACCATTCTTATACGCCCACAGCGCCGCATCATAGAAATAATCGGACGCTTTCACATCAGAGAAAGGGTTGCTTATTCCGACCTTCGGCGAGCCCACCGCACGCCAGAGGAAGGTGAGAATCTGCGCTCTTGTACAGTTGATATTCGGAGAAAACTGATCAGCAGCGGTGCCATTGGTAATACCCTTGTCAACCGCCCACTTTACAGGCTCTGCAAACCAGTCGCTTGTTTTAACGTCTTTGAAGCTGCCAATGAAGCTCTCTGTATTTACCACAGCCGTCGGAAGCGTCTCTGTGGGGTTCCATTTAAGAACAGGTCTGCCGAGTGAAGAACTGTTCTGCCACGCATCGCCCGACACCTTTGTGCCGCCCGCTGTTGCACAGCCGACAATATACTTTGCAGGATTTGCGCCCGTGTAAATTGCACTCCATTTGTTTATAATGTGATTGGCTCCGTCAGCCGTCATGGAATGAGCTGTAAGGTTACCTGTATTGTAGCTTCTGTAAACGTAGACATCCCAGCCGGTGTAGTGAATGATTCCCGAAGCGCCGTTTCCGGAAAGATTTCCCGTATTATAGCAGTCATAGAAGGAATTGGTACCCTCGGGTAACAGTCCTCTGATGCCGGGAGTATCAGAGAGTTCAGCCTTTACGGCAATACCTGCTGCGGCATAGTATGTAGCGCTTACCGAGCCCCATTTATCGACATACTGTTCCACGGTGATATTACCCTTGTTATAGCATTCCCTAATCTGCGCGTATAAAACTGTTGCCGCTATTCCGGCACCATATGCAAAGCCATCCTCCGGCATATTTACATAAATATCAGAGGTGTTGTAGCAACGGGTAATGTTACCGGTGTGGTTGCCAACAAGCCCGCCAACCTCAACAGACTTATTTTGAGAAGCTCCGTTTACCGTGTAAGCCCTGCCCAAATTAACATTGATATTGCCGCCTGCGCTGAAGCAATTTTCAATGTTTCCCTTTGTTACAAGAGCAGCAAAAGAGCCGACAAGAAGGGATATACTCGGAGGGATAGTCCCGTATTCAAGGTCGATATTATAATTTATAATACCGAGGTTCTTTATTGCGGTTCCCTCTGAATTTATTCTTGCAAAAAGTCCGTAGTATCTGACATTTGAGCCCTCTGTCATATAAAGAGCAACATCGTGAATTTTTATTGTCATACCCGAGATAACATGACCGTTTCCGTCAAGGCTTCCCGTAAATACAACGCTTCCAATGTGTGCCTTATTCCATTGGTCTCCCATAGTACCGCCGTATGCTTCGGTACCGCCGATGGGAACCCAGTTGCCCCAGGAAGAAAGGTCAATGTCTGCAATGAGTTTATAGTGCTTGTCCGCACCGAATCTTATTGAGTTAAGCTGTTCTGCTGTCTGTATAAGATAAGGATCTGCCACAGTTCCGCTTCCGCCCGCAAAGGTAAAAGGAGTTTGTTTTATTTTGCCGGGGACTTTATCGGTAGTAACACGCTCTACGGGTTTATCCTTAGGCTCTTCCCCCGGTTCTTCCTTGGGTTCCTCAACAGGCTTCGCCGTTGCCTTGAAGGTGCATTTTGCAACTGCCTCTTTTCCGTCAGCAGAAACACTTACAAATTCGCCCCCTCGACCGTCTATCGTGGGATAATTTCCATATTTGTTCAATATGTAGTGGTTGGGATAACTGTCCTTTACACGGAAAGTGACTGATACAGTATATTGCTCGCCCTTTATTGCAAGACCTTTTGCATCAAACTTACCGTCCCACTTTACATTGGTTACCTCAATCTCCTTATTGTCTGTCGTTGCGGTGCTTGTAGGTACACTTCCTTCCTCGGGACGGGTCGGCAGATAAAATCTGAAGGATGATATGGGAGTCATTCCGTAAAATTGGTCTTTTACAAGAGTCCCAAAGGTATAGGATATCACAGCCTTGCGTTTGTCGGCCGATATGTTTCCGAGAGTTGCATCTTTGCCGTTCACCTGTGCTCCTGATGTAGTGGCCTGAATATGCTTGTTTTCGCCTTTTTTAAGCTCAATAGATACTTTTACAGAATATTTAACGCCTTCCTTAAAGCATCCTTTTTCATCCAGCTCTCCTTCCCACTTGGTTTCGCTGACAAAAGCCTCCGAATTGCTGGACAGGCGTGCCTTGCCCGGCTTTTTTCCTATCTCAGGTTCATCGATATCAAGCTTGAATTCGGTAGCTGCCGAAGCTGCAAAAATGTTTAACGGAATTACCGACAGACACAAAACGGTTGCCAGTACAATACAAATAAATCTGCTAAGTTTTTTCATAATAATCTCCATTCTGCCGCGATGCGCGGCAGCACAAATACTTTGTGAAATTCAAATGTGTTTGCCTTGCAAACAAAAATGGGACGGGACCCATTTTTAATTTGAATTTCGGTGCGTGAAACGGTTATCGTGCGCTTACACTAAATAAGCTTTCACGCTAGCCTCTTTTATTTACCGTAAAAACTATTGAAATACGCTTCATCGCCTTCTTTTAAGTCCTTGATAGGCTTGAACTTGCTTCTCTCCACCCAAACCTTTGAGCCGGTAAAAGGATGAACTGTTTCAATCCAGCCGAAACGTGCTTCCATTTCATAATAATAAGGGTGCTCTGATGCCTTCTGACCACCGGCTTGAGGGACAGAAACCCATATACGATGACCTTCAGTAAAAGTTGCCTGCGTAGGAGCAAGATCGGTAGGCGAGTAATAATACGTACCGTCTAAAACA
>JAZRNB010000069.1:0-6709 GCA_045647985.1 Acutalibacteraceae bacterium
GCTCTCTGCCATTCACTTTTAAGATGATGTGCTTCATCGAGACATATGGTCTTAATTCCTGCCTCCTTAACCTGAGAAATCAGGTCAAAATTACTGAAATCAGATGCAGCCTCAGTTTCAAGAGCCTCCTCGTCAGCTTCAATATTCATCGGAAGCTTGTTGACAGCGGCATGAAGAGCCTGATAAGTTATTGAGGTAAGAAGCGAGGGCTTCATTATATCAAAGGACACATAGTCATTGACATTTTCCGTTTCGGGAAGATAACATTCCTCAAATCTGTCGCCCCATTGCTGTTTTATAGAAACAGAGGGAGAAAGAACGAGAGCAGGCGCACCGAGTCTTCTGATAAGCTCAAGCCCGAGAACGGTTTTTCCGCTGCCGGGAGCCGCAACAATATGTATTTTTTTGTCGAGAAGATGCTTATTTGCATTATCAAGCACCTTCTGCTGATAATCACGGAACGTCCATTTGAATTTTATAAGGCTGAAATCCTTCATTTCTTTACTCCCAAAGTTTTTTATTATTTTAACACAGTTAACTTTTTAATTCAAGAAAAGACAGCCGGGACTACCGACTGTCTTATTTCTTTAGGAAAACTTATTCTACGATAAACTGTTTTGCAATTCCTGTATCTTCCCAGATGTCATTTATTTCGACTTCAACGGGGGAATCAGAGGTAAGAATGTAAACATTGGAGATTGTAACAGTAGCACCTGCATCAACGTCCTTTAAGAATGCCATATCAGTATCGCAAAGCTCATTTGCCTGACCTTCCTCAAGCTGAATACCATCCTGGAATACCATAATATCGCAGGCATCAAAGAAATCTTCAGCCTCGGTATCGTTGTTCGTAAAATCAAAATATACTCTTATGAGCTTTGTATCCCTTGTTCCGTCAACGAATTCTGCATTCTTGATAACAACATCGTGCTTTGCATCTCTGTTATAATAATCTGTTACCTTACCGCTTTCCGGCCAGCCGGCATTGAAATCAGGAGCAGCAATTGTCTTTGCTGTAAAAGCCTCCTCGGGTGCACCGGGAAGAGCCGTAACATCAAAGGTATAAGTAAGTGTAGCACCGTCCTGTCTTTTTGCGGTAAATTCAAAATCAACGCTTCCTGTTTCGGCATTAAGTGCAAATTCTTTGATTACGCGGATTGTAACACCGGGACGGATATTCTTTTTCTGATTGCCGAACTCTGCAACATCTTCACCGTAAACAGCATTTGTTTCATTAAGCTCTTCGCCGTTCTGAATGAAAACAATATCCTGTGTTTCATCGGAAAATGTAGTTGTGTAGCTGTCTTCTTTATTTGTAAAATCAAGATACACACGGATTGCCTTTGCACCGTCTTCATCATTAAAAAGCTCTGCACCGACAAGGGCAACAGCGAATTTTCCGGCATTGTTTACCCATTCACCATTTGCAAGGGCTGCTGTGCCGACATCTTCTGCAGCTGTTGTTTCTTCTCCTGCAGGAGCGGTTGTTTCTTCGGTGTTTTCGCCGCAGGCGGCAAGTGATAAAACAAGCATAATTGCCATTAATAAAGCGAGTATTTTTTTCATTTTAATTTGCCTCTCTTTTTATTAACTGTTTTTCGGTTTTCCGCACTCGGTGCAGAAATTACCGTTATTATTGCTTCCGCAGGAACAAAGCCAGGAATCAGGCTTTTTCACTCCGCATTCGGTACAGAATTTACCCAAATTCAGGTTGCCGCAGGAGCATTTCCAGCTATTGATCTTAGGTTTTTCGGATGCAGAAGCACCGATATCTGCAGATGCAAGTAATTTCTCTGTCTGATAATCCACCTGAATTTGCATATCCGAAATGCGTATAGCTCTGACACCACATCTCGATTCCCATTCTTCAATGCGCTTGTACGCTAAAGCCCTGTCTGCCTCATTTACCGTTTTGTGCTTAATTTCATCAAGAGAAGCACCCTCTTCAAAAAGTGAGGTAAATGTTCTCTTAACGGCAAGCTCGGCATCCTTTTGCATAAACTCTGCAGGTAAAATTCCGCCAAACATTGTATCGAGCCGCTCCTGGTCAACTATGTCATATTCAATTTTTGCCTTGAACCATATCGATGCCATAAGGTCCAACCTTCCCTGTACCACCCGGACATAGAAATTTCCGCTGAACGGAATTGACATATAATGCTCTGACATTTGTTTTTTCCTCCTGAAAGTTTTATGCCCAGGGATTCATACTCTCGGGCTGACGGATATCAGCAAGTATGAACTGCTCCCAGAGATACCATTTGCCGTCCTTTGCAAGACGAAGCTGAACGCTTCTGGGGCTGTCGGCACCGCCTGAGCTGATGTAAAGCGTTGCATAGCCCTCATTCTGATAGGAATAAGGGTTATCACTTACTATCACCGTATAAGGCTCTGAGGGAAGATAATTATTGGCAGGTGTTGCCCCTTCAAAATATGAACGGGGCACGTAATCCTTATCACGGAAACGATCTGCAATAAACTGCTTATCCATTACACTAAGCGGTCTGGGACCTCTTAAAAAATCAAGCATTTTAAACGCTTCATCTTTGTTTTCAGGATAAAAACAAAATGCGAGAACCGTTAAAGCCGCAGTATCAAAGGGATCGGAAAGCTGAGCTTCGGGTAAGCTCTTAAATTCTTCAAAGCTTTCCGGCAGTCTTCCGAAAACTATTTTTTTGCTTTTATTTCCGCCGCTTGCTGCAACAGGAGCCTTAGCAACAGGCGGATTTTTAATCTTATCAAAAAGTCCCATTATATTTCCTCCTATTAATTTCCTTTATCAGAAGGAAATTGAACCGCCGCCGTGGCTTCTTCCCGATGAGCTTGTATGGGTTGAGCCGTTTGAACCGGATGAACCACCTCCGGAATTGCTCTTGGGCTTCGGTGTCACGTTTACCCTTGTATTTCTGAAGACATCGTTTCTGCCGGTAATCATAAGAGTACCCTCTCTTACATAATCAGCCGCAGTATCCTTCTTATGCACGGAATAGTTTTTGGATGCCATTGTGTTTGTAATAATAAGTCCTATTACCATACCTACGGCAAGGCAGATTACAAGCCACAGTCCCGGAGGCGGAGGCTCGATTGCTGATTCGGACATATCAATAAAATATTCAAATGCATCCTTGTATTCTCCGAATTTTGCAGAGCCTGCAATTGCAAGAAGAATGTCTTCAATTTCGTCATCACCGATATTTGCCTGAGCAGTACCGTATGTAGTAATACCTAACTGTCTGCTGCCCTCTTCGCCGGGGAGATATACACAAAGAAGACCGTCTTTATTTTCACCATAGCCGTAACCGTTATAATCATAAAAATCATCAGCATACTCCTGAACGGTCTTACCTTCAAGATCGGTTACGGTAACAATCGCGATTTCACACATATATTCATCCGTAAAAGCCTGACATCTTTCAAGGAAATATGCTTCCTCTTCATCTGTCAATATGTCAGCATTATCAACAACCAACGGAAGCACTCTGTCAACATTAACAAACTCGGTTGTTTCTTCAATTTCTGCTGCAGCGGTTGTTTCTTCCGCTGTAACCTCTGTTTCATCTTCCAATGCGGTTGTCTCTTCAGGAACAGTAACTCCTGCATCAGAAAGTGCACCGTAAACAAGATTATAGAATATATTGGCACCGAGATAATAAGTTTCCGCATTGTTATATTCATCAAAAATAGGATCGGTTACGTCATTATCAAAAACGTATTCCTCATAATCCTCTGCAATAAAGAAATCACAGAGATTCTGATTAAGATCGTGAACGAAAATTACTGCATTTTCACAATCAGCATAGGTATTGTAAAGCATCTGACCGTAGTCTCGGACAGAATCATAGCCATTGATATTATCTGCAAGACAAATCATTGCGCAATAACCGAAATCGGCTTCAATATCAACCGCTAACTGCTCGAGAGCCTGAATTTCATCGGAAGTCAGAAGCCCTGCTGAATCAATAGTATTATAATCATCGGCTGATGCGGGAATAAGCATAAAGGAAAGAGCAAATACCGCAATAAGAAGAGCACTGATTATCTTTTTCATATTCCGCACCTCCCTTAAATAAGACCGATAAGGTTAAGCACTGCCCAGAGAGCAACACCTATACCTGCACCGATAAGTGCACCGAGAGTCTTTACCTTCTTTGTATCCGTAGGAATATTTCCTACAAACTTACCTGTCTGACCGTTCATTGCAAATACGTGATCCTTATCCTTGTGCTTTATGGTAAGAAGCCATACGGGATAAAGAGCATATTTGTAGTCCCCGCCGAGTACAGTCATATTTGACTGAATCGTTGCAACAGAATCATAGCCGTCAACGGTCTTTCTGAGAGTATCAGCAATACTCTGACGTATTCTGTCATTTGCACGGGGCATACTGCTTGTGGCATCAACGTCGAACTTATCTGCAAGATAGCCTGAAAGATAACCCACATTAAAGGGCACCGCCTCGTTTACATTGAATGGCTCAAGGGATTCCATAAGATCATCGGGCATTTTTGTAGATCCGTCAACGGGAACGTTGTCAAATATCATATTACCGCTTCTGTAGCAGTCATATTCTGTTATTTCGGTATAATTATTATTGGCATCGGACCATCTTTTTGTTGTCTTTTCCGCAACAAAGCTTACCTGTCCCTCTGCCTGACAGGAGAAGAGCCAATGGGGTACATAAACACCCTTGATTTCATCAATTTTATTATCGTCCTTAAAGGCTCTTGCAACAAATTTTTTGCCTGTCATATGCTGCTTGAAGGCTTTCTTTGCAGCCTCCTTATCAAGCTTAAAGGGAATAACAAGATGAGGACGGAGCGCTCCGTCAAACTGACCTTTCATTACTACGGGGCTTCCACAATAGGGACAGCTTGTAGCTCCCGTTGTTTCGTCTGCAACAACCTCACCCGAACAGGAATTACACATATAAACTCTCATTCCCGTGGTTTCGTCAGTTGTCCATTCACTTGTGTCAGATTCCCAGCTGATATTGTCAACAGCACCGGCACCGCCATCGTGGGAAACCTGACCTTGAGCGGCTTCAACATCAAATTCGCTGTCGCAGAAGGGGCATTTCAGCATCTGTGAGCCTGTATCAAAGCTTACACTGCCGCCACAATTCGGACATTTCTGCTGTAATAAAGTAGACATTTTCTCACTCCTTATTTAAGCGATATTAAATAATTATAAATATCGGTAAAAATTCCTTTTCCGCTTTCCGGAAGCTCATCGGTGCTGCACACTGAATAACTACCGTATGTGGTGTCACCGAATGCGGTAAAGGATATTGTAGTTGAGGGAGCATCAAGGACAATAAGCTCTGACTTAGGAAGCGCTCCCCAGGTAAGAACACCCGTTCTTTTGCAGATTTCCGAGATTTTACTAAAAACCTCTTCGCCGTAAACCTTTTCTATATGCTCCTCTTCGGCACCGATATAGGGACAGTACCAATAATTATAAATAGCTGTTCCGTCAGCTTTTCTTTGAAGCTCGATGGTTTCGGAGCCGCCTTCCATTCCGCCACCACAATAGTAGGAACAGAAATCAATATAATCGTGAGTCTCTCGCACCATTCCGGGGCCGTCAAGAATATAGTCATTTTTATGCTTTTTCATATAAACTGCTGCAGCAGTTATAATGCCGGCAATAACAAATATTATAACCGCTGCAATTATTATTTTTTTTACCATTCTGCTTATGCCTTGGGTGTACCGCAAGCCTGACAGAAGTTACCCGAAGTGTTATTAAAACCGCAAGCAGGACAGGTCCAGTCTGCTGCCATTGCTGCAGGAGCCTTCTGCTGGTATCCTGCCTGCTGAGGAGCCTGCTGGTATCCCATAGGCTGCTGAGCGTAGCCCTGCTGAGGAGCCTGATTATATCCGCCCATAGGAGGCTGACCATATCCCTGATTAAAGCCGGGCTGTCCCATAGGAGGCTGACCGTAACCCATAGGTGCCTGCTGGTATCCCATAGGTGCCTGATTATAGCCGCCCATAGGCTGCTGTCCGTAGCCCATAGGCTGACCGTATGCGGGCTGTCCCATAGGCTGCTGGAAGCCGCCCATATTCATTCCCATACCATTGTTCATAGGCATAGTTCCTACACCAAGAGCATTCATAGCCTGCTGAGCCAACTGCTGATAACGGTTATATTCGGGAGAGCCCATATTCTTTACACTGAAATTATTGAGCTTTACATCAAAATCATCAAACCAGGGAGTATTTACAAGGAACTTGAGAGTAAAGTCATATTCATATTCATATCTCGGGGGAACATAGCTCTGATTATTGCCCTGTGCATCCTTGTAATAAATTTCATCTCTGTCCTCTTTAACATCAAGAGTAAGTGAAGTAATAGCAGAAATCGGGATTACGTCGGGGTTTTCACTGTCCCAGCTGCCGGGCTTGTTGGAGGAAACAACGAAATTTCCCTTTGCTGTATCAACATAAATATTTTTATAATCACCGTCAATAGTAATCATGGGGCTGAATGCACGAAGAACAGCCTTGTTTTCTTCACGGTACTGAAGCTGAGCCTTGATGTCAGCAAGAGAGGAGCTTCTTCTGTCATCGCAGAAGGGAGAAAGAAGCTTTGCACAATCCTTACACATATTACCGTCGGAAAGCTTTCTGTTTCCGAGCATACCTATTTTTTCACCGCAGATATCGCAGAATTTTTTATCAAAAAGACCCATTTTAATTTCTCCTTT
>JAZRNB010000070.1:0-4206 GCA_045647985.1 Acutalibacteraceae bacterium
TTCATGTCGCCGAAACCGAGCTGAACTGCCTTATAGCCGTCCTTCTCTTCTGTCTTCTTCTGTACGACTGCGCAAGGACCAACTTCAAGAACGGTTACGGGAACTACGTTGCCCTTCTCGTCAAAGAACTGAGTCATGCCAATCTTCTTACCGATAAGACCTTTTTGCATTTTGTTTTTCCTCCTTCAGATTATTGGTCGGCTTGGTGCCGACTTGACCTGCGGTGCTTTGCGGACATTACTGTCCTCTATAAGCCAACCGAAATTACATTACCTTAATTTCGATATCAACGCCGGCGGGAAGCTCGAGATTTGTCAGAGCTTCAGCAGTCTTTGCTGAGGGTCTGATTACATCAATGAGTCTCTTGTGGGTTCTCTGCTCAAACTGTTCACGGGAATCCTTATACTTGTGAACAGCACGAAGGATAGTAACAACTTCCTTCTCTGTGGGAAGCGGAACGGGACCTGAAACCTGAGCGCCTGTACGCTTTGCAGTTTCAACAATTCTTTCCGCTGCTTTGTCTACGAGTGAGTGATCGTAGCCCTTGAGTCTGATTCTGATCTTTTCCTTAACTGCCATTTTAATGCCTCCTTAGAATTTGGCGGGCTGTGCTGTCTGAAAATTTCTACACGGCGCCGGGTTGTTCGCGCCATCCGATTTTTAAATCCGGAATATTCGCAAGCTACTCCGGATCGAATTACAGAAATTTTCACCGCATAAGTATCGTAGGAGCCCGGTTAAGGCGCAGACTCCCCCCTTGTGCGGTATTACATAATCGCCCGGTTTGAAAATCGGACATACTCCACGGAAATTTCCTGCGTCGAGCGCAGCCACCTCCCGTATCATCGCATATCATCCTGCTGTTTTTTGGACATAATTTACCCTTATTTCGCAGGTTAGATGCATTGTAACATATATTTCTGTAAATTGCAACAATTTTTTGAAAATATTTTCGTAAAAGTTGCTATTTTTTTTGATATGCTGAACAAGTGATTTTTTATACATTTTACAGCGAATATACAACGAATATCTGTATATTTATGTAAATGCAAGCAATTTTTTCATTTTCAGAACTTATGAGCTTACTGTTTTTTGAATTTTTTCAGAGAATCTCTGTTTTTTACATAAAATCGAAAAATATTTAATCCACGCAACCGGGTTATTCCGTCATTCTGCATCTTCCGTGACGGCAGGGTAAATAATTTCCTTGATCAGAACGTTCATACAAAACCAGTTTTCTACAGGAGAAATATTCTCTTTTTCCGAGCTTTCAGCTGCAGCCACACTTGTTATATCACCAAACGAGTCAATAAGATATACCCTTCTGATCTTCTCAGCCGAGAAATCTTCCGCATCATAAAATTCAAACACATAGTTCTGTCCTGATTCAGGAACAGAATATACAGCAAGGAGCAGTCCGGCATCTATCCCCTTCTCTTTATTTACTATCCTTATAAACTTATTATCAGAATCCTTATCTGTCATCATCGTTCCGTTTTTTTCAGGCATAGATATACTGAGTTCAACTTCACCTGACGACTGCTGTACGGCAGTTGTTTCTTCCGCCCTTACTGTTTCAAATGCTTCGGTGACTGTTGTTGCGGGGACGGCCTCCTGCACTGTTCCGTTTTCTTCCGTCACATTACTTTCTGTTGTAATACTTTCCTGAGATGTAACACTTTCACCCTCAGTAGCAATTTCAACAAAAGAAGTCAGCACATCCTCCGAAGTGCTTTCCGCACTACTGTCTGTTATCTCAGGCATAAAGTCCGTTGTTATCTCCTCTTCAACAAAAGCAGTCTCAGCCGCAACTCCTGTTGTTATTTCCCCTGCAAAAGCAGACAGTGATTCGGATACAAGCGTTGTTGATTCATAAACAGCCACCGTCTTCTGCTCAGTGTTTTCCTCTGAAAGCTGAACAGAAGCCGTGTCAGTAGCAGGCTGAGTGTTCACAGTCGGAGAAATTACTACGGCTCCCGTATTCACTTCAACAACCTGAGCCGTTGCACTTTCTTCCGGAATCTGTGTATTACCGCAGCCTCCGAATATAAACAACAGTGCAACAACAAGCAATACTCCCGACTTTCTCATCCGTCGAAATCTCCTTTAATAATTAATTACATATTATATATAGGGAAAAGCCACCAAAAAAAGCATCTGCAAGAAAAACTTCAGCCCGACAGAAACATTCCATCGGGCATGACTTAAAAAAAACGATAAAATGATTATGCTCCTGTTATCATTGAAAGCACAGAGCTTGTAGCATCATCAGAAAGAATAGCAATTACACTGCTTACCAGTGAAGAAGTTATAGCACTGATATCTCCTGCCGTAGCACCCGTAAGTGCTGCAATGATGCCTGTAAATACATCGGAAAAGCCCTGCATAGAAGACATATCGCCATTACGGATGGTTTCAATAACTCCGTTAAAAGCATTAGTGATTGCTTCGGCATCAAAACCGAGGTTAGCAATAGTCTGAATTAAAGTATTAAGCATAAGGAAAACGCCTCCGATATAAACTTTATACATAATTAATGATATCATACGGAAAATTGTTTATTATTCTAAATAAGAATTATAGATAAAATTTATATTATTTTTTACCAAATTGTTAACATTTTTTATTCCGTCTGCTCAGACACCTTTTCCGGTGCCGTGTTTTCCTGAATTTCCTCGTCATCGTGAACATCCTTAAAAACATGAATAAGGCCGGCATCATTAAATACCTTTATAAGGATAACAGCAAAGGGAAGAATAAAAAATCCAAGCACACCCAGCGTTTTTGAGCCGACATACATAGCAACAATGGTAGCTATAGGCGGAAGCCCTACCTGTCCGGCAACAAGCTTAGGCTCAATAACCTGTCTTATAACAAGTATTATAACATACAGCACAAGAAGTCCGATACCGAGTCCGATGTTTCCGGTAATAAAAGATATTACCGCCCAGGGAATAAGCACAGTACCGGTACCCATCACGGGAATGATGTCAATAAACGCGATGGCGACAGCAATAAAAATAACATAAGGGCTTGTAAACACTCCGATAAACTTCAGAATATAGAAGCCTACAGTCAGCTCAAATGTTGTTATCAGAATAATAAGACAATATGCCTTTACCATTTTCTTGAGAGAATTAATACCGAGATGCCAGGCATATGAGATTTTTTCTGCTCGTTCACGGCTTATCTGCTTCACGAAGAATTTTTTAATTTTCTCATAATCGGACGAGATAAACACGGTAGAAATCATAAATATTATAAGAGCAACGAAAACAGACGGTATTTTTCCGACAGTACCGGTAATCACCTCAGAGCCTTTTGAAAGAAGCTCCGACCAGTTAATCATTGAGGTATCAATCGAAATATTCTTAAAGCCGTTCTGTATTATGTTATCAAAGAAAATGGTAATGTTTTCGTGTAATATACTGCGTATAGTTTCAGGAAGAAAGACCGTTACATCAAGAATCCACAGCTTAAGATCATTAACGAGCTGTGTAATATTATTCAGCTGAGCAACGGAATAATCATAGAAGCCGCTGAAGGTTTCAAAAACCTCCATTCCGATAAGAAAGAACACCGTAGAAATAATCAGCACCAGGATAATCACAAAGGCAACACTGAGCCATGAGCGCCTGAGCGGTGTTTTTTTTGTAATTGCCGTAATGGGACGGTTAATGATTCCTGCTGCAAAAAATGCAAATACAAAGGGAATGATTAACGGCAGGAGCCATCTGTACAAAACAAAAGCAACTGCTGCAATCAAAGCAAAATAAGCAGTGTTTATAAGCACCTTACGTCGTTTTTCAACAACCGGATTCAAACGATCACCTCATCATAATCAGTATAAAGCTCAAAACGAAAATAAATAATATCTCCGTGTGTATTATTATGATACAACAAATTTCTGAAATTAACAATAAATTTTTTCATAAATTAAGAGATTATTTAGAGAAAAAAACAGTTGACAGATGCGGAAGCCTATTATATAATGGAAAACTGTAGAAATAGGGGTGCATTGCGCCTTTTTTCGAGTCAAACAGCATTTTTTCCGTTACTTTAGCTGTTTAAGAAGAATAAGAATGGAGGGGTATTACCAATGAAAAGAACATATCAGCCTAAAAAGCGTCAGCGCAAGATGGAGCACGGCTTCCGTAAGAGAATGGCAGACAGAAACGGCCGCAAGGTTCTTGCCCGCCGCAGAGC
>JAZRNB010000071.1:0-24971 GCA_045647985.1 Acutalibacteraceae bacterium
TATGCAAATGTTATTCAGTGCATTATTGTTGTTGTGCTTATCTGTACACTTCCTCTTTATGAGCTTCCCCTTACAGACAGAGTATGGACACTTTATCTTCTTTTCCAGCTTTACACAATATACAACTATGTCGGTTTTACACATTCTGTTGCAGACAATATCAGCCCCAATGTACATGAAAGGCTGTATGTCCGTGCGTTTCCCGTTAAAATCAGCCATTTTGTGCAGAATATAGTGAATGTTATTCTTCCCACAATCGCAGGTGTAATGTTCCTTGACGGCATCAAGGATATCGGAACATTCAGATATCTTCTTCCCATATTCTTTGTTGTTTCATCAGGAGTTATGTTCATAGGACTTCGTAATATCAAGGAAAGAATTCCTATGCCTCCCATTGAAAACAGGGAATATCTCTCATTCTGGCATTGTGTTTCAGGTATTTTCAAGAATAAATATCTGTGGATAACAAAAATTGCAGAGCTCCTTGACTCATTAGGCAACGGTATGCTTAATATGAAGACTATTCTTCTTATTTATACCTGGCGTGAAACAGGACTTATCTTCTCACTTTGTGAAATACTTTATAAAATTTCAGGCAATCCCGGTGAATTCCTTGCTCCTTGGATAAGGAAACGTTTTCAGTTCAAGCAACTGATAATTTTCAAGTACATTATCTGTGCAATCAGAAACGGTGTGTACATTCTTGCAATTCTTTTCCTTGGCAATACACATATTCTTTGCGGTGTTGCAATCTATATTGCAATGTTTCTTAGTAATATTCTTGAATCTGCAGTCAGCCTTGCACAGAGCGATAATAATATACGAGTCACCGACTATCAGATGTATATTTCAGGAGAAAGACTTGAAGAATATCAGAAAATCATCACCTGGTTCACAACTCCTATCACAACTCTTGTTTCACTCATTATTCCCCTTATGTTCTACCGTATAGGCTTTACATCAGACTGGGATGTGCTTTACAGAAACGATGTAAGAATGCAGTGTATGCTTATAGGTCTCGGCTTTGACCTTGTCGGATATGTACTGATGACACTTCCGTATCTGTTTATGTGGGATTTCAGTGACGAAAAACACACACACGTTATGAATGTTCTCCAGGAAAGAGCAGATGAAGGCACAAAAGTAGCAGAAAGCACTGACGCGTGATTCTGATGCACAAAAATGATTAATACTGACAAACAAGGAGAAAAAAAATGTTATCCCTTGAAAAAAACACTATAGAAATAGGTCTTGAAAAGCCTCTTAAGATTTTACATATAACCGATTCACATCTCCCCTTTTATTGCGAAAGTGATTCGGAGGCAATGATAAATCAGGGCAAAAAAAGGGACCTTGAAGCAAGTGTTTCAAATCTGCAAAAGCTGATGGCATACGGAGAAGAAAACTGCGACATAATTGTTCATACGGGTGATCTTATCGATTATATCTCAAAGCCTTGTCTTGAATTTGCCCGTGAGTTTCTTAAAAATGATAAGCTGCTTTTTGTTGCAGGAAATCACGAATATGCAAAATATGACGGTGCGGTTGAAGATATGACCTACCGTATGTCAAGCCTTCAGGAAATGGGCGGCGGCTTAGGTGTTAATATGTTCTTTAATTCCCGTATAGTCGGCGGTGTTAATTTTGTCGGAATTGATGACTCATACCATCAGGTTGAGGAAGGACAGCTTATCCGTCTGAAAAAAGAAGCTGCAAAGGGATATCCTATAATTCTCTTTATGCACGCACCTTTATATGAAGAAGAGCTTTATATAAAAAGCTTTGATTTCTGGAACGGCGAAATCTGTCTGGTAAACTCCGACAGCACTCTTCATCCTGAGGTTATAGGCGATATAGCAGAGCCTTATGCTTCAACAAAAGAGTTCTATGAGTATGTTACCGGCGAACCTACTATCAAAGCAGTTCTTACAGGACATCTTCATTTCGGATTTGAAAGCAGGCTTCCCGGAGGAACAATTCAGTATGTTACGTCCCGCGGTGACCGCGGGAATGGCCGGGAAATAACACTGGTATAAGAAAATTTCCGATATTATCCCACCGTGAGTCCCTGATTGACAAGGACTCACGGTTTTTATTAAGATAGGCTTATGGGATATTGTGATTATCGGGCGTTTATGATATAATGCACTTAATTAATGATATTCAGGAGTATTGTAATGGCTGATACAATTTATAAAGAAATAAGAAAAAAGCACGAGTTGACAAGAGATCAGGTTTCAGACACAGCACTGGATTCAGGCTCTCCCCTGCCTACAGAACGGCTTGAAAGAATAGAAAACGGGAAATTTCCGATAACCCCTCACGAAGTAATGCTTCTTTCGGAAATTTACGGTGAGCCTACCCTTTGTAACCACTACTGCTCCAAGGAATGCCCCATCGGTGAAAAATATGTTCCGGAGATAAAAGTAAAGGATTTAACACAAATTGTACTTGAAATGCTTTCATCCCTTAATTCAATGAAGAAGAATCAGGAAAGATTAATTGAAATCACCGCTGACGGCATTATTGAAGATGATGAAATCAAGGATTTTGTTTACATTCAAAAAGAGCTTGAACGAATTTCAATTACCGTTGAAACCCTGCAATTATGGGTTGAACAGATGCTTGCAAGCGAAAAAATAAATATTGAAAAATATAATCAGCTGATAAATGAATAATATAATACATATGTGAAAAATCTGCGTTATTCAGTATCCTGATTTTTTTGCACTTTTTGTAAATTTATACCATCCGTTTCTGCATTTGTTGCTATTCAGTTTTTCCCGTAACTGTAGTATTATTGAATCACAGAGAAAAAGGAGGACTGAGTATGCCACCAAAGCAAAAAATACTGGCTATTAAGCTTTGTGAGAAAATTTCAAAAAAACCTGCATATGCTGAAAGCATAGGTATAAAAATACAAAAAAACACCAAAAAGGAGAGATCAGATTGACTGAAATAATTATTACCGTTTTAGCCATTGTATTATTAGTTAAGGCAATAAGCCTCACATTCAGAATCACCTGGGGAATCGCAAAAATAATTGCTACAATACTGATAGCATTAGCAGTCCCGATATTCATTGTTTGCTTTATCCTCGTCGGCGGCTTCTTCCTGCTTATCCCCGTCGGACTGATTGCAATTGCCATCGGCATAATCAAGCTTTTGGCATAAAGCTGAAAACAGATATGTAAATCAATAAGAAAACTCAACTTAAAGGGTTCACGGTATAAAAAGCCTGTGAACCCTGCTTTTTGTCTGAAAAATTTTTTTCTGTGATATATAATGAACAAACTACAATTGCGGATTTACATTTATTCTTCGTACCGTAAACAAAAAAATAACTAAAAAACACATATAAATCTTCGTCAACATAAATAATTGACACATAAAAAGTGATATGATACCATAATAGTAACAGCAGAGTTTCTGCTGAATCTACATTAAAGGTGATGAATATTATGTGGGAAAAAATTGTTGCATTCTTTATGTCAATCATTGCATTTTTTGCAAGCCTGTTCGGTTTAGGCGGTGAAGCAAAAAGCTATGAATACAGAAATCTTGCCTACGGCAGCCACGAACGACAGGTTCTTGACCTTAACATTCCTAAAGAAAATGACGGTGAGCTCGGTCTTGTGCTTTTTATTCACGGCGGTGCCTGGATAGCCGGCGATAAAGAGGGCTATAAGGGTGGAGTTGAAGCTGCTGCAGAAACATACGGCTTTGCAGGTGCTGCAATAAATTACCGTTATATCAGTGAAGATGTAACTATTCACGATATTCTTGACGATATTGATCTTGCTCTCAAATGTATAAAGCAAAAGGGCGAGGAAAACGGAGTTAAAATCAACAAGGTTCTGCTTACAGGTGATTCGGCAGGTGCACACCTTTCCCTGCTTTATGCATATTCCAGAGCCGAAGTCTCTGCAATCACACCTGCAGCTGTTGTAAGCAACTGCGGTCCTACGGATTTTACAGACGAAAGCTTCTATATCAATAATGCTGTGGGCGATGAAGAGTTTGTGGCACAGCTGTTTTCTTATGCTTCAGGGCAGACTTTCACTTATGCTCAGAGGGCAGATGCAAAAGCAGCTCTTGAAAAGGTATCTCCCCTTTTCTATGTAAATGAAAACACTGTACCGACAGTTCTCAACCACGGTATGAAGGATAGCATAGTACCTTACAGCAATGCAGTATCTCTTGATGCTAAGCTTACAGAATACGGTGTTACTCATGTGCTTAATTCCTATCCCAACTCCGACCACGACCTGGGAAGCGATGAAGAAAATAAGGATATAGCTAACGATCTTCTTATTGAATACTGCAACACTTATCTGAACTGACAACCAAATAGAAAGCGGCCTGTAAAAAACGTAAGTTTTTTACAGGCCCCCTTTTTTTATTCTGCTTTTCGGAATGAATATATGGCATTTCTTCCGCTGACAACGCCACAAAGCTCAGCTGCGGTCATAATGAATCAATCGGGATAAGTTATCTGTCTTTCGGTAACTGCCTCTATAAATTTGCCGTACACATCTGTTGCAAATTTCTGCACCTTGCCCTTTACCGCAAATTCACGAATCATCTTATATCTGAATTTATCACCACTCTGCTTTACAGCTTTTACAGCCTCAGAATCGTATATATCAAACATACGAACTACACGGGTTTCGTAAGTTGAAGTATCGCTTTCATCAACCTCAATCACACGGTATCCGCATTGGGTGGAATGAAAAAGTCCGATATAACGGGTGCTTAGAGAATTTACAATATCAATTCCTTTATACTGTACGCCAAAGGCATTGGTATGATCATGTCCCGAAAACATCGCAAGAACATCCCCTTTACTTACCATTGCCTCAAACTGCCCGTAATTATTGTATCCGGGACAAGGAGTTTCTCTTATTGTACCGTAATTCACCTTTTTGTCATCAAACATATAATACTCATCTTCATTATATAAATGCTTGTATGAATAAGATTTCCATTTATCAGACTTTTTAAGGGCATCATATATTTCTCCGACAATTATATGCTGAAAAACAAGAGAATTTACGGCTTCACCGCCATTCAACTCCCTGAGCCTTCGGGAAGATTTTTTGTACCATTCTATCTGATCAGCCTGCACACAACTGTATCTTCCTTCTTCATCATAATCACCTGAATCAAAAACCCAGAGATTGAATTTTACCTTTTCACCATCAGAT
Source organism: Acutalibacteraceae bacterium (assembly GCA_045647985.1). Taxonomy (GTDB): domain Bacteria; phylum Bacillota; class Clostridia; order Oscillospirales; family Acutalibacteraceae; genus RUG806. The sequence goes on from JAZRNB010000071.1 coordinate 5,208, forward strand.
GAAAGCACGGGAATATTGTATGTACCGCAGCCGGAAAGTTCTTCCCCGTCATCAAGGGAAACGGAGCAGGAAAAGGTATTATAATAAGCCATAAGCTCTTCCCTTGACATTGCCCCCTGTTCGGAATCGTGATTGCCGAAGGTTACTGCCACGGGAATTTTCCTTGAATCAAAAATATTCATCAAGGCATTAATAAGCTTTTTGGTATCTTCTGCATCATCACAATTCAAAACTATATCGCCGGTCAGCATAACAATATCGGGCTTTTCCGCATCACATGCACTTTCAACCAAAAGGATTGTCGGATCAAGATTATGATTATTCTTAAGATGAGTATCGGTAATGTGTAATATTTTAAGCTTTCCGTCATCACCGAATTTAATTACTTTATCCGTCAGGCTATTACTGTCCGCAGGGCTGAAATCTACCCCGCTGTATTCGGGTCTGATCGAAAGTGACAAAACGCCTGCTGTCACTGCAACCAATGAAAGTGCAATAATTTTAACAAACAGTTTTTTCATTTCCCTGCCTCCGATTCAAAAAAACTATCATATCCGCAATAAAGCTTTTCCCATATACAAATACACAAAAATGATACCGTTTCTGACAAAAAAACTCTCTCACCGAAAACTTGCATATGCAACATGAGTAAAAAATCAGATTATCCGTTTTCAGAAATTATTTCAACAATTTCCACCTGACGGACATTGTTACTGCTTATGTACTTATTGTTCTTATAATAAGCTTCGGAATTTATATTGACAACAGCATGCTGCGGTACATATAAAACAGCCTTCATACTCTCAGGCATAGTGAGATTGACTGTATAATCACCGTCAACCCTTTCATACCTTAGTGTAATTAACCCTTTCACACTCGGAACAGTACAGCTTATTCCGGCACACAGCTCATATTGAGGCTGTATCTTAACCTTTTCATAGCCGGCTTCAAGGGGTGTTATGCCTGCAAAATGCTTGCTCATTATAACAAGAGGTCCGCCGCTCCAAGCGTGATTTTTTGTACCGCGCCAGGAATCCCAGAATTCCCAGAGAGTTGAGTAATCCTCGCACATCATCCCAGCATATCTGTTCCTGATTCTGTTCTTTGCCGCTTCATACTCACCCATTGAGCAAAGAGCTTCCAGCACATAGTATTCCATATACGGACTGGAATTTTCAATAGTTGTGAGCACATTTTTAATTACACCATACTGATCCTTTTCTGCAAGTCCTGATAAAACTGCAAGTGCATTGGCTCTGTCATCAGGCTTTCTTGCATCTTTGCTTCTGAAGCCATTTTCCGTCCAAAGGTCAGCATACCCCTTCGAAATAGCTTCTTTTCTTTCGGCTATAAATGACATATCCTCGTCTTTATCTAAAATATCAGCCATTTTCTCCGCAGCGGAAAGAGCATAGTAAACCCAGGCATTTTCTATAGCTGTCATATCAGCCTTCGAGCCCCAGTCAGCCCAATCCCACGAGCCGCCGCGGTGAACTACAAGATTATTGTCACCGATCTCCCAAAGCTTCAGATAATCAAGAGAGGCGTCATAAACCTTTTCGAGGAATGCCTTGTCACCTGTATATTCATAGTACGTAAGGAATCCTACAATTCCTGCAAGCTGCTGAACGGGAAGCTCAAAATAATCACCGCATATAGGCACAACAGTCTGCAGAACCTTAGTTTCGTCAATATGTGAAAGCATTGCCTCAACACCCTTCTGATACAGCAGATAAGAATTGCTGTCCATAGAGTACATCGTCATAATCATTTCACTTGTGACATCGCCCCACCACTGTGCTCTTTCTCTGTCGGGACAATCCATAAAATTATCACGCATTGTAACATAAAGTGTGCGCAAGGATTTCTGCCAGAGAGAATTCAGAAACTCATCTTCACACTTAAAGTCACCGCTAAATGAACTGTTGTAACCCGTTTCACGGTACTTAAGCTCAACAATTGTAACACCTTTCGGGATTTTGTAGGTAATATGCTCTCCGTTAACCCAGCCCGGTGATTCAAACTCCTGCTCTCCCTCTTTAGTTATGTAAGTAGTTGAAACTGCGCCGATCAGAGTGTTTTCAGTAGTTATCCTGATCTTTTTTCCAGCAGGGGCTATAACCTTAAGATAGGGAGTAAGCTGTGCATTATAGGGAACATCTACTGTGATTTTTTCACCGAAAGGCTTACTTACCGTATAATTTTTGTAATCCTCTGAATTCTCATAATCCTTAAGCCCGTAATCCTTCAGGAAGGGAATTCCCCTCGGATAAAGCCTGCCGTAGACACCCTCACCGCCAAGCGCATATTCCGTTGCATTTTCCCATTCAGAAGCATCAAAGGCTTCATTAATCCAATCATCCGAAAACTTTCCTGCATCAAAATATATACTGTATTCGGGAAGCCTGTAATTAGGAGGATAAAGTACGCTGTCAACAAATGCCATGTTTCTTGTAACCTTCCAGCTGTTGTCAGATACTATTGTTATATCCCCGTTTATCGCTTCAAAAAGGAATCCGCCCTGACCGCTGCCGCAATAGGAATAGCTTGTTTCATTATCCCAGTACCACACCAGAGCACAGATAGAATTTTCCCCCTTTTTAAGATAGGGAGCAATATCAATACTGTCATAATAACAGCTGTTTTTATCGGGTCCGCTTTTCACACTTCCCTCAAAAACAACAATTTCTCCGTTTATATAAAGCCGGTATTTTGAATCTGCCGCAATATCCGCAATAAGCTTTTCAGGCTTTCTTTCAAGACAGATCTTTTTATTGAAGCACATCCAGACATTTTTCTGAGTCAGGTTTTCCTTGTCCCATATCCATTTTGCCTTCCAGTCACTTTTCTCTTCGGTAGAAATTACATTATATCCGGGGATACTGTCGGGAATCTCATAATCATTTGAAAATGGTATCATTTCCGTTTTTCCCCACGAACACAGAGATGAAATAAAAGCTGCAGCAATTGCAAGATAAGATATAATTGTCTGTAATATGTTCATAAAAACCTCCCGGACAATGCTTCAGGTAATAAAGCTTTTCTCTTTCTGAAAAATACGCATATTATTTTATCACAATCGACTCAGCAATTCAACTTATCAGCAGTCAAAACATATTTCAGCCCGTATCATTCGGGAAATGATATTTTTATCGGATGCTTCGGTGAGGCTTTTACTGTATCATCCTTAAAAGCAATATTCTCTGCTTTTATATTAACCTCAGGATAACAAACATCCGTATAGGAAACAGTATCAAAGCAAAGCTTTGAATTCTTAAAATCAATATTTTTAAGCGTTATATTGCCGGTGGGATAATTTGAATGTAAAAGAATGTCAACATCGTTTTCTAAAGAAATATTTTCAAGAGAGATATCACTCTGCGGTATACACACACAACCGGGATACCAGCTTCGTGCATAGGTATCGTAATTCAGATTTATTGCAATACCTATGTTGCGTTTTTTCTGAAGCCGGCAATTGCGTATTATTATGTTGCGGCAGCCGCAGTCAAGCTCTTCCGTATCGCGCACGGCAACCCAGCTTATCCCGTCATATTCCGCTATTCCTTTTTTATGGCAAGGCGGTGTAAGTGAGGTATAAAGCTTTCCGTCCTTCGGATTCATAAGCACCCGATAGGTTCTGCCGTTAACTGCAACGGTATCGGAATGCTGAACCTGCATTCCTTTTTGCCAGCTGCACCAGGCTCCTCCGAGAATTCTGCAGAAAAAACCTGTTGTTGTATTATCATCAAGATCAATACAGTTTTCTATTATTCCGTTTTCAATCCATCCGATATGAGTGTTTGAGGTTGCGTAATCAAAGGCATTGAGTGCTATGGGATCATCAAATGTACGGAATTTTCCGTTTCTGATAACAAATCCGTCACCCCAGCCGAGATGCACACCGTCTTTATTTCCTGTTATAAATAAGCCGTCAAGATAAATATTCCTGAATGCACTTATCTGAATTGCATAGTCCTTTTCAAGCAATCCGTGACATTCAAAATCTATGATTTTCAAGTTTTCAACATAAATCATTGCAACCTGAGCACGCAATCCCGCAATACGGCTGTTTACGCCGAAGTCACGGCTTTCAATTCCGTTACACAGCAGATGCAAGCCGATAATTTCAATATTGCGGTTATATTCACCTTTAAGTGCACCTTTATTTATAAAAGCATTTTTGTTAATACCGCTCACACTTGCTTCCCGCTGTAATATGACTCCCTCCGAAAACACAAGCCTTGTATCGTCACCGATTTCAATCTGTTCCGATATTTTATAAATACCGGGCACAGAAACCTCAATAACTCCTCCGCAATCTACAGCTCTTTGCAAGGCTTCGGAGTTTTCATATCCGTTATTTTCAGGTAAAAATCCATATTTATTAGCATTAATCATAACCTTCATTCCGTTTGCACCAAAGCATTCACCCTGACTGCAACCGTTAACACTAAAAACTTTCATCTGCACACCTCAAAAATATAACTTAGTCCGATTTTTGTAATTAATTGAAGAAAATAAAACTGTTTTATTTAATACCCGTATTTTTATTTTCACCGAAAAGCATCCCGCTTTCGCTTTTTATACCGAGCACATATAAATAATCTTCTTTATAAAAAGATTATTCTGATTTCAAATCATAATGTAGCTGCGCCATACAACTACCCCGCAGATTAATATTAACTGAACTGATTATATCACACAAAAAGCAAAAAAGCCACCCACCAGGATGGCTTAGTATGTAATATTTTTATTTTACAATTCTGACTCAGATATCCTTCTGATTTGTCCGGCTGTATTCTTTATATAATATCGGAAGAATCTCACACAAATTGCGATATTCTACACAACAATGCTCAGCCATACCTTTTGCCATATCTTCGGTTATAATCAATTTACGGAGCAAACGACTTTTCATAGTCTGTCCTAACCAGAACCGGCTGATCAAAAATAATCCGTTTTCGGTTTGTTTGAAAATATGAGCCATCTCAGTATGCCTGACCAAATTATTAAAAGCTCCGACATGACCGCATACTATCCTTGTGATATTGTTCTCCGCTGTAGCTTTAGCCGAAAAGCCGAACTCCTCAGGCGTGACAAAATCAATTCTCAAGGGTAAAACTATTCTGCCGATTTTTTCTAACGGATATTGAGTATTATTCTGAAAAGGCGGACAGGTTTTATTATTAAAATACTCTTTTTGCTTCCTTGAATAACCTATTCCGAAATGCTCACCCGGAAACCACACCTGATAACGCTCTTTTGCCTGCGGATGCCACCAGAACCACCAATCTATCATTTCAGGTGTAATTTTCGGCATCGGGCAAATCATTGACACCAGGTATGTATTATCCTCCATTTTCGCATAGCCGACTTCTGCTTGCAGATCAGTATCACACAAGATATCGTTCATACGCTTAAACGGTGTTTTAGTTATTTCATTTTTAATCAGAGCATCTGCAATCTCCTGCGGTATTTGCGGTAATTCTTTTTTCAACATTTCTTTTATTTCCATTCAAGAGCAGCTATTGAAACACAGCCTTTATGAGGAACAGGCTTATCACGCCAGCCGCAGGTTGTTATATAGGTTTTGCCGTTTTCCTCTATAATTTCAGGAGCATGAGCAGATAATTTTGTAATCGGTACCGTACCGCCTGCACCACAGTTGTATTCCCCGAAGCTCAAGGGACTTTCCGAACAAAAAACCAATGTGTCATTATAGGTTTCATCTGAAGAATCGGTATAAGTTATAAAAAGATAGTAAAGTCCGTCTTTTTTTAATACAAAAGGTGATTCCATTGCTCCCCACCCGGGATTAAGAGGAGCGTTCTCCCCCGAAGTCAGAGCAAATCCTTCAAAATTCCATGTCAACAAATCACAGGATGAAAAGCAGGAAACGGCACTCTTTTTATTACAAACACCTACAACATACATAAGATACCTGTCTTCATCAACCTTTAACACAAAATGGTCACGGTGCGCTCCCATCAGAGGTTCATTGTTAAGCGTAACATTATATCCGTACCATTCATACATATCAAAGGATACCGCGAGCGATGTGGGAGAAGGACCGTAAAACATAAAATAATCCTCGTCCTTATTTATTACACAAGGGGCCCATGCAAGTGTCCCTTTGTCAATTGACTTTCCGACCTCATCTAAAGGAGTCTCCAGGCTATTGCCCTTGCCGTGAACAAAATAACGTTCCTCATAAGAATGTCCTCCGACACTTGTTATACCGTATAAATGCCAGGCGCCGTCAGATCCTTTTACTATGGTGTGGTCATTCACATAATTACCGTACTTTTCTGGCTTAAATAAAATTTTCCATTTATCGGAAATGTAAGGAATCTTCATACTCTCACTCCGCTCTGATAATTTCTGTTTTTCTTTAATAATTATATCACACATTATGCAGAATTACAATCGGGGAAGATGTCGCCGAGAGATATTCCGATTGCAGCGAGAATCAATGCAGGCTTCGGAGCTTATGACCATACTAAAATCTGCATAAATAATAATTCAGCGCAAAAACACATATGAATATCAGAGTAATCAATCAAAAAACGCTATACTGAAATCTCTTGATAATTACAGAATTAAGTGTTAAAATTAAACAATAAAATTTCAAAAAGGAGAAATTAACATGAAAAACAAAAAGAAACTTATAATCACAATAATTGCAGTTGTACTCTCTCTGGCTCTTATCGGAGCAGGCTTGTATTTTTACCTTACAAGATACAGTACAGACAAAAATGATACCGAAGAATTCTACAGACAGAATATCACCGAAGTCGGATACAAAAACACCATTGAAACAGCATATCCTCAGACCGATCTTTATAATATAATCAATGAACATTTCCGTTCAGAGCTTCCTCAAGGCAAAACCGAAAAGAAGGTAGCCGTTATCGGCTTTGACGGATGCCGTGCTGATATACTGAATGAGGTTCAGGAAGATAACAGCGCTATCAGCTATTTGCTTAAAAACGGGGCTTCAAATAACCTCACCTATTGCGGCGGTGTGAATTTCCCTGCAGAAAACACTCAGGCTACTTCAACTGCTCCCGGTTGGTGCTCAATTCTTACAGGTGCATGGGCTGACGAGCACGGAATAACAGGTAACGGTATCACAAAGGAGCTTGAGCCGAAGACTCTTATGACTACCCTTATTGAAGAGAAGATAATTGACAATGCCGCATTTATTACAAAGTGGAAAGGTCATTTTACAAACAATAATGCAACCTATAACATAGAAAAAGCATATTGCGAGGAAAACAATATTGATGTAGATTTCAATCTTCGCAGCGGTAAGAAGGATATTCATACCGGCGCTATGGAAGAGGTTACCGGTACAGACTGCGCAGACTTTGTCTTTATTATTTATGAAAACACCGACTCAGCAGGTCACGACTTCGGATTTACATACAACAACCCCGTGTATAAAAACGGATTCGGAACCGAAGATGCGTACGGTTATGAGGTTATCAAGGCTATAGAAGCAAGAGAAACCTATAACAGCGAAGACTGGCTAATTATTGTAACAAGTGACCACGGCGGTATCGGCACAGGACACGGCGGTGCAAGCATCCAGGAAAGAATGACATTCGTTGTTATGAATAAGGAATGGAAATAAAACCTATACCAACAAAAGAGGCTGTAAAAAACAAAGGTTTTTTACAGCCTCTTATCTTACTTATTATGATTCAGCGAAGATTCTGATTTTACTTACTGTCTGAAAAATGTCCGGGACAACATTATCTACAGAATCTACGGTTTTTACAGAGTAAGTTCTCCGTTAATAAGCTTCTTCAGAACTTCTATAAGGGACTTGAAGAAGTCAATGAACATCTGAAATACATTTTTCTTTTCGGGAATTGCATCCTCGTCAGTTCCCTCAACGGGAATGAGTCTGTCGCCCACAAATTCCTGAACTGCAGGGAATCTGCCGTCAGAAACAGTGGCATCATTGTTCATAAGGTCAAGTGCAAGACGATTGATAGGATAAGGGAATGTATCGTGATACATATTTTTTACAAACCATGTGTACTCGGGGAAAAGACAGGTAGCTGCATTGATTTTAAGGTCCGGAGAGAGATATGTTTTGTCTTCAAGAGAATCAATATATTTCTGCGAGAAAACTGTTCCGAAATCTGCATATTCTCCGCCGAATGCCTGACGCACACAGCTTGTATTACCGTCACCGAGGCATGTGGCACCCTCATAAATAGGACAATCGGGGAAATTGTACTTTACAATAATATAAAAATCAATGCCTTTCTCCTTAAGAGCGAGCATATTTTCCTCGGCATTCTTCTGTACATTATAGTGGAAATCATCCGTTTTCTCTATAAGCTTCTTGTATGTATCCTTACAGTCTGCAAAAACGAAATCTCTTGCTTCTTCATAGCTTTCGGGAGTGACCATAGACCAGTATGAGGGCATTGAGCCGTATGTATCTCGAAGAATCGGAGGAATAAGGTCAGTTTTTATGCGCTTTATAAGAAGCTCAAGAGCCGCACCCGTCAGGTCAAGTGTCTTTATTTCTCTGAAAAGCTCAAGTGCAGTCACAAGGAACAGATTCAGCTCCATATCCTCAATAAGATTCTTTTCATCCATAAAATAATTGAGGAAATTATCAATAGCGTCACCCTCAAGCTTGATATTGCCTGTAAACAAAGCTGTCAGCATATCAAGACCGAGTACTGATGATGTAAGGTAAGCCACGTCATCAACATATTTTTCTGCGTGTTTTGCATATTTTGTCAGATAAGCCGCAACAACATTGGCACCGTAACAACGTCCCAGAACATTGACCTTGCTTTCCCCAGTAGCATCAAGCACCATATCAATATATTCCTTAAGCTGATCTGCAGCAAGCATGGGAGAAATACGCCAGTCATACCAGAACTGATAGTCATATTCATTATAATTAGATGTTTTTCTCGGGATATTACAGGTGTAAATGGTTTTCTCAGGATGGCTGCCATCACTTACTTCACCGTTTACATCAAGTGCCATATCATCAAAAATAGGCACAAATACATTATAGAATTCCTGGGCATATTCCTTATAATCATTGGTAAGCATACCCTTTACAAGCTTTTTAAGGCAAGGTTCAAGTGCCTCCTTGATTACATCCATAGCATCCACATCATCCACAATGGGATAAAGCTGTGAGCCGTCAGCATTCACAAGACCGTTTGTCTGCGCTCCCGTAATATAAATTGTGGGATGCTCACTGTCTTCTGCAGCAAGAACGGGCTGAATCAAAGAAAAAATGAGAACAAATACAAGTAAAGCGGATACAATCTTTTTCATAAAGTTACCTCCATTCAGTTTATTTTATCTTAACATAATCAGGTACAATTTTCAATATATTAACGACATATTAATAAAACATTAACAGCTTTAATACAAAAAAAACAACAATTGGATCTTAACTGATCTTTTTTCTCGACAGATAAGGTATATTAAGTATCAGCTTTGCATACTGCGACGGATTGTTGTATAATAAAGCTGATTCAAAATATGCTGTAAGGGGAAATCGTAATGAGAACTCTTGAACATAAAACAGATTTTTGTATTATTGGCGGAGGTTTAGCAGGACTCTGCTGTGCAATAGCCGCATCACGACACGGCATTAAAGTTGTCCTGATTCACGACAGACCTGTTCTCGGCGGTAATGCGTCAAGTGAAATCCGTATGTGGATCGGTGGCTGCCACGGTAAGGATAACCGTGAGGGCGGTATAATTGAAGAAATTATGCTTGAAAATTTCTATCAGAATCCGTCACTGAAATATTCCTTGTGGGATAGTGTGCTTTATCAGAAAGCAATTGCAGAAGAAAGTCTTACACTTCTGCTTAATTCAAGCTGTTTTGACTGTAAAACTGACGGTCCCCGAATTCAAAGCATCAAGGCCTGGCAATCAAATGCCGAAACCTTCCACATTGTTGAAGCCGAGTATTTTGCAGACTGCTCGGGCGATTCAATTCTTTCCACGCTTTCCGGTGCTGAATTTATGTACGGAAGAGAATCGAAAAGTGATTTCAGCGAAACTATTCCTCCTGATATCCGAGACAAAAAAACTATGGGAATGAGCTGTCTTTTTCAGATAAGGGAAACTGACCATCCCGTACCCTTTTTCCCTCCCGAATGGGCATATAAATACATTTCAGACGATAATTTGCCCTTTAAGGACCACGACAAGAATAATAACTTCTGGTGGATTGAAATCGGCGGTGAATGGGACTGTATTCACGATACTGACAGATGCCGTGAGGAGCTTTTAAAAATCTGCTACGGTGTATGGGATCATATGAAAAACCACGGTGATCACGGTGTGGAAAACTGGGAGCTTGAATGGATAGGCTTTTTGCCCGGGAAAAGAGAAAGCAGACGGTATACAGGAAAATATATTGTAACTCAGAAGGATGTTGAAGCAGAAGGCAGATTCCGGGATATAGTTGCGTATGCCGGCTGGAGTATGGATGACCATTTTCCCGAGGGCTTTTATTATAAAGACGGATATCCTACAATCTTCCATCCGGCACCTACGCCCTGGGGACTTCCCCTCAGATGTATGCTTTCTAAAAACATTGAAAATCTTTGTTTTGCAGGGAGAAACATCAGTGTTACCCACGCAGCGCTGAGTTCCTGCCGAGTAATGGCAACCTGCGCTGTTCTGGGACAGGCATTAGGAACTGCAATAGCCGAGGCAATTAAGGACAATGTCACGCCTGAAAATGTTGACATCAAAAAACTGCAACAGACACTGATGAAAGATGATTGCTTCATTCCGTGGCAAGAAAGACTTCTGCCCGAGCTTACAAAAAAAGCGGAATGCTCTGCTGAAATTATACGTAACGGTATTGACAGAGGCGAAGAAAATCTCTGGATAGGAAAAGAAAAGGATTTTATCGAATATCACCTTGCTGAGGACACAAACATAAGCGGAATCAGGCTTATTTTTGACAGCGATCTTAACCGCAGCTATCATAATATGCCCTGTAATTATCCTCTTGTGCAGACAAAATTCAGATTGCCCCCAACTCTTATAAAGGAATACAAAATTCAGGGATTTTCTGAAAACGGCGAAACAAAAGAAATTCATATCACCGATAATCATCAGAGATTTGTAAAATTTGATGTAAACTGGTGCGTTAAAACTATCCGCTTCATCCCGATATCAAGCCACGGTGTAAAAGAATTCAGATTATTTGATTTTGAAATCGAATAACTATAATTAACCTACTTGTTTATCTGCAGAACATCCCGATATATATTGCATACAAAAAAATTGATCGACCGCCGGAAATATCCCGGCGGTCAGTCAGTTTTCTTAGATTAATAATGAGCAGCTCGCATTCAAATATGGGATTCATATTGAACAGCTTTCAGCTGATTATACTCTTTGTCAGTTATAAGCAATACAGATCCGTGTCTCGGTCTTAAATGATTAATAGAAAACTTACATTCATCAACCTTGTTGAAATGAATCATATCTGTTGTTTCCTGCATAAAATATCCGCCCGTTCTGAATTGATCCGCAATCAAAACATATTTATCCGTACCGTCAATCCGATAAATGCAGTTACCTTCCAAAGCAACATCCGCAACGGAAGCTTTGTTATCGTCGGGTTCAAAATAGGGCCCTGATGCATTGTCAGACACAGCATAGCAGATAGCTTCTTTTTCTCCGTCTGCCTGGTAAAGATAGTATTTACCATCCTTTTCGATGATATCTGCATCAATTCCGCACATTCCGCTTTTGGGTCTGAACAAAACCTCAGGTTCAGTGGACAAAGTCGCAAAATCCTTTGTATAAGCATACCAGGTTATTGTATCAAGTCCATCGTCGGAGTTATTATGTGTCCAATACATCATATATTCGCCTTTTTTCTTGTCATAGATTATTTCAGGTGCCCACACTCTGTCTGCGTTCTTTGTGCTTTCGAAGGCTGAAAAATCTATAATTCTCTCATTTTTCCAAGTAATGAGGTCTTCGCTATCCCAGACAACCATTGAATTATTACTGTTCCAGCCGTCATCACTACACATATCAGTAGCAATTATATGAAAAATATTTTCTTCATCACGGAAAATAAACGGATCACGGCAGCATTTCTTCCCCAGAGTTTGAACAATAACGGCTTCATTGTTATTAAGTGCCTCAAAGTTATAACCATCAACAGAAACAGCAAAATGTACTCTTTCTTCCTCCGGTTTATTTCCGATAAAATAACAAAACAGATATTTCATATAAACTCCTTTTAATTCAACACATTCCAAACAGATAGCATTAAACTATATCTCACTTATGCGGCAATTGTATCACATATAATCTGAAATTACAATTGCGGACGGTTATCCGTCTGCACATATTTCTGATTAAATCTGACAAAATTTATAAAAGGAATTAAAAGCTTTTTACCTCAAACATCCTTCAAAAATAACTGAATATATCCCTTGAATCAGTTATCAAAAATATCGTAATGCCTGAATAATAACCAAACGGTTTTTATATAAAAAACAAAACAGAACAGTTGTAATTTTTACCGTTTTCGTTATAGCTTTTTGTTATATAAAAATCTGAAAACGTTGATATATAAGAAATTTCAGGTGTTGTGTTGTTTCTGAAAAACAAGAAAAAATCTTACGATTTTTCAACCCTCTACCCCCAATCTTGGGGGGGCTGTAGGTGTTTCTTGTTATAAGCAAATTGCTCACAATCGCGAGCAATTTCCTATATAATAAAGAAATCCTCATACTTTCGTATGAGGACCGGGGGCAAAGTAGCGAAACCTGAAGACGTTTCCGGCGGTTTTTAAGCGATTTTTTGCGCAGAAAATGGCACATAAACAACATCAATTTTTTACACAGAAATACATTTAACAAGGATTAAAAATCAAACACAGCCGCAAAATAGTACATCGAATTCATATCATTTCTCAAAACATATTTTCACAGGATGCTTCGGAGATGTTTTTATTGTATCATCCTTAAAAACAACATTTTCTGCATTTATCTGAATTGCATAGTCCTTTTCAAGCAATCCGTGACATTCAGAATCTATGATTTTCAAGTTTTCAACATAAATCATTGCAACCTGAGCGTGCAATCCCGCAATACGGCTGTTTACGCCGAAGTCACGACTTTCAATTCCGTTAATACCGCTCACACTTGCTTCCCGCTGTAATATGACTCCCTCTGAAAACACAAGCCTTGTATCGTCACCAATTTCAATCTGTTTCGATATTTTATAAATACCGGGAAGAGAAATTTCAATAACCCCTCCCCCGTCAAAACCGCATTCTGTAAGGCCTCTGAGCTTTTATATGCAATATTTTCGGGCAAAAAACCATATTCTTTAGCATCAATCATAGTTTTAAGCCCTACAAATTCAAGCTTATCAAAATCATTATACAATTCTCATAGTGAAGATTCTTATATTCCTATAATTTCTCTGATTTCTTTTGCATCAACATCATTCAGACTGCAATTCTGCGAAACGGAGATGTATGCCGCAACACCGGCAGCCTCACCAATTCCTATACAGATAGGCATTACCCTGAAATTGGAGTGTGCAATATGCGTACCTGAAATGTTTCTTCCGCAAAGAAGAAGATTTTCTTTGATTTTTGGAATCAGACAACGGTACGGAATTGTATATCCCTTTGTCTGACTGAAATGCTTCTGCACGCCCGTTTTGTCAAGTCCTGCACCTGTGATGTTATGAACATCAAAATTGAAGTAAGCATCTTTTACGACATAATCGTCAAATACCCTTGCTTCAAGAATATCATGCTCGTTAAGAGTGTATTTGCCCTTGAAATGTCTTGTTTCACGGATGCCGATAAGAGATGCACAGCTGATGATAAAGCAATTCTCATAGCCCGGAACAAATTCCCGGAGATATCTAACAATATCATCCATCTGTCTGCGGCAGGTCAGTGTGGCCTTTGTTAAGTCTTCGGCATCTGTGCCGTCAATTTCAACGGCGTTTGTCATATTGCAGGTAACAACACCCGGAAGCGTTGATTTGTAAGTGAGAATGTGTCCTGCAGGGTACGGAATATGTTCTTTTGCAAGAGTCTGAAGCTCGCCGTCTGGCGTTTCGTAAGTTGATTCAAACGAGCCTAAGAAGACTGCCCTGGTATAATCAACGCCGCCGACCTTAAACATCAGAGTTGCAGGCTGCATCTTATTATCGCTTTCTCTGCCGAGAACAAACTCTGCGCCTGCTCTTGCAGCAATATCACCGTCACCCGTGGCATCAACAATAACCTCGGCATATATATCGGTTCTGCCCGATTTGTTGATAACGCTTGCACCGAGCACTTTATCGCCGTCACAGATTGCATCTTCAGCAAAGGTGTAAAGCATAAGCTTACAGCCAACCTCGTCAAGCATTTCAAGATAAAGAGTTTTCAGCTTTTCAGGGTCAATGATATTTGTTATTTTGTTTTTGAATTCGCCCTCATTGTTTTCAGCTGTCCTTTTCAGAATATCGTAATAAAGCGGACTTCCGCAGCTTCCCGTCCAATGGCTCATGAGTCCTGAAGTGGAGATTCCGCCGACATCGCCGCTTTGTTCAACAAGAATAACTTTTGCTCCGTTTTTAGCTGCTGTATAAGCAGCGGCAAATCCCGAAGGACCGCTTCCGAGAACCAAGACATCGGTATGCAAATCAAACTTTGTTATCATATTCTGCTCCTCTGAATGGTGTTTGTATAAATTGGAATTTGTTATAAAAACCGATATGAAATCAGTAAACAATATATATTGGGGTCTTGCTGACGGTCAGCTTTCTGTAGATTTTGATTTCGTTTCCGTACATATCGAAAACCTTGTAATTTCCGTCGGGAGTGGTGATTTTACTCTTTTTGCCAAGACTATAGTATACTTCGATTTTCTTGCCGCCGGCATTATATTCATCAATAATGAGATTTCTTTCATTTGAAATATTTCTGACAAAATCTGCGTTACCGAGGAAGCGGATAACCGTTGCATAAGAAATCACAGCTTCTTCAGGCTGAAGATATTCATTGAAAAAAGCAAAGTCATTTATATCATTTTCGGGTGTAACGGTTTTTCTGAATGAGAAGGAAACAAATCCCTTTGCTCCTGTTGAACGGGTGTAAAGTGCTTTACAGGCGATGGTTGAAGCATCCGTTCCGCCGACACCGCTTTCGCTGTTGAATCCGCCATTCGTAAGCCCTGCATTATTTGCAAGATCAAACATCTGCCCCATATATTCGTAGTAATTATCAAATCCGTCGTGGTTATGATAACCGAAGCTATCAAGCAGCCCTTTGTTTATAAGCTCTGCAGATTTCTGATAGTAAACTGAATTAGTTTCTTTCTCTGCAACTGCAAGTCCGCCCGAATAAACATATGCTGACGGATTTTCGGCTTTGAGTATTACTGCCGTTTTTTCAAGAAGTGAAAAATATTCCTCGTCAGTGCCTGCAAAGAAATGCCAGTTCGGCTCGTTCCATATTTCCCAAAGAATGTCGGAATTATCCGCGTAATGGCCGGCAATTTTTTTGATAAAATCACACCAGAGTTCAATATCAGGCGGACAAGTCCAACCCATTGTTTCATCGTAATTCTCTTTATATTTTTCGGAAGCCGACCACTCCCCTGCATTGTAACCGAGAAGCCAGTTATATTTCATTCCCCGGCTGTTTACCTTACTGACAAGTAAATCCTGAACCGAGTAATTAAGCTCTCCGTAAGGCTCAGTCTGCATACCGCCCCAACCGACACTGTCTTCACGAATAAGATTTACTCCGAGATACTCTGCCGTATCAAGGATTCTGTCAACAGATTCCTCTGCCGAGTAATTCAGAAGCTGAAAGCCCTCTCCCCAGGTGTAAGCGCGGGTTATATAAGGCTGAATTCCGTAATAAAAGCTATCCGCTGCCTGCTCATTTTTCGGCAAGATACCGACATTAAAGCTAAACTCGGTTGTATCATAAAGCTTTATGTTGACAGAAAATATTCCGTTTTTATCAGATGAAAAAGTAAAGGTGTTATAGGGTAAATCACAGTCAAAAACAACATATCCCCGTTTATTAAAGCCGTTCTGCTCACTTTTAACAGAGATTCTTGCTCTTTTTCCGTCAAGCTCATCGCTGAGGCACTCAATAACAACCTTAATTTCGGCCTTTGGCTCAAAAAGATTACCCTCACCCACAACACCGAAGCGCAGGCTCGTGCTTTCTCCGTTTATGTAATACTCCGTTTCAGTGTCCGCCTTAGTAATAACAAGCTCTTTTTCGGGAAATAACCCGATAAAAAACATACCGACAGCAAACACCGCAGACAATAAAAATGAAATAATCTGTGTCATATTTTTCTCCTTTTTATCTTTAAGGCTAACGTACTTTCAGACAAGCTCTTAAAAACTTCAAAGACTTATAACCTGAGTGCCGTCTTTAATTATGTAATTCTCTTTTATGCCCATTTCATCAATCCAAGAGCGTGTGATAAGTGTATTGTAAGGTCCTGTACCGTCGCAGTTTGTCCAGAGCCAAGAGGGAGTGGGCCACAGACAGATATCGGGAGAAACTGCTTCATAAAAATCGCGTTCAAGACCGTTTTGTCCATGATGGGACATCTGACATATATCGCATCTGAGAAGTCCCGAATCCTTCCACAGACGGAGAATTTTTTCTCCTGCCTCTTTTTCGCTGTCCCCGGTAAACATAACACTCTTCCCTCCAAGCTCCATACGAAAGACGAGGGATGAATTGTTGCAGTTTTTAATTTCAAAATCGTGGGAATACAGGATATAGAATTTTGCACTGCCTATCTGAAGAATATCCCCGCCACAGATAATTCGTACCTTATCGGAAATAAGAGGAAGCACACGGTAAAAATCATCCATAGTCTCTGCCGCAGAATCGTCATTGCCTATAAAAAACTCCTTTGACGGGAAGTTGAAATAAACCCGTTCAATCTCCGCTTCACCCTTATGATGTTCTAAAATATCAAAGAAACAATTCACATGGTCACTATGAGGATGCGACAAAAACCAGGCATCAATATGGGGGACTTTCTCACCGCTTATAGCCTTCAGATTTTCCAAAAAATGCGCTGTTTCACTATCGTATCCCCCGTCAATTACAATCAGCTTTCCGTCTGCGGTAGTAATAATAAAGCTGTTGCAGATAGTGTCCGTAACAGATGCCAGCATATGTATTTTATCGGTAAAATTTCTACTCATCACAGAACTCCCCGTATTTATTTTGCTTTTATAACGAGGGCTTTGCCTGCCTTAATGTCGAGACAGAGTTTTTTGTTTTCTACAGTTACATCGCAGATATATTCGTTGCCCTTTGCAGTAATGTTATATACGGATGCTGTCGTAAAATCGGCATCGGGTACATTCCACTCACCGTTTTTTCCGTTTTCGGAGTATGCTATAAAGGTTTTATTATCCTCTTTCAAAGGCAGAATTACGTCATTTTCCTTTTTGAGGACAATCCCGTTCTTTGTAATTGAACGGTCAAAAGCGCTTGATACAACACCGTCAGCAAAGGTGACTGTATATTTCTTCTCATATTCGGCATCGGGATTTTCTGTGAAGCCGAGTCTTTTATAACGGTTAAGATACACATAAGGAACGTGATATGTGCAGAATTCCTTTATAAAAGCAGGTGCCCAATTTTGGGCATCCGTGCCGTATTTCTGCCATATATCCTCACCGTGCATTGTACCGTAAAATACGGGAAGCTGAGCCTTGTCATTAAGATGACCGCTGTAAAGAGATGGCGGAATATCAATGCACTCTTTCATACTTACCTGACTTGTCCACCAGGTTGCCGGGATTTTTCCGAGAGTATGCATGGGCACACTTTCCCACGGAATCTCCGTCATATCCTCCCCTGCATCGGCATACATTCTGCGGTTGGGATGAGTAATAGATTCGTTACGGAAATGTGCTTCTCTGTAGGTATATTCGCTTGTAACCTCTATACCCTTTTCATAGATATAGTCAAGAATCAGGTTTCTTGCCTCGTTTTGTTCATCGTGGTAAGTCTTCGGATTAAGACTTTCTGCAATACATAAGTTATCAAGATGAACGGTACCTGCCTCCGCTGCCGGAATTACCTCAAGGAATTTATCAAACAGTCTTTTGAATATACCACTTTCCCAGAGCTGCTTATATGAGGTTTTGTAGCAGTTGCGGTTATTGAGCATCTGAAGCACCGCAGGATCACCGTTAATGTCATTACAAAGAGCATTTGCTGCCTTTAACTCGTGGAAAATTCCGTCTTCCTTAACCGCATCGGAAACATTTATATGTACACTTATAACGGTATTGTATTTCTTAGCTTCCTCATAAAGCCACATAAAGCTTTCTCTTGCAGTAGCATCGCAGTCGCGCTTAAGGTATTCGTTAACAGTATCCATTTCAGGCCAGCAATCATCGTGACCGAGCCCCTGCCAGCCTACAAGATAAATTATCTTCTGAATCCCCTGCGTAATATTATCCACAGTCTTTACGATTTCAAGCGCCTGCTCAAAGGTGATGTGTATTTTAGAACAGTTATTATCAAAATCAGGAGTAGCAAGAAACATCTTCATCCATAATGTTTTCGAATAGTCATAATTAAACTTGTAAGCCATAGCAACATCTCCCTTTTATATTCTTGATTTCATTTTATCCCACAGCTTTTACCTTGTCAACAAAAAAACACCATCATCTCAATGAGTACAGATTTATCAATACCAATGTGAGTAATAGCATACAAATTTTCGTTTTTTACAAGGCTCGATAAAGCATATCAAAGTTGGCATACACTATAAAAAGCTTCTTGCAAGAACCACCTTTACAACAGCATCTCTTTTGCAAAAAACTGAGGCTTCGGTTTTTCAACAAATCCGCCCCCCCCTGTTCTCAGATATATATGTCAGCATAATTTTACCTGCCATTTACCTTACAATTTTCCTTGCACTTTCTTTGATACTTCATTATATCAAAAAAAGAAAGGGAGTATCGTTGATACTTCCTTTCTTTTTTCATATATCAATTGTTTTCTTCAACGTTGAATCCCTTTTTTATGAGGAAAAACAAGGGAACCAGAACGAAAACAGAAACGATTGCCGCATAAACAAACATACTGGCTGAAGGTACAATAGTATCAACACCGTATTCATTTATATATGTAACTGCTGAATTACGGCAAGCTATATCACCAAGGGCCGGACCGCATACCATGGGAATCAGCACGGTAAATATCATCCTGATGCCCTGGAAAAGTCCTGCTTTACCCTCGGGTATAAAGTCCTTTATAGATGCATTAAGCTGAATACCCATTACAAGATTGCCCACAACGGCAGGAACGATGCCTACGAGAATAATGTGTATATTGGTTGAGGTTGAAAGGATAACCAAGCCTGCTGTAGCTAAAATTGCACAGGGAACAAGGCCCTTTGCCTTGTTTTTTGCCGAAACCTTAAGAAGCATCACCATACTTGCTATAAGAATGGTAACCATAACAACAAAGGTGGCTATTACACTTGGTGTAATAAGATTATCACCGTTATCGGGAATTACAACATACTGCAGATATACAAGAAGATAAGGGAAGAATACCTGATATGAAACACTTGAAAAGCCTATTGCTAAAAATGTAAGGTAAAGTCTTGAATTCTCCTTGATAACAGACGGTCTGAAGCCATAGAAAAGGTCTGCCCAATAGCTTGATGAAACTTCATTTTCGGTGCTCTTTTTCTCGGGATTCTT